>NZ_JAAOKO010000015.1:0-2409 GCF_018320795.1 Stenotrophomonas sp. PE591
GAGAGCGCTTTGGCCGGTCTTGATCGCACGGCCACCGGCTTTGATACCGACAGCGCACTGTCGGCCGTTGACCTGCGCAAGATGCAGGAGCGCGCCGAGGTGATGCAGCTGGGTGGGCAGCTGCTGTTCAAGGGTGTCGGCGACCTGGGCGGCTACCTGAGCCAGAAGGCGGAGACCGAAGAAGGCAAGGCGTTCTGGGCCGACGGCGGCAATGGCCGCGCGCTGCTGCACGGCATGGCCGGTGCAGCGATGGCCGCATTGGGTGGTGCGGATGCGCTGAACGGCGCGGTGAGTGCTGCTGGTGCGGAGAAGGCCAAGAAGGCGATCTCGGATTACCTCACCGCCAACCAGAGCGAGATCAGCCCCGAGCAGTTCCGGTCCTTGATGGAGGTCAGTAGTGCGATGGTGGGTGGACTGGCCGGTGGAAGCACCGGCGCCAACATTGCGCTTACAGGAGATCGATTCAATCGGCAGCTGCACCTTGACGAAGCAAAGAAGCTGGATGCGTTGAAGCAGGGCAAGACTGCTGATGAGCAGCAGCGCTTGAACGACGCAATGTGTGCCCTGGTTCATTGTTCCGCCGGCGTACCGGATAGCGATCCGAACAAGGCTCAGCTGGAGGCCTCGGAGAAACGCGGACGTGGATACGCGGCAGAGCAGCAGCTTATCAAGGGCGCCAATGCTTTCCTTGGCTACTCAACGATCGATCAAGTAAATGACCAGATCCTTCGGTTCGATGAGTCATTCATGCGAATCAAGGGAGGGGTGCAGGCAGTCGGTGGTGCGGCTGGAGCAGTAGGTGCAACCGCCGGCGCGGTGGCAACTACGCCCGGTTGTGGGACTGTCGTGTTGTGTGCGGCACCGATTGGGCTGGCTGGCGTGGCCGTCCTGTCGGCCAAATCCGGTATGGATGGTCTGGACTCTGCCCTGGGGCCCTACAACTCAGTGCAGGGAAAGAGGGTTCTGGATTCGTTCAATGCTTCAACCTATCAAGGTGATCAGAATCCCTTGGCGGGTGCTGCTGTTTCACTCGTGCGGATGGCTGCCGAGCAGGCGATCAGCCGAGTGGGCGGAAGGGTGCTTGCGCAGAAGGAGCTTCCTAGTAGAGCGGATCACGTTGTAACTAACACCAATTTGGGGCGAGAGGGGAAGATTGATCCGTCGCGCGCGCAAAAGGGGACGAGGGAGTACGAGATTCTAAATAATCCGCCACCGAACTCCAAAGTTGAACTCACAAATGGAACGGTCTTCAAGACCAATGGAAGCGGGTTTGTGGAGGAAATAACGTACCGCCCTAACAATATCCCTGGGACTCGCGATGGGCGTCAGACCGCAGTCGGAAAGGAAGGGATTGCAGGTGATGTTGGAGGCCACATTCAAGCTTGTCGCCATGGTGGAACTTGCGATCGCTACAATATTTTCCCTCAGAATTCGAACTTCAATTCGAGCGCATACAAGAAGTTTGAGAATGAAATAACTTCTGCTCTGACGGAGGGTAGGAGTGTCGGAGATGTAACTGTGAAATTTGGAAGATCATCGCAGGGTAATGCGAGGCCAGATACGGTTACTGTTGTGTACAGTATTGATGGTAAGATATCCTCGAGAACTTTTAAGAATGAGCACGGTGGTGGTCTATGAGTTGCATTGAAAGGCAGATCGAGATAATTGATTCTCTATATAGGGCGATGGATGCAAGTGCTGAGGATGGTTACACGGATGCTGTGTGTAGGTTTCGCTATCTTCCGGAGGAGGATGGTTCTCTTGGTATTGATTCCTCATTTTTTTACACGATCGGTGGCGTTTCCGTATCTGCATTATTGAATGATTATGGTGATAAGGGTTGTGCTGATTTGGTTTGTGATCTCCATGATGTAATGAAGGAGCATACGGGAGGGGATTGGAGGGAGTTTGATATTGTGATTAATTCCGATAAGACTGTAACTACACAGTTTAGATATTCTTAGTGATTTTTGTTCATGCCATTAGTCTAAAATTTCCAGGATCCTTTGACTCGATGAGGAATTCTTGAAAATCAAGGTGGCAGACGCTGAAGTGAAAAATTTGGCGTAATGGCGGAGCTAGTGCTTTCGGTTGAGGGCTAGTCCGTCCTATCGGCATTGGCGCCTCCAGTTCCAGTGCCAGCCAGACCAGCCACGACCAGTCGGCGGTGGGCAGTACCATCCGCAGCCAGGGCGACGTCAGCATCGTGGCCACCGCCGGTGACCTGAGCATCATCGGCAGCCAGGTGAAGGGTGACAACGTGGCGCTGGCCGCGCGGGACAACATCACCCTGCGCAGCGAAGCGGAAGACCACACGCAGTCGTCGAAGAACAAGAGCGGCAGCGGTGAGATCGGCTTCAGCATCGGTGCGCAGACCGGCTGGTACGTATCGGCCAGCACCGCCAAGGG
>NZ_JAAOKO010000016.1:0-854 GCF_018320795.1 Stenotrophomonas sp. PE591
CGACTTGCATGTGTTAGGCCTACCGCCAGCGTTCACTCTGAGCCAGGATCAAACTCTTCACTTAAAACTGCATGATCCGAAGATCAAAATTTAAAGCTGCAGATGATTGATTCTGGCAACGTATCGCTTGCTTTAAAACAATTAATAGTTGCTTGATCAAACGTCTGCAAGATGGACAATCATCCTTCCTGCAGGCGCCTTCACAAGATACCTGCGCATACTTTCAAAGATCTTGGGAAGTGGCCTCAGCGCCGTTCCCGTGTGCTGCGAAGTTTCCTTCGTAGCGAGCCGCCCATTATAGCCGGCTTTTCCGCTTCGTCAACACCTTTTTCAAGGCCGTCTCACCGGGGTGGACGTTGTTGCCGATGCTGCTTCGTCGTTGGACCCGAAGGTCTTTCGTCGTTGCGAGCCGCCTATTATGGCAGGCCTTTCAGCTTTGTCAACAACTTGTTTGAGGAACTTGAAGCTCTTCGTGAAGTTGTTGCCGCAAGTCCAGGTCGAAACCGGGTGCCTGCAAAAAAAGGAAAACCCCGCTGCGCATGCAGCGGGGTTCTCGGGTGTAAACCCTGGCGATGACCTACTCTCGCATGGCTTGAGCCACACTACCATCGGCGCAGCTGCGTTTCACTTCCGAGTTCGGGATGGGATCGGGTGGTTCCACAGCGCTAATTTCACCAGGGAGGCGGTTGGAGCGTCGCCATCCGATACAGCTGGATAAGGCGCCTGCCTCTCGTAGTTCTTGTGACGTAGCGTGCACTTGGATGCTCTTACGACGTTGTCGTAAAGCCAAGGCAACTTGAGGTTATATGGTCAAGCCGCACGGATCATTAGTATCAGTTAGCTCAATACATTGC
>NZ_JAAOKO010000002.1:0-946242 GCF_018320795.1 Stenotrophomonas sp. PE591
GGCCCGAAGGCGGCTGATCTCGCTTTCCAGGTCGGTGGCTGGCCTGCGAGCCTCAGAGGTCAACGACCGGCCAGCACGGACCGCGTCAAGCCAGTTTGCCAGCGTCTTGACCGACATCTCCAACTGACGGGCCGCTGCGGCAGGCCCGAGCGACTCGGCCAACTCGACGGCTTGGTGCTTGAACTCATCGGTGTAGCTACGACGGGTGATACGGGACATAAGGGACCTCCAAGTGCGATCAAAGTATCGCTTCTTGGCGTCCGCTGACGGGGGGCCAGATCAGTCCGCGGCATGGATGCTGCGGACAAGCCCCCATGGAAGGGTTTACGGCGTCTCCCGCCACTGGACCCAACCCCGCCATCCCACGGAATGCCAGCTTTTGCTCTAGTCGTTGCCGTTGCCGTTGTTTCAGCAGGTGCAGGGCTGCAAGCCCTGCCGCACCCACACCCCTCACACCACCGGAATGCTGTGCTGCCCCAGATTCCGGTACGGCGGCGTGGACATCACCATCTCCGCCAGCGAATACGCCAGCTCACGCTCGGCCATCACTGTGCCATCCGCACCGTGTTCCAGCAGATGCTTCACCTCTGCGTCGCTGTGCGCACGCGCCAGCAGGGTCAGGTCCGGGTTGATCGCCCGCAGCTTGGCCAGCGCCTCACCGGCTTCCAGCGGCTGCGGAATCGCCAGCACCGCGATCTTCGCGCGCTCCGGATGGGCTTCAGCCAGCACCCGGTCGGCGGCGGCACTGCCGCGGATCGCCGCCAGGCCCTTGGCATGTGCCTGCTCGACGTGTTCCTTGTTGTCATCGATCACCAGCACCGGCACGCCACGATCGCGCAGCACCTGGGCCAGTTCGCTGCCGACGCGGCCGTAGCCAATCACGATGGCGTGGTCATGCAGGTCACGCGAGGGTCCGGTGGCCTCTTCGGGCTCGACGGCCTGGGGCGACTGCTCCTGCTTGGCCTGCCAACGGTCCAGCAGCCCGAACACCAGCGGGTTGAGCATGATCGACACCAGCGCACCGGCCAGGACCAGCGACTGGCCTTCCTTCGGCAGGATCTGCAGCGCGACACCGAGGCCGGCGATGATGAAGGCGAACTCGCCGATCTGCGCCAGGCTGGCCGAGATGGTCAGCGCGGTGCTGGTCGGGTGGCCGAACGCACGCACGATGAAGAACGCCGCCGCCGACTTGCCGAACATGATGATCAGCACGGTGGCCAGCACCTGCCACGGGTGCTGGATGAGGATGTTGGGGTCGAACAGCATGCCGACCGAGACGAAGAACAGCACTGCGAAGGCATCACGCAGCGGCAGCGAATCGTGTGCGGCCTTGTGGCTCAGTTCCGATTCGTTGAGCAGCATGCCGGCGAAGAACGCGCCCAGCGCGAACGAGACGCCGAACAACATGGCCGAGCCGAACGCCACGCCCAGCGCGATTGCCAGCACCGACAGGGTGAACAGCTCGCGCGAGCCGGTACCGGCGATGCGCTCGAGGATCCACGGGATGACCCGGCGCCCGACCACCAGCATCACCGCCACGAACAGGCCCAGCTGTACGAAGGTCCAGCCGATGTCGGCCAGCACGCTGCCGAGCGAGTGCGACTCCTTGGCCGCATCGGGGCCGAACACACCGGCCATCACCGGCATCATCACCAGTGCCAGCACACAGGCCAGGTCTTCCACGATCAACCAGCCAACCGCGATCTTGCCGCGCATCGTCTCCAGCAGGCGGCGTTCTTCCATCGCCCGCAACAGCACTACGGTACTGGCGGTGGCCAGCGAGAAACCGAAGATGACGCCATGGATGGCGGGCCAGCCCATCAGCGAGGCCACGCCCCAGCCGAGCAGGGTGGCCACTGCGATCTGCCCAATGGCACCGGGAATGGCGATGGCCTTGACCGCCATCAGGTCCTTCAACGAGAAGTGCAGGCCGACGCCGAACATCAGCAGCATCACGCCCAGCTCGGCCAGCTGGTTGGCCAGCGCCTGGTCGGCGACGAAGCCGGGGGTGAACGGACCTACGCAGATGCCAGCAACCAGGTAACCGACCAGGGGAGACAAGCGGAGCTTGTTGGCCAGCGCGCCGAAGATGAAGGCGAGCCCGAGGCCAACGGCAACGATGTTGATCAGGTCGGTGTCATGGTGCATCGGCACTCGCAGGAAATCGGGGGGATGCCCCGATTTTCACCGATGCGGCCACATACGGCAAACCGGGCCAGCGTATCGGATCGTTGCGTGGGCGGAGTCATCAGTGGTCGGCGTCCGACTTGGTGTGTGCGGGGCGGTCGAGGGTGGCGCTGTCGGGATTGGACCTGTTTGGGGTGGCCAGTTGCTCTGGACCGTGAACCGGAGCCAGACCGACGCCACCCGAGACAGGCACGGGACGGGGGATGGGTTCGATACGCGGCGGTGCCATCGCAGGACCCTTTGCCCCTGTGCGCCAAGGTTTTTCAGTCGATCCAATGACATACGAGGGTGGGAAGTCATTCTGGTGGCGCGCGTTCTGGGCAGGACGCCTGCGGTCTGGCCGAAGTTTTCCCGAGCCCCGCACGCGTCACCATGTGCTCATTGCCCCTTCTGCTTGCCAACCAGGCGGGGCCTGCTCTCTTCAGACTGCATGGGCGGATGACCGCATGAAGCTTCCCGACATTGACGTAGTGATTCAGGCGGTAGGCCAGGACACGAGTTCTGCTTCCCTGTCCCGGTTGCTCCTTGAACTGGAAATCGGCGAGGTCGACTTCCGTCGCTATCCGTTCAACTTGGCTGGAAGGCGAATATGGACTGACAGCGAGGGGGCGCTGCAGTTGGAGTTCAAGGACGTCGGACTCCTTAAGGACATTCCGTATCATGATCTGGACGATGGGCCTTGGGTACTCACCAATGTCGTGTTCTGGCCATCTGAGAAAAACAAGCGTGCTTACTCTGGCCCGTTGCCCCATGGGCTTAATTTCTCAATGTCTCGTCACCATGTGAGAGAGCGATTTGCAGCCCTGAATGCGGGAAGTCCTGTCGAGGCGGGTATCTCGGGTAATGTGGAAATATGGAGCATTGGTGGCATGGAGTTCAAAGTTAACTTCCTCGGTCCCGGAGATTCGATTCGCTGCGTATCCGTCGGCATTCCGGTGGACCGTCCTGATCGCCGGGCGTAAGCGCGGCGTGTGTGCTTCTCGCCCGTATGGACAAGGGACCTTGATGAATCATCCAGCCATTGAAGAGTTCATCGCTGCGATCGGCAGCGATTCAGAATCGCAGGAGCTCGAAACCATATTTTCGAGGATCGGAATCCAGCTTCAGAATCTGGATGATTACCGCATGGGTGTCAGTGGTCACCGGATCTGGGCAGATGACGCTGCTGGACTGCAGCTTGAATTCAAGGATGCCGGTCTGGTCTCAGAGACCGCCTATCACGACATCGATGATGGCCCCTGGATGCTCACCGACGTGATCTTCTGGGGCTGGCGAAATGACACCGGCACCCAGTATGAAGGGCCGATGCCTTTCGGCCTGAACTTCCTGATGTCCAGGGACCAGATCAGGTCGGACGTATCTGCCGATCTGGGGGCGCCAATGGTGTTTGGTCTGTCTGGTAATGTCGACGCATGGATGCTCGGAAAGCTGGAGCTGGCTGTCGACTACGACGGTGAAAGGGCAATCCGTTGCGTCAGCCTGGGGCTTCCACCAGAGGAATGAATGGACCTACAGGCGATAACGGCGCTGTTTGGCAGAAGCGCCACTGACCCAGCCGTCTCAACGATGCTGCAATCGCTTGGCGTCAGGCGAAGGCCAGAGCTGGCCCGTCCTGCAAAATGCCCTTACGAGGCGATTCTGCGTGTGAGCGCGCGGGGCATGCTGTTCTCTTTCAGCGAGCGCAACTACTGGAACGGGCGATCCGTTGCTTCGCACGGCAAGAGCGGTGAGCTGATCTTCACCAACGTTGCGGTGACAGCCGGCATTCCGGATGTCATGCGCAGGTACGAAGGCGATCTGCCGTTTGGCCTGCAATGGGAGGACGATAGGGCGACAGCGCGCGAAAGGCTCGCCACGGCGGGCTTTGGGGATAGCTTGCATGCCGGCAGGCGTGACGCGTGGTGGTTGCCTGACTACCGCATTCGTCTGACGTATCAGGCTGGATGCATCAAGCAGGCAGGAGCGTGTGGGATCTTTGATATCAGCTTGGGAATTCCCATGCGTCCGTTGGCTTGCGCACCGGCAACGCGCGAGTACCCTTCAGCGGAGCAGGTGCTCGCTGTCCTCGGCAGATCGACCGAGGATGCTGATTTCCGGGCAGTGTTCCGGGAGTTTGGTCTTGCGAGTCTGATGGCGGAGTCGAGCAGGGAGGTCGTCGATAGATCCGGCGAGCATGGCTTCATCCTGTACTTCGACAGCAAACGGGGCACGCCCGGTGGCCATCCGGTATGCACGGGTATCAGTTTCGTCCGCGATCGATTGGGAAACTCAAGAGCCTGGGCTGGGTCGCTGCCATTCGGTCTTCAGTTCGATGATCCGCCGTCCATTCTCGAGGAGCGCATTGGCCAAAGAGCCAGTCGTTGGCACGATGAACAGACATTTGGCAGCGCGAGCTGGATGCTTCCTGGTCTTCAAGTGAGCGTGAATTTTGACAGTCTGGACAACTGTCTCGAGTCTGTCCGTGTGATCGCAGAAGGTCATCGGACGTCCAGTTGCCAGCCGCGCGGCTGATCTTGCTCGCAGCACATAACAAAATACCCGCCGGATCATTCCGGCGGGTGTGAGAGATGCGTCGATGGTATGCCGGCCAGCGGCCGGCTCTACCCCTTACCAGGTGTACTTGATCCGCCCGTACACATACGCGCCGTTGAAGCCGAACGGCGAGTAGTTGCTGTACGGCAGCATGCCGAAGGTCGAGTTCTGCAGGTCTTCGGTGCGGTCCGGGTACTTGTCCAGCAGGTTGTCGGCGCCCACGGTCAGGGTCCAGTTGCTGCTCGGCTTGTAGCTGGCCGAGGCATCCACCACCCAGGCGTCGCCGTAGGTCTGGTCACGCAGCGCGGTGGCCGAGTTGCGCACGGTGAATTTGCCGTAGCGGGTGGCGGCCAGGCCCAGTTCCCAGTGGTCCGAGCGCCAGGTACCGCTCAGGATCGCCTTGTCGCGCGGGTAGCTGTCCTCGATGCGGCCAATTTCATCGCGCCCGATCAGCGACTGGGTCAGGCCCAGCGTGCCGAACACCGCCGGGGTGCCGCCGACGCGGCGCACTTCGGTGTCGTTGTAGCTGTACGCAGCGGTCAGCTCCAGGCTGCTGGCGTTGAACGGCACCGTATAGCTGGACACGAAGTCGACGCCACGGGTGCGCGTATCCAGGCCGTTGGTGAAGTAGGAGAACGCGGTCACCTGCGGCAGGCCCAGGGTGCCCAGCAGCGCGCTGGTGGCCGCGTTGGTGGTGATGCTGGACGACAATGCGATGCGGTCATCGATGTCGATCTGGTAGGCGTCGACGGTGATGTACAGGCGGTCGGCCGGCTGCAGCACCACGCCCAGGCTGTAGGAGGTGGAGGTCTCGGCCTTCAGCGGCGAGGCGCCCAGCGCCTGCGCGGCCGGGCTGGTGGTCGGGAAGGTGCCACGCTCGACGAATACGCCATTGAGGAACTGGCTGGTGACCGCCTGGTAGCCCTGCTGCGCCAGCGACGGTGCACGGAAGCCACTGGAGGCGGTGGCCCGCAGCGCGACCTTGTCGGTGAATGCATAGCGCGCCGAAAGCTTGCCGGAGAAGCGGTCGCCGAAGTCCGAGTAGTCCTCGTAGCGGCCGGTGATGCCGGCCGAGAACTTCTCGGTCAGGTCCGCTTCCAGGCCAGCATAGACCGCGTAGTTGTGGCGGTCCGCATGCACTTCATTGGTCGGGGTGAAGCCCGCGAAGCCCTGCGCGCCGCTGCCGGTGTACGAGTTCAGCTCGCCCGGGTTCTGGTCCCACTTTTCCTTGCGGTACTCACCACCGAAGGACAGCGTGACCGGGTAGGCCAGGCCCCAGTCCAGCGACTTGGTCAGGTCGGCGTTGAAGATGTCCTGCTGGTATTTCAGCGTGCCGTCGTAGAACGAGCGCGGGCTGGTTGCGCCGAGGCTGTAGTTGATGCTGTTGCGGGTGTGGAAGTCGAGGGTGTTCTCACCGTGGTTCAGGCTCAGGTCCCAGGTCCAGCCGTTGTCGGTGTTGCCCTTGACCCCGGCCACCAGCGAGCGGTCCTTCGAATACTGGTTGATCTCCGGCACGAAGCCGTCGGGGTAGGTCTGCGCCAGCAGCGCGCTCTGCCCGCTGTGGTTGCGCGAACGGTAGAACGCGAACGAGGTGATGTCGCGGTTGCTGAGCAGCGCGCTGGCGTAGCCGGTCACGTGGTCGCTGAAGTCGAAGCTGGCGTTGGCCGACGCGGCGGTGGCATCCACGCGCGGGTCGCCGACGATGAAGGTCTTCTGGCCGATGCTGGGGAAGTTGCTGGTGTTCGGCGTGGCGCCGCGGTACGGGCCGGCGCGGTTGCTCTCGTCCTGCTGGCTGATCTGGCCAGCCACGTGCACGCGACCACGGCCGTTGCCGAACTCGACGCCGGTATCGCCGGAGAGCTGGTACTTGTTGCCGTCACCGGCCGAGTACTGGCCGTAGTCCACGGCCAGGCTGCCGCCACGGCCGCTGCCCTTGAGCACGATGTTGATGACGCCTGCAATGGCGTCCGAGCCGTACTGTGCCGACGCACCGTCGCGCAGCACTTCCACGCGCTCGATGGCGGCAATCGGGATCGCATTGATGTCCACCGCCGACGAGCCACGGCCGATGCTGCCGTTGACGTTGATCATCGCCGAGGTGTGGCGGCGCTTGCCGTTGACCAGCACCAGCACCTGGTCCGGCGACAGGCCGCGCAGCTGCGCCGGGCGCACGCCACTGGTGCCGTCGGTCAAGGCCGGGCGCGGGAAGTTCAGCGAGGGCAGGGCGCGTGACAGTGCGGTGGCCAGTTCACTGGTGCCGGTGGACTGCAGCACTTCAGGGGTGATGATGTCGATCGGCGACTGCGATTCGGCGACGGTGCGGTCGGCCACGCGGGTGCCGGTGACGATCACCGTGTCCAGGGTGTTGGCGGCGGTGCCGGCCTGCTGGGCAGCGGCAACGAACGGAGAGCCACCGAGTGCGACAGCGACGGCGGCGGCGATCAGGCTGGTCTTGCGGGTCATCGGGATGGGGCTCCGGTTGGCGGGGGTGGCACCGGAATCGACATCACGGGGGTGAGGCGGACGGCGGTTGTTGCGGTGCGCAAGGCAGGAATTAACGGGATATTCAGTGCCTGTCAAATGGTTGCAACAGGAAAAAACGTTGCAGCAGCAACCATTTAGCGGCAGAGGGCAGCGGCGGGAGGTGGGGCCCGGGGGCTGCGCGGGGCCGACGAGGGAGAGAGTTGGCCTGCCGCCGCGCATCCCGGGGCGCGTCAAGTATTCGTTAACGCTAGAATTACGTCGCAGGAACAGTGCTCACCAGCACATTCCATCCGGTTATATGGACCCCTCCCCCGATGATCTCCCTTCGTAATTTCGCCTTGCGCCGCGGCGAGCGGCTGCTGTTGTCCAATGTCGACCTGACCCTGCACGCCGGTTACCGGGTGGGCGTGGTCGGCCGCAACGGTGCTGGCAAGTCCAGCCTGTTCGCGGCGGTGAAGGGCGAGCTGGAGGCCGACAAGGGTGACGTCGACCTGCCCGGCAAGGTCCGTATCGCCAGCGTGGCCCAGGAAACCCCGTCGCTGCCGGACCCGGCGCTGAGCTTTGTGCTGGGCGGGGATACCGATGTGGCTGCGGTGCTGGCTGAAGAGGCTGAAGCAACCGCGCGCGAAGACTGGGAGGCGGTGGCCAACGCGCACACGAAGATGGCCGAGATGGGGGCCTACGACGCCGAAGCGCGTGCCGGTAAGCTGCTGCATGGCCTGGGCTTCCCGGCCGAGACCCACCATCGCGCGGTTTCCTCGTTCTCCGGCGGCTGGCGCGTGCGCCTGAACCTGGCGCGCGCGCTGATGATGCCCAGCGACCTGCTGCTGCTGGACGAACCGACCAACCACCTGGATCTGGACGCGGTGTACTGGCTGGAACAGTGGCTGCTGAAGTACCCGGGCACCTTGTTGCTGATCTCGCATGACCGCGAGTTCCTTGACAACGTGGCCACCCACACCCTGCACCTGCACGGTGGCGGCGCCAAGCTCTACCCGGGCGGCTACACCGATTTCGAACGCCAGCGCGCCGAACAGCTGCGCCAGCAGCAGATCGCGCACGAGAAGGAACAGGCCGAGCGCGCCCACCTGCAGAGCTTCATCGACCGCTTCAAGGCGCAGGCCAGCAAGGCGGCGCAGGCGCAGAGCCGCATGAAGCGCCTGGCCAAGCTGGCCGGCACCGAAGCGGTGCGTGCCGAGCGCGAATTCCGCATCGAGTTCGCGCCGCCGGCCAAGCTGCCGTTCTCGCTGATCCGCCTGAACCACGTCGAGGCTGGCTACGGCAAGGACGCGGTGATCCTGCACAATGTTGGCTTCGGCCTGGAGGCGGGCCAGCGCATCGGCCTGCTCGGTCCGAACGGCGCCGGCAAGACCACGTTGGTGAAGACCCTGGTGGGCGAGCTGGCGCCGATCGTCGGCGAGCGCATGGCGCACCCGGACCTGAGGATCGGCTACTTCGCCCAGCACACGGTGGAGTCGCTGCACGAAGGCCAGTCGCCGATGGAGCATTTCCGCGAGATCGCCCCGGACGCACCGAACCAGTCGTTCCGCGATTTCCTCGGCAAGTGGAACTTCCCGGGTGACCGCGCGTTCGAGCCGGTCGATGGCTTCTCCGGTGGCGAGCGCGCACGCCTGGCGCTGGCGCTGATCGCCTGGCAGCAGCCAAACGTGCTGCTGCTGGACGAACCGACCAACCACCTTGACCTGGAAATGCGCGAAGCGCTGGCCGAAGCATTGGCCACCTTCGAAGGCGCGATCGTGATGGTCTCGCACGACCGCCATCTGATCGGCCTGGTCTGCGATACCTACTGGCGCGTGGCCGATGGCGTGGTCGAGCCGTTCGATGGCGACCTGGATGCCTACGCCGCGTGGCTGCGGACCCGCCCGCAGGCGCAGGGCACCAAGGCGCGCATGGAACAGGTGGAAGAGCCGGTGGTGGTCAAGACCGCCCCGGTGGCGCAGGTGGTGCAGAAGAAGCCGGTGAACCCGCACAAGCTGGCCGCCGCTGAAGCCAAGGTGGCCGAGCTGGAAGGTGCCCTGGCCGAGCTGGACCGCCAGCTGGCCGACCCGGCCAACTACGCCGATGCCACGCGCATGGCCGTGCTTGGCCGCGATCGCGAAACCGCCGCCACGCAGCTGGAAAAGGCCGAAGCCGCCTGGATGGAACTGCTCGAGTCCTGACCGGTAGTGCCGGCCACTGGCCGGCAGCGCGATGCGCCCACAACGATCAAGGGATTGCCGGCCAGCGGCCGGCACTGCCTACCCGCCCTGTGCCTGCAGCCATTCGCGGAAGCGCTTGGCCGGCTCACGCTCGGCGCGCGAGCGCAGTCGCGTCAGCCAGTAGCGCCCCAGCTCCAGCGTGGTGCTGAACGGTTGCAGCAGGCGGCCTTCGGCCAGTTCCTGTTCGAACATGCGCAAGGGCAGCAGGGCCACGCCGGCACCACCGGCGGCGGCCATCGCCACCGTCAGTGAGGAATCGAACACCGGCCCGCGGGCTTCCACGCCACTGACGCCGGCTGCCTGCAGCCAGCGCGGCCATTCGTCGCTGCGGTAGGAACGCAGCAGCGGCAGCGTGGCCAGGTCGCGCGGCTGCTTCAGCCGCCGCGCCAATGCCGGTGCGCACAGTGGCGCGAAGGGCGCATCGAGGATTGCCGTGCAGGCCTGGCCCTGCCAATCGCCATCACCGAAGCGGATGGCCAGATCCAGTCCTTCGCCGGCCAGGTCGATGCGGTTGTTGTGGGTCTGCAGACGCAGCTCGATGTCCGGGTGCGCCGCCTCGAACGCGGCCAGCCGTGGCAGCAGCCAGCCGGTGGCGAAGGTGCCGACCACCCCCAGCGTCAGTACTTCACGTGCCGGCCCGCCGGTGTAGCGCGCGATGCTGGCCGAGATGCGCTCGAACGATTCGTTGAGTACCGGATACAGCGCCGCGCCTTCATCGGTCAGCGCCACGCCGCGCGGCAGGCGATGGAACAGGCGGATCCCGAGCCGGTCTTCCAGCCCCCGGATCTGGTGGCTCAGCGCGGCCTGGCTGACACACAGCTCCAGCGCGGCACGGGTGAAGTTCTGGTGGCGCGCAGCCGCTTCGAAGGCACGCAGCGCGTTCAGCGGCAGGGTAGGGTGCAGCATCGGGAGTCGTGAGCCAGAGTGATGGCTGATCCTACTCGTTCAATGCATCATTTCGGAAAAATAATGAGTTGAATGCGACAGGCATGAAATTAATTCATGCCTTTTGCTGATTTTTTGCGCTGGTCACTTCCAGGGGAGGCCTCAATAATCATGCGGTCCCCCAGGAGAACCCGCATGCTCGCCCGTCGCCGATTCCTGCAGTTCAGTGCTGCCGCCGTGGCTTCCTCGCTTGCCTTGCCGCTGCTGGCACGTGCAGCGGGCAAGGCCACCGCCAACGCACCCACCGATGCCGCCATCACCGCCGCCAGTGATTTCGCCGCGCTGGAAAAGGCCTGCGCCGGACGCCTTGGCGTGACCCTGCTGGACACTGCCAGCGGTCGCCGCATCGGTCATCGCCAGGACGAGCGCTTCCCGATGTGCAGCACTTTCAAGAGCATGCTGGCGGCTACCGTGCTCAGCCAGGCCGAGCGCACGCCGGCATTGCTGGACACCCGCGTGCCGGTGGGCGAGGCCAATCTGCTCTCGCACGCACCGGTTACCCGCCGCCATGCAGGCAAGGACATGACGGTGCGCGATCTGTGCCGTGCCACGATCATCACCAGCGACAACACCGCCGCCAACCTGCTGTTCGGCGTGGTCGGTGGCCCGCCCGCAGTGACCGCGTTCCTGCGCGCCAGCGGCGACACGGTGAGCCGCAGTGACCGCCTGGAGCCGGAGCTGAACAGCTTTGCCAAGGGCGACCCGCGCGACACCACCACGCCGGCGGCGATGGCCGCGACCCTGCAGCGCGTGGTGTTGGGCGAGGTACTGCAACCGGCCTCGCGGCAGCAGCTGGCCGACTGGCTGATCGACAACGAAACCGGCGACGCCTGCCTGCGCGCGGGCCTGGGCAAGCGTTGGCGCGTGGGTGACAAGACCGGCAGCAATGGTGAAGACGCGCGCAACGACATCGCCGTGCTGTGGCCCGTAGCCGGAGGCGCCCCGTGGGTGTTGACGGCTTATCTGCAGGCAGGTGCGATCAGCTACGAGCAACGCGCTAGCGTGCTGGCACAGGTGGGGCGGATTGCCGACCGGTTGATCGGATGAGGTAACCGGGGTCATTCAAACGTGGCTTGCCGGATCGGTTCGGCGCGCGCATCCTGCGCGCGTTCGAACCACACGGAAGTCCCCCATGAGCCATGAACTGATCTACCTGCTGCTGATCTTCGCGCTGCTGGTGATCCCGCGAGCGCTGCAGCGTTTCAGCCTGCCAGCGCCGCTGACCTGCCTGCTGTTCGGCATCATCGGCATGCTCTGGCTGGGCGACCAGGCCCACGATGCGGTGATCGGCCTGCTGGCCACGCTGGGCATTTCCTCGCTGTTCCTGTTCGCCGGCCTGGAAGTGGACCTGCAGGCGCTGCGCCGTGGCATGTGGCCGCTGCTGGCGCACCTGGTGATCCGGACCGGCACGCTGTTCGGCGTGGGCTGGCTGGCCTGGCGCTATGCGGGGCTGCCGTGGCAGGCCGCCGGCCTGCTGGCGCTGGCGCTGCTGACGCCGTCCACGGGCTTCATCATGGACTCGCTGTCGCGGCTGGGCCTCAGCGAAGACGAGCGGTTCTGGGTGACCAGCAAGGCCATCGCCGGCGAACTGCTGGCGCTGGCGGCGTTGTTCATCGTGCTGCAGGCCGGTGATCCAGGGCACATGGCGTTGTCCAGCCTGGCACTGCTGGCGATGATGATCGGCCTGCCGCTGCTGTTCATCGCGCTGGGCCGCTGGGTGGCACCGCACGCGCCGGGCTCGGAATTCTCGCTGCTGGTGATGGTCGGCATGGTGGCGGCCTACATCACCTACCTGCTGGGCGTGTACTACCTGGTTGGCGCGTTCATCGCCGGCCTGGTCGCGCGCCTGCTGCACCAGCGCATGCCACTGCTGGCCTCGCACGAGAACCTGCACGCGCTGCGCCTGTTCGCCTCGTTCTTCGTGCCGTTCTACTTCTTCAACGCCGGCACCAAGGTGCCCGCCGAAGCGCTGAGCTTCGAGGCGCTGGGGCTGGGCATCGTGATCACCCTGGTGGTGCTGCCGCTGCGCATCGGCGTGGTCTGGCTGCAGCGCCGGGTGATGTTCGGCGAGAGCTTCCGCAGCAGCCTGCGGGTCTCGCTGGCGCTGGCACCGACGCTGATCTTCACCCTGGTGCTGGCGGCGATCATGCGTGAGCGCTTCCAGATTCCGGCGGTGCTGTTCGGTGCGCTGCTGCTGTACGCGGCGCTGACCACGCTGTTGCCGTCGCTGGTGTTCCGTACACCGTTTGACGTTGATCCGGTGGAGCAGGAGCCGGCCGGCGAGGGCGAGGCCGCACCGGTGGCGGCGACCGAAGCACTGCCGGCAGCACCGTCTGCCGAGCGCTGAGCGGGACTGGCGCGCGGTTTGCGCCCATCGTCCATGGCCGTTAGGGTTGGGGCATGAGACCGATTGCCGTTGCCACTACCGCCGCCCTCCTGCTCAGCCTCGCTGCGTGCACGCAGCGCTCCGATACGGTCGTCCATGACCTGGCGACCGCACCGGCCGATGCGTTCATGGCCGCCATCGCCGCACATTGCGGCCAGGCCTACGTCGGCAAGGTGGTGGAGGACACGCCTGCACCGACCGCCAAGGATCCGTTCGCCGGGCAGCGCCTGGTCATGCATGTGCGCGGCTGCGCCGACCCGGCGCACGAGCTGCGCATCCCGTTTCATGTCGGTGATGACCACTCGCGGACCTGGGTGCTGACCCGCACGCCGAACGGGCTGCGGCTGAAGCACGACCATCGCCACGAAGACGGCAGCCCCGACGCGATCACCCTGTACGGTGGCGACAGCACGCCGCCGGGTACCGCCGAGCGCCAGCGGTTCCCGGCCGATGCCGATTCGGTGGCGATGTTCCGCCGTGCCGACATGCTGGCTTCCACGCACAACACCTGGGCGATGGAGATTGATCCCGACCAGACCTTCGTCTACGAGCTGACCCGCCCGGATGGACGCCGCTTCCGCGTGCAGTTCGACCTGAGCAAGCCGGTCGACCTGCCGCCTGCACCATGGGGCGACGACACAGCACCCGCGCCGTGATCCCGGGGTCGGATCCCTCCTGCGGAGGGCTCTGACCCCGACCCTGCACTCATCGCGTGCCGAAGCGCGCCCGGCAGCCGTTGCTCACCCACACCTGGCCACGCGAGTAACCCCAGCTGCGGCCTTCCTGGCAGGCGCTGCCCGACAGCTGCTGCTGCAGCACCGGCCGGCCCTGGCGCTCATCCCAGTCGCAGGTCTGCGAGCGGTTGTTGTTGCTGCTGCAGGTGACGGAATAGTTGCTGTTGCCACCGCCCCAGCCGCCACCGCCACCGCCCCAGCCGCGGGCCTCGGCGAATTCGGCGCGGCAGCCATTGCTGACCCATACCGCGCCGTTGCGCACACCCCAGGTACGGCCCTCGTCGCAAGGGCTGCCGGACAACTGGCGGACCAGGCGGGCATTGCGCCAGCCGACCGGGCAGCTGCGCTCGCGGTTGTTCTGGCTTTCGCAGCGGATGGTCTCGCCGGGCCGACCGTTGTTGCCTGCCCAGCCACCGCCATTGCCGCCGCCCCAGCCACCACGGGCCTCGACGAACTCGGCGCGGCAACCATTGGTGACCCAGATGCTGCCATTGCGGCTGCCCCAGGAGCGCCCTTCCTCGCAGGGGCTGCCAGACAACTGACGGACCAGCTGCGCGCCGCGCCAGCCGGTGTTGCAGACCCGTTCGCGGTTGCTCTGGCTTTCGCAGCGGATCACCCCGTTCTGCGCAGAGACGGACGGAGCGGGCAGGGCAAGGGTGCCCAGCGCACCCAGGCTGAGGGTCACGGCCAGGCTGGCCAGGGACAGCGGTTTCATGGCGGCATCCCATACGGTGGCAGGTGCCCGACTATAGGGAGGGGGACGATCAAGCCGGTGTGACTGGCCGGATTTGCCCCAGCCGGGGCCTCGGCCGCAGAATACGAGGCTTTCCGGCCCCCATCCGGTGCCGGCGTTCTCCAGCGGAGCTTCCCCCCATGCGTACCCACTTCTGCGGCCTGGTCGACGAGACCCTGATTGGCCAGACTGTCACCCTCGCCGGCTGGACCGACGTGGCCCGTAACCAGGGCGGCGTCTGCTTCATCGATCTCCGCGATCATGAAGGCATCGTGCAGGTGACGGTGGAGGTCGACAATGCCGAAGTGTTCGCGGTGGCCGCGTCGTTGGGCTACGAGGATGTGCTGCAGGTGGAAGGCGTCGTGCGTGCCCGCCACGCGGTGAACGACAAGATGCGCACCGGTAAGGTGGAAGTGATCGCCACCGCCATCACCGTCCTGAACAAGGCTGCGCCGCTGCCGTTCCACGCCCATGAGAACCCGGGCGAGGAAACCCGCCTGAAGTACCGCTACCTGGACCTGCGCCGCCCGGAAATGCAGCGCATGCAGCGCACCCGCATCAAGCTGGTGCAGGCGCTGCGCCGCCACCTGGACGAAAAGGGCTTCCAGGACATCGAAACCCCGATCCTGACTAAGGCCACCCCGGAAGGCGCACGCGACTTCCTGGTGCCGGCGCGCATGCACCCGGGCGAGTTCTACGCACTGCCGCAGAGCCCGCAGCTGTTCAAGCAGATCCTGATGGTGGCCGGCTTCGACCGCTACTACCAGATCGCGCGCTGCTTCCGCGACGAGGCCCTGCGTGCCGATCGCCAGCTGGAGTTCACCCAGCTGGACATGGAATTCGCCTTCGTCCGCGAGCGCGACGTGCAGGATTTCGTCGAGGACATGATCCGCGCCATCTTCAAGGAAGTGGTGGACGTGCAGCTGGACGCCAGCTTCCCGCGCATGACCTGGGCCGAGGCCATGCGCCGCTACGGCTCGGACAAGCCGGACCTGCGCATCGCGCTGGAGCTGGTGGACGTGGCCGAACTGGTCAAGGACAGCGAGTTCCCGGTGTTCACCGGCCCGGCCAATGATGCCGAGGGCCGCGTTGCCGCGCTGCGCATCCCGGGCGGTGCGTCGCTGTCGCGCAAGCAGATCGACGAATACGCCGCGCATGCCGCCAAGTACGGCGCCAAGGGCCTGGCCTACATCAAGATCGCCGACAACGGCGAAATCAGCTCGCCGATCCAGAAGTTCTTCAGCGAAGCGTCGTTCGCCGCGCTGGTCGCCCACGTCGGCGCCGGCAACGGCGACATCGTGTTCTTCGGTGCCGGCGGCTACAACAAGGTCTCCGACTTCATGGGCGCGCTGCGCCTGAAGGCCGGCAAGGACTTCGGCCTGGTCGCCGACGGCTGGGCACCGCTGTGGGTCACCGACTTCCCGATGTTCGAGTGGGACGAGGAAGAACAGCGCTACGTCGCCCTGCATCACCCCTTCACCGCACCGGCCGTGGACGACATCGCCGACCTGCGCGCCAATGCCCGTACCGCCGTTTCGCGCGGCTACGACATGGTGCTCAACGGCAATGAGATCGGCGGCGGTTCGATCCGTATCCACCGTCCGGACATGCAGAGCGCGGTGTTCGAGCTGCTGGGCATCGGTGCCGAAGAAGCCCGTGCCAAGTTCGGCTTCCTGCTCGACGCGCTGAACTACGGCGCGCCGCCGCACGGTGGCATCGCCTTCGGCATCGACCGCATCGCCGCGCTGATGGCCGGCACCGAGTCGATCCGCGACGTCATCCCGTTCCCGAAGACCACGGGTGCACAGGATCTGATGACCGACGCGCCGTCGCCGATCGTCGACGCGCAGCTGGCCGAAGTGCACATCCAGGTTCGCCCCAAGACCAACTGATCAGGAGATCCAGGCAATGACCGAGTTTGCGTTTTCGCTGGAGTGGGAAAAGCTGGGCAATGAAGGCTCCGAGGCCAACCTGGTCACCGAGCGTGCACGCGTGTTCGGCGGTTGGCTGGTCCGCGTCGGTACCAACCCGGCCGCGATGGCCCTGACCTTCGTCGCCGACGGCGAAGGCCGTTGGGATGGAGAAGACTTCGGCGTCGAGGATTACGAGGACGACGAAGAGGAAGAGTACGACGAGGACGAGGAAGGCGAGGAAGGCGAGGAAGACGAGGAAGACGAGGACGAAGAGGAGTACGAGGAAGAGGACGAGGAAGACGAAGAAGCGGAATCGTCGGAAAAGGCTTGACCGCCCCTTCGCGCTGACGTCAACTGGCTGCATGTATTCCATCCGCCGCGCCACCGTGGACGACGCGCCGACCCTGTCGGCGCTGGCCGCCCGCACGTTCACCGAAACCTTCGGCCATCTGTATCCGCCGCAGGACCTGCAGGCCTTCCTTGAGGAGGCCTACACGGTCGAGCGCCAGCGCGTGATCCTGGCCCACCCGGATTACGCGGTGTGGCTGCTGGAGCTGGACGGGGAGGCGGTCGGCCATGCCGCCGCCGGCCCCTGTGGCCTGCCGCACCCGGACGTGAAGCCCGGTGACGGCGAACTCAAGCGCCTGTACCTGATCAAGACGCAGCAAAGCTGCGGCTGGGGCAGCCGCCTGCTGGAAACCGCGCTGGCCTGGCTGGAACACGAGGGCCCGCGCACCCTGTGGTTGGGCGTGTGGTCGGAGAACTTCGGCGCACAGCGCTTCTACGCCCGCTACGGTTTCGAGAAGGCCGGCGAATACCTGTTCCCGGTGGGCGACACGAACGATCTCGAATTCATCCTGCGCCGCGCACCGCGCGCGGCCTGATGTTCACTGCCGCTTGCTGCGCGCGCGTGTTCAATCACCGTACGTTCCTGCCCCGCTGACCGCCAGGCTGTTTGCATGACTCCCCCCGTATTGCTGCTGCATGGCATCTGGAATGCCCGCGCCTGGGTCGGGCCGCTGGCCTGGCGCCTGCGCGCGCGCGGCTTCCAGGTGCACGCGTTTGGTTATTCCTCGGTGTTCGGTGGCCCGGACGTGGCCGTACCGCAGCTGCTGGAGCGGCTGGCCGACGCCGGCCCACTGAGTTTGGTCGGCCACAGCCTGGGCGGGCTGCTGGCGCTGGAAGCGCTGCGGCGCAATCCGCAGCTGCCGGTGCAGCGCGTGGTCTGCCTGGGTTCACCGCTGCGCGGCAGTGGCACCGCGCGCTCGTTGTCCGATCATGGTTGGGGCCTGGCGCTTGGGCGCAGCAGCGAGCTGCTGCTGGACGGCCTGCCGGACTGGCAGGGCAAGGCCGAGGTCGGGCTGATCGCCGGTTCGGTGCCGCATGGTCTGGGCAGCCTGCTGGGCGCGATGGACGACGCCTCCGATGGCACCGTGGCCCTGGCCGAAACCCGCCTGCCGGGCCTGGCCGATCATTGCGTGGTGCGCACCAGCCACAGTGGCCTGGTCGTGTCGCCGGATGCTGCGCGGCAGACCGCGCATTTCCTGCGCCACGGCCAGTTCGACCACAGCCGCGACGCCGCCGCCGCGTAATCTGGTAGGGGCGACCGCCCTGGCTCGGTGGGCGCGGACCGTCCTGCCTTGGTGGATGCGACCGGCCTACCTCGGTGGGTGCGAACCGTTGGTTCGCACGCGCTTCGCCGGGCCATGCCCGACGGCATCTCTCCGCCCTAGACACGGTTGCCGCCCCCGATCAGGTAGAATCCGCGCCTTGATCCTGAAGCAGCCAGACGGTAGCACCCATGGGTAGAGGCCCCTCCATCGAAGCCCGCAAGAACGCGTCCGACGCGAAGCGCGGCAAGATTTTCACCAAGATCATCCGCGAGATCGGCGTTGCCGCGCGCGGCGGTGGAGGCGACCCCAACAACAACCCGCGCCTGCGCGTGGCGGTGGACAAGGGCCTGGCCGTGAACATGTCCAAGGACGTGATCGAGCGCGCCATCAAGAAGGCCACCGGTGAACTGGAAGGCGTCGACTACGAGGAAATCCGCTACGAAGGCTACGCCCCGGGTGGCGTGGCCGTGATCGTCGACTGCCTGACCGACAACCGCGTGCGCACCGTGGCCGATGTCCGCCATGCGTTCAGCAAGTGCGGCGGCAACATGGGCACCGAAGGCTCGGTGGCCTTCATGTTCAAGCGCCTGGGCGTGCTCAGCTTCGCCCCGGGTGCCGACGAGGAAGCCATCACCGAGGCGGCCATCGAGGCCGGCGCTGATGACATCGTGGTCTATCCGGACGATGGCTCGATCGATGTGGTCACCAGCCCTGACGCGTTCAGCGCAGTCAAGGACGCGATGGCCGCCGCTGGCCATGTCGCCGACCACGCCGAGATCACCTTCCGCGCCGACAACGACATCAAGGTCGAGGGCGAGGTCGCCCTGCAGGTCAAGAAGCTGCTGGACATGCTGGAAGACCTGGACGACGTGCAGGACGTGTATTCCAACGCCGAACTCGGCGCCGACGCCTACGCCTGAGCCGTCTTCGACGGCCTGGGCGCGGGCCGTTGAACGGTCACCGCGGACAGTCATGAGCCCATACGCCTGCCAGCGCATTCCGTTCCGCCCCGCCAGGAGTGCAGCATGACCCGCATCCTCGGCATCGACCCCGGTTCGCAGCGGACCGGGGTCGGCATCATTGATGTCGATGCCACCGGCCGCGTCAGCTACGTGCACCACCAGCCGCTGGTGCTGCTGGGCGCTGACGACTTCCCGCAGCGCATGAAGCTGCTGGTGCTGGGCCTGGCCGACCTGTGCCGCGAGTATGAGCCGCAGGAAGTGGCCATCGAACGCGTGTTCATGGCCCGCAACCCCGATTCGGCATTGAAGCTGGGCCAGGCCCGTGGCGCGGCGATCTCGGCGGTGGTGCTGCGCGACCTGCCGGTGCACGAATATGCTGCCAGCGAGATCAAGCTGGCGGTTGTCGGGCGCGGTGGCGCCGAAAAGCAACAGGTTCAACACATGGTCGGGCTCATGCTCAATCTGAAAATCAAGCTGCAGGCCGACGCGGCCGACGCGTTGGCGGTGGCGATCACCCATGCCCACGTAAGGGCGACGGCCAACCGCCTGGGGCTCAGTGCCCGCCAGGCATGGGGCCGCAAATGAGGAGCTGCACGCAATGATCGGTCGACTGCGCGGCATCGTCGCCTACAAGGCGCCGCCGTGGCTGGTGGTGGACGTGAACGGAGTGGGCTACGAACTGGAGGCGCCGATGAGCACCTTCTACGACCTGCCCGAGCTCGGCCGCGAGGTCACCCTGTATACCCACTACTCGCAGAAGGAAGACAGCGTCTCGCTGTACGGCTTCCTGCGCGAGGGCGAGCGGCGCCTGTTCCGCGACGTGCAGAAGGTCAGCGGCATCGGCGCGAAGATCGCGCTGGCCGTGCTGTCCGGCGTCACCGTCGAGGAGTTCGCGCGCATGGTCCAGGCCGGTGACATTACCGCGCTGACCCGCATTCCGGGCATCGGCAAGAAGACCGCCGAGCGCATGGTGCTGGAGCTGCGTGACCGCGCGGCCCAGTTCGGTGCCGGCGGCGCGCTGCCCACCGGCAGTGGCCCGGCCCCGGCCGATCCGCTGTCCGACGCCACCGTGGCCCTGCAGCAGCTGGGCTACAAGCCGGCCGAAGCGGCGCGCATGGCCCGTGATGCCTTCAATGAAGGCGACGAAGTGGCCACCGTGATCCGCAAGGCGCTGCAGTCGGCGCTGCGTTGATCCGCCTTCCTTTCCTTCAACAAACCGCCTGAGCTTCGCCAGGAGTCCCATGTCCAGCAGTCAAACCCCGCACGCAGCTGCCCCCGGCGGCCACGGTCACGCTCCTCCAGCCGGAGGCATGGCGCTGATCATCGGTGCGATCGGCGTGGTCTTCGGCGATATCGGTACCAGCCCGCTGTACACCCTGAAGGAGGCGTTCTCGCCGCACTATGGGCTCAACAGCGACCACGACACCGTGCTGGGCGTGCTGTCGCTGGCGTTCTGGGCGCTGAACATCGTGGTCACGCTGAAGTACGTGACCATCATCATGCGCGCCGACAATGACGGCGAGGGCGGCATCATGGCGCTGATGGCACTGACCCAGCGCACCCTGCGCAACGGGTCGCGCTCGGCCTATGTGGTGGGCATCCTCGGCATCTTCGGCGCCTCGCTGTTCTTCGGCGACGGCGTGATCACCCCGGCCATTTCAGTGCTGGGCGCGGTTGAGGGCCTGGAGGTGGCGGCCCCCGGCCTGCATGCCTTCATCGTGCCGATCACGGTGGTGGTGCTGTTGATGGTGTTCGCCGCGCAGCGCTTCGGCACCGAGAAGATCGGCAAGGCGTTCGGCCCGATCACGTCGGTCTGGTTCATTTCGCTGGCGGCGATCGGCATCTACAACATCGTCGACGCGCCGGAAGTGCTGAAAGCCTTCAACCCGTGGTGGGCGATCCGCTTCTTCATGGAGCACGGCTGGCACGGCATCTTCATCCTGGGTGCGGTGGTACTGGCGGTGACCGGCGGCGAAGCGCTGTACGCCGATATGGGCCATTTCGGCGCCAAGCCGATCCGCCACGCCTGGTACTTCTTCGTGCTGCCGTGCCTGGTGCTGAATTACCTGGGGCAGGGCGCGCTGGTGCTCAACCATCCCGAGGCGCTGAAGAACCCGTTCTTCGAGGCCGTGCCGTCGTGGGCACTGTACCCGATGATCATCCTGGCCACGATGGCGGCGGTGATCGCCTCGCAGTCGGTCATCACCGGCGCGTTCTCGGTCTCGCGCCAGGCCATGCAGCTGGGCTACATCCCGCGCATGCGCATCAAGCACACCTCG
Source organism: Stenotrophomonas sp. PE591 (assembly GCF_018320795.1). Taxonomy (NCBI): domain Bacteria; kingdom Pseudomonadati; phylum Pseudomonadota; class Gammaproteobacteria; order Lysobacterales; family Lysobacteraceae; genus Stenotrophomonas; species Stenotrophomonas sp. PE591. The sequence goes on from NZ_JAAOKO010000002.1 coordinate 20,988, forward strand.
CACGACACCATCGGCCAGATCTACATCCCGGGCATCAACTGGGGCATCGCGGTGATGGTGATCGGCCTGGTGCTGGCCTTCCGCAGCTCGTCCAACCTGGCCGTGGCCTACGGCATCTCGGTGTCGGCCACCATGCTGATCGATACCCTGCTGCTGGCCCTGGTCGCCCGCTCGCTGTGGCCGAAGGCGCGCGCCTGGCTGCTGCCGCTGTGCGTGGTGTTCTTCATCATCGACCTCGGCTTTGTCATCGCCAACGGCGCCAAGCTGCTGCAGGGCGCCTGGTTCCCGGTGGTGCTGGGTATCTTCCTGTTCACCATGATGCGCACCTGGCGGCGTGGCCGCGAGCTGCTGCGTGATGAGATCCGCAAGGACGGCATCCGCCTGGACACCTTCCTGCCGGGCCTGATGCTGGCACCGCCGGTACGCGTGCCGGGCACCGCGGTGTTCCTCACCGCCGACCCGACCGTGGCCCCGCACGCGCTGATGCACAACCTCAAGCACAACAAGGTGCTGCACGAGCGCAACGTGTTCCTGCACGTGGAAACCCTGCCCATTCCCTATGCGATGGAAGGGCAGCGGCTGAAGATCGAGTCGGTGGGCGACGAGTTCTACCGGGTCTATGTGCGCTTCGGTTTCATGGAAACCCCGGACGTGCCGCTGGCGCTGATGCGCTCGTGTGACCACGGTGGCATCTACTTCGACCCGATGGACACCACCTTCTTCGCCAGCCGCGAGACCATCGTGGCCACCGCCAACCGCGGCATGCCGATCTGGCGCGACAAGCTGTTCGCGCTGATGCATCGCAACGCCGCCCCGGCCACGGGCTTCTTCCGGATTCCGGGCAACCGCCTGGTGGAACTCGGCGCGCAGGTGGAGATTTAATCTCCACCTGCGCTACGCCCCACACGCATTCCACCTTATCCCCCGCCTATCGGCGCGCCCCCTTGAAACGCAGGCGCCGTTGGCGCTGGCGTTCCGCGCATTCCACCTTACCCCCCGCCTGTCGGCGCGCCCCCTTGAACAACAAGGGGGCTCCGCTTGCGGAGGCACCGCGCGCCAGAAGCTGAGCCAACTCTCCCCCTCTGTTCCATCCACGCATGGCGTGGATCTACCGTGTCGACCAAGGTCGACACCTACCAGATCCGACCCCGTGCCGACCAACGGTCGGCACCCACCAAAGCAGAACGCCGTTCCGACAGACCGCAGGAAACTGTCGAAGGCGGGGTGGGTCCGGTTGCGGGGGTGTCCGCGGCATGGATGCCGCGACCAAGCCCCCAAGGACGGGTTCACGGCGTCCCCCGCGACCGGACCCACCCCGCCATCCCCAGTAGATTCGCAATTGACGTTGACGTTGGCGTTGCCTCTGCGGGTGCCGGGCGCAGCCCGGCCGAAACCCGTACTTTTGCCGCATAATCAGCACATGACCGACGACCGCATCATCGGCGCCGGCGCCACCCGCGAGGATGACGCCGCCGACGCCAGCATCCGCCCAAAGCGCCTTGCCGACTACCTCGGCCAGGTGCCGGTGCGCGAGCAGATGGAAATCTACATCCAGGCGGCCAAGGGGCGTGGCGACGCGCTCGACCACGTACTGATCTTCGGGCCGCCGGGCCTGGGCAAGACCACCCTCAGCCATGTCATTGCCAACGAACTGGGCGTGGCCCTGCGCGTGACCTCCGGCCCGGTGATCGAAAAGGCCGGCGACCTGGCTGCGCTGCTGACCAACCTGCAGCCGCACGACGTTCTGTTCATCGACGAGATCCATCGCCTGTCGCCGGTGGTCGAGGAAGTGCTGTACCCGGCGATGGAAGATTTCCAGATCGACATCATGATCGGCGAGGGCCCCGCCGCCCGCTCGATCAAGATCGACCTGCCGCCGTTCACCCTGATCGGCGCCACCACCCGCGCCGGCCTGCTGACCGCGCCGCTGCGCGACCGCTTCGGCATCGTCCAGCGGCTGGAGTTCTACAGCGTCGAGGAACTGACCCGTATCGTGCGCCGCTCCGCCAGCATCCTCGGCATCGACTGCACCGCCGATGGGGCAGGGGAGATCGCGCGCCGCGCGCGTGGTACCCCGCGTATCGCCAACCGCTTGCTCCGACGCGTGCGCGATTACGCGCAGGTCAAGGCCGGTGGCCACATCGACGAGCCCGTAGCCCAGGCCGCGATGAAGATGCTCAAGGTCGACCCGGAAGGCTTCGACGAGCTTGACCGGCGCCTGCTCAAGACCATGGTCGACTACTTCGATGGTGGCCCGGTCGGCATCGAATCGCTGGCCGCGGCGCTGTCCGAAGAGCGTGGCACGCTGGAAGACGTGGTCGAGCCGTACCTGATCCAGCAGGGCTTCCTGGTGCGTACCGCGCGTGGCCGCATGGCCACCCACAAAGCCTACCGGCACATGGGTCTGAAGCCGAAGAACCCGCCGCAGGACCTGTTCGCGGAGGTTCCCGATGTCGGTTGAGCCACTATTCAGTTGGCCGACACGCATTTACTGGGAAGATACCGACGCTGGCGGCGTGGTCTACCACGCCCGCTACGTGGCCTTCATGGAACGGGCCCGGACCGAATGGATGCGTTCGCTCGGCTACGGCCAGGAGCGCATGCGCGCCGAGCACGGGATGATCTTCGCGGTGCGCTCGATGCAGATGGATTTCATCAGGCCGGCACGGCTGGATGACACCCTGCAGGTGAGTGCCCGCCTGGTCCAGCTGAAGAAGGCCAGCATGGTCTTCGACCAGCAGATCCTGCGCGACGGCGAATTGCTGCTGTCGGCCCAGGTCCGCATCGCCGCACTGGACGCGGCCAGTTTCCGCCCGCGTGGCATGGACGAGGCCGTCCTTGCCGTGCTGCAACCCCACCTCCACCCCGAATCCGAACACTGAGGAACAACGGATGATCGCAACGCTCCTGGCCCTGCAGGCCACGGTCACCGAGGCACTGCCGGCCGACGTCAGCAACGCCGCGACACAGACCCTTGCCCAGGCCACCACCGGCGGCGGCATCAACTACCTCGAACTGATGGCCAAGGCCAGCCTGCCGGTGAAGATCATCGTGCTGCTGCTGCTGGTCGGCTCGTTCGTCAGCTGGGTGATCATTTTCCGCAAGGCCCGCGTGTTCAAGCAGGCCACCCGCGAAGCCGACGAGTTCGAGAACCGCTTCTGGTCCGGCGCGGACCTGGGCAAGCTGTACAGCGCGGCCACCGACCGCAGCCGCAGCGTGACCGGCCTGGAAGCCATCTTCGAAGCAGGGTTCCGCGAATACACCCGCCTGCGTGACAAGCGCCGCCTGGATGGCCGCGCACAGCTGGAAGGCGCGCAGCGCGCGATGCGCACCACCTATACCCGCGAAGTGGACCAGCTCGAGCGCAACCTGGAACTGCTGGCCAACATCGGTTCGACCGCGCCGTACGTGGGCCTGGTCGGCACCGTGTTCGGCATCATGGTGACCATGCACGACATGATCAGCAGTGGGGCGCAGGCCGGCATCGCCGCCGTCGCGCCGGGCATCTCCGAGGCACTGTTCGCTACCGCCATCGGCCTGTTCGTGGCGATCCCGGCGGTGTGGGCCTACAACCGCTTCACCACGCGCGTTGAGCGCATGTCGGTGCGGTTCGAGACCTTTGCCGAAGAGTTCAGCTCCATCCTGCAGCGCCAGAGCGCTGGCGACGAGTAAGCGCCTGACCCGGGAGTCCAAGCCATGTCCGCTGCCATCGGTCGCCGCAAGCGCCGCAAGCTGAAATCGGAAATCAACGTCGTTCCCTACATCGACGTCATGCTGGTGCTGCTGATCATCTTCATGGTCACCGCGCCGCTGCTCACCCTGAGCTTCGACGTCGACCTGCCGCAGTCCAACGCCAAGGCGCTGGAGAGCAAGCAGGACCCGGTGATCGTCTCGGTGCGCCAGGACGGCCAGCTCAGCCTGAAGCTGCCCGATGCCAAGGAACCGACCGCCGTGTCGGCCGAGGAACTGGAAGGCCGCCTGGCCGGCATCGCCGCCCAGGACAAGGGCGTGCGCGTGATCGTCGCCGCCGACCGTGCCGTGGCCTATGAAAAGGTCATCGCCGCGATGGATGTGATCAAGCGCGCCAAGGTAGACAAGGTAGGCCTGGCCACCGATGCACGCTGACGCCCTGCCACCCCCGCATCAGCGCGAACCCGGCTGGGGCCTGCCCCTGGCATTGGCGTTGCTGGTGCACCTGCTGGTCGCGCTGGTCTTCATCGTGGCCTGGTTCTGGTCGCCCGAGCGCAACACCGACGCCGCCGCCGGTGATCCGTCGGTCGAGGCCAGCCTGGCGCTGTCCGCGTCGGAGGCCTCCGCTGCGCGCCAGGCCCTGCGCCAGTCGGAAAAGCTGGAAGACCTGCCGCCGCCGGTGGCCGAGCCCATCCCGGTGCCGGAAGACACCATTCCGCCGCCGCAGCCGATCCCGGAACCGCGCCCGCAGGACGCCCCCACGCCGCAGCAGCAACAGGCGCAGGAGCGTGTCGCGCAGCCGGATACCAAGGATCAGGAAGCGGTGAGTGCGCTGGCCATCTCCCAGGAGAAGGCCAAGCAGGAACAGGAAGCCAAGCGCCGCCAGGAACAGATCGACCTGACCGAACGCAAGCGCCAGGAAGAAGCGGAGCAGAAGCTGCGCCTGGCCAAGCAGCAGGAAGCGGACGAGAAGAAGAAGCAGGCCGAGCAGGAGCGCGTGGCCGCTGACAAGGCCGAGGCCGAGAAGCAGAAGAAGATCGCCGAGCTCCGTGCCCGCCGCGAGCAGGCCGAGAAGGAAGCCAAGCTGGCCGAGCAGAAGCTGCGCCAGGTGGCCGCCGCGCGCAATGCCGCCGGCAGTGCCGCTGCCGGTTCCAGTGGTGCCTCGCAGCCGGCCGCCGGTGGCGGTGGCAACAGCGACGACCTTTCGGCCAAGTACGCAGCCGCCATCCAGGCCAAGGTGCTGTCGCAGTGGGTGCGCCCGGATGCGGTGCCGCTGGGCCAGCGCTGCCAGATCACCATCACCCAGATTCCGGGTGGCACGGTGATGCAGGCCAAGGTCAGCCCGAACTGCCCGTACGACGAGGCCGGCAAGCGCTCGATCGAGGCCGCCGTGCTCAACGCGCAGCCGCTGCCGTACCGCGGCTTCGAGTCGGTGTTCGCACGCACGCTCAACTTCACCTTCACCGCCCAGGATCGCTGAGGCGGGCAGGGCAGGGTGGCTCTCCGCTGCCCGCGTCCACGGATGTCGCGCTTGCCTCTGGCAGGCCAGGTCTCGACCGGGCAGGCTGTGGGCTGCTGTCGGACACCGCCCCGCAGGGCGGCGTGACGGGGCAGACGGGCGCGATGTTAGCCACGACGTTAACGGTGCGTGAGAGGACGGGCTGGAACTGACCCGGAATTCACGTACCCTTGGTTCATGATTGCGAAGCGGTTCACTGCCGCTTTGTTATCCCTCGTTCCGGTTTCCCCCTATTGAGCGCTCCATGAAAAAGATGCCTCGCTGGCTTGCCGTGTTTGCGGCCCTGTTGCTGCCCTTTGCTGCCGTCGCGCAGCAGAAGGGGCTGGATATCGACATCATCGGCGGCAATGCTTCCGCGCTGCCGATCACCATCGTGCCGATGCCTTACCAGGGGTCGTCGGCTGCACCGCAGACCGACGTCGCCGGCGTGGTCCGTGCCGACCTGGAGCGCTCGGGCCAGTTCCGTACGCTGCCCGAAGCGCAGATCGTCGAGAAGCCGGTGCGCGGCGGCGACATCCAGTTCGCCACCTGGCGCGCGCTGAAGCAGAACTACATCGTGGTCGGCCGCGTGCTCGACGCCGGTGCCGGCGCCTACCGCGTCGAGTACGAACTGTTCGACGTACCTAAGGGCGAGCGCCTACTGGGCCTGGCGATGACCGCCCGTGGCAACGCCATGCGCGACGTTGCCCACCAGATGGCCGACGCCATTTACGAAAAGATCACCGGTGTGCGCGGCGCCTTCTGGACCCGCATCGCCTACGTGACCGCCAGCGGCAAGGGCGACGCCATGCGCTACGCGCTGATGGTGGCCGACTCCGATGGCTTCAATCCGCAGACCATCGTGCGTTCGGCCGAGCCGCTGCTGTCGCCGTCGTGGAGCCCGGATGGCAGCAAGCTGGCCTACGTCAGCTTCGAGCGTGGCAATTCGGCCATCTACATCCAGAACATCGGTACCGGCGCGCGTGAGCTCGTCACCAGCTTCCGCGGCATCAACAGCGCCCCGGCGTTCTCGCCGGACGGCCGCAAGCTGGCCCTGACCCTGTCGCGTTCGGGCAACCCGGAAATCTACGTGATGGACCTGGGCAGCAAGCAGCTGACCCAGCTGACCAACCACTTCGCCATCGATACCGAGCCGACCTGGGCGCCGGACGGCAGCGCGGTGTACTTCACCTCCGACCGCGGCGGCCGTCCGCAGGTCTACAAGGTCGGCGCGGGCGGCGGCAGCGCCGAGCGCGTGACCTTCCAGGGCAACTACAATGCCAAGCCCTCGGTGTCCTACGATGGCAAGAAGATCGCCGTCGCCCAAGGCTCGGGCAACAGCTACAAGATCGCGGTGATGGACAGCTCGCTGGGTTCGCCGCGCTGGAGCACGCTGTCCCCGGGCTCGCTGGATGAATCGCCGAGCTTTGCGCCCAACGCGAGCATGGTGTTGTACGCCGCCCGCGAAGGTGGCCGTGGTGTGTTGTATGCCGTCTCGGCCGATGCGCGGGTTCGCCAGCGCCTGGTCCTGGCCGATGGTGATGTGCGCGAGCCGGCATGGTCCCCATACCGTACCCAGCGCTAAAAGAGTGTTAATATTTTCGTTGTCTTGAACCCCTCATCGGCCTAGGAGCCACAAAGGTATCGCCATGAACAAGTCCACCCGCGTTCTGCTTGTTTCCCTGCTGTCTGTGGCCGTCCTGGCCGGTTGCTCGAAGAAGGTGAAGGAAGAGCCGGCAGCCCCGGTCGACACCGGCACCTCGACCACCACCCCGACCGGTCCGTCGACCTCGGGCCTGTACGGCCCGGGCGACCTGGATACCGACGCTTGCCTGCGCCAGCGCGTTGTCTACTTCGACCTGGACAAGGAAGACGTGAAGCCGGAATTCCAGGCCATCATGGCGTGCCACGCCAAGTACCTGCGTGACCGTCCGTCCTCGCGCATCACCCTGCAGGGTCACACCGACGAGCGCGGTTCGCGCGCGTACAACCAGGCCCTGGGTGAGCGTCGTGGCAACGGCGTCAACTCGGCCCTGCAGGCCAACGGTGGCTCGGCTTCGCAGCTGACCGTCGTTTCCTACGGTGAAGAGCGTCCGGTCTGCACCGAGTCGAACGAGTCCTGCTGGTCGCAGAACCGTCGCGTCGAAATCGTCTACACCGCGCAGTAATCCATGCGCATTGGCATCAAACTGATGCTGGTCGTTGCGGCAGCCCTCGTGGCTGCCGCACCGGCGCATGCACAGCGACAGAGCCTGGCTGACCGTGTCGGCGCGCTCGAGCAGCAGATGTACAACAACAGTGCCAACCAGGACCTGTTGAACCAGATCAACCAGCTGCGGCAGCAGGTCACCAGCCTGCAGGCCTCGATCGAGCAGTTGCAGCACGACAACGCCCAGCTCAAGCAGTCCTCCCAGGACCAGTACCTGGATCTGGACAGCCGCCTGAACCGGTTGGAAGGGGGCAATGCCGCCCCGGCCCTGCCGCCCGTTCCGGCGAGCGCGCCGAAGGCCGCACCGGCCCCGGCAAAACCCGCAGCGGCGGCCACTTCCGAGCGGCCGCCTTCCGTCCATGGTGATGCCGGCAGCCTTGCCGCCACTGGCGACGAGCGCACCTCCTACAACGTCGCCTTCGATTCGCTGAAGGCCGGCAAGTACGATGATTCGGCGCAGCTTTTCCTGAGCTTCCTGCAGCTGTATCCGAACGGCGTCTACGCGCCGAACGCGCTGTACTGGTTGGGCGAGAGCTACTACGCCACCCGCAATTTCCCGATGGCCGAGACCCAGTTCCGTGAACTGCTCGCGCGCTATCCGACCCACGACAAGGCCGCTGGCGGCCTGCTCAAGGTTGGCCTCTCGCAGTATGGCGAGGGCAAGGTCGACCAGGCCCAGCAGACGCTGGAGAGCGTCGTGGCGCAGTACCCGGGCTCGGACGCCGCGCGCACCGCCCAGGATCGGCTGCAGTCCATCCGCCTCGGCAAGCAGATCCGTTGATCCGCTGACCGGGCGTACAATGCGTACCCTGGCGCCGGGCTGATTTCCGGCAGCCTCCTGTAGAGCCGAGCCCATGCTCGGCTGCTTTCGTTTCCGGCGCCGATAAATCGGTCGCCCGTCCCATGAAGAATTGTTTGCCATGACCGCCGTTACCCCGTCCAACGCCGTCGCCACCCCCAGCGACATCGTGCAGTCGCCGCTGCCGCGCCTGAAGATCACCGAGATCTTCACCTCGCTGCAGGGCGAAGCCGATACCGCCGGCTGGCCGACCGTGTTCGTGCGCCTGACCGGCTGCCCGCTGCGCTGCCAGTACTGCGATACGGCCTATGCCTTCCATGGCGGCACCTGGTGGGACATCGACGACATCGTGGCCGAGGTGCTGGCCCAGGGCGTGCGCCACGTCTGCGTGACCGGCGGCGAGCCGCTGGCGCAGAAACGCTGCCTGGTGCTGCTGCAGAAGCTGTGCGACGCCGGCATGGACGTCTCGCTGGAAACCTCCGGCGCGCTGGACGTCAGCGCGGTGGACCCGCGTGTATCGCGCGTGGTCGACATCAAGACCCCGGGGTCTGCCGAAGTGGCGCGCAACCGCTGGGAAAACCTGTCGCTGCTGACCGCACGCGACCAGATCAAGTTCGTCATCTGCAGCCGCGAGGACTACGACTGGGCCAAGGCCCTGGTCGCCGAGCACGAGCTGGTGAAGCGCTGCACCGTGTTCTTCTCGCCCAGCAAGGGCGAGATCACCGCGCGGCAGCTGGCCGACTGGATCGTCGAAGACCGCCTGCCGGTGCGCTTCCAGATGCAGTTGCATAAAATCCTGTGGAACGACGAGCCGGGCCGATGAGCCCGCGCGGCGTTCCCTGATGTAGCTCCGGCGCGGGACAGCGTGCTGGCTTTCCCCTCCCAACCGGATGTTTTACCCATGAAGAAGGCAGTCGTGCTTCTCTCCGGCGGCATGGATTCAGCCGCCGTCATCGCCATGGCCCAGGAACAGGGCTTTGCCGTGCATGCCCTGAGCGTGCGCTATGGCCAGCGCCATACCTCCGAACTGGATGCCGCCGCCCGCGTGGCCAAGGCCCAGGGCGTGGTCGCGCACAAGACCGTGGACGTGGACCTGCGCAGCATAGGTGGCTCGGCGCTCACCGACGACATCGACGTGCCCGAGGCCGGCGGTGCCGGCATTCCGGTCACCTACGTACCGGCGCGCAACACCATCATGCTGTCGCTGGCCCTCGGCTGGGCCGAAGTGCTCGGTGCCAACGACATCTTCTGCGGCGTCAACGCCGTGGATTATTCCGGCTATCCGGACTGCCGCCCCGAGTTCGTGGCCGCGTTCCAGGCGCTGGCCAACCTGGCCACCAAGTCGGGCGTGGAAGGTGCGGGCATCAAGGTACACGCGCCGCTGCAGTTCCTCAGCAAGGGCCAGATCGTCAGCGAAGGCGTGCGCCTGGGCGTGGACTTCGGCCTGACCGTGTCCTGCTACAACGCCGACGCCAACGGCGCCGCCTGCGGCCACTGTGATGCCTGCCGCCTGCGCGCGCAGGGCTTCGCCGACGCCGGCGTGCCGGACCCGACGCTGTACGCCTGATCGCCCCTGGTAGTGCCGGCCGCTGGCCGGCTTCCCTGATGGGTGTGAATTCCCAGATGGTGGGTGCGAACTGCTCCTCGGTGGGTGCGAACCTTGGTTCGCACTCCCTGACCCGCCGGGCAGGTCTGACTCGGGTGGGTGCGAACCGTTGGATCGCACTCCCTGACCCGCCAGGCATGGCCCGGCGCTACCGCTGCCGCAACCACCCCGACGCTTCAATAAACATCCGCACCGCCCCCGGATCGGCATAATCCAGCTCGATCATCCGCGCGATCCCAGCCTTCTCATCCTTCTGCTGGCGCATGTACTCCTGCGCGATACGGTAGCCGGCGTAGTACCCCACATCACTCACCCCGAACGGATTACCGGCGCTGTTGTACAGCCAATTGTCCAGATCCCCGCCGTCCATTTCAGCGACGAAACGCGCGCGGATTTCCGCTTCGTGCGCGGGCCCGTAGCTGTACAGTGGCAACGCCGGCCGACGCCCGCTCAGCCGTTCGGCCACATACTCCGCCACGCCTTCGCGCACCGCGTACTGCGCCAGGCTGCCGGTAGTTTCGCGCTGCTGGGTATGCACGTACTCGTGCAGGTTGTTCTGCGCGTTGTTCGCCCCCGGACGGCTGTCGTAGGAGATCCGCAGGCGGCTGCGCATCGGCTCCGGCAGCTCGCTCACGTCCACGCGTTCATCGCCCAGCGCCATCTCCGCACCGATCAGTACCTTGTCACCCAGCGTGGTCCCGCCAGTACGCAGCACGCCCACGGCATAGGTGATGGTGGCCGGACGCAGGGCGGGGTAGAGCGTGCGGAAGGCGGCCAGGTCCCGTTCCAGTGTGGCGCTGGCCTGCTGCGCGTTGGCGGTGAGCGGTCGCACCGAAGCCCAGAAGCGCGGCCAGGCCCGCATGGCCTCGGCATATTCGCGGGCGGTGTAGTTGCGCACCTGCATCAGCGCATGCAGGCCGGGGCTGCCTGGATCGATGTAGCGCTCCTGCACCAGTGCGACCTGGCGTTCAACGTCGGGCTCGGCGCGCACAGCGTCATAGGTGGCCCAGAAGCGGCCGATGTCGTCGGTGACGACCTGGGATGGGGGGCCAGTGCCGTACAGGGCAGCAACAGGGCGGCAATGAGGCAGAAGGGCAGGCGCATCCGTGGCTCCGGGCAGGAATCACAGCTGGGATGCGCGTGAGGCCCATAAGGTTTAAGCGGGCTCACCAGATCGGGTAGTGCCGGCCGCTGGCCGGCAACCTCGACGCACCAGGGTTTCACTCGGCCCGGTAAAGTAGGGTAGAATGCCCACCCCGCCGAAAGGCTGGGGCAGTGCAATGGGCCGTTAGCTCAGTCGGTAGAGCAGAAGACTTTTAATCTTTTGGTCGAAGGTTCGAATCCTTCACGGCCCACCATTGCATCCAATGACCCATGTCATTCAGAAAGGCACCGTAATGCGGTGCCTTTTTTGTTGCCCTGGTCCGTGGCGTCTACTTCGCCCGCACTCCCTTGGCTTTTGCGGCCGCCGCGTCCGCAGCTTGCTGTGCGGCCGTCGCTGCCGCATTCGCGGAACGCACGGCTTCAGCTTGAGCCGCGTCAAAGTCAGCCCGGCGCTGCGCGCTGATCCGGCGTTCCAGTTCTGAATATGCGACGTAGCTCTCCGGATACTTCGCGACGCAGGCCTGCTGCAGCAGCGGGATCGCGTGGTCGGACAATCCCGGTTGGAGGTGGGCGAGCAGGCAGTCCGCATACGCTGCGGATGCTGGCGGAGTGCTGCTGGACTGCGGTGAGGCGGCGGCAAGGGTGGTGGCGATCAATACACTCAGCATGGGAACCTCCTTGTGGATATGAGCGTGGCGGCGACCAGTCCTTGAGCCAAGGTGCCCGTTGCATGACCATCACCGGCTCCATGGTGCTCCAGTTCCGGCAGATCGGCAAAGTGCCGCGAACGACAGTGCCTCCGGCGGTCTATGCTCGGCATCTTTCCCAGGATGGGCCGTCCCATGCGTCTGATCGTGCTGTCGCTGTTGTTGTCCGTCGTCTCCGCCGCGCCGCTGATGGCCGCCGAATCCGCGTCGCCCGCCGCCGCCACGCCGCTGGTCATCGGCAAGACCTTCACCATCGAGTCGAAGGCGCTGGGCGAGACCCGTCGTATCAACGTCTACCGCCCGCAGCCGTGGGGGCTGGACCCGAAGGCACCGCTACCGGTGCTCTACATGCCCGACGGCGGCATCGGCGAGGACTTCCTGCATGTGGCCGGGCTGGTGCAGGTGCTCAGCGGCAACGGCAGCATGCGTCCGTTCCTGCTGGTTGGCATCGAGAACACCGAGCGCCGCCGCGACATGACCGGCCCCAGCAAGGACCCGCAGGACCAGAAGATCGCGCCGCGCATCGGCGGCTCGGCGGCCTACCGTACCTTCCTGCGCGATGAACTGATGCCGCAGGTGCGCCAGCGTTACCCGACTACCGACGAGCGCGCGCTGATCGGCGAGTCGCTGGCCGGCCTGTTCGTGGTCGAGACGCTGCTGCAGGAGCCGACGCTGTTCAACAGCTATATCGCGCTGGACCCCAGCCTGTGGTGGAACCGTGGTGCAATGCTGGCCGGGGCGGCCAGACAGCTGCCGGCGGTGACGCGCACACGGCCGCGCGTGTTCCTGGCCAGCAGTGGGCAGCCGCAGCTGGCAGCCTCTGCCGCACAGCTTGCAACGCTGCTGCAGCAGGCGTCGCCATCTCCGCTGGTGAAGTACCTGCCGCTGCCGGAGGAAACCCACGCCACGATCTATCACCCGGCCGCATTGCAGGCGCTGCGCACGCTGTTCCCGGCGCCGCCGCCGGCCTCGCCCTGACCGCACTGGCAGCGGGTTGCGCACCATGCAACGATGCGGCAGCGGCGCCATCGGGTGCGCCGCCCGCAACGGGAGCGTGTGGATGCAGCGTGTGCGTGGATGGAGTGTGGCGGCCTGCCTGGCCGTGAGTGGCTGTGCGATGTCGGTCGCGCCGCCCGCAGTGCAGGGTGAAGCGAAGGACAGTGCGCCGACTGCCACGCCGGGTGTGGTGCTGCCGGACACCGAAGCGCTGCGCGTGCACGACCCGGTCGGCCGCGATTATCCGGTCTGGGTGGCGCTGCCGGCCGACTATGCGGCGCATCCGGAAAAGCACTACCCGGTGCTGTACGTGACCGATGCGCTGTACAGCTTCCCGCTGGTGCGCAGCGTGCGCAACATGGTCGGGCAGAAGGGCGTCAACATCGAGGATTTCATCCTGGTCGGTCTGCCGCCGCAGGAAGGCCTGACCTCCAGGCAGAGCCGCTCGCGCGATTACACGCCCAGCGACCCGGTGCGTACCGATCCGCGTGATTACAGCGAGGACGTCAGCTACGGCGGCGCGGCGCACTACCGCGATTTCCTCGCTGGGCAGGTACTGCCGATGATCGATGCGCGCTACCGCACCGATCCGGCGCGGCGTGCCTATGCGGGTCATTCCTATGGTGGCCTGTTCGGCGCCTATGTGCTGACCACGCGCCCGGACATGTTCCGCACCTACATCCTGTCCAGCCCATCGCTGTGGTTCGACGACCATCGGGTGCCGCGCATGCAGGCCGAAGCCAAGGCGCCGGCGCAGCCGACCACGGTGGTGCTGTCGGTGGGCAGCTTTGAAACGGTCAAGCCCGAACCGCGTTACTTCACCCGCAACGACATGCGGCGCCACAACGCCGAATTCGCCGAGCAGCTGCGCAGCAGCGGGCGATCGTTGAAGGTGGAGAACATGGTGATCGATGAAGAGGATCACTTCACCGTCTACCCGGACATGATCACCCGCGCACTGCTGAAGGTGTTCCCGGGTACCGGACCGTACAGCAGCGGTTGATGATGGGCGCCATCCACGCATGGCGTGGATCTACAGGGCCATTGCAGTAGATCCACGCCATGCGTGGATGAATGCCTCAGGCCGCCTGTGCATCCGGCCCGGTCAATACGCCCACATCGGCGTGCCGGAAGCACAGCCGGATGGCGTCGAGCAGCTCGCTCATGTTGTACGGCTTGGGCAGGAAATGGATGCCGTCGCGCAGCTGCGGCAGCACCTGGTGCTGGTCCATGCCCGACGTCACCAGGATCGGCAGCTGGGGATACAGGCCGCGGACCCGGTTGGCGGCTTCAATGCCGCTGATCGCGCCCAGATTCACGTCGGTGAACAGCAGGTCGAAACGCTCACCGGCGGCCAGCAGGCCCAGCGCCGCTTCGGCAGAGCTCACGCCCACTACGTGGCAGGCCTGGCTTTCCAGCGCCAGCCGGCTCAGTTCGCGGGTTTCCTCGGCGTCCTCGATAAGCAGGACGCGGGGTTCAACGTGGCGCTTGGACAGCAACATGACGCGACAACTCCGGACAGCAACGGTGAAAAGGCGCGCAAGTATGCGCAAGCCGGTAGTGATCCCGACGTGCACGGCAAGCTAAGCGGGCGTTACAGGCCTCTCTGGCGCCGGAGCCGCACGTGCCAGGCCAGCACCGCGACCGCGAGCAGGGCGGTGCCGATGCGCAGGCTGGTGGCCTGCCAGCCCAATGCGAGGGCGTCATCGAGGCTGAACACATTCCAGGCCAGGTTCATCGAAACATGCAGGACCAGGCCGCACCAGAGCGTGTTGCCGTCAAGGTGGTCGAGCCAGGCGAAGATGAAGCCGCCCACGGCGATCACCGCGCCGACGAACAGCGCGATGCCGCCACCGTCGAACCCGCCGAAGCCGAGCCAGTGCACCATGCCGAACAACAGCGCCTGCGGCAGTGCAAGCCATGGCCAGGGGCCGCGCACGATCTTCACCAGCAGCACGAAGCCCAGGCCGCGGAAGAGCACTTCCTCGGCCAGCGGGAACAGCACCGCCAGCATCGTGGCATCCAAGACGGTCAGCGCGGTGTTCGGCGTGCCCAGCAGCGCCAGGCCGAGCCAGCAGGGCAGGCTGGCCAGCAACACCCACATTGGACCGCTCCAGCCGTTTGTGCGCAGCCCGAGGCTGGCCAGCAGGCTCATGCCACGGGGCCGCAGCAGCGCGGCCAGCAGCAGTGCCACCAGTACCGCCAGCGCGTTGTCCAACAGGCTGCCGCCATAGGGGATGGGCAGTGCGGGAATCGGTGTGCCGATGGCCGTGGCGATATCGCGCAGGTTCAGGCCAAGGCCGACACCCAGCAGCACCAGCAACAGGCGTGCGGTGGTGGGCAGGCGGGACAACACGGTCATGTACGCATTCCCTGCGGAACAAGGACGCAGCGTGCCACGCGGTATGCATGTGGACACGCGCCGGAAGTCCCTGTGCCATCGGTCACGCGTTGCCGCACAGTCATCGCGGTGCAGGTACAGTCGAAACCAGACCGACAGGAGCAATGCCGATGCTGTGCCCCGTGTGCAAGACCCAGACGCTGCAGATGGCCGAACGCCATGGCATCGAGATTGATTACTGCCCGAGTTGCCGCGGTGTGTGGCTGGATCGTGGCGAGCTGGACAAGATCATCGAACGTGCGGGCGCCGGTGCTGCAGTACCTCCGCCAGCGCCCGTGCAGGCTCAGCCGGCGTCCGCGCCGCCACCGGTGATGCACCGTGATACCCGCCACCTCGGCCAGCGCTACGAGGACAACCGCGGACACGGCTACAGGAAAAAGAAGAAGGACAGCTTCCTGTCGGAGTTGTTCGATTTCTAACGTGTAGAGTCGAGCCATGCTCGACTTTTGGCGGTGACAGTCGAGCAAGCTTCACTCTACATGGGGCGCGTGATCACGGCCGCCGCAGGATGAGCTCGCGGTCGCGCGTGTCACCGACGATGAAGTCGTACTCGCCAACCTTGCTGCAGCCATAGCGCGCGTAGAAGCGCTGTGCGCCGAAATTCTCTTCCCACACGCCCACCCACAGGGTGCGGCGCTGCGGCTGGTCCAGCCACGCCATGAATGTGTCCATCATGCGTGCACCATGTCCGCCGTTCTGGTGTCCGGCCAGGATGTAGAACCGCTTCAGTTCGATGTCACCCTCGCATGCATCCGTGTGCGGCAAGGTGTTGGCACCGGCGGCCAGGTAGCCGACCACGGCGTCACCGTCCAGCAACAGCCAGATGGCACTGCGTGGGTCGGACAGTTCGATGCGCTGCGGTTCGCTGCTGTAGTGCGCCTGCAGGAAATCGTGCAGCTCCTGCGGCGGATAGGAATCGCCCCAGGTTTCGTTGTACGTGGCGATGGCGATCGCCGACAGCGCGTCGACATCGGCAAGGGTGGCGCGGCGGATCTGCAACGACATGGCGGTGCCTGCATTGGAACGTGGCGCAGTGTAGCCGGCCCCGGCGGCTGCCGGGGCTGGCCATTGCTCACGATCTGCTGCTCAGAACCACATGCGCACGCCGGCCACCCAGCGCGTGTCGCGCGCGTGGTCACCGGCATAGTCGGCGGTGTCGCCAAAACTGCGTTCGTGACTGATGCCGATGTAGGGCGCGAAGCGACGGCTGAACTCGTAGCGCAGGCGCAGGCCGGCCTCTACCTTGTTCAGGCCACGGCCGATGCCGTACTCCTGCTCGTCCTTGGCCGCAACGGTAGCTTCCAGCAGCGGCTGCAGGATCAATCGGTTGGTCAACAGCACGTCGTACTCGACCTCGGCCTTGGCCAGCACTTGGCCGCCGGAGCCCATGTACAGCGTGGCCGAGCTTTCGAACTTGTACGGCGCCAGACCCTGGATGCCGATGGCCGCCCATGTGCGCGAGTCGGACGGGCGGAAGTCCTGGCGCACGCCGACCAGCACGTCCCACCACGGCGACACGCTGCGGCCATACAGTGCTTCCAGTGACGACGATTCGGTGCGGCCGCGGCTGCGTTCGCCATCGGTGCGCAGCCACAGGCGGTTGATGTTGCCGCCGACCCAGCCGGTGGCCTCCCATGCCTGGCCGTTGCTGCTCTTGCCATCCCAATGCTCAAGCCGGTCGATCAGCAGCAGGCTGTTGATCTCCGGCGCGTGTTCCATCGCGCCATGCGCGATCGGCGGGAAGGCGGCGGCGCGGTCGGCATCGGTCGGGACCGGGATCGGTTCGCGCGGTTCGGTGGGAGCAGGCGTGCCGTGGCCCATCGCCCCGTGGTCCATCTGCGAATGGTCCATCGCCGCTGGCTGCATCGCGCCATGGTCCATCTTCGAGTGGTCCATCGTGGAGTGGTCCATGCCGGCCTGATCCGCCGCACCCATGTCCATCTCCGAATGATCCATCTTTGAATGATCGACCGATTCGGCCGGGGTCTTCGCGCTCT
The DNA here is from genome assembly GCF_018320795.1 of Stenotrophomonas sp. PE591. Classification (NCBI taxonomy): domain Bacteria; kingdom Pseudomonadati; phylum Pseudomonadota; class Gammaproteobacteria; order Lysobacterales; family Lysobacteraceae; genus Stenotrophomonas; species Stenotrophomonas sp. PE591. The sequence continues at coordinate 37,995 of NZ_JAAOKO010000002.1, forward strand.
TCGCAGGCACGTTCATCGCGCCCATGTCATGGCCGGCGTGCGACTGCGCGGACACCGGCAACGCGGCGGCCAGGCCCAGGGCCAGCAGGCTGGGGGAAAGCAGTGAGCGGCTCATTCTTCGATCCTCACTTCGCGCATCATGCCCGCTTCCATGTGGTACAGCAGATGGCAGTGATAGGCCCAGCGGCCGAGCGCATCGGCGCGCACGCGGTAGCTGCGGCGGGTGCCCGGTGGCATGTCGATGGTGTGCTTGCGCAGCTGGAATTCGCCCTGCGCGTTTTCCAGATCGCTCCACACGCCGTGCAGGTGGATCGGGTGCTGCATCATGGTGTCGTTTACCAGCACGATGCGCATGCGCTCGCCGTAGTTCAGCCGCAGCGGTTCGGCGCTGGCAAACGGGACGCCATCGAACGACCAGGAGAATTTCTCCATGTGGCCGGTCAGGTGCAGCTCGACCTCACGACTGGGCTCGCGGCCATCCGGGTCTTCGAACAGGCTGCGCATCGCGCCGTAGGTCAGCACCTGGCGGCCGTTGTCGCGCAGGCCGATGCCGGGGTCGTCCAGCTTCGGTTCGGAGGCCGAACTCTGCATGTCCACCAGCGGGTTGTTGCGTTCGCTGGCCGGATGCTTCGGTGCCTTGCTGGCGGTATCGCCGCCGTGCGCGCCGTGGCCCATGCTGGCGCCGCAGCTGCCTTCCATGCCCTTCATCGCGGCCATGTCGTGGCCACCGTGGCCACCACTGCCCATGTCGTGCCCCAAGTCGCTCATCGTCAGCAACGGGCGTGGGTCGCGCGCGGGAATCGGTGCCTGCAGGCCATGGCGAACCGCCAGTGTTCCGGCGGCGTAGCCGGTGCGGCCCATGTCCTGGCAGAAGATCGTGAAGGCGTCCTGGCCACTTGGTTCCACCAGCACGTCGTAGGTTTCGGCGGGAGCGATGCGGAATTCGTCGATGCTGACCGGGTGGATGTACTGGCCGTCGGCGGCGACCACGGTCATCTTCAGGCCGGGGATGCGCACGTCGAAATAGGTCATCGACCCACCATTGATGAAGCGCAGCAGCACCTTCTCGCCGCTGCGGAACAGCCCGGTCCAGTTGCCGGCCGGGGCGGTGCCGTTCATCAGGTAGGTGTAGGTGTGCGCGTTGATGTCGGAGATGTCGGTCGGCGTCATCCGCATCCGGCCCCACATGCCACGGTCGGACAGCGCGGCCGACCAGCCGTCGCGCTTCACGTCACGCAGGAAGTCGGGCAGCGTGCGCTTGTAGTAGTTGTCGTGCTCGGCAAGCTTCTTCATGCGCCGGAACAGCGCGCCCGGGTCCATGTCGGTCCAGTCAGACAGCATGATCACGTGCTCGCGGTCGTGGCGGTACGGCGCCGGTTCGGCCGGATCGATGATCAGCGCACCGTACAGGCCGGCCTGCTCCTGGAACATCGAGTGGCTGTGGTACCAGTAGGTGCCGGACTGCTTGAGGTCGAAGTGGTAGTGGTAGGTCTCGCCGGGGCCGATGCCGTTGAAGCTCAGCCCGGGCACGCCGTCCATGTTGGCTGGCAGCAGAATGCCGTGCCAGTGGATCGAGGTCGGATGGCGGTCCAGCGTGTTGCGCACGAACAGATCCACCGTCTGGCCTTCGCGCCAGCGCAGGATCGGGGCCGGCAGCGAGCCGTTGACGGTGATCGCCGGGCGGGTGCGGCCGGTGAAATTGGCCAGCGATTCGCCGATGGCCAATTCGATGCGGGTGTCGCTGAGCACGGCAGGGGCGCCGGCCAGGCGTGGGGCGGCCGTGGCGGCGGCGAGCGCGCGCTGCGGCACGCCGACAGCGGCGATGCCGGCAACCACGCCACCGGCGGCCAGGCCCTGCACGAACAGGCGGCGCGACGGCATGGGCAGGGCGCCCGGGCCGGGGGGAATGCGGGTATTCATGGTGGTGACTCCAGACACGTAAAGACGCCGGCAGGTGGCCGGCTACGGTGCGCAGGGCGCACGGTGCGTGTGGAATCAGCCGATGGGAGGGCGGGAGATCGGCGGCAGCGGCGGCGCCGGCCGGCCAGTGGCCGGCATCGGCTGCGGCGCCAGCGACAGTGCCGGGCCCGCCAGATACGGCAACGGCTGCACCACCAGCAGCGGGTGCTGGGCGCAACTGCGCACGCAGTCCTTGATCTGGCAGTGGGCGTCGTGGGCGGGGGCCTTGGCCTGTGGGGCCTCGTCGGCCTGCATGGCGGCGTGGTGGTGGCAGTCGGCATTGCCGCCTTCAAGGGCGGCTGCCGTGTGGGCCATCCGGCCCATTTCCTCGTGACCGCTGGCCATGGCCGCGTTCAGCCCGTTGAGCAGCAGGCTGAGCATGAGCACGACACGGAGCAGGGTCGAGGCGAGGGACATGGCGCTAATCTAGCCGCAAGCGGCCGTGGATGCACTTCCGGCTGAATGGCCGGTTCAAGGTTGGACCTGCACCAATGTAGAGCCGAACCCGCGCTCGGCTGCTTCTGCGGCCACGGCAGCCGAGCGTGGGCTCGGTGCTACAGGGAGCCCGGCGTCAGCCTTCTTCGCGCACGATCTCGACCAGGCGCGGGCCGTAGCGGCTCAGCTTGGTGCCGCCGATGCCGCCGACCCGGGCCAGTTCATCCAGGCTGGTCGGGCGCTGCTCGGCGATGTTGCGCAGGGTGCTGTCGTGGAAGATCACGAAGGCCGGCACGTTCTGTTCGCGCGCCAGTTCGGCACGCAGGCCGCGCAGGGCGTTGAACAGGGCCAGGTCCTGCGGCAGTACCGACAACCCGGTGCGCTGCGCGCTACGCTCGCGTCCGCTGGTGCTGCTGGCCGGGTCGCGGCGCATGCTGATCTGGCGGCGGCCGGTCAGTACGTCACGGCTGGCATCGGTCAGGCGCAGGCCACCGTGGCCCTCGCTGTCCACTTCCAGCAGGCTGGCGGCGACCAGCTGGCGGAACACGCTGCGCCAAGTGCGCGCATCCAGATCGCGGCCGATGGCGTAGGTGCTGAGCTTGTCGTGGCCCTGCTGCTTCACCTTCTCGTTCTCGCTGCCACGCAGGACGTCGATCAGGTGGCCGACGCCGAAGCGCTGGCCGGTGCGGTAGACACAGCTCAGTGCCTTCTGCGCCGGAATGGTCGCGTCCCACGAGGCCGGCGGCGTCAGGCAGTTGTCGCAGTTGCCGCACGGCTGGGGATAGGTCTCGCCGAAACCGGCCAGCAGCACCTGGCGGCGGCACTGCATGGATTCGCAGTAGCCCAGCAGGTGATCGAGCTTGCCCCGCTCCAGCTGCTTGCGTTCTTCGCCGGCCTCGGATTGTTCGATCATCTGCTTGAGCAGTACCACGTCGCCCAGGCCGTAGCACAGCCAGGCCTCGGCAGCTTCGCCATCACGACCAGCGCGGCCGGTTTCCTGGTAGTAGCCTTCCATCGACTTGGGCAGGTCGGTATGCGCGACAAAGCGCACGTCCGGCTTGTCGATGCCCATGCCGAAGGCGATGGTGGCGCACATGACGATGCCGTCCTCGCGCAGGAAGCGGCGCTGGTTGTTGGCGCGCACGTCCGGCGGCAGGCCGGCGTGGTAGGGCAGGGCGTTGAAGCCCTGGCCGCAGAGGAATTCAGCGGTCTCCTCGACCTTGCGCCGGGACATGCAGTAGACGATGCCGGCCTCGCCACGGTGGCCGCGCAGGAAATCGGTCAGCTGCTTGCGCGCGTTGTCCTTCTGCACCACGGTGTAGCGGATGTTGGGGCGGTCGAAGGAGCTGACGAAGTGGCGTGCTTCCTGCAGGTCGAGGCGCTCGGCGATCTCGCGTTGGGTCGGCGGGTCGGCGGTGGCGGTGAGCGCGATCCGCGGGATCTGCGGCCAGCGCTCGTGCAGTACGGTCAGCTGGCGGTATTCCGGGCGGAAGTCGTGGCCCCACTGCGACACGCAGTGGGCTTCGTCGATGGCGAACAGGGCGATCTGGCTGCGCGACAACAGCGACAGGAAGCGGCCGGTCAGCAGCCGCTCGGGAGCGACATAGAGCATGTCCAGCTCACCCGCGAGCAGTTCGCGCTCGACGCGGCCGGCGGTCTCGGCATCCAGGGTTGAATTCAGGTACTCGGCACGCACGCCGAGCTGGCGCAGGGCTTCGACCTGGTCCTGCATCAGCGCGATCAGCGGCGAGATGACGATGCCACATCCGTCACGCAGCAGGGCCGGGACCTGGTAGCACAGCGACTTGCCACCGCCGGTGGGCATCAGTACCAGGGCATCATGACCGGCAGCCACATGCTCCACGATGTCCTGCTGCGGACCACGGAAATCGTCGTAACCAAAGACGCGTTGGAGCAGGTCGTGCGCGGGACGGGAAGGCATCCGGCTAGTTTACCTCCCGGAGGCGGCGGCAGGGCTGCGCCCTGCACCTGCTACAAGCCAGAGCAACGTCAAAGGCAACAGCCGGCTCTGGGGTGTCTTCTGGCTGGGCGGGGCGGTGTGGGCTTGCAGGACACGCCGTAAACCCCGCTCCGCGGTCCGGCCCAGCCGCTGGCGGCTGTGCGTTCGGGCGCTTGCGAAGCAGTGCTTCGCAAGCAAAGCGCCCTCACCCCTGGGGGCTCGATGGCGCCATCCATGGCGCCAACGGTCCTGCAAGCCCACATCGCCCCACCCCCGACAGTTTCCCGGTGACGGTGGATCCATCCACGCCATGCGTGGATGAAATCTGTCAGATATCGACAAACAAAATGGGGTCGGATCCGTTTTCCGACGGAAAACGGATCCGACCCCAATGGCTTTGCCGGCAGATCGCGAAAATCTGTCGAAGGCGGGGTGGGTCCGGTGGCAGGGGTGTCCGCGGCATGGATGCCGCGGCCAAGCCCCCATGGACGGGTTTACGGCGTCCCCTGCCACCGGATCCACCCCGCCAACCCTCAGGAAACCAGCTTCTGCTCTGGCTCTGGCCTTTGATTCAAGGCCTCTGCGGGTGCAGGGCGCAGCCCTGCCGAACACCCCCAACCCTTACTGGAGCAGGGAACGCAGCATCCAGGCGTACTTCTCGTGTGTCTGCAGGCGCTGGGTCATCAGATCCTCGGTCGGGGCGTCATCCCCCTTGGCCGCCACCTCCAGCACTTCACGTGCCGTACGGCAGACCGCTTCGTTGGCGACCACCAACTGGCGTACCATTTCACGCCAGTCCGCACTGTCGGTCAGGCCCGGTTCCTCGGCGATCGAGGTCAGCGCAGCGAATTCCCGGTAGGAGCCCGGGGCATTGAAGCCCAGCGCGCGGATGCGCTCGGCCACGTCGTCCAGTGCCGCCCACTGCTCGGTGTACTGCGTCTCGAACATGGTGTGCAGCGAGTTGAACATCGACCCGGTCACGTTCCAGTGGAAGTTGTGCGTCTTCAGGTAGAGCGTGAACGCATCGGCCTGGAAGCGCGACAGACCATCGGCGATCTTCTTGCGGTCGCCCTGGGTGATCCCGATATCGATGTTCGGTGCCGACGGTGCCGCCGCAGCAAGCTTCTGCTTGCCGGTCTTGGCCTTGGTCGTGCTCTTGGTCTTCGCCATGGGGTTCCTCCTTGTGGAATCGTTGGCCTTCACAATAAACCGGTCGTGATGACTGGTCGCTTTCAAAGTTTTGAACGAACCGATTGATGAACTCTATCGATAAAAATCCATCGCCCCGCCTGCGCCAACAGCGTGCCGCCATCGACGGCGCCATGAGCCGCGACCGGGGCCGTTTGCTGGGGATGCTCTCGCGTTGCCAGGCCAAGCCACAGGATGCGGCACTGGCCGCCACCTTCGAGCAGGCCTTGCAGGCGTCGGTGCAGCGCCGGCAGGTGCGGGCGCAACAGCAGCCGTCCATTACTCTGGACCCGCAGCTGCCGATTGCGCGTGAAGCCGACGCCATCATCGGGCTGATCCGCGAACACCAGGTGGTGGTGATCGCCGGTGAAACCGGCTCGGGCAAGACCACCCAGCTGCCGAAACTGTGCCTGGCCGCCGGCCGTGGCCAGGCCGGCATGATCGGCTGCACCCAGCCGCGACGGATTGCCGCACGTGCGGTGGCCAGCCGCGTGGCACAGGAACTGCAGAGTGAACTGGGCCAGCTGGTCGGCTACCAGGTGCGCTTCAATGACAAGGTCAGCGAAGACAGCCGCATCAAGTTCATGACCGACGGCATCCTGCTGGCGGAGATCGCCAGTGACCGCTGGCTGTCGAACTACGACACGATCATCGTCGACGAGGCGCACGAACGCAGCCTCAACATCGATTTCCTGCTGGGCTACCTGAAGCAGCTGCTGCGCAAGCGCCCGGACCTGAAGCTGATCGTCACTTCGGCCACCATCGACACCGAACGCTTCGCCCAGCATTTCGACAATGCGCCGGTGATCAGCGTCGAAGGCCGTACCTATCCGGTGGAAGTGCGCTACCGCGCGCTGGAAGGCGAGGGTGAAGACCAGGGCGAACGCACCGTCAACGACGCCATCGTGTCGGCCATTGACGAGATCACCCGCCTGGATGCGCGCGGCGACGTGCTGATCTTCCTGCCGGGCGAGCGCGAGATCCGCGATGCGCACCAGTCGCTGGAACGGCGCAAGTACCGCAATACCGAGGTGCTGCCGTTGTACGCGCGGCTGTCCAACCAGGACCAGGACCGGGTGTTCAACCCCGGGCCGAACCGGCGCATCGTGCTGGCCACCAACGTGGCGGAAACTTCGCTGACGGTGCCGCGCATCCGTTACGTGGTCGATCCGGGTTTCGCCCGCGTCAAGCGCTACAGCCCGCGCAACAAGCTGGACCGCTTGCACATCGAGCCGATCTCGCAGGCCAGCGCCAACCAGCGCAAGGGCCGCTGCGGCCGTATCGCCGAAGGTATCTGTTACCGCCTGTACGCCGAAGCCGATTTCCAGGCGCGGCCTGAATTCACCGATCCAGAAATCCGCCGCTCCAGCCTGGCCGGGGTGATCCTGCGCATGCTGCAGCTGGGCCTGGGCCGCATCGAGGATTTCCCGTTCCTGGAAGCGCCGGACGAGCGCGCGGTAGCCGATGGCTGGCAGCAGCTGACCGAACTGGGCGCGATCGACGCCGAGCGGCGCATGACCACCATCGGCAAGCAGATGGCACGCCTGCCGGTGGACGTGAAGCTGGCACGCATGCTGGTCGCCGCGCAAGCTGCCGGCTGTCTGCGGCCGATGCTGGTGATCGCCTCGTTCCTGGGCATCCAGGACCCGCGCGAACGCCCACCCGAAGCGCGTGGTGCGGCCGACAGCGCGCACGCGCAGTTCGCCGATGGCCGCTCCGAGTTCGTTGGCGTGCTGCGCCTGTGGGATGCCTACCGGCAGGCCCATGAAGACCTGACCCAGTCCAAGCTGCGCGACTGGTGCGGACGTCATTTCCTCGGCTTCCTGCGCATGCGCGAGTGGCGCGAGCTGCATCGCCAGCTGCGGCTGCTGTGCGAGGAACTGGGCTGGAAGGAAGAGGCCAGCGAGGCGTCGATGGCGCCGTTGCTGGCCGGTAGCAGTGCGCCGGCCCCGGCGCGTGATGACGCGGCGGCGGTGAAAGCCACCCGGGGCCAGCTGCACCGCGCCGCGCGCCTGGCCCGCGAAGGCAAGGCGGAGACCGCACCGGCGCCGGTGGCCGTGCGCGCGCAGAAGGAACAGGCGCCGGTTGGCGGCGGTTTCAGCGAACGCGTGCGCGCCGCCGCCTACCAGACCCTGCACCGGGCGCTGGTGGCGGGCCTGCCGACGCAGATCGGCCACCGCACCGAGAAGGGCGATTTCCAGGCGCCACGCCAGCGCCGCTTCCTGCCGTTCCCGGGTTCGGCGCTGTCCAAGCGGCCGCCGCCGTGGCTGCTAGTGGCCAACCTGCTGGATACGCAGAAGGTGTGGGGCATGACCCTGGCCGCGATCGAACCGGACTGGGTGATTGCCGAGCTGCCGCACCTGTTGCTGCGCAAGCACTTCGATCCGCACTGGTCGCGCGCGCAGGGACAGGTGCTGGCCTCCGAGCAGATCAGTCTGTTCGGCCTGGTGTTGGCGCCGAAGAAGCCGGTGCATTACGGCCGCATCGAGCCGGGCGAGGCACATGACATCTTCGTGCGCCAGGCACTGGTGACCGGCGAGATCAACACCCGCGCCAGTTTCGTGGCCGACAACCAGAAAGTGCTGGAGGCCGCCCGCGAGGAGGAAGCCAAGCTGCGTCGCGCCGGCATTGTTGCCGACGAGGACTGGCAGGCACGCTGGTACCTGGACCGCGTACCGCCGCAGATCCATTCGGCCGCGGGCCTGGATACCTGGTGGAAGGGACTGGCGCCGGAACAGCGGAAGACCCTGCACTGGTCGCTGGCAGACCTGCTGCCCGGCGAGGGCAGCGAACAGGAGCGCTATCCGAAGTACCTGGCGCTGGGCCAGGCGCGGCTGCCGCTGCATTACCGCTTCGAGCCGGGCGCCGACGATGACGGCGTGACCCTGGACGTGCCGCTGCACCTGCTCAATGCATTGGACCCGGTGCAGCTGGGCTGGCTGGCGCCGGGCTTCGTCGCCGACAAGGCCTCGGCACTGATCCGCAGCCTGCCCAAGGCAATGCGCCGCAACTACGTGCCGGCGCCGGACTTCGGCCGCGCGTTCTACGAGGCGTTCCCGCAGCCCAGCGCCGATGCCATCACCGGCGAACTGGCGCGTTTCCTGTCACGTGCAACCGGTGCCACCGTGACCGCGCTCGATTTCGAGCCCGGTTCGATCGAGCCGCACCTGCACATGAACCTGCGGCTGCGCGACGAGCAGGGCAAGGTGCTGGCCACTTCGCGTGATCTGGACGCACTGCGCGCGAAATTCGGCGGTCGTGCCGGCGATGCCTTCGCTGCACGCGCTGGGCGCGAGATGGCAGCCGATGGCCTGCGTACGTTCCCGGCCACGCCGATCCCGCTGCAGGTGCCTGGCGAAGCCGGCGTGCCGGCCTATCCGGCGCTGCTCGATGAAGGCGACAGCGTGGCGCTGCGCATCTTCGCCGACCGCCAGCAGGCGCAGGAGGCGCACCCGCTGGGTGTGCGCCGGTTGCTGGAGATCGCCCTGGCCGAGAAGGTCAAGCAGGCGCGCAAGCAGCTGCCGGTGGGCGCCAAGACCGGCCTGTTGTATGCGGCGATCGAGTCGCAGGAGCGCCTGCGCGGAGACCTGGTGGATGCGGCGATGAACGCGGTGTTGGCGGAGGGCCTGGAAGACATCCGCGATGCGGCGGCCTTCGAACAGCGCCGTGAGCATGCGGCCAAGGCCCTGTTCGGCGAGGCCATGTCGCGGCTGAAACTGGCCGAAACCATCCTGGCGCTGGTGGCGGAACTGAAGCCGATGCTGGAAGCACCGTTGATGGGTTGGGCACGCGGCAACCTGGACGACATGGAAGCGCAGCTGTCCGGGCTGATCCACCCCGGTTTCCTGCGCGATACGCCGGCCGACGCGCTGGCGCAGTATCCGCGCTACCTGAAGGCGATGATCCTGCGCACCGAACGCGCCAAGCGTGATCCGCCACGTGACCAGGCACGCATGCTGGAACTGCATCCGTTCCTGGAAGCGCTGGAAACGGCAGAGCAGCAGGGCCTGCGCGATCGCCCGCAATGGCAGGCGCTGCGCTGGGACCTGGAAGAGCTGCGGGTGTCGCTGTTCGCGCAGGAGCTGGGGGCACGTACCGGCATTTCGGCGAAGAAGCTGGCGCAGCGGGTGACGGCACTGCGCCAGGCCTCGTAACCCGCGACCCGACCCCGCCGGACGATGACCGGCGGGGTACGGTGGAATGTCATCCACGCGTGGCGTGGATCCACTACTTGGAGCGGCGCACCTTGGGCTGGCTGTTCACGCCTTCGACCTTCATGTACCACACGCCCATCACGCCGGGCTTGATGCTGACCTTGGGCGATTGCTTGCGCACGCCGACCACGCTGGTGCTGTCGGTCTGCTCCCATTCCTGGCCGTTGTCCAGCACGTAGACGCGGCCCTTGCCGAAGCCACGGAACTCGCCCTGCAGCACGCCGGTGATCGGCTCGCTGCTGCCGAAATCGAAGAACCCGCGGTTCTTCACGATCACTTCCTGGCGGCCCTGTTCGCGGGCTTCTTCGCGTACCGCTGCCACAGCCTGGGTCGTCGCCGCTTCAACCTTGCCCTGCAGCCAGCGGTTGAGCGTGGCCAGTTCCTGCGCGCTCAGCTTGTCCAGGCCGGCCGCCTTGAATTCGGTCGGCGACATCTGCTGCTGCAGGTCACCGTCCACCACGCGCTGGGCCAGCGCAGGCGCCGACAGGGACAGCAGCAGTGCGGCGCAGGCCAGCAGCCGTGGACGGAAACGTGGGGCGATCGAGGGCATGGCGGAACTCTCCTGGGTTTGCCGGCGAGTGTAGCGGCATGTCTTCATGCCGGGTGATGGTGGCTGCGGTGATTGTCCCTGAACGGCGCCGGCGCTAGTGTAGGAACCTCTGTCTTGCCTGCTCGATGCTGTGAACCGCGCTTCTGTCCCCGGCCTGGATGCCTTGTTGAACCGTCCCTCCGCCGCGGTGCTGCCCGCTCCGCTGCGCCAGGCCCTGCGCGAACACTGGGAAGCACCGGAGTGCGACCACCAGATGCGCGCCAGCTGGTCGGTGCTGGGCGATACCCTCGATGCACTGTCGATGCTCTCGGCCGACGAAGGCGCGGTGGTTGCCGCGCTGTTGTTCGACCTGCCCGGCCTGCGCGCCAGCCTGGACCAGCTGCCGCTGGGCAACCACAAGGCGGCGGTGATCGGCCTGCTCGACGGCCAGGACGCCGCCGATCCGGTCTGGGCGCTGCATGCTGGCCGCGAGGCCGGGCGCAACAGCGAGGGCCTGCGCCGCCTGCTGCTGGCGATCATCCGCGACCTGCGCGTGGTGCCGATCCTGCTGGCCCGGCAGCTGGCGAGAATGCGCGCTGCCGACAAGCTGGACGACGAGCAGCGCCGGGCGCTGGCGCAGCTGACCCGCGACATCCACGCGCCGCTGGCCAACCGGTTGGGCATCTGGCAGCTGAAGTGGGAGCTGGAGGACCTGGCGTTCCGCCACCTGGAGCCGGAAACCTACCGCCGCATCGCGCGCGAAGTGGACGAAACCCGCGTGGCGCGCGAGCGCTACGTGCAGAACGTGAAGAAGCAGCTGTCGCGCGAGCTGGCCGCACAGGGCATCCATGCCGAAGTGAGTGGCCGCCCCAAGCACATCTACAGCATCTGGCGGAAGATGCAGAAGAAGCGGCTGGCGTTCGACCAGCTGTACGACATCCGCGCGGTGCGGGTGATGGTCGACGACGTCGCCGCCTGCTACGCCGCGCTGGGTGTGGTGCATGCGCTGTGGGCCCCGGTGCCGAGCGAGTTCGACGATTACATCGCACGCCCGAAGGCCAACGACTACCGTTCGCTGCACACCGCCGTGGTCGGCCCGGAAGGGCGCACGATCGAAGTGCAGATCCGCACCCACGAGATGCATTCCCAGGCCGAGCTGGGCGTGGCCGCGCACTGGAAGTACAAGGAAGGCGGCAAGGGCGCGGAAAAGTCGTTCGATCGCAAGATCACCTGGATGCGCCAGCTGCTGGAGCAGGCGCAGGACGGGCAGGGCAATGAACTGGCCGGGGCACTCGACGCCGAGCTGACCGAGGACCGGGTCTATGCGCTCAGCCCGAAGGACGAGGTGCTGGACCTGCCCCAGGGGGCCACGCCGCTCGATTTCGCCTACCAGGTACATACGATGGTGGGCCACCGCTGTCGCGGCGCCAAGGTCAATGGCCGCATCGTGCCGCTGACCTATCGCCTGCGCAGCGGCGACCGTGTCGAGATCCTCACCGGCAAGGAGGCCGACCCCCGCCGCGACTGGCTGATGCCCGCGCTGGGCTTCCTGGCCAGCAACCGCTCGCGCGAAAAGGTACGCAGCTGGTTCCACAAGCTGGACCGCGCGCGCAACGTGCAGGCCGGGCGCGAACTGCTCGAGCGCGAGCTGAAGCGCCTGGGGCTGCAGCATTCGGATCTGGCGGTGGCGGCGAAGAAGTTCCATGCCGACAGCGTTGACGACCTCTACATCCAGGTGGCGCTGGGCGACACCGGCCCGAACCAGGTCAGCCGTACGCTGCTGGAAGCAGAGCGCGCGGCCAGCCAGCCGGCCCCTGCGCCGGCGCTTCCGCGCCCGACCGCCCGCCGCGAGAACCTGGGCAAGTCCAAGTTCACGGTGCAGGGCGTGGGCAATCTGCTGGTGCAGCTGGCGCGCTGCTGCCAGCCGGTGGCCGGCGAACCGATCGTCGGCTACCTCACCCGTAGCCGTGGTGTCACCGTGCACCGGGCAGACTGTGCCGCGCTGGCCCGGCTGGCGGCCACCAGCCCGCAGCGCATCCTGCCGGTGGAATGGGGCCAGGCCGGGGGCGGCTACGAGGTGGACGTGGTGGTCAATGCGGTCGACCGCCGCTGGCTGCTGAAGGACATCACCAACCTGATCGCCCAGGAAGACGCCTACGTGCTCGACATCCACAGTGACAACGTGCGCAACAGTGGCCGTGCCCATCTGCGCCTGAGGCTGAAGGTCAGCGACTACGACCAGTTGTCGAACCTGCTGGGCAAGCTGGACGCGCTGCCGGGTGTGAGCGAGGCGCGTCGCCTCGGCTGAGCTTCACGCCGCCCCGGCTACCCTGCACGCATGGAACGCGAGCCCCCGCATCGCCCGCATGGCGCTGAACACCCTGCGCTGGATCGCGTCCGCCGCGAAGGCCGCTGGTGGTGGCTGCAGGCACGTCATGCGCGGCGGGTCTGGCGATGGGCGCTGGTCGCGGCGCTGGCGGTGTTCGTGCTGCTGGTGCTGCTGCGCAAGCCGCTGGCCGACTGGTTCTGGGACGAGCCGCAGATCGAACAGCTGCTGGTCGAAGGCGATCGCGCGCTCGCCGCCGGCCGGCTGAGTGCGGCCGACGGCAGTGGTGCGCGGGAGCGCTACCAGGCGGTGCTGGCACTGGATGGCGATCGGCCGCAGGCGCGCCAGGGCCTTGCACGAACCGCCGCGGCAGCATTGCAGCAGGCCCGCGACAAGCTGCAGGGCGACGATCTCGAGGGCAGCGCGCAGTCACTGGCGCTGGCCCGCGAGCTGCAGGTGCCGCAGGGCGACGCCGACGCCGTGGCCCGCCAACTGCAGGCGCGGCGTAGCGCCGGCGCCGGTATCGGCGCATTGCTGGCCCAGGCCCGCAATGCGTTTGCGGCCGGCCGGCTGGACGATGGCGACAGCAGTGCGCTGCCGCTGTTCCAGCGCATCCTGGCACTGCAGCCGGACAACCTGCCCGCTCTGGAGGGGCGCGAGGATGCACTGAGCGATCTGCTGCAGCACGCGCGCGCGCTGGCCGGACGCGGGGAACTGGCTGAAGCCGCTGCGACGTTGCAGCGCGCGCGCCTGTTCGATGCAGGCCACGCCGATCTTCCCGCCAGCCAGGAGGCCCTGGCACGGGCGGTCGACGAGCGCTTGCGGCAGGCACAGCGCGCACTTCAGCGACAGCAGCTGGAACCTGCCGCAAAGGGGTTCCTGGCCGTGCTGGCGGTGGCGCCGGACGATCCCACTGCCCAGCGGGGCCGCGAGCAGGTGCTGCAGGCGGTGCTGGCGCGAAGCCAGATCCAGGCCGACGATTTCCAGTTCGAGGCGGCGCAGCGTGATGCCGTGCTGGCCGAAGCACTGGGCGCTTCGCAGGCGGCACGCCAGCAACTGGTGCAGCGCCTGCAGCGTGCACGGCAGGCCCGGGAGGCACTGCAGCAGCCCGCAGTGAGCAACGCGCAGCGTGAACGCGAGCTGCGCGATCACCTGCGCCGGATCGAACGCGCCGAGCGCGCAGGCCAATGGATCAGCCCGCCGGGGCACAGCGCATTCGATGCCCTTCGCGAAGCACAGGCGCTGGCACCGCGCGATTCACGGGTGAAGGCCGCGGCCGCGCGCCTGCTGCCTGCCAGTCGCCGTTGTTTCGACGACAACCTCCGGCAGAACCGGGTGCAGGCTGCAGGTGCCTGCCTGCAGGCCTGGCAGACGTTGTCTCCCACCGCCGGCGGCCTGCCTGCGGCCCGCCAGCGCCTCGCGCAGCGTTGGCTTGCGATTGGCAGCGAACGATTGGGCAACGGAGATGTCGCCTTTGCCGAACGTGCGCTCCAGCAGGCGGGCGAGCTTGGCGTCGGCCCTTCCAGCAGCGAGTACCAGCAGTTGCGGCAGCGCCTGCGCGACATCGGGGTGTCGTCGCCCTGAGCCCGCCGCTGCCGGAGGGACCGCTATAGTAGCCACCCCTCGCAACATCCCCACGGAGTGCCGATGACCGTCCTTGTTTCCGGAGCCACCAGCCAGATCGGCCGGTTCCTGCTGCCGCGCCTGGTGCAGGCGCATGGGCGGGTACAGGCGGTGAGCCGGCAACCGCAGCCGGCACAGGACGGCGTGCAGTGGCTGTGCGGGGACCTGGCGGCTGCGCTGGACAGTGTGCCGTCTCCGGACTGGCAGGCGATTGCCAGCTTCGGCCCCCTTGAAGCATTGGCGCAGTGGTTGTCGCGGCAGACGGCGGCCCCCGCGCGGCAGGTCATCGCCACCAGTTCGATGAGCGTGCTGAGCAAGCAGAATTCCGAGCAGGCCGACGAGCAGGACGTCGTGGCGATGCTGCAGCGGGGCGAAGCGGGCCTGATCGCGCAGGCCGAGCGTCTTGGCATGGGCTGGACGATCCTGCGGCCGACCCTGATCTATGGCGCCGGCATCGACCGCAGCATCACCCCGATCGTGCAGCGTGCGCTGCGTCTGCGCCTGTTTCCAATTCCGCTGGTGGGAGGCCTGCGCCAACCGGTGCATGCCGACGATATCGCCCGCGCCGTGGTGGCCTGCATCGCCACCGGTGCAGCGTCGGCACGGGTGCTGGAAATCGGCGGTGGCGAGCGCCTGCCCTATCACGCGATGTTCCGCCGCGTGCACGCCAGCCTGGCACAGCCGACATTGGCGCTGCCGTTGCCGGGCGCGGCACTGCGGGGCCTGGCTGCGGTGCTGCCGCGGGCGCGTGGTCCGGTGTCACGCCTGCAGCAGGATCTGATTGCGGACAATGGCCCACTGCAGGCGCTGCTGGACGTACATCCGCGGCCGTTCCAGCCCGACGCGGACACGTGGCGACCGATGAGCGCGGCCCAGGCCGTGCAGCGGATCGCTGCGTATCCCGGCAACGGCTAGCCAGCCATCGTATCCATCCTCTTGGGAGGGGCTCTGCTACCATCCCCCGGCCCTTGTTTCCGCGAGTACGTTCGATGCCTGACGCGCCATCCCGATCGGCCCCTGCCGAGCGCATTGGCGTCGCGCTGTGCACCTACAACGGTGCGCGCTACCTGCAGGCGCAGCTGGACAGCATCCTCGACCAGGATCTTCCGGTGAACGAAGTCATGATCGGCGATGACGGTTCCAGCGACCAGACGCTGCAGCTGCTGCAGGCCTTCGTGCCGCGTGCACAGGCGCTGGGCATCCGTGTCGAGATCGTCCAGCACGCGCGCAATCTCGGCTATGTGCGCAATTTCGCCGATGCACTGATGCGTTGCCAGGCCGACATCCTGTTCCTGTGCGACCAGGATGATGTCTGGCATGCGGGGCGTGTCCGCCGCTACGTGGAGCGCTTCCACGCCGACCAGGGCCTGTTGCTGCTGCACAGCGATGCATGGCTGGTGGACGCGCAGGGCGCGCCGCTTGGCCAGCGGCTGCTGGAGGTACTGGTGGTCCATCCGGCCGAGGTCGAGCTGGAACGCTCGGGCCTTGCGATCGACGCGATCCTGCTGCGCAACTTCATCACCGGTGCCACCTGTGCGCTGCGCCGCGGGCTGCTGGCCGGATCGCTGCCGGTCCCGCCGGGCTGGAGCCACGACGAATGGCTGGCGGTCCACGCATCGCTGCGTGGAGGATTGGACATGCTGGCCGAACCGACCATCGACTACCGGCAGCATGGCAACAACCAGATCGGTGCCAGTCGCCGCGGTTTCCTGCAACGCCTGCGCCATCTCGATCTGTTCGATTCACAGGCGCGCCAGCGCACGGCCGGGCGCCTGCTGGCCCTGGCCGATCTGCTGGGGCAGCGCGGCGTGGTGGTGGCGCCGGAGCGCTTCCAGGGACTTCACGCGCTCGCCTGGCGCATGGCCTGGTCGCGCCTGCAGCTGTATCGCCGTGTGGATGTGCCGGCAGGCTGGATCGCCCATGATGCGCCGCGGTTGATCGCACGCCTGGCCAACGTCTGCCTGGCGGGGGGCGGCTGGAAAGGGGGCTGGGCAGCGCTTGCGGGCGCGTGGGCTGGGTGGCAGGCGCCGCGCGCTGCTTGAACTGCAGTGAAACCGCGGGCCATCGCCTGCCAGCCACCGCGGCGCCTGCGTTAGACTCGCCAGACCCTACCTGCCTGCATGCCCGTGCCCCGACGCTACGATTCCGACGACATCGACGATTTCGACGACGACCAGCAGGACGACAGCCCGCTGTGGCGGCGTCGCCTGATCACCTGGAGCATGGCTGCGGTCGCGTTGGGATTGGGCTTCCTGATCCCTTATACGCTGTACCTGAACCAACAGGTGACCCAGCGCTTCGGTGAACTGCGTTGGCAGATCCCGACCCGGGTATATGCGCGGCCGCTGGTGCTCACGCCCGGCAAGGCGATGGACGCGGCGACCCTGAAGACCGAACTCGCCGCATCCGCCTACCGCGATGACGGGCAGGGCAAGGAGCCGGCGACCTATGCGGTGAACGGCGGGCGCTTTGTCATTTCCAGCCGTGGCTACAACGATGTGGATGGCCGCGTCGCACCGCGTCGGCTGGAACTGTCGCTGGCAGACGGTGCGGTCGCGTCGCTGCGTGATGCCGACAACCGCAAGGCGCTGAAGGCTGCGCGCCTGGACCCGGCGCGTATTGCCACCCTGTACGGGCAGAAGCAGGAAGAACGCCGCCTGATCCGCATGGACGAGGCGCCGGACCTGCTGGTGACCGGCCTGCAGGCGGTGGAGGACAAGGACTTCAACCGTCACCACGGCATCGATCTGTCCGGCATCGCGCGCGCGGTGTGGGTGACGGTCCGTTCCGGTGGCCAGAGTCGCCAGGGGGCGTCCACGCTGACCCAGCAGCTGGCCCGCAGCGGCCTGCTCGGGATCGGCAAGGAACAGACGGTCACCCGCAAATTCAATGAAGTGCTGTACGCGCTGATCATGGAGGCGCGCTACGACAAGCGCACCATCTTCGAGGCCTATCTCAACCAGGTGTACCTGGGCCAGCGCGGCAGCCAGGCCATCCACGGCATGTCTTCCGGCGCCGAGTTCTGGTTCGGCCGTGACCTGCAATCGCTGGAAACCGAGCAGATCGCGCTGCTGATCGGCCTGGTCAAGGGCCCGTCCTACTACGATCCGCGGCGCAACCCGGAACGCGCGCTGGATCGCCGTAATTTCGTGCTAGGCAAGCTGCATGAGGCGACGCTGATCGACGATGCCGAGTACCAGCGTGCGTTGAAGGCGCCGCTGGGCGTGCCCAAGACGCCGGGCCTGGTGGCGGCCAACCGCTTCCCGGCCTATGTGGACCTGGTTCGCCGCCAGCTCGGCCATGACTATCCGGAATCGGCGCTGCAGGGCGCCGGCCTGAGCGTGATGACCGGCATGTCGCCGTCTGCGCAGGCCTATGCCGAAGGCGCGGTGACCCGCACCATCAAGTCGCTGGAAAGCAAGCGCCGTCCCGAACTGCAGGCCGGCATGGTGCTGACCGACGTGCACAACGGTGACGTGCTGGCGGTGATCGGCAGCCGTGAGGTGTCCGAGGTGGGGTTCAATCGAGCGATCGAAGCACAACGCCCGGTCGGCTCGCTGTTGAAGCCGTTCGTGTACCTGCTGGCGCTGGCGCAGCCGGACCGCTACTCGCTGGCCAGCTGGGTCGACGATTCGCCGGTGACGGTGCAGCTCGGCCGTGGCCGCAACTGGAGCCCGGGCAACGCGGACAACCGCAGCCACGGCACCGTGCGCCTGATCGACGCGCTGGCGCATTCCTACAACCAGGCCACGGTGCGCGTGGGCATGCAGGTCGGCCCCGAGCGTGTGACCCAGCTGATCCACGTGCTGGCCGGCATCAAGGCCGAAGCGAATCCGGCGGTGATCCTCGGTTCGACCGACCAGAGCCCATACGCGATGGCACAGCTGTACCAGTTCCTCGCGTCCGGTGGCGAAATCCAGCCATTGCATGCGGTGCGTGGCGTGCTCGATCCGCAGGGCAAGCTGCTCAAGCGTTACGACAAGACCCCGGCACCGGCCCAGGAAGGCGATTCGATTGCCGCCAACCTGATCAGTGTCGGTCTGCAGCAGGTGGTTGCCAGCGGCACCGCGCAGCGGCTCAACGCCGATGGCCTCAGCCGCCTGCAGCCGGCCGGCAAGACCGGTACCACCAACGATGGTCGTGACAGCTGGTATGCCGGTTACACCGGGGATCACCTGGCGGTGATCTGGATCGGCAACGACCAGAACGAGCAGGCTGGCCTGTACGGTGCCACCGGCGCGATGCGGGTCTGGTCGGGCATCTTCCAGCGTCTTCCCAGTGCGCCGCTGCGGGTCAGCAACAAAGGCCTGGACTGGCAGTCGGTGGCCGCCAGCGGCCTCAACACGACCGACGAAGGCTGCCCGGGAGCGCGCCGCTTCCCGTTCGTGGTCGGCTATGCGCCGGCCTATGCGCCCTGTGCACCGGCGGTGTCGCCGGATGGGCAGGGCGAGGCCGAAGGCGAGGGTGGTGGCTGGCGCAGCTGGTTCGGCCTGGACCGCAAGCCGGAAGCGCCTGCCGAACCTGCCGCGACACCCGCCGCCGCCACTCCTCCCCCGAGCCGATGATGCCGATGAACATGCGATCCCTGCTGCAGCCCCTGGCCCTGACCGGCCTCAGCCTGGCCTTGGCCGCTTGCGTGAGCAGTGCACCGCCGGTGGTCAAGCCGGTCGATACCACCACGCCGGCGCAGCGCCTGGCCGCAGTTGACGCAGCCGCTGGCCCGGATGACAAGGAGTTGTCGGTGCAGCCGTTGCGTGACTCGCAGGTGGAAGATCTGCGGGTGACCGCGCAGGCACAACGCCAGGCCAACGATCTGGCCGGTGCCGCCAGCAGCCTGGACCATGCGCTGGAGATCGTCGCTGGTGACCCGGCGGTGCTGCAGGAGCGCGCCGAGCTGGCGCTGCTGCAGGGGCAGTGGGCGCAGGCGGAGGCGTTCGCGCGCAAGGCGGTCGACCTGGGCTCGAAGACAGGGCCGCTGTGCCGCCGGCATTGGGCGACGATCGAGCAGTCGCGCCTGGCGCGGGGCGAGAAGGAGAATGCGGTGTCGGCGCATGCGCAGATTGAGGGCTGCACGGTGCCGGGGATCAAGCGGTACTGAGTTTTCAGCCAACGGCGCAGCCCCTCGTGGCTGGCCGCAAAATGCGGGTCATGTGATTGGGCCGGGCGGGTGGGCTGCGCAGGGGACGCTGCAAGTACGTCCATGTAAGCTCGGTCGCCGCATCCATGCGGCTCACGCCCCTGCGCAGCCCACCCGCCCGGCCCCTGACAGTTTCCGTGTGCGTCCAGCCACGGAAGAGAAAAAGAAAATCAAAAGCGGGTCGCACGCTGCGCGCGCTCGCGGTAATTCATCCTCTTTCCCCGTTCCTCCCACCGCTTCTGAACTGCCAGTCGAGCAAGCTCGACTTTGCGAAGCACGTCCCTCCGTCACCGGGAAACTGTCGAAGGCGGGGACTGTGGGTTTGCGGGGTGTCCGCGGCATGGATGCCGCGGCCAAGCCCCCAAGGACGGGTCTACGGCGTCCCCGCAAACCCACAGTCCCCCGCCAGCCCTCCGTGCAACCCAGAGCCATGACCGCCGTTGCCGTTGCTGTTGCTCCGGCTCTGGCTTGAAACGGGTGCCGGGCAGCGCCCGGCCGGGTATCCTTTCCCTCTGATGTCCGACCTAGTCCATGCCAGCCGCGAAGCCCTCAGCGACGGCGGCGCGCTCGCCTCGCACCTGGATGCCTTCGTCCCGCGTCCGGCACAGCTGCACCTGACCGAAGCCATCGCCGATGCGCTGCAGCAGCGTGACCTGCTGCTGGCCGAGGCCGGTACCGGCACTGGCAAGACCTTTGCCTATCTGGTGCCGGTGCTGCTGTCCGGGTTGCGTACCATCATTTCCACCGGAACCCGCGCGCTGCAGGACCAGCTCTACCACCGCGATCTGCCACGGGTGCGTCAGGCACTTGGTGTCGGCCTGCGCAGTGCGCTGCTGAAGGGGCGCGCGAACTACCTGTGCCGCTATCGCCTGCAGCAGGCGCGCGGCGAGCCGCGTTTTTCCAGCCCCGAACAGGCGGCGCAGTTCCAGCGCATCCTGGCCTGGTCCGGTCGTTCGGAGTTCGGTGACATCGCCGAACTGGAAGGCCTGGCCGATGACTCGCCGCTGCTGCCGATGGTCACTTCCACGGTCGACAACTGCCTGGGTACCGACTGCCCGTTCTGGGATGACTGCTTCGTGGTGCGCGCGCGGCAGCGTGCGCAGGCCGCCGACGTGGTGGTGGTCAACCATCATCTGCTGCTGGCCGATCTGGCTCTGAAGCAGGATGGCTTCGGTGAATTGCTGCCGGGGGCGCAGGCCTTCGTCATCGACGAGGCACACCAGCTGCCCGAATTGGCCGCGCAGTTCTTCGGCGAAGGTTTCGGCATGCGCCCGTGGCAGGAACTGGGCCGCGACTGCCTGGCCGAAGCGCGTGGCGTCGGCGGCGCGCAGTCGGCGCTGCAGGAACCGGTCGACCAGTTGCAGCAGGCGCTGCTGGCCCTGCGTTCGGCGATGGAGGGACTACCGCCGCGTGGCACGCAATGGCGCGCGTTGGCGATGCCGCAGGTGCGCGATGGATTCGATACGGTGATGGCGGGGTTGGTGACGCTGGAGCAGGCACTGCAGCCGCTGCGCGAAGCCGCGGCGGGCCTGGATGCCTGCCATGCGCGGGCGCGCGAGGCGGTCTCGCGGCTCAGCCGCTGGCTGGGCGATGACGAACCTGCCCTCGATTTCGATACCGACCCGGCGGAAACCGCCACTGCCGCTGATGTGCTCTGGTACGAGCTCACGCCACGTGGTTTTCGCTGCCAGCGCACGCCGATGGATGTGTCCGGCCCGTTGCGTGAGCATCGCGAACGCAGTCGCGCGGCATGGATCTTCACCTCGGCGACGCTGACCGTGGGCGGTGGCTTCGACCACATCGCCACCCGCCTGGGCCTGGACGATCCGCACATCCTGGTCCAGCCGAGTCCGTTCAATTGGCCCGAGCAGGCATTGTGCTACCTGCCCGAAGGCCTGCCTGATCCGGCTGCGCGGGGCTTCGGTACTGCGTTGATCCAGACCCTGCGGCCGGTGTTGCAGGCGTCGCAGGGCAGGGCATTCCTGTTGTTTGCCTCGCACCGTGCATTGCGCGAGGCCGCCGAGGCACTGCGTGATGGGCCATGGCCGTTGTTCGTGCAGGGCGAGGCGCCGCGCGCGACGCTGCTGCAGCGCTTCCGCGAATCGGGCAATGGCGTGCTGCTGGGCTCGGCCAGTTTCCGCGAGGGCGTGGACGTGGTGGGCGAGGCGCTGAGCGTGGTGATGATCGACAAGCTGCCGTTCGCGGCGCCGGACGATCCGGTGTACGAGGCACGGCTGGAGGCGATCCGCAGCCAGGGTGGCAATCCGTTCCGCGATGAGCAGCTGCCGCAGGCGGTGATCGCGCTGAAACAGGGCGTCGGTCGCCTGATCCGCAGCGAGAGCGACCGTGGTGTGTTGGTATTGTGCGACCCGCGCCTGCTCAACCGTGGCTATGGCCGGGTCTTCCTCGATTCACTGCCGCCATTCCGCCGTACCCGCAGCCTGGCCGATGTGCAGGCCTTCTTTACGCCACAATGGGCGCCCGTGGCCGATGATGCGGCTGCTCCGGCCGCCGTTGCGACCGGCCCCGAGCCGGCGCCCGGTGCCACGTTCCCCCTGTTCTGACCCGATCCGATGAAACTGCTCGCCTTTGAAACCGCCACCGAAGCCTGTTCCGTTGCCCTGCATGTCGATGGGCAGGTGCTGGAACGCTTCGAGATCGCCCCGCGCCGGCATGCCGAACTGAGCCTGCCGTGGGCGGAGGCGCTGCTGGCCGAAGCCGGCATCAGCCGCCGGCAGCTGGACGGTATCGCGCTCAGCCGCGGCCCGGGTGCGTTCACCGGCGTGCGCCTGGCGATCGCCATCGCGCAAGGCATTGCGCTGGCACTGGATCGGCCGTTGCTGCCGGTCTCGACACTGCAGGCGCTGGCGCTGCGGGCACCGGCGGACGAAACGCAGATCCTGTCGGCGATCGACGCACGGATGGGGGAGTTGTACGTCGCGCGCTTCGAGCGTGTAGACGGCCTGCCGGTGGCACGTGATGCCGAGCGCGTGTGCGCACCCGCTGCAGTTGCGCTGCCGGAAGGGATGTCGGCCTACGGTGTCGGCACCGGTTTCGGTGCAGCCGAGGGGGCACTGGTGACCCAGCTGGGCACCGGCCTGTGCGGCTTTGATGCGACGGCGCTGCCGCGGGCGTCGGATGTATTGGCACTGGCGGTGCCGGCGTTCGCTCGCGGCGAAGCCATTGCACCGGAGAAGGTCGAGCCGGCGTACCTGCGTGACAATGTGGCGCTGACCCTGGTCGAGCAGCAGGCCGCGCGCGAGGCGAAGGCGAAGGCCAACGGCTGAGCCCCTCGTGGCGGGGTTGGTTGATCGCATAAACCAAAAGCCGCGCTTGGCCGGGCGGGGTGGGTTCGCGGGGGACGCCGTAAACCCGTCCATGGGGGCTTGGCCGCGGCATCCATGCCGCGGACACCCCCGCGAACCCACCCCGCCCGACCTCTGACAGTTTCCGTGTGCGTCCGCCACGGAAAATCAAAAAAGAAAATCAAAGTCAAAAGCGGATCGCTTCGCTCGCATCCACGCGTAGCGTGGATGTGTGTCGACCAAGGTCGACACCTACCAATAGCAAAAATGCGCCGCGATCTGTCAGAGGTGGGGCGGTGTGGGCTTGCAGGACCGTTGGCGCCATGGGCCCGAGGCATGCCTCGGGCGGGTTGGGCAGGACGCCCAACCCCGGTCTTGCCGTGTGCGCAGGACAGCGCACACGAGCAAGGCGCCATCGAGCCCCCAGGGACGGGTTTACGGCGTGTCCTGCAAGCCCACACCGCCCCGCCAAACCCACGGCCCAACCGCCGCTGTTGCTGTTGCCGTTGCTCTAGCCTTCCAGCGGGTCCCGGGCCGCAGGCCCGGGCACCAAAACCCTATCGGTCGTCGTGCAGGGTGCCGCCCGGCAGGAACACCCACGTACGGGTAACCTGCAGGATGTCGATCTCATCCTCGGTCTTCGGCAAGGGCGGGAACGGCTGGGCCAGCTGCACCACCCGCAGGGCGGCCTCATCCAGCAGCGGCGTCCCGCTCGAACGCAGGATCCGGCTGCTCTCCACGCTGCCATCGCGGCGCACGCCCACGCTGATCACTACCTGGCCGCCGAGGCGGCGCTGCCGCGCCTCATCCGGGTAATTCAGGTTGCCTACCTTCTCGGCACGGTCGACCCAGGCGCGCAGGTAATTGGCATAGGCATACTCACGCGTGCTGGCCGACACGAACTTGCGGTTCGGGCGCTTGGCGTACTGCGCCGAGCGCAGATGTACTTCGGCAGCCAGCCGCGCCATCTCCACGTCGCGCTGTTCGCGTGCGCTCAAGGGCGCATCCGGTTCGGGCTGATCCGGCGTGGGGCGGGACTGCGCCTGCGCCACCACCTCTTCGCCATTGCGGCTGCTGACCACCCGTGCCTGTGGCGGCGGAACCGGCGCGGCCGATTGCTGCTGCTGTGGAACCGGGCTGATTCCGGACTGGGCCTGCGGCACGATGCCGGCCTGGTTGTCGCGCGGACGCTGTGCGCGGTCGTGCTCGCCACCGCCTTCCTGGTTGGCCGCGGCCAGGAAATCGGCCTGCTTCGGGGTCAGCACGGTGCGGGTCTGGCTGAAGATGACTTCCAGTGTCGGCACCAGCGGCGCATCGCCCTTCACGGCGAAGCCCACGCCCAGGATCAGCAGGGCGTGGACCAGCACCGACAGCGCGATGGTCGCCCCCAGCCGTTGCGCTTCGCGCGGCGGCGGGGGCAGGACGGCAGGTGCGGCAGACATCAGCGCAGGCCGGCCTCGAGTGCGTCGAACAGGGTGCCAGCGATGTTCAGGCCGTACTGCGCGTCCAGTTCGCGCACGCAGGTCGGGCTGGTCACGTTGACCTCGGTCAGGTAATCGCCGATCACGTCCAGGCCGACGAAGCGCATGCCGCGGCGCTTCATCTCCGGGCCGACCTGGGCGGCGATCCAGCGGTCGCGCTCGCTCAGCGGGCGGCCTTCGCCACGGCCGCCGGCGGCCAGGTTGCCGCGGAATTCATCGCCCTGCGGGATGCGCGCCAGGCAGTAGTCCACCGGTTCGCCATCGACCAGCAGGATGCGCTTGTCGCCGGCGGTGATGTCGGGAATGAACTTCTGGGCCAGCGCCAGCTTGCGGCCGCCGTCGGTCAGGGTTTCCAGAATCACGTTCAGATTCGGATCGCCCTGGCCGCTGCGGAAGATCGAGCGGCCGCCCATGCCGTCCAGCGGCTTCAGCACGGCCTGGCCGTGCTCCAGCGCAAAGGCCTTCAAGACCTTCGCGTCGCGGCTGACCAGGGTCGGCGGACAGCACTGCGGGAACAGCAGCGCGGCCAGCTTCTCGTTGTAGTCGCGCAGGCCCTGCGGGTTGTTGACCACGCAGGCGCCAGCCGCTGCGGCCACGTCCAGCACCTGGGTGTCGTAGATGTACTCGGCGTCGACCGGCGGGTCCTTGCGCATCAGCACGATCTGGCCGGGGCCGAACTCGGTGCGGCTGAACGCGCCCAGCTCATACCAGCCGGCCGGGTCGTCGCGCACCTGCAGCGGCGCGGTCTGGGCCACCGCTACGCCACCCTCCAGGGCCAGGCCGCCCGGGCGCACGTAGTGCAGGGCATGGCCGCGGCGCTGGGCTTCCAGCAGCATGGCGAAGGTGGTGTCCTTGGCGATCTTGATGTGGGCGATGGGATCCATCACCACGATGACGTTCAACGGCATGGGCGCACCTGTCAGGCAAGGCGTTGATGGTAGCGGCAACGCCGCTCGCGCGCCTCCCCGCCGTCCTGCAACGCAGCGTCCGCCCGGCGGTCGCGCACGCATTGCGAAACCCGTCACGTTCAGGCGGGTGCCATGCCCCGCGCCATGGGGCGGCCTTGAAGCGGGCGCGGAAAGTGCGATATAGATACGCTTTCGTAGCGGCCCCCGCCAGAGATCGGGCCGTGCGCTTGGGGATAGGCAATGACTGAAAACACGACTGCGGGCGGGGAACTCGCAGGACTCCGGGTGATGGTCATCGATGATTCGAAGACCATCCGCAGGACTGCGGAAACGCTGCTCAAGCGCGAAGGCTGCGAGGTGGTCACCGCCACCGACGGCTTCGAAGCGCTTGCGAAGATCGCAGACCAGCAGCCGCAGATCATCTTCGTCGACATCATGATGCCGCGCCTGGACGGGTACCAGACCTGTGCGCTGATCAAGGGCAACCAGCTGTTCAAGGCGACCCCGGTCATCATGCTCTCGTCCAAGGATGGCCTGTTCGACAAGGCGCGGGGACGCATCGTCGGCTCGGAGCAGTACCTGACGAAGCCTTTCACGCGTGAAGAACTGCTGGGTGCCATCCGCACATACGTCAACGCCTGACCAGGGGGGAAAGGCACAATGGCTCGTATCGTTCTGATCGAGGATTCACCGACCGACCGCGCGGTGTTCACCCAGTGGCTGCGCCGTGCCGGCCACGAGGTGCTGGAGGCGGACAATGCCGAGGATGGACTGCAGCTGGTCCGCGACCAGGTGCCGCAGCTGGTGCTGATGGACGTGGTCCTGCCCGGCATGAGCGGCTTCCAGGCCACCCGCGCGATGGCCCGTGATGCGGCCATCAAGCACATCCCGGTGATCATCGTCAGCACCAAGGCGATGGAAACCGACAAGGCATGGGGCCTGCGCCAGGGCGCGGCCGATTACATCGTCAAGCCGCCGCGCGAGGATGAACTGATCGCGCGGATCAACGAACTGGTGGCCTGATGCGCTCGCCCTTCGACATTCTCGAAGCCTACGAACGGCGCAGCCTGGCCCACGCGGTGCAGCTGCCCGAGCGGCAGTTCGCCCAGGACCTCTGGCGTGGCGTGGGTTACCGCGTCGGCCAGCGCCGGCTGGTGTCCGATTTCCGCGAAGTGGTGGAAATCGTGCCGATGCCGCCGGTGACCCCGGTGCCGTGCGCGCAGCCGTGGCTGCTGGGCGTGGGCAATCTGCGCGGCAACCTGTTCCCGGTGGTCGACCTGAAGTACTTCCTGGAAGGCACGCGTACCGTGCAGCAGGAAGGCCAGCGCGTGCTGATCATGCGCCAGGCCGGCGGCGACGTCGCCCTGACCATCGATGAACTGTTCGGCCAGCGCAGCTTTGAACTGGACCAGCAGATCGCGGCCGGCACGCTGGCCGAAGGGCGCTACGGCCACTTCGTCGATCGCGCCTTCCACGCCGACGGCCACGACTGGGGCGTGTTCTCCCTCTCGCTGCTGTCGCGTACCCCTGAATTCCGGCAAGCCGCGGCCTGAGGCCGGGCATCGCCCCCTGCACTGAAGATCGAGGTTGAACGATGAGTACTGCTTCGGACGCCACCAAGACCGGCAAGCTGCGGCTGGGCGGCAGCAACCTCTGGCTGTTCCTGCTGCTGGCATCGATGATCCTGTTCGGCGTCAACACCGGCGTCGCCACCTGGCAGGGCAGTCGCCTGGCCGATGCCGGTTCCAAGGCGGCCGACCTGCAGGTGCTGTCGCAGCAGCTGGCCAACCAGGGCCGTGACGCGGTGGGCGGCAACGCGCAGGCGTTCACCGCCTTCAAGGCGACCCGCAACGCGATCGAACAGAACGTGTCGACACTGCAGGGGCGCTACGGCAAAGAGCCGGGCGTGTCCGGTGCCATCGCCACCCTGGGCGAGACCTGGGCGCCGCTGGGCAAGCAGGCCGGGCAGCTGGTCGCCAGTGAACCGGCGGTGCTGGCGCTGGCTGGCAACGCCAACAACTTCACCGGTGCGGTGCCGGGCCTGCAGGCCCAGCTGAACGAGCTGGTGCGTGCGATGTCGGCCTCCGGCGCGCCGTCGTCGCAGGTGTACAGCGCCCTGCAGCAGGTGGTGGTGGCCGGCTCGATGGCCCGTCGCGTGACCGAAATGCGCGCCGGTGGCAGCGCCGCAGCGACGTCCGGCGATGCACTGGCACGCGACATCACCGTGTTCTCGCAGGTGCTCGACGGCCTGCGCAACGGCAACGAGGAACTGGGCATCACCGCCGTGCGCGGTGCCGCCGCCGTCGCCGCACTGGAGCAGTCGCAGCAGAAGTGGGAAGCGATGAAGCAGGACGCTGACGCGATCCTGGCCAGCTCGCGCCAGCTGTTCGCGGCGCAGTCCGCAGCCACCGCGCTGGGCCAGGGTTCGGCCCACATGCTGGATGACAGCCGCAAGCTGTTCGACGCGTTCTCCTCATTCGGCTCGGTGTCTGACACCCGCCTGTTCCCGAACTTCTGGATCGGTGTGGTGTCCGGTGCGCTGTCGCTGATCGCGATCATCGGCTTCGTTTCCACCAACGTGCGCAGCCGCTCGCGCGAGCAGGAACTGCGTTACCAGACCCAGGTGGAATTCAACAGCCGCAACCAGCAGGCGATCATGCGGCTGCTGGACGAAATCTCCTCGCTGGGTGAGGGCGACCTGACGGTGAAGGCCTCGGTGACCGAGGACATGACCGGCGCCATCGCCGACGCGATCAATTACGCCGTCGACGAGCTGCGCCACCTGGTGACCACCATCAACGACACCTCGGCCAAGGTCGCGCTGTCCACCCAGGAAACCCAGGCCACCGCCATGCAGCTGGCAGAGGCGGCGGGCCACCAGGCCAACCAGATCACCTCGGCGTCGGACCGCATCGGCGAAATCGCGGCGAGCATCGAACAGGTGTCGCGCAACTCGGCCGAGTCGGCCGACGTGGCACAACGTTCGGTGGTGATCGCCGCCGAAGGTGCCGGCGTGGTGCGCGAGACCATCCAGGGCATGGACCAGATCCGTGACCAGATCCAGGAAACCTCCAAGCGCATCAAGCGCCTGGGTGAGTCGTCGCAGGAAATCGGCTCGATCGTGGAACTGATCAACGACATTTCCGAACAGACCAACATCCTGGCGTTGAACGCGGCAGTGCAGGCGGCGTCGGCCGGTGAAGCGGGTCGCGGTTTCGCGGTCGTGGCCGACGAAGTGCAGCGCCTGGCAGAACGTACCTCCGGCGCGACCCGACGCATCGAGAACCTGGTGCAGGCGATCCAGGCCGATACCAACGAAGCGGTCACCTCGATGGAACAGACCACCGCCGAAGTGGTGTCCGGTGCACGCCTGGCCGAGGACGCCGGCACCGCGCTGACCGAGATCGAGCGCGTGTCCAATGCACTGAACACCCTCATCAAGAACATCTCCATCGCCGCCCAGCAGCAGTCGGCTGCGGCCTCGGACATCACCCGCACCATGGGCGTGATCCGGCAGATCACCGGCCAGACCTCGCAGGGTGCCGGGCAGACCGCCGAATCGATCGGCCACCTCGCGCAGCTGGCGGCCGACCTGCGTCGTTCGGTCGCCGACTTCAAGCTGCCGGCGTGACGCGGGCAGGGCGGCGAGCAAGGAACCAGTCGATGAAGCATTTCCATTCCCCACGCCAGAACTCGCGCGGCTTCCGCGCGGCGGCGAACGGAGCGCGTCCATGAGCAGTCTGCGCGATGCGATGAGCCACGCAGCGCTGGGCTGGGTCAAGCCCGAGCTGGACGAGACCCTGCGCCAGGTGCGCAACGAAGTCGAGTACTACGCGGAAGACCCGACCGACGCCAGCCGCATGCGCATCTGTGCCGGCTACCTGCACCAGGTACAGGGCACCCTGCGCATGGTCGAGCTGTACGCCCCGGCCATGGTGGCCGAGGAGCTGGAACAGCTGGCCAATGCCATCGGCGCCGGTGGCGTGGCCGATCGGGATGAAGCCTGCGCGACCCTGATGCGTGGCAGCGTGCTGCTGCCCGATTACCTGGAGCGCCTGCAGAACGGTCACCGTGACATCCCGATCGTGCTGATGCCGCTGCTGAATGAGATCCGTGCCGCACGTGGCGAAGAGGGCGTGCATGACAGCGTGCTGCTGGCATTCGCACCGGACAGCATCACTGCCACCGAGGCCGAGCTGGACCATGCCCGTGGCAGCTTGAGCGGGCGCAACCGCGAGCTGCTCGATACCGTGGGCAGTGCAGTGAAGGAAGAACTGCTGCGCATCAAGGATGCGCTGGACCTGCACCTGCGTACCGGCGGTGCGCCGGAGCAGCTGCAGACCCAGGCCAACGAGCTCGGTGCGGTCGCCGATACGCTGGGCATGATGGGCCTGGGCGTGGCCCGCGGCGTGGTCGTGCAGCAACGTGATGCCCTGCGTGGCGTGGTCGAGGGCCGCCAGCAGATCGACGAAAACCTGCTGCTGGATATCGCCGGGGCGCTGCTCTACGTGGATGCGTCGCTGGATGACCAGGTCGCCCACCTGGGCGCCGGCGGCAGTGGCCAGGACGATCCGAGCGCAGTGGAGAACCGGCGCACGGTAGAGGTGCTGGCGCACGAGGCCATCGCCAACTTCGCCGCCGCGCGCGAGCACTTCGTCGCGTTCATTGAAACCAGCTGGAACCATGCCGAGCTGCAGGATGTGCCGCGCCTGCTGGGCGATGTGTCCGGTGCGCTGCGCATGCTCGACCTGGGTACCGCCGCCGATTACCTGCGCGGTGTGCAGCAGTACATCGAAGCCGAGCTGATCGGTCGCCAGCGCGTGCCGAGTGGCCGCCAGCTGGACACCCTGGCCGACGCCATGGCCAGCCTGGAGTACTACCTGGAAGCCCTGCGCGACCGTCGTCCGGGTCGCGAGGACATCCTCGACATCACCCGCAGCAGCCTTGAGGCGCTGCGCTACTGGCCGTTGCCGGACCACGATGCGGCTGAGCCGGCAGCGTCCGTGCCGCAGTCGATCGAGCGTGAGCCGGTCGTGCTGCAGGGCGAGGCACTGCAGCCAGAGCACATCGAGATCCCGGTACAGTCGGCCGCGCCGGCACCCGGTGAGGTGCCGGTACCGCTGCCGGACTTCACCTTCGATCCGCCACCGCCCAGGCCTTCGCCTGCAGCGGCGGACAACAGCTTGATGTTCGGTGGGCTGGAATCCGTCGCCTCCGCGCCGCTGTCGCTGCGTGACGAGTCGGATGCACCGCTGGTCTTTGCCGCCTCCAGTGCACCTGCACCCGAGGTCCCGCAATGGGATCTGGCACCGTTCCATCCTGAGGCCGATCCGCTCGCTCCAGCGGACGATGAGCGCAGTCCGACGTTTGCCAGCTTCGATCCGGTCAGTTTCGAACAGCTTGATGCAGGGCAGGGCGCCGCCACCCAGTGGACGCTGTCGGAGGCGGCTCTGCCAGTGCAGTCCGATGCGACAAGCGGCCTGGACGTAGAGGACGCCGCCGACGCCTCGCTGTCCATCGAGACCGGCGCGCATGCCGCACCGGGGTTCGACCCGGTGGCCGCCGAACATGACGCGGTTTCTGCAAGTGACGACGTCGTGTTCCGTTTCGATGCCGATGCGCTGGACAATGCCGACGACGTGTTGTCGCTGCATGCGATGGAGGCATTGTCGCTGGAGGACGCTGCCGGGCTGCATCCGTCGCTGGAGAGCGTCGATGCCACTGCCCCTGCGGTGGTGGAAGAGAGCCCGGCTGCCGCAGAGCCGGACATCACCCCTGTGGATGTGCCGGTGGAAGCGCCCGCACCGCTTGCCGATGTGCCGGCAGCGGCGGTGTCGATGATCGACATCGACACCATCGCACCGATTGATTTCAGCGAAGCCGACGCGCAGTTCTTTGCCGAGCTGAGCGCTGCCGCCGCGGACTTCAATCCGCAGGCGACCCCGACGCCGGCCGATGCGGAAGCGCCAGTCGCCGTGGGCAGCGCGGAAGATGCAGACGCCGGCTTCGAGGCCGGCTTCGACGACGATGCCGAGAACATCGACGAGGACATCCGCGAGGTGTTCCTGGAAGAGTTCGACGACGAACTGGCCAACCTCGGAACGTTGCTGCCGGCATGGCGCATGCAGCCGGACAACATGGACCGTCTGCGTCCCATCCGCCGCATCTTCCATACGCTCAAGGGCAGTGGCCGACTGGTCGGTGCACGCACCCTGGGCGAATTCGCGTGGAAGATCGAGGGCATGCTCAACCGCGTGCTCGACGGCAGCCGCCCGGCGACGCCAGCCGTGCTGGCCATGGTCGACAACGCGCATGCCGCGCTGCCGCAGCTGAACGCCGCGTTGCGTCATGGCCAGCGGATCAGCGTGGACCTGCAGGCGATGCAGGCCATTGCCGATCGCGTCGGCGCGGGTGAGGAAACCTATTACGTACCGCTGCCGGTTGCGGCCGCTCCCGCCGCACCGGTGGTCGAAGCCGATGGCGAGGACGAGATCAGCCGCATTCTCGAAGCCGAAGCAATGGCGTCGGTGCAGGCTGAAGCCGATGCGGACCCGGCGCCTGAAGCATTGGGCACGCCGGCCAACATCGACAGCGTGCTGCGCGAGATCCTGGAAGCCGAAGTGGAAGTCCACCAGGCGACCCTGCAGGACTGGCTGCGCTCGGCGCAGCAGGCGCCGCAGCCGGTCAGCGACGCACTGCTGCGTGCGGTGCACACCATGAACGGCGCCTTCGCGATGACCGAAGTGCCGGAAATCACTGCCGTTACCGGCGGTGCCGAGTCCTACATCAAGCGCGCGCTGGCTGCAGACGTGGTGCCGGGCGACGAGGGCGTGGCCGCGCTGGATGCGACCGCGCAGGCGATCACCGCGACCATGGAAGCGCTGCAGGCCGAGCAGCCGCGCATCACGCCACAGGAAGCGCTGGTACAGCGCCTGCAGGCGCTGGCCGGTGAACTGCCGGAAGCGCGCTGGCCGATGGTCGGGCTGGAGGACGAGGATGAAGAGGGCATCGAGCTGGCGCCTGATGCCGGGCAGGCATCCGAAGCCGAAGCGCCGCTGGCCGGGCTGGACACGCTGGACGAAACCAGCATGGCGTCCGCTTTCGACGCGGCGCCCGATCTCAGTGCCGAGCCGCAGCCGCTTGCCGAAGATGCGCTGGAACCGGTTCCAGCTGCAACCGACCCGCAGACGCTGGACATCGCGGCCGACAGCGGCCTGAACGTGGGCGAGCTGACCGCCAGCGACGATCTTTCGCGTTACTTCGACGCCGGCTGGCCGTCGGTGCCGGGCGAAGGTGAACCTGCCGTGGCGGACACCGGCGCGATTGAATCGATCCAGCCGGTCGAGAGTGCGCCTGTTGTCGAAGTGGCCGAAGCAGATGCCGTGCCCACGATCGCGACGGTCGACGACGCTGATCTGACCATGGCCGACGATCTGTCGCCCTACCTCGACGCCAGTGCGCTGCCGGTGGATGACCGCGACGCGGAAGAGCGGCCGGTGCCTGCGGAAGTTGACGCGATCGACCTGAATACGCCGTTGTCCTTTGATTCGGGCAGTGGCGATGACAGCGACATTGACGCCACTGCTGCACTGCCACTCGACAGCGGGCTGTCGAGCCTGCAGGATGAAATGGCTGCGCCGGGTTTTGCAGAACCGGTCACGCTGGCAGCCGCGCTCGAGGCCGGCCTGCACGTGATCGAAGAAGAGCAGACCCTGGACGACGACGGGCAATGGCCCGTGCTCGGCCTCCAGGCCAGCGAACTCGCGCCGGGCGAGGCGGAAGCCTTTGCCGAGGATGCGGACGTCGGCGGGGAGGCGGCGGTCGGCGAAGGAGAGAGCGCCGATCAGCCGTCCCCGGCGACGGTGAACGAGGTGAGCGCTGCCGAAGCACTGCAGGCCACCGCCGAGCCGGTGCGGTTCTTCGAACTGGAAGAAGCGCCGGGGCACGGCACGGCCAATACCGATGCCGAACCTGCCGAGGCCGACGCCGGAGAGCGGGCGCCGCTCCACGATGAAGCCTCCACCCTGGAAGACACCGCGGATGGCGCCGATGCGCTCGACTTCAGTGTGTACGACCGCGAACTGGTCGACATCTTCGTCGAGGAAGGCAAGGATCTGCTCGACCACTGCGATGGCCTGATCAGCGAGCTTCGCAATGCGCCTCAGGATCGCGAGGTGCTGGCCGGCCTGCAGCGTGACCTGCACACCTTGAAGGGTGGCGCACGCATGGCCGGCATCAATGCCATCGGCGACCTTGGCCACAGCATCGAATCCCTGCTGGAAGCCGTGGCGGCCGGCCGCACCGAGATCGAACGCCGCGACGTGCAGCTGCTGGAGCGCGGCTTCGACCGCCTGCACCAGCTGCTGACGCGGACCGGTGCCCACCGCGTGGTGGCGCCTGCACAGGACCTGGTGGAGGCCTTCGAGGTCCGCACCACCACCGATATCGCGGCGGCCGCTGCGGCCGCGCGTGCGGCCAGCGAGGCCGAGGCCGTGCCGGCACAGGCTGTGGGCCCGCTGACGACGCCGGCCGATGCCCCGCTGTCGGCACCACTGCCGGCCGAAGGCGTGGCCGACGAAGATCCGCTGGCGCGTCCGCAGCAGGAGCAGGTGCGGGTGCGCGCCGACCTGCTCGACCGCCTGGTCAACCATGCCGGTGAAGTGGCGATCTATCGCTCGCGTCTGGAACAGCAGCTGGGTGCCTTCCGTGGTGCCATGGCCGAACTGGAGCGCACCAATGCGCGACTGCGCGACCAGCTGCGCCGACTCGACCTGGAAACCGAGGCGCAGATCGTCGCCCGCTACCAGCGCGAGCAGGACCAGGCGGACCAGAAGTTCGATCCGCTGGAACTGGACCGTTTCTCCACCCTGCAGCAGCTCAGCCGTGCGCTGAACGAGTCCGCCGCCGACCTTGGCGGCCTGCAGGGCGTCCTGGACGATCTGTCGCGCCAGTACGACTCCCTGCTGCAGCAGCAGTCGCGCGTCAGCTCGGAATTGCAGGATGGCCTGATGCGCGCGCGCATGGTGCCGTTCGACGGTCTGGTGCCGCGCCTGCGCCGCGTGGTCCGCCAGTCCGGCATGGATACCGGCAAGCAGGTCCACCTGACCCTGGAAGGTACCCACGGCGAACTGGACCGCAACGTCCTCGACCGCATGGTCGCGCCGCTGGAACACATGCTGCGCAACTCCGTGGCGCATGGCCTGGAAGCGCCGGAACAGCGCCGCGCCGCCGGCAAGCCGGAGGAGGGCGAGATCGCCATCCGCCTGCACCGCGAAGGCTCGGAAATCGTGCTGGAAGTGGCCGACGACGGCGCCGGCCTGGACCGCGAGGCGATCCGCCGCCGCGCCATCGACCGTGGCCTGCTGGCTGCCGATGCGCAGCCGAACGAGCAGGAACTGGACAACCTGATCTTCGCCTCTGGTTTCACCACCGCCGACCAGGTCAGCCAGCTGGCCGGCCGTGGCGTGGGCATGGACGTGGTGCGCAACGAAGTGCGCCAGCTGGGCGGTTCGGTCGATATCCAGTCAGTGCGGGGCCAGGGCGTGCGCTTCACCCTGCGCCTGCCGCAGACGCTGGCGGTCACCCAGGCGGTGTTCGTGCAGATCGGCGAAACCACCTTTGCGGTGCCGGTCGCATCGGTCAGTGGCATCGGCCGCCTGTCGCGCGAGCGTTTCGAAGCGGCCGACAGCAGCTATCGCTACAGCGGCGAGGACTATCCGCTGTACGACCTCGGCAGCCTGGTCGGGCAGGCCCCGGCGCGTGCCGATGGCCAGGACCAGGTACCGCTGCTGCTGGTCCGTGCTGGTGACCTGCGTGCCGCCGTGGCGATCGACCAGGTGCTGGGCAACCGCGAAATCGTGGTCAAGCCGGTCGGCCTGCAGATCGCGTCGGTGCCGGGCATCTACGGTGCAACCATCACCGGCGATGGCCGCGTGGTGGTGATCCTGGACGTCGCGCCGCTGGTGCGCCGCTTCCTCGCCAACCCGACGCTGCCGGTGCTGGCCAACGCGCCACGCCAGGAGCGCCAGGTGCCGCTGGTGATGGTGGTGGACGATTCGCTGACCATGCGCAAGGTGACCGGGCGCATCCTCGAACGCCACAACTTCGAGGTCAGCGTCGCCCGCGACGGCGTGGAAGCACTGGAGCGCCTGGAAGAACGCGTGCCCGACCTGATGCTGCTGGATATCGAGATGCCGCGCATGGATGGTTACGAGCTGGCCACCGCGATGCGCGCCGACCCGCGCTACAAGGACGTGCCGATCGTGATGATCACCTCGCGCAGCGGCGACAAGCACCGCCAGCGCGCCTTCGAGATCGGCGTGCAGCGCTACCTGGGCAAGCCGTACCAGGAGCTGGACCTGATGCGTAACGTGTACGACCTGCTGGGGATCGCCCGTGTCCGTGAGTGAAGCCCAGGCGGCCCCGGCCGTCGCCCTGCTGGCCCGTCCTGGCGCGGCGCGCGAGCGCCTGCGCGAGGCGTTGTCGCATGCCGATGTGCAGCTGGTGCTGGAAGACGACCCCAACGGCCTGGAGCCGCAGCTGCTGCAGGACGCGCGTCCACAGTTCGTGGTGATCGCGCTGGAAGCGGCCATCGAGGATGCTCTGGAGCGGCTTGAAGCGGTGCTGTCCGCACCAGGCCTGACCCTGGTCTTCGACGAAGCCGAGCTGGCGGCGCGCCGTGATGGCTGGGAGGCACAGCGCTGGGGCCGCCATCTGGCCGCCAAGCTGCACGGCCACCAGCAGGTGCTGCCGCCGGGTGCGGAAGACGAACCCGCCCTGCAGCTGGAACCGGGTCACCCGGCACCGCCGCCGGCACCACGGGAAGAAGCGCTCCAGCCGCATCTGGACCAGGCATTGAGCTGGGCCGACGAGGTGCCGGCGGACAGCCTGTATGCGCCACCGGCGCACCTGCACGAACCGATCGCGCTGGAGCAGGCACTGGCCGCGCTGCAGCCGGTGGTGGCGGAGCCGCTGGAGGCAGCGCCGATGCAGCCGGTTGCCGCACCGGCAACGCCTCCGGTGTCCTTCGACCACACCGCGTGGTCGCTGGTCGAGGACGTAGCAGACGCACCCGCAGCCACCGGGTACAGCGCCGCGATGGAAGCCCCGCTGCCGTCCTTCGATACCGATCACCTCAGCCTGGTGGACCTGGACACTGCGGCGTCTGCGGGCGCACGTGCCGGCTCGCTGCTCGTGCTGGCCGGCATTGGCGGCCCGGATGCGCTGCGCCGCCTGCTCGGTGCGCTGCCGTCGTCGCTGAGCGTGCCGGTGCTGGTGCACATGCGCCTGGACGGTGGCCGCTACGGCAACCTGGTCAAGCAGATGGCACGGGTGTCGCCGCTGCCGGTGCAGCTGGCCGAAGCCGGCCAGCGTGCAACACCCGGTGAAGTGCACGTGCTGGCCGATGACATCGGCGTGCAGGCAGCCAGCGACGGCCTGCATTTCGTCAGCGACGCGCAAGGCATTTCGATTGCCGGGCTGCCGGCCGACCACACTGCGCTGGTCCTGCTCAGCGGCGCCGACCTTGCGCATGTGGGTCCGGCGCTGGATCTGGCCGCCGCCGGTGCCTGGGTGGCCGGGCAGGTCGGCGAGGGCTGCTATGACCCTGCCGCAGCCACGGCGGTGGTCGCCGCTGGCATGGTGGCGGGTGAGCCACAGGAACTGGCGCAGGCCATCGCCGCGCGCTGGGGCGTGGAAGACGATAACGGAGAGGCACCATGAGCTATGCCAGCAATGACGAAATCCGCGGCGTCCTGATCCAGGCCGGCAACGAGCGCGTGCTGCTGCCCAATGCCACCGTGGCCGAAATGATGTCGCGGGTGCCGGTGCAGCCGGTTTCCGACGCCCCGCGCTGGCTGGTCGGCGAAATCGGCTGGCACGGCTGGCAGGTGCCGCTGGTGTCGTTCGCGCGCCTTTCCGGCCTGGGCGAGGAAGCCGTGGGCGGCCACAACAAGGTCGTCGTGCTGAAGGCCCTCAGCGGCAACGCGCAGCGCCCGTACTACGCGCTGCTGACGCAGAATTTCCCGCAGTTGATCTCGGTGCCGCGCGATGGCCTGCTGGCCGATGCTTCCGAGGAAACCCTGCCGCAGATCGTGCACATGCGCGTGCTGCTGGGTGAGCAGAGCGCGCTGCTGCCGAACCTGGATGCGCTGGAAGCCGCGCTGGATTCGCTGGCGGCCTGATCGGCAATCCGCCGGTCGGGTTCCCGGTAGTGCCGGCCGCTGGCCGGCAACCTCGTGATCCCTCGGATGCCGGCCAGCGGCCGGCACTACCACCAATCAACCTTACCCCAGGTCGCCCAACCGCGCCTGCAATGCCGCGATCGCGGCCAGCCCGGCGGTCTCCGTGCGCAGGATGCGCGGCCCCAGCTGCAGGCCCTGGAATCCTGCCGCTGCCAGCTGATCCCGGTCGCGCGGCGACCAGCCGCCTTCCGGGCCGATCGCGATCACGATGCCGCCCGTCGGCGCCGCGTCGAGCATCGACAGGCGATGGGCACCGTGCGGGTCCAGCGTCAGCCGCAGCGTATCGGCCGGCAGCGTCGTCGCCGCCTGCGCCAGTGACACCGGCGATCCAACCTGCGGAATGCGCGCGCGCCCGGACTGGCCGCAGGCCGAGGTCACCACGTTGTTCCAGTGCGCTACGCGCTTCTCCGCGCGCGCGGCATCCAGCTTCACTTCGGTGCGCTCGGCATTCACCGGAACGATGGCGCTCACGCCCAGCTCGGTGGCCTTCTGCAGGATCAGGTCCATCTTCTCGCCTCGGGCAATGCCCTGCAGCAGAGTGATCGCCAGCGGCGATTCGTTGTCCACCGCCTGCACCGCATCGATGCGCACCTGCACCTCGCGCTTGCCGGCGGCGGTCAGCGTGGCGCTGTAGTCGTGGCCATCGCCGTTGAACAGCACGCAGGTATCACCCTCGCGCAGGCGCATCACCCGCACCAGATGGTTGGCCGTCTCTTCCGGCAGGGTCACGGTCTGGCCGCTGTGCAGCGCCAGGTCGATGGGGCAGCGGGTCACGCGCATGCAATCGCCTCGTCAATCGCCGCCAGCGTGGTATGTGCCAGCAGCTCCAGTTGTTCGTCATCCACGCAGTAGGGTGGCATCCAGTACAGCACGTCGCCCAGCGGACGCAGCACCACGCCACGTTTCAGGGCAGCCTTGTAGGCGTGCAGGCCCAGTCGCAGCGCTGGATCGAACGGCGTGCGCTTGTTGCCATCACGCGACAGCTCGAAGGCCACCACCATGCCGGCCTGGCGGACGTCGGCCACGTGCGGATGGTCGCTCAATGGCGCAGCCAGCGCGCCCATCACCGAGGCGATGCCACGGTTGCGGGCGATCACATCGTCGTCGCGGAAGATGTCCAGCGTCGCCAGCGCAGCCGCACAGGCCAGCGGGTTGCCGGTGTAACTGTGCGAATGCAGGAAGGCGCGCTCGCGCGAGTCATCAAGGAAGGCGTCGTACAGCGCCTGCGTGGCCAGCACCGCGGCAAGCGGCAGGAAGCCGCCGGTCAGGCCCTTGGACAGGCACATCAGGTCCGGCATCACGCCAGCCTGCTCGCAGGCGAACAGGGTGCCGGTGCGGCCGAAGCCGGTGGCGATCTCGTCGGCGATCATGAATGCGCCGTGCGCATCACACAGTTCGCGCACCCGCTGCAGGTACACCGGGTCATGCATGCGCATGCCGCCGGCGCACTGCAGGCGCGGTTCCAGGATCACTGCGCAGATCTCGCCGGGATGCTGTTCAAACAGGGTGGCCAGGCCATCAGCGGCCTGGCGTGCGCGATCAGCCGCACTCTGGCCCGGCTCGGCCAGGTAGGCATCGGGCGAGGGCGCGAACAGGCCTTCGGCCAGCAGCGGCGCGTAGACGCGGCGGTACAGCGGAATGTCCGCCATCGCCAGCGCTCCAAGGGTCTCGCCGTGGTAACCGTTCTCCAGCGCGATGAAGCGCGTGCGCCTTGGCTCGCCGCGGTTCTGGAAATACTGGAAGGCCATCTTCAGCGCGACTTCAACGCCGGCCGAGCCGTTGTCGGCATAGAACACCTTGGCCAGCGGCTCGCGGCCGGGCTGGCGTGGCGCCAGCGCCAGCAGGCGCTCGGCCAGGGTGATCGCCGGCTCATGGCCGAAGCCAGCCAGCATCACCTGTTCCAGCTGCCCGGCCTGCGCCGCGATGGCGCCGCCGATGCGCGGCTCGGCATGGCCGAACAGATTGGTCCACCAGCTGCTGACGGCGTCCAGATAGCGGTTGCCGTCGTGATCGATCAGCCATGCGCCTTCACCACTGGCGATCGGCACCAGCGGCAGGGTATGCGGGTGCTCACGCATCTGCGTGCACGGATGCCACAGCACCTGCAGGTCGCGTTGCCGCCAGTGCTGGGCCAGCGGGGAGGGGGTTGGGTCTGCTAGCATTTCGGGCTCATGAACATGTTGCTGCCTGCACATTCTATCGGCCCCGGCGCTGGCGCCGGCCGCCGCGGAGATTCCGCATGAACGATGACCGTGCCGGCCGGCGCTTGCCGATCATCCATCGGATCACCGATGAGGAGAACGGCCCCTTCCAGCGCCAGCACCTGGACCTGGAGTTCTCCAACGGTGAACGCCGCCGCTTCGAACGCCTGGTCAGCCGTGGCCATGGTGCGGTGGTGGTGGTGCCGATGCTCGATGACGAGACGGTGCTGCTGGTTCGTGAATACGCCGCCGGCATGCACCGCTATGAACTGGGCCTGGTCAAGGGCCGGATCGACGCCGGCGAAACCCCCGGGCAGGCCGCCGACCGCGAGCTGAAGGAAGAGGCCGGGTACGGTGCACGCCGGGTCGACGTGCTGCGCGCGATGACCCTG
Source organism: Stenotrophomonas sp. PE591 (assembly GCF_018320795.1). Classification (NCBI taxonomy): domain Bacteria; kingdom Pseudomonadati; phylum Pseudomonadota; class Gammaproteobacteria; order Lysobacterales; family Lysobacteraceae; genus Stenotrophomonas; species Stenotrophomonas sp. PE591. The sequence goes on from NZ_JAAOKO010000002.1 coordinate 77,895, forward strand.
GCCCCCACCTACATGAGCCACCAGTCGTGGCTGGTGGTGGCACGCGACCTGTATCCGGAAAAGCTGGCCGGCGACGAGCCGGAAGAACTGGAGGTGGTGCCGTGGAAGCTGGCCGAACTGGACCAGCTGATGCTGCGCGAGGACTTCTCCGAGGGACGCTCGCTGGCGGCGCTGTTCATCGCTCGCCAGTGGCTGCAGGGAACGCGATGATCAAACTGACCACGGACCTGCGCGAGACCGCCATCGCCATCGCCCAGGAAGCCGGACAGGCCATCATGCAGGTGTACGTCGATGGCTTCGAGGTGCAGATCAAGGACGACGACAGCCCGGTCACCGCCGCCGACCTGGCCGCCAACCAGGTCATCGAACTGGGCCTGCGCCAGCTGACCCCGGACCTGCCGATCCTGTCGGAGGAATCGGCGCAGGTGCCGTGGGAGCACCGCCGCCACTGGGGCGCGTACTGGCTGGTGGATCCGCTTGACGGCACCCGCGAGTTCGTCAAGCGCAATGGCGAGTTCAGCGTCAACATCGCGCTGATCTACCAGGGCGCACCAGCGTTCGGCGTGGTGTTGGCCCCGGTGACCGGCATCGTCTGGCATGCCATGCGTGGCGAGCTGGCCTATCGCCGGCAGGGCCTGCACGACACCGTGCTGCGCACCCGCACGCCGGCCACCGCCCCGCTGCGCGTCGCCGCCAGCCGCTCGCACCGTTCGCCGGAAACCGAGGCGCTGCTGGCACGCATGGGCCGCATCGAGACCATCGCGCAGGGCTCGTCGCTGAAATTCTGCCGGATCGCCGAAGGTGGCCTGGATGTCTACCCTCGGCTGGGCCCGACCTCCGAATGGGATACCGCGGCCGGCCAGTGCGTGCTGCACGCGGCTGGTGGTGCGGTGCTGTCGGCGGCGACCGGCAAGCCGTTCCGCTACAACCGCCGCGAAACCCTGTTGAACGGTGATTTCATTGCCCTTGGTGATACCAGCCTGCCGTGGCGCGACTGGTTGTCCGACTGACCCTGGAGGCCGCATGAGCGCGCACGACACCCCCACCACCGGCAGCGCCGCCGCCCACGAGCTGGAGCGCCTGCTGGCGATCATGGCGCGCCTGCGTGACCCGCAGGGCGGCTGCCCGTGGGATCTGGAGCAGAACTTCGCAACCATCGCGCCGTACACCATCGAGGAAGCCTACGAGGTGGCCGATGCGATCGACCGTGGCGACCTCGACGATCTCTGCGACGAGCTCGGGGACCTGCTGCTGCAGGTGGTGTTCCATGCGCGCATGGCCGAGGAGCAGGGCGCGTTCGGCTTCGCCGAGGTCGCCCGCGCGATCAGCGACAAGATGCAGCGCCGCCACCCGCACGTGTTCGCCGATGTCAGCGTCGACGATGCCGATGGGGTGATGCGCAACTGGGAGGCGATCAAGCGCGCCGAGCGTGCCGCCAAGGGCGAGCAGGACACCTCCGCGCTGGCCGGCATTTCGCGCGGGCTGCCGGAATGGCAGCGGGCGGTGAAGCTGCAGTCGCGTGCGGCCAAGGTCGGCTTCGACTGGCCCGGCCCGTTGCCGGTGCTGGACAAGGCGGCCGAGGAACTGCAGGAACTGCGCGAGGAGTTCGAACGCGGCGATATCGCCGGCAACAAGGCGCGGCTGCAGGAAGAACTGGGCGACCTGCTGTTCGTCTGCGCCAACCTGGCGCGCCATGCCGACATCGACCTGGGTGCGGCGCTGCGCGGGGCCAACCACAAGTTCGAGCGGCGCTTCCGCGCGATGGAAGCGCAGGCCGACGCGCAGGGTGGGGCGCTGGCTGCGATGGGCCTGGATGCGCAGGAGGCGTTGTGGCAGCACGCCAAGGCGGCGGAGAAGGCGTGAAGACACTCGGCCTGTTCCTGCTGACAGCGCTGGCCGAGATCGTTGGCTGCTACCTGCCGTGGTTGTGGCTGCGCAAGGGAGGCAGCGTCTGGCTGCTGCTGCCGGCCGCGGCCAGCCTGGCCCTGTTCGCCTGGCTGCTGACCCTGCATCCGACTGCCAGTGGACGGGTCTATGCCGCCTACGGTGGCGTGTACATCGGCACCGCGCTGTTCTGGTTGTGGCTGGTCGACGGCATCCGCCCCAGCCGCTGGGACCTGTTCGGTGCAGCCCTGTGCCTGGCCGGCATGGCGGTGATCATGTTCGGGCCGCGCACCTCATCGGTGTAGCGCCGGGCCATGCGTGGCTGCGCCTCCTTCCGACCGCGCTGGCGCGCGCAAGCCGGGCATGGCTCGGCGCCACAAGGTCAGCGATGGTGCATGATGGCGACGACCCTGGTTCCCGGAGCACGCGCATGTCCCGCTTCGCCAGCTTCCGCGAGTTCTATCCGTTCTACCTCAGCGAGCATCGCCACCCGGTGTCGCGCCGGCTGCACTTCATCGGCAGCTGCGGCGTACTGCTGCTGGTCGCGGCAGCGATCCTGCGTGGGCAGCCGGTGCTGCTGCTGGCTGCCCTGTTCTGCGGTTACAGCTTCGCCTGGGTTGGCCATTTCTTCTTCGAGAAGAACCGCCCGGCCACCTTCCAGCACCCGCTGTACTCGTTCATGGGCGACTGGGTGATGTTCGCCGACATCCTTCGCGGGCGCATGCCCTGGTAGCTCCGCTGTGAATGCGGCCTTCACGCGCTATGCTGGGGCCTGGACGTCATAGATAAGGAAAGCAAGATGTTCCCGACCATGTTCTTTACCGTGGTGCTGGCCTTCGTGGCCGTGGTGATCCTGTTCAAGGCGGTACGGATGGTGCCCCAGGGCTACGAGTGGACCGTCGAGCGCTTCGGGCGCTACACGCACACCATGACCCCCGGCCTGCACTTCCTGATTCCGATCGTGTACGGGGTCGGGCGCAAGGTGAACATGATGGAGCAGGTGCTGGATGTACCCAGCCAGGAAGTGATCACCAAGGACAACGCCGCCGTGCGCGTGGACGGCGTGGTGTTCTTCCAGGTACTGGATGCCGCCAAGGCTGCCTATGAGGTGGCCAATCTGGAAGTGGCGATGATCGCCCTGGTGCAGACCAACATCCGTACCGTGATCGGTTCGATGGACCTGGATGAATCGCTCAGCCAGCGCGAGGTGATCAATGCCCAGCTGCTGAGCGTGGTCGACCATGCCACCAATCCCTGGGGCGTGAAGGTCAACCGCATCGAGATCCGCGACATCCAGCCGCCGCGCGACCTGCTGGATGCGATGGCGCGGCAGATGAAGGCCGAGCGCGAGAAGCGCGCGCAGATTCTAGAGGCAGAGGGTTCCCGCCAGTCGGAGATCCTGCGTGCCGATGGCGAAAAGCAGGCCACCGTGCTGGAGGCCGAAGGCCGTCGCGAAGCTGCGTTCCGCGATGCCGAGGCGCGCGAACGCCTGGCCGAGGCCGAAGCGATGGCGACCAAGGTGGTGTCGGCGGCGATTGCCGAGGGCGACGTGCAGGCGATCAACTACTTTGTTGCGCAGAAGTACGTGGAAGCGTTCAAGGAGCTGGCCAGTTCGCCGAACCAGAAGCTGGTGCTGATGCCGATGGAGGCCAGTGGCGTGATCGGTTCGATCGCCGGCGTGGCCGAACTGGCGAAGCAGGCGCTGGCCAGCCAGGACAACAAGGCCGCCGGCAAGCGGCCGCCGCCGCTCGGAGGCTGACATGCGCTGGGAAGTCGTCGGTTGGGGCGCGCTGGCGCTGCTGCTGTTTGCCGCCGAGGCGTTGGCGCCCGGGGCGTTCATGCTGTGGATCGGCATTGGCGCGGCGGCGGTGTTCGTACTGGTTGCGGTGTTCAGCGGCATTCCATTGCTGTGGCAGGTCGTTGCCTTCGTCGTGCTGAGCGTTGTCTCGATCCAGTGCTACCGGCGCTGGGGCAAGGCAAGGGCGCGACCCAGCGATGCACCGTTGCTCAACCGCCGCGCCGAACAACTGGTTGGACGGGTGGTGCCGTTGCAGCAGGGTATCGTTGGTGGGCAGGGCCGGGTCAGCATCGACGACGCGTACTGGCAGGTCAGCGGCCCGGAGTTGCCTGCAGGTACGTGGGTGCGGGTGCGCAGCGTGCAGGGCACGGTGCTGGTGGTCGAGGCGGTGGCCCAGGGCTGAGGCTGCGGTGGTTTGGCCGCGTCTGCGGGTCGTCAAGGCCAGCGGGCGCGGTCGCATGAGGTGTGCTTGCAGATGGCCGCTGCGCTGCGGCACGCCTGCGGGCGACCGATCTGGGATAATGGGGATTCTTGTTTCCTCTGCTGCCGGACCCGGTCATGACCCAGAAGACGCTGCTCAACGATACCCACCGCGCCCTTGGCGCCAAGATGGTCGATTTCGGGGGTTGGGACATGCCCATCCACTACGGCTCGCAGCTGGACGAGCACCACCTGGTGCGTCGCGAGTCGGGTGTGTTCGACGTCAGCCACATGACCGTGGTCGACCTGCGCGGTGACCAGGTCAAGCCGTTCCTGCGCCGCCTGCTGGCCAACTCGGTCGACAAGCTGAAGGTGCCGGGCAAGGCGCTGTACTCGTGCATGCTGAATCCGCGCGGCGGCGTCATCGACGATCTGATCGTCTACTACCTGGGCGACGATTTCTTCCGCATGGTGGTCAACGCCTCCACCCGCGAAAAGGACCTGGCCTGGCTGCGCGAGCAGGCCGCGCCGTTCGGCGTCAGCGTCGAGCAGCGCCCGGACCTGGCCATCCTGGCCGTGCAGGGCCCGCAGGCGCGCGCGATCGTGATCGGCCTGGCCCGCGAATCCGAGCGCGAGGCGCTGACCAAGCTGGGCCGCTTCGCCGCCCTGCAGGTGCAGTCCGACGACGGCGTCGAGCTGTTCGTCGCCCGCACCGGTTACACCGGCGAAGACGGCTTCGAAATCCTGCTGCCGCAGGACGCGGTGGTCGCGTTCTGGAACCGCCTGCTGGCGGCGGGCGTGAAGCCGGCCGGTCTCGGCGCACGCGACACGTTGCGCCTGGAAGCCGGCATGAACCTGTACGGCCAGGACATGGACGAAGAGATCAGCCCGTACGAAGCGGCGCTGGCCTGGACGGTTTCGCTGGACGAAGGCCGCGACTTCATCGGTCGCGACGCGCTGGAAGCGCAGAAGGCTGCCGGCACAGCACGCCAGATGATCGGCCTGGTGATGGACGAGAAGGGCGTGCTGCGCCATGGCCAGACGGTGACCACCGCTGGCGGCCAGGGCGAGATCCTGTCCGGCACCTTCTCGCCGACCCTGGCCAAGGGCATCGCTTTTGCCCGCGTGCCCGCCGGTGAACTCGGCGAGGTCACCGTCGACATCCGCGGCCGGCAGGTGCCGGTGCGCGTGGTCAAGTTCCCGTTCGTGCGCGAAGGCCAAGCCCAGCCCGGCGTGCTCGCCGACGCCTGATCCGGACATGCCGGTCGTCACTGACAGCAGTGGCGGCCGGTTGGTTACACTAGCCCCGTTTTTTCCACCCCTGCATATCTCTGGAGCAGTCCCATGAGCGAGATCCCCGGCGACCTCAAGTTCCTCAAGTCCCATGAGTGGGCCCGTGTCGAAGGCAATGGCCGCGTCACCGTCGGTATTTCCGACCATGCCCAGGGCCTGCTGGGTGACCTGGTCTACGTCGAACTGCCGGAAGTCGGCGCCGACGCCAAGGCCGGCGAACAGATCGCCGTCGTCGAGTCGGTGAAGGCCGCCTCGGACGTCTACAGCCCGATCAGCGGCAAGGTTGTCGAGGTCAACTCGGCCCTGTCCGACAAGCCGGAAACCATCAACGAAGATGCCTACGGCGAAGGTTGGATGTTCGTGGTCGAACTGACCAACGCTGAAGAGGTCAACGAGCTGCTGGACCCGGACGCGTACGCCGAAGCCCTGGAGAACGACGACCACTGAGTCGTCGTTTCCGGGTTCTGCAACGGCCACCTTCGGGTGGCCGTTTTTGTTTTGGCGAGTACGTCGGCTCATGACGCAGGGTTCGCTGCGCGCCCTCGACGCGGCATCAGCAGACCCGCGAACGGTACCGAGGGGCGTGCGCAGTTTTGCGCAAATCCGCGTTTCCGCCCCGCGCCGACGCGTCCGGATGTGAAAACTTTTCGCCCCCCGTTGCGGTGCCGTTGTGCTGGCGCTGATGCCGGCGCCGGCCGGTGCCGGCGTTGCGTGCATGCAGTGGCTGCCAACATGCATGCATCTGCGCAGAGTGCCTATTTCAAGTGGTTTTTGTTCAACGCTTGCGTTGTTGTTGCTGCAGGCAACGCGCGTGCGTGGTGCTTCGTTGGTCGTCGAGGGCGGAGCGTCGCGACCGTGCAGGCAACACCGTGGATGGCGCGGATGTGAAAATTTTTCGCGGGGGTTGTTGACAGTAAAAAAAACCGTGATTAGGTTTCGCCTCAGCAGACCTTGCCTGCCAAACCGAGTGCGCAGAATCAATCGTCCGATGCGAAGCAGCCCCTTCAAGACCACCGCGACCCAGATGACGGTGGACATGGCCCCGCTTCCCCCGGAGAAATGCAAGGCACCTCCCGTTCCGATGCCCGCTCCGCCGATCGAGGCGGGCATTGCCGCATCCGTAACGGCGCGCTTGACGCGCCGGCGGTCCCCGCACGCAGCATCCGCGGGTTTGATCCACCTGGGCGTTTCAACTCCCTATCACTGACGAGGAGCCATCCCATGGCAACCAAGAAAGCTGCGAAGAAAAAGCCCGCCGCCAAGAAGGCGGTGAAGAAGGTCGCGAAGAAGGCCGCTGCCAAGAAGGCAGTGAAGAAGGTCGCGAAGAAGGCGACCGCCAAGAAGGCAGTGAAGAAGGCTGCGAAGAAGGTCGCCAAGAAGGCCACTGCGAAGAAGGCAGTGAAGAAGGCGGCGAAGAAGGTAGCCAAGAAGTCTCCTGCCAAGAAGACCGCGAAGAAGGCCGTCAAGAAGGTAGCCAAGAAGGCCACCAAGAAGACTGCCAAGAAGGCAACGGCCCGCAAGCCGGCCAAGAAGGTCGCGAAGAAGGCGACTGCCAAGAAGGCCGTCAAGAAGACCGCCAAGAAGGCAGTGAAGAAGACCGCGAAGAAGGCCACCAAGAAGGCTGCCCCGAAGAAGGCAGCGAAGAAGGTTGCCAAGCGCAAGCCGGCCGCCCGCAAGAAGAAGGCCGCTCCGGTCGCTCTGCCGGCAACCCCGGCGCCGCTGATCTAAGTACTTCCCGATAGCCGCATCCTGAAACCCCTTCCCTGGCTGCCCAGCGGGGAGGGGGTTTTTTTATGGGGCCATTGGTAGCGTCGAGCCATGCTCGACCGCCTTGCTGACGGTCGATGCTAGCGGTGCGGCGCCGGTGGAAAGCGCTCCACCAGGAAATCGATGAAGCTGCGCAGGCGGGTCGAGGGGTAGCGGTCGTGGGCGTAGACCACGTGCATCGGCCGCCCCGCGTGGCCGTGTTCGGGAAACAGCTGCACCAACCGCCCAGCCTCGACATCCGCGGCCAGAAGCAGTGCCGATTGCAGCACGATGCCCAGCCCATGCAGCGCCGCTGTACGCAGCGCTTCGCCGTTGTTGATCTGCAGTCGACCTGTGGGCACATGGCCGAGCCCGCCAGCATCGGCCTGCAGCCACTGCGCCAGCGCGCTGGGTTCGAAGGACAGGCATTGGTGCCGGGCAAGCGCCAGCAGGTCGGAGGGCGTACCGTGCCGGGCGAGGTATCCGGGCGAGGCGCACATCATCAAGCGATATGGTGCCAATGAACGCGCCACCAGCACGCTGCTGTCGGCCAGCGTGCCGATGCGCAGGGCTGCTTCGAAACCCTCCTCTGCGAGGTCGACCACGCGGTCGGTCAGCACCGCGTCGACACGCACGTCGGGGTAGCGCGCCATGTAATCGGCCAACGCCGGTACCAGCGCATGCGTGCCGAAGATCACCGGCACGCTGATGCGCAGCGTGCCTGCAGGTGCCAGGTGCTGGTACTGGGCCTGAGCATCGGTTTCCTCCACCAGCCGCAGGATCTCCCGGCAGCGGGCGTAGTAGTCCTCCCCGAACGGCGTCATGTGCTGGCGCCGGGTGGTACGACTGAGCAACTGCATGCCCAGCCGCGCCTCCAACGCACGCAGGTGCTTGCCGGCCATCGTCGGGGAGATGGCCAGTGCTGCCGCTGCAGCGCTGAGGCTGCCCTTGTCCACGATCAGCACGTACACCTGCATGCTTTCCAGCAGGTTCATCTGACACTCCGGGTGTTGAATGCTGAAACTTTTGCGGAGTTTATCAATCACGGGTGATCAAACAGCATGCACTGCAGGGGCCGGATCCACCGGCCGTGCTGAAAGGAGAACACGATGGATTTGAATCTTGAGGGACGCACAGCGCTGGTCACCGGGGCGGGCAGTGGCATCGGTGCCGCTGTCGCCAGGCAACTGGCCGCGCAGGGCGTACGTGTTGCCATCTCGTCACGGCGGCAGGCACCGCTGCAGGCGCTGGCGGCAGGGATCGAAGCGGCGGGCGCACCCGCGCCGATCATCCTGCTGGGCGATGTCACTGACGCCGGGGACGTGCGACGCATTGCTGACGCGTCGCTGGCGGCGTTGCAGCGGGTGGACATCCTGGTCAACGCGGCTGGCGGTTCGCGGCCAACGACGGTCGATGCAGCCGACACGATCTGGGAGGAGGCATTGGCGCTGAACTTCTCTGCCGCACGACGGCTGACCCAGGCACTGCTGCCGGCGATGCAGGCGCAGGGATGGGGGCGGGTGATCAACTTCAGCGGTTCGATGGAGCCCCGTTCGGTGAATGCCGCCACTGCGGCGAAGGCAGCGCTGCATCTGTGGAGCAAGGGGCTGTCGTCGGAGGTGGCCGGGCAGGGCATCACAGTGAATGCCATTGCGCCGGGTCGGATCAACAGCCCGCAGATCCTGGACCGCCTGCATCCCACCGAGGAAAGCCGACGCGCGTTCATCGCCAGTAACATCCCGATCGGGCGCTTCGGTGAGCCGGAAGAAGTGGCGCCGCTGGTGGCATTCCTCGCCTCGCCGCTGGCCGGTTACATCACCGGTGCGGTGATTCCGGTGGACGGCGGCATGCACTACTTCGCGCATTAGCCCTCCGTTTGTAGAGTCGAGCGCGGCTCGATTCCACAACAGCCAACAAAAAGGGCGGCCTGCAGGCCGCCCTTCATGCTCACGGTCGCGCCCGCCTGATCAGTGCGGCGACGCCACCGCGCGGTTGCTCGAAGCGCCCTTGCCCTTGCGCTTGTCCTGCTGCGCCGGGCTTGCACCTTCGGCCATCAGGTTGTCGCTGCCGAAGTCGGTGTCCACATCCAGCCAGCGCTGTGCCGGCAGGCCGAGCGCGGAATCGAGCACGGTCGGCAGCAGGCCGCTGGGCAGGCCGCTCTCGCCATTCCACATGATGGCGATGCCGAGATCGCGTTCCGGCACCAGCGCGACCAGGCCGCGGTAGCCCTGTACGGCACCGGCATGGAACACCACGTCGTGGCCGGCGTAGTCGAAGGTGCGCCAGCCCAGCGCGTAGCCGGCCGAGTGCAGGCGCTCGCGGCGCCAGCCCGAACGCATCTCGCCGGGGGTGTTGATCAGGCTCGAATGCAGGGTGGCCAGCAGCGGTGCCGGCAGCACATCGGGGCGATGGCCGGTGTGCGCCAGCAGCCACTGCGCCATGTCGCTGGCGCTGGCGTTGACGCCAGCCGCCGGGGCAACACGGTAGTAGGTCGGCTTCGGTGTCAGCGACACCCAGCCGTTGCGGCTGCGCACGTGCGGACGCGCCCAGCGCGAGCTGGCCTGGATGCCGGCCAGGCCGAGGCTGGCATCGTTCATGCCCAACGGCTTGAAGATGCGGCGCTCGACCGACTGCTCGTAGAAGCTGCCGGAGGCGGCATAGACGACGTCGCCGATCAGGCTGAAGGCCACGTTCTGGTAGGCGTAGCAGTCGCCCGGCAGGCACTTCAGGCTGGTGTTGGCCAGCTTCTGGGTCAGCGCGTAGTACTCGGCGTTGCCTTCGATGTCGCGGTCGTAGGCGTTGTAGGGCAGGCCGACGCGGTGGCTGAGCACATCGGCCACGGTCAGGCGGTCGGTGGCTTCGGGCGAGTTGAGGCGGAAGCCCGGCACGTAGTCGGTGACCTTGCTGTCCCAGCGCAGCGTGCCGTCGTTGACCAGCAGTCCGGCCATGGTGCCGGCGAAGGCCTTGGACAGCGACGCCAGGCGGAACACGGTGTGGGCGTCGACCGGCAGCGGATTGTTGACGTCAGTGACGCCATAGCCGCGCGCGCTGAGGATGCGGCCGCCCTGCACGATGGCCACGGCCATGCCCGGCACGCGCTCGCCATAGGTGAGCTGCTGCGCCATCGATTCGATATTGGCGACGTTGAAGCCTGCGGCGGGCGCCTGCACCTGCGGCACCAGCCCGGTACGGTAGGCCGCCGGCTGGGTGTGGGCAACGGCGGTGGCCGCAGCGGACTCGATGTTGGCCGGCATCGGCGGCAACGGCGGCGGGGTCTGCGCGGTGGTGGACAAGGCAACAGGCATCAACATGCCCAGCAAACCGGTGGCCGCCGAACGGATCGGACGACGCAGGCTGTTCTTTTTCATCGGTGGGACCCGTGCGCGACTGCTGATGGCGATTCTAGCGCCGCTTTTCCTCTGTGCACAAACAAAGCGAAGATGAATGCGCATCTCGTTGAAAAAGTTGGGATTTTGACGCCTCGAAAGTGTGTATCGGAACGTGTCATCCGGACCCGGTCATGACACCGCGTTGCGGCCTTCAAACGGCTACCTGCTGGCGATGTTGCAGTGCATTGGATAACGTACGCGCTTCACCGCCCCGGAGCCTGCCATGCCGCTGTCCAACCGCCGTCATCTGGCGAGGGACGCCGCGTGAGCGCGGTACGAGGGAAAGGCCCGCTGCAGGGGCTGATGGCGGCACTGCGCGAGTCCCCGGCGCTGTGGTGGTCGTTCCTGTACTTCTTCTGCCTGCTCAGCGGCTACTACGTGCTGCGTCCGGTGCGTGAAGCCATGGCCGCCTCGGCGGACCTGGAAACGGTGTTCCCGCCCGTGCTGATTGCCTGGTTCGCCAGTCACGGCGTCGCGCTGAAGGACTTCGTCCTGCAGTTCCTGTTCTCCTGCGTGTTCGTGATCATGCTGGTGCTGCAGCCGGTGTACGGCTGGCTGGTCAGCCGCTTCCCGCGACGGGTGTTCCTGCCGGCGGTGTATGGGTTCTTCATCGTGACCCTGCTTGGCTTCTACATGATGTTCGACAGCGGCGTGCCTGGCCGCGGCATGGCTTTCTTCTTCTGGATCACCGTCTTCAACCTGTTCGCGGTGGCGGTGTTCTGGAGTTTCATGGCCGACGTGTTCTCCAACGCGCAGGCGCGGGCGTACTACGGCTACATCGGCGCGGCGGGCACCGTCGGCGCGTTCCTTGGTCCGGTCATCACCAGTGCGCTGGTGCAGCGTGTGGGCATCGCCAACCTGATGCTGGTGTCGGCCGGTTTCCTGGCGATCTGCTTGTTCTGCATCTGGCGCCTGCGGCACTGGGCGGTGCTGCGCGAGCAGGAGCAGCAGTTGGTATCGGGTGAGAAGCCGATGGGCGGCAGCGTGCTGGATGGCCTGAAACTGATCGTGCGCGAGCCGTTGCTGCGCTGGCTGGCGATCATGGTGGTGTTCGGCGTGGGCGTGGGGACGCTGCTCTACAACCAGCAGGCTGCGATCGTGCGTGCGGCGTTCACTGACCCGGCGGCCAGTACCGCGTTCTTCTCGCGCATCGACCTGGCGGTGAACGCGCTGGCGCTGCTGATGCAGGTGGGCCTGACCCGCTGGCTGCTGTCGCGCCACGGCATCGCGCCGGCGCTGCTGATTCCCGGTTTCGCGATCCTGATCGGCTTCTCGGTGCTGGCAGCCTCGCCGATGCCGTTGATGGTCGCGGTGGTGCAGGTGATGACCCGCGCCAGCGAATTCGCACTGGCCAAGCCGGCGCGCGAGACCATCTACACGCGCGTGGACCGGCAGTGGCGCTACAAGGCCGGCGCAGCGATCGACACGGTGGTGTACCGCGGCGCGGACCTGGGCTTCACCTGGATCCACAAGGCGCTGACCCTGTTCGGTTCGCATGTGGTGTTCATCGGCGGCGTGCTGGTGGCCGGCTTCATGACCCTGGCTGCGTTCGGCGTGCTGCGCGAAGAAAAGAAGCTGCCGCGTGATCGATAGAGCGCCGATTGATGCTTGAAGGCCGTGCAACTATAGGCTCATGCAGGGTTGTTGATTGTCTGGTTTCGGGGAGAGTGGGATGATCAAGGGGAGCGCGAAGGACCACGTTCCGGACGAGGCTCAGTTGGAAGCATGGGTGTTTTCGGTACTGGAGCTGGTCAGCCAGCTACGAAATGGGAACCTGGAGAGAACGCTCTTCGCCAACGCCCTTGATGAGGAGGAGGATGTCGGAGGATGGCTCAAGGGCAACCTCGGGCTGATGAACTTCTCGGCGCGTGGATTTGGCGGTCGGCTCATCTTTCCGCACGTTATCGGCCCCAGCTCCCGAGCGTTGGCGAGGGTGGTCGATGCAGCCCGACGCGATCTGGAATTTGATGTTCTTACCCGCACCACACACGGAAAGTTGAACGTCCTTCGCCGCAGCAATGACCTGAAGCCAGACGCCTGGTTGAGTGCTGTTCCCCAACTCACCGCGGGGCGGTTGAAAGGCGGGTCTCGAGCCGGCAGGGGAGGTCAGAAGAGGCGGCAGGGCCCTGGCGGAGGCGAGGAGCAACTCCGTCATGCCGATCAGTGTGCAGGGTACCCGCACAAGCGATCGGTCTACCACGACTCGGAGTTCCTGCTGCTCAACTACTTTGATCTGGCACTTCGGCGGCTCTACCGGTTCTCCCATTGGAGGCGGATGGAGGGGGTGTTGTATCTTTTTACGGAGCGACGCCCTTGCAGTGATTGCTGCCATGTCATCATCCAATTGCTGCGTCGCTATCGCAGGATCCAGTTGGTGATCGTGCGGGCAACAGGAGGGCGCGGCTCTGACGAGAACATGCTGGAACGGTTGTCGCAGCATCCAAGGGTTCATCTGCGGAAGGTGGTGGTCCAGCCAGTAGGTGTGGAACTCTCCTCGCCATTATCCGTCGTGGAGACGGGGCCATTGGCGCTTCCGTACCCTGATGGGACACCGCGTAGAGGTTGGTCGCCCAAGGGTGCAGAAATGCGGCGTTGACCATCACCATCACCATCTGGAGGCTGGATTTGATATGCAAGTGATCGCCCTGTTGCTGACCGTGCTGGTCGCTGTGCTGCACCTGTACTTCCTGGTGCTTGAAATGTTCCTGTGGACCCGCCCGCTGGGCCTGAAGACCTTCCGTAACACACCACAGAAGGCGGAGGTCACCCGAGTGCTGGCGGCCAACCAGGGCCTCTACAACGGCTTCCTGGCGGCGGGCATCGTGGTGGGGCTGGTGATCGATCAGCCGGTGCTGGTGACGTTCTCGCTGGCCTGCGTGGTGGTGGCCGGGTGCTATGGCGCCTACAGCGTGAGCCGCCGCATTTTCATGATCCAGGCGGTACCTGCGATCCTGGCGCTGGTGTTGCGAGCGTTCTGAAGTCGGTGCGTGCTGGCAGGCGTCGCCGCTCAGCGGCTGATGGCGCGCATGAAGCCCAGCCACATCGGCACGGCATGCAGTGCCGCACCCAGCACGAACAGGCCCGTCAGCAGGTGTACGCGCCAGTCGTTGATGCGCAGGAAGACGAATTGTTCAAGTGCGCGGCCCACCCAGAACACCGCCATGAAGCCCAGCAGGACCACCCCCAGACGAGTGTCGACCAGGTCCGGGGCAAAGATCAGCGCGATCAGCCCCATTCCCAGGAACACATAGATCACGCGCAGATTGAGGATCTGCATGATCGCGCGGTTGGCTGTGCCGAGCTGGGCGAGCTCGCGTTTCCAGCCGAACAGCCGCCAGAACGCCAGATGGAAGGCGGCAAACCCCAGACTGTGAATGCCTGCCAGGCGCACCAGTAGTTCTGTGGTTGTCATGGTTGATCAGCCTGTGCGCGGAGGGCGCGGCGATACCCACATTGCGATGGTCGCATGGAACACCTCGGTCCCTGCCGCATCGGTCACGCTGACCCCCACCGGCAGGTCGTAGCCGTCCGCAGCACTGACGATGGACAACATTGGCGTCGCCACGGCCTTCAACGTGCCCAAGGCCTTGGCTTGGTATTTCACTTCCATGCCCTTGGGGATCCAACGCATGTCTGCCGGCAGGCTGGCGTCTACCATCACTCCGCCGACCAGCTCGGCCAGGTTGCACATCGCGATCGCATGTACCGTGCCAATGTGGTTGTTGATGCGGCGGTGCTGGCGGATCACGCCTTCGCAGCGGCCTGGCTCCAGTGCGGTGATGATGGGCGCGATGCTGGCGAAGTAGGGCGCCTTGAAGCACACCGCGCGCGAGAACAACCAGTTGCCGGCGGGCCAGCGCTGCAGGCGGTGGTAGAGCGAGAGCAGGGGCGTGGACATGAGGGGCATTCCTGTCGGCGGATAAAGCGACGGCGGGCCAAGGCCCGCCGTCGAGGCAACGCGTTTCGCGGGCGATCAGGCGGCCTGCGAATGCGGATCCTTGTGCTGGCGGTCGTAGTAGCTGGCCGCGCGCAGTTCGTGGGTGTCGAAGTCGTCCACGGTGATCGTATCCAGAGTCAGCGTGCGCAGCTCTTCCAGCAGGCTGCGCTCGTCCTGGGTGATCACGCCCTCGGCCACGGCTTCGTCCAGCTGGCTCTTGAAGTCCAGCGCCTCGATGCCCTTGCTCTTCAGCGCCTTCAGGAACTTGCGCTCCACCGGCTCGGCCATGATCGCCTTGCTCAGGTAGCTGTTGATGCGGCCACCCGGGTTGTTCTCGCACGGGGTCAGGAACACGCCACTGGCCAGGCGGTCGCGGGCTTCGTTCGGCGCCATCAGCAGGGCGGCGACGCGGCGGCTCAGGCGGTCGCCCGGGGCCTCGGCACGACGGCCCAGCGGGAAGATCAGCGCCCACATCAGCCAGCCGATCGGACGGATCGGGAAGTTGCGCAGGGCCGCAGACAGCGATTCCTCGATCTTGTGCACGCTGTCATGGAAGGCCCAGGCCAGCAGCGGCTGGTCGGCCTGCGGTGCGCCTTCATCGTGGTAGCGCTTGAGCATGGCGCTGGTCATGTAGACGTGGCTCAGCACATCACCCAGGCGGCCGGACAGCGATTCCTTGAACTTCAGCTTGCCGCCGAGGGTCATCATCGAGATGTCGGCCATCAGCGCCAGGTTGGCCGAGTAACGGTCCAGCTTGCGGAAGTAGCGGCGGGTGTAGGCGTCACCCGGGGCGGCACCGAAGCGTGCCCCGGTCAGGCCGAACCAGAACGAGCGCACGGCATTGGAGATGCCGAAGCGGATGTGGCCGAACAGGCTGCGGTCGAAGTCCTGCAGGCCGGCACGGGTATCCGGATCCTGCGCGGCCTTCATTTCCTTCAGCACCCACGGGTGGCAGAGGATCGCACCCTGGCCGAAGATCAGCAGGCTGCGGGTCATGATGTTGGCGCCTTCCACGGTGATCGCGATCGGCGCGGCCTGCCAGCTGCGGCCGGCGAAGTTGCGCGGCCCCAGGATGATGCCCTTGCCGCCGATCACGTCCATCATGTCCGAGATCACTTCGCGGCTCATGGTGGTGCAGTGGTACTTGGCGATGGCCGACGGTACCGACGGCACGTCACCACGGTCGACTGCAGCAGCGGTGGCCTGCGACAGCGCGCTGATCTTGTACGCCTTGCCGCCGATGCGGGCCAGCGCTTCTTCCACGCCTTCGAAGCGGCCGACCGACAGGCCGAACTGCTTGCGGATGCGTGCATAGGCGCCGGTCACGGCGGCACCGGCCTTGGCACCGCCGCTGGCGGTGGACGGCAGGGTGATCGAGCGGCCCACGGCCAGGCACTCGTTGAGCATGTTCCAGCCCTTGCCGGCCATGGCCGCGCCACCGATCAGCTGGGTCAGCGGAATGAACACGTCCTTGCCGCGGATCGGGCCGTTCTGGAACGTCGAGTTCAGCGGGAAGTGGCGACGGCCGATTTCAACGCCGGCGGTGTCGCGCGGCAGCAGGCCCAGGGTGATGCCGATGTCGCGGGTGTCGCCGATCAGGCCATCCGGGTCGTACATGCGGAAGGCCAGGCCGATCAGCGAAGCGACCGGGGCCAGGGTGATGTAACGCTTGTCGAAGGTCAGCTTGACGCCGAGCACCTGCTCGCCGTTCCACTCGCCCCTGCAGACGATGCCGTAGTCCGGAATCGAGGTGGCGTCGGAGCCGGCGAACGGACCGGTCAGGCCGAAGCAGGGCACTTCGCGGCCATCGGCCAGGCGTGGCAGGTACTGGTCCTTCTGTTCCTGGGTGCCGTAATGCACCAGCAGTTCACCCGGGCCCAGCGAGTTGGGCACACCGACGGTGGAGCTGACCACCGAGGACACCGAGGCCAGCTTCTGGATCACCTTGTGGTGGGCCAGCGCAGAGAAGCCCAGGCCGCCATATTCCTTCGGGATGATCATGCCGAAGAACTTGTTCTTCTTGATGAAGGCCCACAGCTCCGGCGGCAGGTCAGCGTGGACGTGGGTGATTTCCCAGTCGTTGACCATCGTGCACAGCTCTTCGACCGGGCCATCGAGGAAGGCCTGTTCTTCGGCGGTCAGCTGCGGCTTGGGGTAATTGAGCAGGATGTTCCAGTCCGGATCACCGGTGAACAGTTCGCCCTCGAAGCCAACCGAGCCGGTTTCCAGCGCGATGCGCTCGGTCTGCGACAGCGGCGGCAGCACCTTGCGGAACACCTTCATCATCGGGCCGGTGAGCAGCGGCTTGCGGATGAACGGCAGCAGCAGCGGCACGGCGATGACGGCCAATACGGCGGCAGCCACGATCGTGGCGGTCTGGTTGACGTAGGGAATGAACCAGCAGGCCACCAGCAGGGCCACGCTGATCAGCGTCCAGGTAACCAGCCGCATGCGGTGGTAGGCGACGAACGCGCCTGCCAGCAGCAGGGCGAGGAAGGGAAGAACGATGCTCATGAGCGTGCTCCGGTGACGTGCTCGTTTGTGGCGGACGAAGCTGCAGCATCCGCTGCGGGCAACACGTCCAGATAGTCCAACACAGTAGCGGTAAAGGCGTCGTTGTCATCGCCGGCGACCATGTGCGTGGCCTGCGGCAGCTGTACATGACGCGCGTGCGGCGCCAACGCCAGGAATTCGGCCACGGTCTGTGGCGTGACCAGGTCGCTTCGGCCGCCGCTGACCAGCAGCAGCGGGCACTTCACCTGGCGTGCGGCCTCGGCCAGCGCATCCTGGTGCTGCTCGCTGTCGCGGGCCAGTTCAGCCACCAGGCGCGGGTCCCAATGCCAACGCCAGCGGCCGTGGCCGTCCTCGCGCAGCAGTGCGCGCAGCGACTGCTCGGATTTGCGCGGACGGTGCGGCATGTAGGCCGAGATCACATCGGCGGCCTGGGTGAGCGAGGCAAAGCCGTCGGGATGGGCGGTCATGAAGGCCAGGATGCGTTCAACACCGGCGGTATCCCAACGCGGGGTGATGTCCACCAGCACCATCGCCGAGAACAGGCCCGGCCAGCGCGATTCGGCCAGCAGGCCGAACAGGCCGCCCATCGAGGCTGCGACCAGCACCGGCGGGCGTGGCTGTTCCCCGGCCAGCACGATCAGGTCATCAGCGAACTGCTCGCCGTGATAGGGCAGTTCGGCAGAATTCCAGTCCGAATCGCCGTGGCCACGGGCGTCGTAGGCCAGCGTCTGCAGCCCCGCCGCAGACAGGGCCCGCGCGGTGGCGTTCCATGCGTGCCGGGTCTGGCCGAAGCCATGCGCGAACAACACGCGGCCACGGCGGCCGTGGTCGCTGGCGGTTGCGGCCAGGCGTGCGCCATGGGCGGCCTCCAGGCGAAGATCATGGAACGCAGCGGGAGTAGGGGACGTAACCATACTTGCTAGTATGGATCGCTTGCGAGGGAAGTCAATACTGCACGGTATGGTGCGCTGCGGCAGGTGCCCAGGCAGGCGTCGCGACGGTTTCGGCCGCAACCGCGTACTGCAACGAACCCCGGCGTATGGTTAAATCAGCCCATGAATCAACCTGACGCTTCCGCCGGCGAACCGCGCGCCGGCCGCAACAGCCGCCTGAGTGCCGAAGACTGGGCCCAGGCCGCTCTCGATCTGATTGCTGAACAAGGTGTGGGTGCCGTCGCGGTGGAACCGTTGGCGCGGCGCCTGGGTGTGACCAAGGGCAGTTTCTACTGGCACTTCCCCTCGCGTGATGCACTGCTGCAGGCGGCGCTGGAACGCTGGGAACTGTTCGAACAGGAACAGGTGTTCGGCAGCCTGGAGGACGTGCCGGATCCGCGCGTGCGCCTGCGCCAGCTGTTCCAGATGGTGGCGCACGAAGTGCAGCCGCACATCATCTACAGCGAACTGCTGAAGGCGCTGGACCACCCGATGGTGCGCCCGGTGATCGACCGCGTTTCGCAGCGCCGGCTCGACTACCTGGTTGCTTCGTTCCGCCAGGCCGGGCTCAGCTCCACCGATGCACGGCATCGCGCGCGCCTGGCCTATGCCGCCTACGTCGGCTTCCTGCAGCTGTCGCTGCAGCTGCAGCAACCCAAGCAGGCCCGCGAGGATTTCGAGGCCTATGTCGAGCATCTGATCGAGACGCTCATTCCCAGCTGAATGGGAGAATGCCGCCCTGCAAGTGCCGAATGCGCCTTGCAGGCGACCTCAATGCGCCAACGTATGTCGTGGTGAGGCTGGTTTCACGCGATTTGGGCATTTTCTTAACGACTCTTTAATTCCAGATCAAGTGTGGCTACTATCGGGTCACCAGCCGTTTTTTGTGCCTCCCTTTTGGGGCACGTCGGTTGGACTCAGCACACAACCCAAGATCCATGGAGAGAGAGCCCATGAAGTTGAACAGCAACAAGCTGCGCGATGCAGTGTGCGTTGCGCTGGCCGCCAGCGCCGCATCCGTTGCCGGTACCGGGGTGGCGTCTGCCCAGACCGCCACCAACCTGGACCGCATCGAAGTCACCGGTTCGCGCATCCGTACCGTCGACGTCGAAACCGCCCAGCCGGTCCTGACCCTCAACCGCGCTGACATCGAGAAGCAGGGCTTCTCGTCGGTCGCTGACATCCTGCAGAACATCAGCGCCGTGGGTACGCCGCCGATCAGCCGTGCCCAGCCGCTGTCCTCGGGCGAAGCCGTCGGCGGCACCTACATCAGCCTGCGTGACCTGGGCGCCACCCGCACCCTGGTGCTGCTCAACGGCAAGCGCCTGGGCATCACCACCGGTGGCCTGCAGGACATCTCGACCGTGCCGGTCTCGGCCATCGAGCGCATCGAAGTGCTGAAGGACGGCGCTTCGTCGATCTACGGTTCCGATGCCATCGCCGGCGTCATCAACATCATCACCCGTACCAACTTCGAAGGCGCCACCGGTAGCGTCTACTACGGCCAGTACAGTGAAGGCGACGGTGCCACCCGCACCATGGACTTCACCATGGGCGTGAAGGGTGAGCGCGGTTCGCTGACCATCGGTGCCGAGTACGCCAAGGAAGACAAGGTGCGGGCGGCCGATCGTCCGTACGGTGCGTTCCCGCGCAGCTCCAACCACCCGGACTTCGGTTGGACCACCGTGGGTGAGTTCGGCGGTTTCGTCAGCCGTCCGGCCGATGGCCTGCCGGGCGTCACCTATCCGGCCGCCAGCGCATCCAACCCGAACCGCGAAGTGCGCGTGATCCTGCGTGAGGGTGGCAACGCGAACAACAAGGCCGACTACGTCGCGCAGAACGTCAACAGCTTCTCCACCAAGGACAAGACCAACACCAACCTGCAGACCGACCTGCGTACCCCGCAGGAACGCCGTGCAGTGTTCGTCGATGGCATCTACGACCTGACCGACAACGTGCGCCTGCGCACCAACATGCTGTACAGCTTCCGCGATTCGAACCGCCAGATCGCCGGCTACCCGTACGGCGCACTGGCCTTCGGTTCGCCGATTTCGGCCAGCAGTGTGTTCAATCCGCTGGGTGCTGACATCGCCAACTGGTGGCGTCGTACTTCGGAAGTGCCGCGCAACACCCGCGCCGAGCTGACCACCTTCCGCTTCAGCGGCGGCCTGGAAGGCAGCTTCGAGTTCTCCGACCGCCTGTTCGACTGGGATGTCGGCTACCTGTACAACAACAACAAGCTGGTCCAGACCAGCACCGGCGACCTCAACCTGACCGCGCTGCGTGCGGCGGTGGGTCCGTCCTTCATCAACAGCAGCGGCGTGGCGCAGTGCGGTACCGTGGCCAACCCGATCGGGCTGAACCAGTGCGTGCCGTACAACCCGTTCCTGCATGCCGGCATCCAGAGCAACGGTGCCAACGGCGCATTGACCGGCAACACCGCCCTGCAGAACCTGCTGTTCCCGTCCGCGCACTCCACCGCCGAGACCACCACCAAGGTCGTCACCGCCAACCTGGCTGGCAGCCTGTTCACCCTGCCTGCCGGCGACCTGGGCTTCGCCGTGGGTGTCGAGCACCGCAAGGAAACCGGCAGCTTCAGCCCGGACGCGCTGGTGCAGTCGGGCAACACCTCCGGCCTGGCCAACTTCCCCACCGGTGGTGGCTACAAGGTTGACGAAGTCTATGCCGAGTTCAACGTGCCGATCCTGGCCGACCTGCCGGGCGCCCGCGAGCTGAGCCTCAACGCGGCCACCCGCCATTCGGACTACGACACCTTCGGCACCACACTGAACAGCAAGTTCGGCTTCAAGTGGAAGCCGATCGACTCGCTGCTCATCCGCGGTACCTGGGCGGAAGGCTTCCGTGCCCCGACCATCGCCGACCTGTACAGCGGCGGTTCGCAGTCGTTCGACTTCTTCACCGATCCGTGCGATTCGGTCTACGGTGCGGCGCGCACCAATCCTGCGGTGCGTGCCCGTTGCGCCGCCGCACTGCCGGCCGGCGTAAATGCAGCCAACTTCCGCCAGCAGCAGCAGGGCTTCACTCCGACCACCGCTGCATCGTCGCAGACCCCGCTGGCCTTCGTCTCCGGCTCCAACGACCAGCTGACCCCGGAAACCTCGACGTCCAAGACCCTGGGCTTCGTCTGGAGCCCGGGTTTCATCCAGAACTTCAACATGTCGCTGGACTGGTGGGAAATCCGCGTCGAGAACACCATCATCTCGGACACGGCCAACCTGATCCTCAACGACTGCTACATCAACGACATCGCGGCACGCTGCTCGGCGTTCACGCGTGACCCGGTGACCGGCATCGTCAACAACCTCAAGCGCACCGGCATCAACGCCGGTTACCGCGAGGTGGAAGGCTTCGACCTGGATGTCAGCTACCGCCTGCCGACCGATCGTTTCGGCAACTTCAGCGCGCAGTGGACCAGCACCTACACCTCGCGTGATGACCTGGTCACCACCAAGAACCCGGTCACCCACCCGAATCCCCGCACCGGCGTGGGCTGGGCGGGCGGCGCCTTCCGCGTGCGTTCGAACCTGAACCTGGGTTGGGAAATGGGTGACTTCGGCGCCAGCTGGACCGTCCGTTACTTCTCCGGCATGAAGGAATCGTGCCTGAGCGCCGTGACGTTCCCGGAAGAGTGCAACCTGCCGAACTACGCTTCGCCGAACAACCAGGGCGTGGCGGTGGGCAGCGCGACCAACCAGCGTGGCGCGACCGTGTTCAACGACGTCCAGCTGCGCTGGAACGCACCGTGGAATGCGACCGTGGCCGTGGGTGCCAACAACGTGTTCGGCCGCGTGGGCCCGACCATGTACAGCCAGCCGAGCGCGAACGTCTCCTACTACGGTGGCTTCGACATCGGTCGCTTCCTGTACATGAAGTACACCCAGCGCTTCTGATCGCGGCGTAATATGTACGTGTGACATGGCCACGCCCCGAAAGGGGCGTGGCTTTTTTCATGGGGCAGCCAGGCTTGATGGCAGGCCTTTGCGCAGCCGTGCTGGACCAGGCCGCGCACAGGCGCTTGCGCATCGCCGCGTGGTGGCGGCGAGGTGTCATTACGGGGATGGGCGAAGGGAGCGCGCGCGGAAACGTCGCGGTGAGGCAGCAGGGAGCTTACAGGTCCTGCTCGTAGCGCACGTACGGCACGGTGCCGTCGTCGTTGCTTTCGTTGCGTGGCGAGAACGGATTCTTGCCGCGGCTGATCACGTTCTCGGCGCCCACGGTGAGCTGGCCGGACCATGGCGTGCGCCAGGTCAGGCCGATACCCAGGCCTTCCCACTTGCCGGGCTTGCCGGGCACGTCGATGACGCGGCCGATGATGCTGCCGGTGAAATTGCCGTAGCCGGCGCCGATGCTCAGGCTCTTGCTGTCCCAGCGGTCGGCAATGGCCGGCGAGGCGTCGGCCAGCGGTACCAGGCGGGCCTTGGCGTAGGTGCCGGCGATGGACACGAAGCCTTCGCGGCCGATGTTCTTCTGCGCGAACACCGTCAGGTCATTCTGCTCGGCGCGCAGCGAAGGGGTCTTGTTCGGGCCTGCCAGCCATGCCGGCAGGGTTTCACGGCCGGTGCCGGCGGTGATGCCGAGGCGGCTGCTGCCACGGTTCAATGCGGCGGTGCCGGTGAAACGCCGGCTGTTGAGGTCGTCCTCGTCGCCGAGGCTGGCCAGCATGCAGTGGCTGGCCAGGCCGCTCATGCTGGTCCCGCTGCTGCTGCAGAGCAGCCCCAGCGAATCGCCGGAGGACAGGCCAAAGGCCGCATCCAGTGAGTTGCGGCCGAAATGCCAGCGCGCCCCGGCCGCCTGCTCACCGGTCGGCTCCAGGTACAGCAGGGCCTCGACCTTGCCGCTGCCCTTGTTCCATACCGGCAGCACGGTGCGGGTGTCCTTGCTCTGCGCATGCACGCCCGTGATCGCGCCAAGGGCGATCATCATGGCCAGCGGTAGACGCAGGAAGGTACGCATCGGACCAGTTCAGACAGGGACGGACAACGGAAGTTCCCGTGGGGACGGGAACTTGATCCTAGGGTGTTTATGAATTCTTAACAAGCCTTGATCCTCCCCAGGTACAAGACTGCCGTTCATTGAAGCCGTTCAGGCGCCGGTACAGCCCCCTGGGCGCCGTGGAACAGTATGCCGAACTCCGTCAATGGAAAGTGATACTCACGCCCGCAGAATTCGCAACGGACCTCGACGGCGCCGGTGTCTGCAGCCGCTGCACGGGCCTCTTCCTCACCCAGCGACTGCAGCATCGCCGCCACCCGCTCGCGGGAACAGGAGCAGGCAAAGGACAGCGGCTTTTCGCCCATCAGCGCCGGCTTCTCCTCGTGGAACAGGCGGTGCAGCAGCTGCTCGGCCGGGGTGGCCAGCAGTTCAGCCTTGCCCAGGGTTTCGAACAGGGCGCTGGCGCGCGCCCAGCCGTCCTCGTCGCCCTCGTCGCCCGGCAGCTTCTGCAGCAGCAGGCCGGCGGCACCATTGCGGTCGGCCGCCAGCAGCAGGCGGGTCGGCAGCTGCTCGGACTGGCGGAAGTAGTCCTCGAAGGCCTCGTCCAGTTCCGGTGCGGTCAGTCCGACCAGGCTCTGGTAGCGCTGTGGTTCGCGCGGGTCCAGGCCGGGGTTCTCGATGGTGATGGCGAGGATCGCGTCATCGCCCAGGCTGGACAGGTCGCGCGGCGCGTCGCCGCCTTCGCTGAGCTGGGCGATGCCGCGCAGGGTGCCGGCGGCGGTGCATTCGGCGAACAGGGTGCGCAGGGCAGTGCTGCTGCGCAGCTGGATCGACAGGCGTCCATCGATCTTGGTATGGCCGGTGAACAGCGCCGAGGCCACGCAGGCCTCGCCGAGCAGTTCGGCGGCGGTATCCGGGTACTCGGCGTGGGACAGGATTTCCTGCCAGGTGGCCTGCAGGTGCACGTGGACGCCGCGGACGCCGGCGTCGGGGAGCAGGAAGCGGATCAGGGAATCGGAGTTGGCGGTCATCGGCTCACATCGCGCGTAAACGGGGGCAGTTGCCGGATAATGCGCCGACAACCAGATAGAAGAAGGATGCACCAGTAATGGGGGCAGGGGGAGAGCTGCACAAGGTGGAAGCTGTCGTAGAAGGCCCGCGCCGCAGGCGCTGGCGCTGGAAACGGCTGCTGTGGCTGCCGGTGCTGCTGGCTGCTTTCAGCTGGCTGCAGGTCCTGGTGCTGCGGTTCATCGACCCGCCCGTGTCCATGGTGATGCTGTGGCGCTATGGCGAGGCGCTGGGCGAGGCCGATTGGTCCTATCGCCTGCATTACCAGTGGCGCGACCTTGACCAGATGGCGCCGAGCCTGCCGATTTCGCTGGTGGCCGCCGAGGACCAGCGCTTCCCCGACCACAACGGCTTCGATCTGCAGGCGATCGAGAAGGCCCGCGACCACAATGCCAAGGGCGGGCGACTGCGTGGCGCCAGCACGATCAGCCAGCAGGTGGCCAAGAACCTGTTCCTCTGGCAGGGCCGCAGCTGGATCCGCAAGGGGCTGGAGGTCTGGTACACCGTGCTGATCGAAGCGCTGTGGCCAAAGGAGCGCATCCTGGAGATGTACGCCAACATCGCCGAGTTTGGTGATGGCGTGTACGGAGCTCAGGCGGCGGCGCAGAAGTTCTGGGGCAAGGACGCGGCCAGGTTGAGCCCGGCCGATAGCGCGCGGTTGGCGGCGGTGCTGCCGGCACCGCGGCGCTACAACGCCGCAAAGCCAGGGCCGTACGTGCAGCGGCGCGCCGCCTGGATCCAGCGCCAGGCACGGCAGCTGGGCGGGGCCGCGTACCTTTCGGAAGAGTGAGCGCGCGCCGCCTGATCTACGGGCGGCGGCAACGTACAATCCGGGCATGACCCGCGAACGGCTCACTTTCGTCATCGCCGCCTACAACGAGGCCCTGGCACTGCCGTTGCTGCATCCGCGGTTGTGCGCGGTGCTCGACGCGCTGCCCGACATCGACGGCCACATTCTGTACGTGGACGACGGCAGCCATGACGGGACCTGGGAGGTGATCGCCCGCCTGGCCCAATCCGACGCGCGGGTCTCCGCGCTGAAGCTGTCGCGCAATTTCGGCAAGGAAGCCGCACTGACCGCTGGCCTGGACCTGGTGCGCGAAGGGGCGGCGATGATCCTGGATGCCGATGGCCAGGACCCGCCGGAGCTTGTGCCGCAGTTCGTCGCGCGCTGGCGCGAGGGCCATGACAACGTCTATGGCACGCGCCTGGCGCGCGATGGCGAGGCCTGGATCAAGCGTGCCACGGCGGCGATCTTCTACCGCGTGATGGGGCGCCTTTCGCGTACGCCGATCCCGGCCGATACCGGGGATTTCCGCCTGCTGTCACCACGCGCGCTGAGTGCGCTGCGCGAGATGCGTGAGCGCCATCGTTTCATGAAGGGGCTTTTCAGCTGGGTGGGTTTCAAGCGCGTGGCGGTGCCCTATCACCGCCACGCACGCGTGGCCGGCACCAGCAAGTTCAGCCTGTGGCGGCTGTGGAACTTCGCCCTGGAAGGCATTACCGGGTTCTCGACCGTGCCTCTGCGCGCGGCGACCTACCTGGGGCTGGCAACCGCGGCGGTGGCCTTCGTGTTCGGCATGTGGGTGATCGTCAAGGCCGCGCTGTACGGCGACCGGGTGGCGGGCTGGCCGACGATGATGGCGGTGATCCTGTTCCTGGGCGGGGTGCAGTTGATCGCGCTGGGCCTGATCGGTGAGTACCTGGGGCGCCTGTACGAAGAGTCCAAGCAGCGGCCGTTGTACCTGGTTGACGCGTGGCTAGCATCCGCCGTGGCAGACTCGACCCTGCAACCCACCCTCGGAGGGCAGGCAGATGACCACGGTACGGCAACTGTTGGACGGCAAGTCTCCTGAAGTACATGCGGTCGCGCCGGATGCGGCGGTGATCGATGCGATCCGGTTGATGGCGGAAAAGGGCATTGGCGCGGTCCTGGTGATGGACGGGCCGCGGTTGGTCGGGATCCTTTCGGAGCGCGATTACGCGCGCAAGATCGTGTTGCGTGATCGTTCTTCGCGCGATACGGCGGTGGCCGAGATCATGACGACGCAGGTGGTGACGGTGTCGCCGGGCGAACAGGTGGAGCATTGCCTGCAGCTGGTGACCGACTACCGCATCCGCCACCTGCCGGTGGTGGAGGGCGCGCAGGTGCTGGGGGTGATTTCCATTGGCGACCTGGTGAAGTCGGTGATCGATGCGCAGCGGCGCGAGCTGGATCAGCTGCAGCAGTACATCGTCGCCGGGTGAGGGTGTCGCTGGCGGGCCTGCGGCCCGCCGGCCCGCTTTTCGAAGCTCAAAGCCAAGGCCAAAGCAGCGCCTTCCTGATGCGGGGGGAGGCTGAGGGCATGGGCGTGTCCTGCCTGCGTCACCCGTCCCCCTCAAACCACGATCAATCCAGGCGCCACGAACGAACGCTCCTACTTCGCATACTGCCCACCGCAGTTGGCATCCTTGCCCGGCCCCAGTTCAATCGTAGCCAGCAGCGCCGCCGGCGGGGCAATGCTGCCCAGTGCCAGGGCCACCGCGCCGCGGATACCCAACGCCTTGAAGTCCGGGCGGAACGACGGGTCCTTGAACGTGCCGCTGATATGCAACGGTGACCGCAGTACCAGGATGCTCTTGTCCTTCGGGCGCGGTTTCAGCAGCAGGTCCAGGGTCTCGTCGCGCAGGCTGACCGTGCCTTCGCCGATGAGGATGGTATCGGTGGTGTCCACCGCCAGTGCCTGGCTGGTCATCAGGCCGTCCTGCACACCGAAGTCGGCGAAGGCGCAGCGCAGCGGAATCTGCTTGTCACCGGTCACCAGGAACTTCAGTGATTCGGTGATATCCAGCCCGGCCAGTTCCATCACCAGGTTGCCGACATGGCCACGGCCCATCGCCAGCCCGACCTTGCCGCTGCTGCTGCCGAGCATGGCGGCGATCGAGTTGCCGCGCCCGCTCAGGTCCACTTCGCCGCCGATGCCGCCCTTGGCCTGCTCGGCCAGCTTCGCATCCGGGAAAAGCTGGCCCAGCTGCACGCCGCGTACGCTAGCCCTCAACGCAGTGCGAATCTGCGCCTGGCGTGCATCCATGCGGACCGTGCTGCGGATATCGCCGCCGGCCACGCCGAAGTTCAGCGGGTCCAGCCGCAGCACGCCGTCATCCAGCAGCAGGTGCGCGTCCATGTCGTCCAGTGGCAACGAGGGCGCATTGATGCGGTGGGCCTTCCAGCGCACGTCGGCATCCATCGCACGCAGTTTGCCCAGGTTGTAGGGCGTGTCGGGCAATACCCGGCTGCTGACGGCGACGCGGGCGGCCTGTGCCTTTTGTTCCGCATTCGCGGTTTCGCCGCCGCCGGTCTTCGGTGGCGCTCCCACGAAGCCGGCCAGGTCATCGAAGTCCAGGCGCCTGGATTCCAGTGTCGCGGTCAGCCGTGGACGGTCGCGTCCCACCTCGAACTGCAGGTTGCCAGCGAGGTCGCTGTCACCGACCTTGCCGGTGAAGCTGTCGTAGCGCCAGACGTTGTGGTCGCGCTTCAGCCGTCCGTCCAAGGCGTAGGGCGGTGAGGGCGGGATGGCAATGCCGAGCAGCGGGTACAGGTCCGACAGGTCCTGCCCGCTGAGTGCGAACTGCAGGTCGAACACCCGCAGCTGGAACGGATTGGTCAGCGTGCCACTGGCCACCGCGTGGGTAGCGCCGGCGCGACCGTCGAGGTGGATGCGGAACGGGTGGTCGCTGTCGGTCAGTTCCAGCGGTGATTCGGTTCCACCGCGCAGGGTGAACGGGTTGCCCTGCCAGTGGCCTTTGCCCTGCACCAGCAGCGGCGGCGAGGCATCGGCCTGTTTCGGCTGACCGCTGCGCACGCCCACGCGGATGTCGGTGCGGCCCAGAGCATCGATGAACTGCAGCCGACCATCGTCGATGCGCAGGCGTTTGAGCTGCGGGCTTGTGCCGCCGGCGCTGTCACCGAGGAAGTCCCAGTTGCCCGGCTCGCCCTTGCGCGGGGCGGTTTCCAGCAGCACGTCCGGCCGGGTCAGGCGCACCTCGGGCAGCTGCACGCTGCCGCGCAGCAGGGGCCAGACCCGCACGTCGATCTCGACGCGGTCTGCGCTGGCCATCTCAGGTTGTTTCGCCCAGCTGGCATTGGCGAAGGTGATCGCATCGGCGCGGATCGTGCTGGTGCGGCCGAGGTCGACATCAAGGTTCCCAATGTGCAGCACTCGGCCGGTGCGTGCCTGCACCGCGCGCTCCACCGGACCCTTGAACCAGTTCCAGTCCCACAACGCGAGCAGTATCAGGATCGCCGCCAGCAGGAAGACCAGGATCGTGAGCCAGCGCCGGCCTCGTGGGCCGGGGCGGCGGAGGCGCCAGCGGGGCGTGCGCTTTGCGGCAGGGGAGGCGGCAGCATTCACGCTGCCATGGTTGCCCCCTGTTCGTGGACAGGGCGCGAAGCGACCATGTGCATGGCGTGCACACGCCGCCGTCGAGCGGCCGTTTACAGCACCTGCATGGTGACCGCGACGAAGTGGCAGACGCTGCCGCCGATCACGAACAGGTGCCAGATGGCATGCGAGTACGGGATCGATTCACGGTGGTAGAAGTAGGTCCCCAGCGTGTACGACAGGCCGCCGGCGAACAGCCAGGTGAGGGTGCCGCCATCGATCGAGGCCCACATCGGCTTGATCGCCACGACCACCAGCCAGCCCATCGCGATGTAGATCACCGTTGAGAGCACCTTGAAACGGCCGGTGTAGAACAGCTTGAACACCACGCCGCCCAGCGCCAGCGCCCAGATCGCGGTGAACAGGCCCCAGCCCCACGGACCGCGCAGGCCGATCAGCGTGAACGGGGTATAGGTGCCCGCGATCAGCACATAGATCGCGCAGTGGTCGAACACCTTCAACCGGCCCTTGGCGACCGGATGCTGGATGGCGTGGTACAGCGTGGAGGCGGTGTACAGCAGCAACAGCGCGATGCCGAACACGATCGCGCTGGCCAGCTGCCAGCCGTCGCCGTAGATCGCAGCCAGGGTGATCAACACCGCGCTGGCGGCCAGGGCGAATACCGCGCCCAGGCCATGGGTCAGGGCGCTGGCGATTTCTTCACGGATCGAAGCAATGGACGTCGTGGACATGGCGTAGGCATTGTTCGCGGGGAGGGGGACCCGCACCCCCTTATCATCGCCGCGATGGGCGATGCGTGCACGCCTGTCACCGTATGGTGGGTGAATGCCTGCCTTGCGTTGGCTGGGGTCAGAGCCCTTTCCTGCCGGAAAGGGATCCGACCCCGTGGCATCAGCCCACCGAAACGGTATGCGCCGCTTCGCGGGTGGCCGAGAAACGCACGTCCGGCGAGCGTTCCTGCGCCAGCTGCAGGTTGACCCGGGTCGGTGCCAGGTAGACCAGGTGGCCGGCTGCATCCAGTGCCAGGTTCAGCGCATTCTTCTCGCGGAACTCTTCCAGCTTCTTCTCGTTGCTGCAGTGGACCCAACGCGCGGTGGTCACGCTGACCGGCTCGAAGGTGGCTTCCACGCCGTACTCGTCCTTCAGGCGATAGGCCGCCACGTCGAACTGCAGCACACCCACCGCACCCAGGATCAGGTCGTTGCTGGTGAGAGGGCGGAAGAACTGGGTCGCGCCTTCTTCGGACAGCTGGGCCAGTCCCTTCTGCAGCTGCTTGAGCTTGAGCGGATCGCGCAGGCGCGCGCGGCGGAACAGTTCCGGGGCGAAGTTGGGGATGCCGGTGAAGGTGACCGCTTCGCCTTCGGTAAAGGTATCGCCGATGGAAATGGTGCCGTGGTTGTGGATGCCGATCACATCGCCCGGCCAGGCTTCGGCGGCGATCTCACGGTCGCTGGCCATGAAGGTCAGCGCGTTGGCCAGCTTCATTTCCTTGCCGGTGCGCACGTGGAAGGTCTTCATGCCAGCGCTGAAGCGGCCCGAGCAGACCCGCATGAACGCGACGCGGTCGCGGTGCTGCGGGTCCATGTTGGCCTGGATCTTGAACACGAAGCCGGTCAGCTTGTTCTCTTCCGGGGCGATCTCGCGGCCGGTGGTGGACCGTGCCTGCGGCGACGGCGCATGCTCGACGAAGAAGTCCAGCAGCGGCTGCACGCCGAAGTTGTTCACGCCCGAGCCGAAGAACACCGGGGTCTGCTTGCCGGCGCGGTAGGCCTCCAGGTCGAACGGATGGCTGGCGCCCTGCACCAGTTCCAGCTCGTCGCGCAGGTCGGCCAGCATCTGCGCACCGATCTTCTCGGCCAGGCCGGGGGCGTCGATGGACGGGAAGATGGTCGAGTCCTGGCGGGTGAAGTTGCGGCCCGGCTCGTACAGGTGCACTTCGCCGGTCAGCAGGTGGACCACGCCCTTCAGGCGCTGGCCCATGCCGATCGGCCAGGTGACCGGCGCGCACTGGATGCCCAGCACGGTTTCCACTTCATCCAGCAGCTCGATCGGGTCCTTGCCCTCGCGGTCGAGCTTGTTGATGAAGGTCATGATCGGGGTATCGCGCAGGCGGCACACTTCCATCAGCTTGATGGTGCGCTCTTCCACGCCCTTGGCCACGTCGATCACCATCAGCGCCGAGTCCACCGCAGTCAGCACGCGGTAGGTGTCCTCGCCGAAGTCGGCGTGGCCGGGGGTGTCGAGCAGGTTGACGATCTTGTCTTCGTACGGGAACTGCATCACCGAAGAGGTGACGGAGATGCCGCGTTCCTTTTCCAATGCCATCCAGTCGGAGGTGGCGTGGCGGGCGGCCTTGCGGCCCTTGACTGAACCGGCCATCTGGATCGCGCCTCCGAACAGCAGCAGCTTTTCGGTCAGCGTGGTCTTGCCGGCGTCAGGGTGGGAAATGATGGCGAAGGTGCGGCGACGCGACGCTTCGTTGGCGACTTCGGACATGGCAGTGGCGCCCGCCCGGGGCGCTTTTCAAAGAGATAAGCGCCCGATTATACCGGCCGGGGCCGTTCAGCGCCCGATGCCGCCCTCGGCCTCGCCCTGGCGGGCGAACTGCAGCTGGCCCTGCTCGGCGAAGATGCGTGCTGGCACCGAACGCAGGCCCATGCCACGGTTGACCTGTACCACGAAGTGCAGGTGCGGTGCGCTGCTGAAGCCGCTGTTGCCGGACAGGCCGATGGGCTGCCCGGCGCCCACCGCCTGGCCGCGACGCACGCGCATGCCGCCGGCCTGCAGGTGGCCGTACAGGGCCATGCTGCCGTCGCTGTGCAGCACGCGGATGAAGTTGGCGCGGGCACCATCACGTTCGCGGTCCTGGCCGTTGCCTCGGAAGCCATCCTGGATCTGCATCACCGTGCCCTCGCGCGCGGCCAGCACCGGTGTGCCCTCCGGCAGTGCGAAGTCGACCGCGTCGCGGTTCTCCTCGTCGTCATGGCTGAACCGGCCCTGCGGCGCCTGGTCCACGCGCGGGCGTGCATCATCGAAGGGCAGGCGGTAGGCCACATCCTCGGCCTGTGCGGCGGGGTTGCCTGGTACCGACTGCAGGCGCAGGTCCAGCATCCGGCCGTTGACCGGCGCGGGGAGGTGGCCGACGACCAGACTGCTGTCGCCCTGTATCAGTGACTGCACCGGCAAGCCGTCGACCGGGTGCCCAGGGGCGGCGCGCAGTTCGATCTGCAACGGCCCGGCCAGGGTGTTGTCGATCCGGGCCTGCCACTGTTCGCCGATCGACTGCAGGCGCAGCTGGGCCATCGGAAGGGGGGCCTTCGCCTCCGCGCTGGCGGGGGCAGGCGCCTTCGGCAGCATCCCCCAGCCCTGGCGCCAGTCGCTGGCGCCGGCAGAGGCGCTGGCCAGCAGCGGCAGGAGCAGGCAGGTCAAGGGCAGGCGTGGCATCAGCGGATTCAGGAAAACGGACCGTCCGGACTGTACCCGATCCTGAACGGAGCGACCGCGACGCCTCTCGCATACCTGTCGCGAAAATATTCATCGCTTTATCCGCATGAAGGGATTGACAGCACCCGGAAGCGCTGGCATCGTGGCCTCACCATCGAGACCGGCAGAGGGACAGGCCCTTTGAAGCCGGGGCAGCCCGCGGATGCGAAAGCGTCCGCGTAGGTGCCAAATCCTGCGGGGACCGTGGCGTCCACCGAAAGATGGTTCGATCCATGCACCGCACGTGCATCTCGAACGCGAGCCCCGCGAAGGCTCGATGGCCGATTCCCCAACCGGATCCCGCCATGAGCTTCGCTGCCAGTACCGCCGTTCGCCCCGAACCCTTTGTCCCCGTCAGCGTGCCGGTCGAAGACCGCGTGCATGCCGAGCGCGGTGAGTTCGCCGCGGTGCTGTCGATGCGTCACGCTGGCCCCAGCCCGGTGCGCCTGCGCTATGAGTGGGTCGGCCCGGCCAATGCGCCGGTGGTGGTGCTGGCCGGTGGCATTTCCGCCCATCGCCATGTGGCGTCCAACGCACAGTTCAGCGAGAAGGGCTGGGCCGAAGACCTGGTCGGCAGTGGTCGCACGCTGGATCCGCAGCAGTTGCGCGTACTGGCGTTCGACTTCATCGGGGCCGACGGTGCGTTGGACGTGCCGATCGATACCGCTGACCAGGCCGATGCGCTGGCACTGCTGCTGGATCATCTGGGTATCCGCACGCTGAAGGCCTTCGTCGGCTACTCGTATGGCGCGCTGGTCGGCCAGCAGTTCGCAATCCGTCATCGAGCCCGGGTGCGCCAGCTGGTGCTGGCCAGCGGCGCGCATCGTCCGCACCCGTATGCCGCGGCCTGGCGCGCACTGCAGCGCCGCGCCGTCGCCCTCGGCCAACTGCAGTGCGGCGAAGACCACGGCCTGGCGCTGGCCCGGCAGTTCGCCATGCTCAGCTACCGCACCCCGGAAGAGTTCGGCGAGCGCTTCGACGCCGCGCCGGAAGTGATCAACGGCCGCGTGCGGGTCGCCGCCGAGGACTATCTGGACGCCGCCGGCGCGCAGTACGTCGCGCGCACGCCGGTGACCGCCTACCTGCGCCTGTCCGAATCGATCGACCTGCACCGCGTGGACCCCGCGGCCATCCTGCCGCCGACCGTGGTGGTCGCGGTGGAGGGTGACCGCCTGGTGCCGCTGGCCGACCTGGTCGGCCTGGTCGAGGGGCTGGGGCCGCGCGGAAGCCTGCGCGTGCTGCGCTCGCCCTATGGCCACGACGCCTTCCTCAAAGAAACCGATCGCATCGACGCGATCCTCGCCACCGCCTTCCGCACCTCTGGAGAGTCCGCATGAGCCTGCACGCCAACGAGCCGTCCTGTAGCCGCACCACTGCCGCCGTCCGTGCCGGCATCGATCGGGACACCGCGCATGGCGCGGTCACGCCGCCGATCGTGCTGTCGTCGAACTTCAGCTTTGAAGGCTTCGGCAACAAGCGCCAGTACGACTACACGCGCAGTGGCAACCCGACCCGCGACCTGTTGGGTGAAGCGCTGGCCGAGCTGGAAGGCGGTGCGGGCGGCGTGATCACCGCCACCGGCATGGGCGCGATCAACCTGGTGCTGAACGCGCTGCTTCAGCCGGGCGATACCCTGGTCGTGCCGCACGACGCGTACGGTGGCAGCTGGCGTCTGTTCAATGCGCTGGCGAAGAAGGGCCATTTCGAACTGGTCACCGCCGACCTGACCGATCCGCGCGCGCTGTCGCAGGCGCTGGCCGCCCAGCCGAAGCTGGTGCTGGTGGAAACGCCGTCCAATCCGCTGCTGCGCATCACCGACCTGCGCTTCGTCATCGATGCCGCGCACAAGGCAGGTGCTCTGGTTGTGGTCGACAACACCTTCCTGTCGCCGGCCCTGCAGCAACCACTGTCGTTCGGTGCGGATCTGGTGCTGCATTCCACCACCAAGTACATCAACGGCCACAGCGACGTGGTGGGCGGTGCGGTCGTCGCGCGCGATCCGGCACTGCATGAGCAGCTGGTGTGGTGGGGCAACGCGCTGGGCCTGACGGGTTCGCCGTTCGATGCCTTCCTGACCCTGCGCGGCCTGCGCACGCTGGACGCGCGCCTGCGCGTGCATCAGGAGAACACCACGTCGATCGTTGCGCTGCTGGACCAGCATCCGGCGGTCGGCCGCGTCTATTATCCGGGCCTGGCCGATCACCCGGGCCACTCCATCGCTGCTCGCCAGCAGAGTGGCTTCGGCGCGATGCTGTCGTTCGAACTGGCGCACTGCGCGGGTGATGATCCGCACGCGGCGGTGCGCGCGTTCGTCGATGGCCTGCGCTGTTTCACCCTGGCCGAATCGCTGGGCGGCGTCGAAAGCCTGATCGCGCACCCCGCCACCATGACCCATGCGGCGATGACCGCCGAAGCGCGTGCTGCGGCCGGCATCTGCGAAGGCCTGCTGCGCCTGTCGGTTGGCATCGAGGCCGAGCGTGACCTGTTGGCCGATCTCGGCGCCGCGCTGCAGCGTGCCGAAGCGGTGATTGATGCGGCTGCGCGCCGCAAACAGGTGGTGGATGCATGAGCGCGCTCGCCGCAGACATTCCTGCTCTGGGCGTGGGACGCCTGGCGCTGCTGGGCACCGGCACGGTCGGCTCGGCCTTCGTACAGCGTTACCAGGCATTGCGGGCGCGTGGGCTGGAACTGCCCAGCGTGCAGTGGCTGGCCAATTCACGCACTGCGCTGGAGATCGATCGTGACCTGGCGTTGCCGCTGGAACTGGCACGGCGTGCACCGCGCGATGGCCAGAGTTCGCCACCGTGGGCGAGTGCCGAAGGACTGGAGCGTGGCGACGTGGTGGTCGACGCCACCGCCAGCGAAGACGTGGCCGCGCGCCACGTGCAGTGGCTGGCGCGGGGCGTGCATGTGGTGACCGCCAACAAGCTGGGGCGTGGTGCGCAGCTGGCCCGCGCGCAGGCCATTGCGGAAAGCTGTGCCGACAGTGGCGCACGCTATGGCGACAGCGCGACGGTGGGCGCGGGCCTGCCGCTGTTGAGCAGCCTGCGTGCACTGGTGGCCGGTGGCGATCACATCCATGCCATCGAAGGCGTGCTGTCCGGTTCGCTGGCGTGGCTGTTCCATCGTTATGACGGCCAGTCGCCGTTCTCGGCGGCGGTGCGCGAGGCGCTGGCTGCCGGCTACACCGAGCCCGATCCGCGCCTGGACCTTTCCGGTGAAGACGTGCGCCGCAAGCTGCTGATCCTGGCGCGCAGCAGCGGGCTGGCGCTGGATGCGTCGCAGGTAGAGGTGGATTCACTGGTGCCTGAAGCGCTGGCAGCGCTGCCGCTGGAGGATGCGGTGGCGGCGCTTGAGCAGCTGGATGCGCCGTTGCAGGCGCGCTGGCAGCAGGCGCATGACAATGGCCGCGTGCTGCGTTTCGTTGGCCGTGTCGATGGCGAGGGTGCGCAGGTGGGCCTGCGTGAGTTGCCTGCCGATCACCCGTTGGCGCAGGGCGCGGGCACCGACAACCGCGTGGCCATCCACAGCGATCGCTATCACCGCCAGCCGTTGTTGATCCAGGGCCCGGGCGCGGGCGCGGAAGTCACCGCCGCCGCGCTGCTGGATGACGTGTTGCGGATCGTCGGCTGATCGCACTGCTTCTGTAGAGCCGAGCCCATGCTCGGCTGCTACTGGCGAGATCCCTCTTGCTGGATAAGCCGAGCATGGCTCGACTCTACAGGGGAGGGCTGCCGTTCAATGCGCCTTCAATGCCTTCAGCAACGCTGCGTTGAACTGCTTCGGGTCCTGCACCTGCGGCGAATGGCCCAGTTCGGCGAACTCGATCAGCGTCGCGCCGGGAATCGCCGCGGCTGCCGCCTTCCCGAGCACCGGATAGTTGCCCAGCGTCGCTTTCACCGCTGGTGGCGCCAGGTCGCGACCGATCGCGGTGCGGTCCTTCTGGCCGATGAACAGCGTGGTCGGCACCTGAACATTCTTGAGTTCGTAGACCACCGGCTGGTTGAACACCATGTCCGAGGCCAGCGCCTGGCTCCATGCAACGGCCTGCTTGCCGGGCCCTTCGTACATGCCCGACTGCATCCGCGCCCACGGTTCATATGCCGGCTTCCATTTGCCGTCGTAGTACACGTCCAGCTGGTAGCGGCGGATGCTGTCATAGCTGATGGTCATTTCGCCGGCGTACCACGCGTCCACGCTGCGCCAGGGAACACCCAGCGCCTTCCAGTCTTCCAGCCCGATCGGGTTGACCAGTGACAAGCTGCGCAGGTCCTGCGGGAACATCAGCGCATAGCGCACCGCCAGCATGCCGCCCATCGAATGACCGACCAGGTGCACCGGGACGTCACCCAGTTGCAGCTGTTGCAGCAGGGCATGGGTGTTGGCGGCCAGCTGCGCGAACGAATACTGGTAACGCTCGGGCTTGCTGGATTTGCAGAAGCCCACCTGGTCCGGGGCGATCACCCGATAGCCGGCGGCAACCAGTGGCTTGATCGATTCCTTCCAGGTGGCGGCACAGAAGTTCTTGCCGTGCAGCAGCACCACCACGCCGATGGGCGCCTTCTTCGGCGCGATGTCGAGGTAGGCCATTTCCAGCGGCTGCCGCTGCGATTCCAGCGCGAAGGTCTTCACCGGATAGCCGTAGTCGAAACCCTCCAGCCGCGGCCCGTAAGTGGGCGAGGCCAGCGCAGGCAGTGGAAGGCAGGCAAGCAGGGCGGCAGCGATCACGCGCATGGGGCGGTCCTGGATAGGGGAGCCCCGAGCCTAACCGGAACGCAGTGACGGTGTCGTCCGACCGGGCAGATTCGATCGACTGTTAGTCGACTACCTTCCCCACAACGAGCGAAAATCCCGCGCTGCGCGCGATAGTCGACCAACGGTCGACTCTACCTGCGGCCCGGCGCCATCGCGCCGGGCCCGGTCGACCTCAACACTCGATGACGTTCACCGCCAGGCCACCGCGGCTGGTTTCCTTGTACTTGTCCTGCATGTCGCGGCCGGTATCGCGCATGGTCTTGATCACCTTGTCCAGCGACACCTTGTGCTTGCCGTCGCCGCGCATCGCCATGCGCGAGGCATTGATCGCCTTCACCGCGCCCATCGCATTGCGCTCGATGCAGGGGATCTGCACCAGCCCGCCGATCGGGTCACAGGTCAGGCCGAGGTTGTGTTCCATGCCGATTTCCGCGGCATTCTCGATCTGGCTCGGGTTGCCACCCAATGCTGCGACCAGGCCACCGGCCGCCATCGAGCAGGCCACGCCCACTTCGCCCTGGCAGCCCACTTCGGCGCCGGAGATCGAGGCGTTTTCCTTGTACAGGATGCCGATCGCCGCCGAGGTCAGCAGGAAGTCGAACACACGCTGCTCGTTGGCGCCGGGGCAGAAACGGTCGAAGTAGTGCAGCACCGCCGGCAGCACGCCGGCTGCACCGTTGGTCGGCGCAGTCACCACACGACCACCGGCGGCGTTCTCTTCGTTCACCGCCAGCGCGTACAGGTTGACCCAGTCCAGCGTGGTCAGCGGATCGCGCATCGCTGCTTCCGGCTTCGACGACAGCTCGCGGTACAGCGCCGGTGCACGACGGCCGACCTTCAGGCCACCCGGCAGCACGCCTTCCTCGCGGATGCCGCGCGCCACGCACGACTGCATCGCACTCCAGATCTCGCGCAGGTTGGCGCGGATCTCGTCTTCGCTGCGCCAGCACTTCTCGTTCTCGAACATCAGCTGGGCAATGCTCAGGCCGCTGCGCGCGGTCTGCGCCAGCAGCTCGTCGCCGCTCTTGAACGGGTAGGGCAGCGGGGTCTCGTCGGGCACGATACGGTCATCGGCCGCATCATCCTGGTTGACCACGAAGCCGCCACCGACCGAGTAGTAATCGCGGGTGGCGATCACCTCGTCCTCGGCGTTGTACGCGGTGAAGCGCATGCCGTTGGTGTGGTACGGCAGCTTCTGGCGCTTGTTCATGCCGAGGTCGCGCTTCTCGTCGAAGGCGATCTCGTGCTGGCCCATCAGCTGGATGCGCTTGCTGCTGCGGATGCGCTCCAGGGTGGCCGGAATGATGTCCGGATCGATCAGGTTCGGCCGCTGGCCTTCCAGTCCCAGCAGGATCGCCTTGTCGGTGCCATGGCCGCGGCCGGTCAGCGCCAGCGAGCCATAGACATCGGCGCGGATGCGCGCGACTTCGTTCAGGCGACCCGGGTCGAGCAGCCAGCGATGGATGAATCGCTCGGCGGCCTTCATCGGCCCGACGGTGTGCGAGGAGCTCGGGCCAATCCCGATCTTGAAAACGTCGAACGTGCTGACAGCCATGGTTGCCGTACTGCGGGTACCGGAGGAGACCGCTATTCTAGCGGTTCATGCCGCACTTCCATGGCTGCGGCGCAGCATTTCGGCAGAGGGAGCAAAACCGGTGTTGACCCTGTTCCAGCGCGATGACTGCCACCTGTGCGACATGGCCCTGGCCGAGCTGGCCAAGGCGCGGGCACCAGAGTTCGAATCGGTTTTCCTGGACGATCAGCCTGCGCTGGAAGCGCGCTACGGCGCGCGGGTGCCGGTGCTGCGCGACGAGACTGGTGGTCGTGAGCTGGACTGGCCGTTCGACGCGACCACGGTTCAGGCCTGGCTGGCCGACGTTCGGTAGTGCCGGCCGTTGGCCGGCAACCCCGCGATGCCCGGTGATGCCGGCCAGCGGCCGGCACTACCAGAGGCGTTGCCATGTCCGGTGATGCCGGCCAGCGGCCGGCACTACCAGACGCG
This sequence comes from Stenotrophomonas sp. PE591, assembly GCF_018320795.1. Lineage (NCBI taxonomy): Bacteria > Pseudomonadati > Pseudomonadota > Gammaproteobacteria > Lysobacterales > Lysobacteraceae > Stenotrophomonas > Stenotrophomonas sp. PE591. The sequence continues at coordinate 116,451 of NZ_JAAOKO010000002.1, forward strand.
GTTTACTTCGCGTCGAACTTCACGATCGTGCTGATCGCGGTTTCGTCCGGGATGGTCTTGGTGTCGGCCCAGTCGCCGCCGCCGACGCCGAAGTCCAGGCGCTTGACCGTGGCCTTGCCGGTCAGCACCGGCTGGGTGCCCGGCTTCCAGGTGAAGGTGAGGGTGACCGGCTTGCTGACGCCTCGCAGCTCCAGTGTGCCATCGGCGGCGAACTGGTCATTGCCCACCGCGCGGAAGCCCTTGGCGGTGTAGCGTGCGGTGGCGAACTTGCCAACATTGAAGAAGTCGGCGGACTGCAGGGTCGAGTCACGGTCGCTGTTGCCGCTCTTGGCGCCGGCCAGCGGGATCACCACGTCCAGCGAACCGGCGGCCGGGTTGGCCGGGTCGAAGCTGAGCTTGGTGGCGAAGCCCGGGAAGCTGCCGGTGAACACTTCGCCGTCGTACTTGGTGGCGAACACCAGGATCGAGCCGGCGCCGGGCGCCTGTGCGTAGTCGGCGGCGAACACCGGGGTGGTGGCCAGCATGCCGGCCAGGGCGGCGGCCACGGCGGCCGGAGTGGTCAGTTTCAGGTTCATCGGTCAGTCCTTCTGAGGGGAGGCGAGCCAGCCGCGCGGCAACATGCGGGACAAGGTCGCATCGCGCTGGAACAGGTGGTGGTAGAAGGCAGCGCCGGCATGGGCCAGCACCACCGCGATCAACAGCCAGAAGCCGTACTCGTGGATGGCATGCGATACCGCGACCACCTGCGGGTCGGGACCGCTCAGCTTGGGCACGTCGACCAGGCCGAACCAGCGGAACGGGCGCAGGCCGCTGGCCGAGTCGTACAGCCAGCCCGACAGCGGGATGGCGAACATCAGCACATACAACAGCACGTGGGTGGCACTGGCGATGCGTTCCTGCCAGCTGGGCACGCCCGGCACCGGCTTGGGGGCACCGGCATACAGGCGCCAGCCGAGGCGGAAGAGCACGAGCGCCAGCACGGTGATGCCGATCGACTTGTGCGCGGTATAGACCCAGAAATACTTGGGGGTCTTGGGCAGTTCGCCCATGGTCAGGCCGACCACGCCCAGGGCGAGGATCAGCAATGCGATCAACCAATGCAGGATCTGGCTGACACTCCCCCAGGCGGCGGGGGTGTTCTTGGCGGTCATGAAGGGTCCTCTAGGGGGCCGTCTTGGGGTCGGAGTGTGGAACGGGAGCGGGAGTTCCCGGGGCGTCGCTGCGGTCGAGGGTGGCTTCAGCCTCGATCCTCAGCTGTACTGCATCACCGATGACGCCCGGCCAGGCGGTGATGCCGAACGCGCGCCGGCTCAGCGTGGTGCTGGCGGAAAAACCGGCGGTGCGTCGGAACGGGGGGAGGGGGTAGCGCTTGATGGCGTTGAGGGTCACGTCCAGCGTGATCTCCTGGCTGACCCCGCGCAGGGTCAGGGTGCCGATCACGCGGGCGCGCCTGGCATCGATCGGTTCGACCCGGCTGGAGACGAAATGTGCCTTCGGGAAACGCTCGCCATCCAGAAGGCTGCGGGCCAGCGTGGCCTGGTTCCATTTGGGGTCACCAAGGTCCAATCGCGACACGGGGACTTCGACGTCCAACGTGGCCTCGCGCCAGTTGTCGGGATCGAACTGCAGGCGGCCCTCACTGCCGGAGACCGTGCCCATCGCCTGCGAGTAGCCCGCGTGGTCGATGCTGAACAGCACACGCGTGTGCACCGGATCGAGGCGATAGGTATCTGCATCCGCCCAGGCGGGAGCGGTGGCGAGCAGCATCGGCAGCAGGGCCAGGCAGGGACGCATCGATGGCGGGCTCCGGAAGGGGGACGCTGTGATCATACGCACAGGCCCCTGCCAAGGATGCGTGCATGGCTGCAACAGTTCGTGGTGGTCCTGCCCCGGCAACAGGCTGTTGCAGCCATGACCCCGGCCCTGTGTGACAATCGGGACAGGACAGGGGGTTCAGGATGACGAGCAGCTGGCGCCTGTGGTGCCTGGGCATCGCGGCAACGGGGCTGCTGCTGTTGGCGTCTGCCACGGCGGCTGCAGCCCTGGACATGGCAGAAACACCACGCCTGCGGCGCTTCGGTGCCGCCGAAGGCATGCCTTCGCGCATGGTGCTGGCGCTGGCCGAGGACCGCCAGGGCCATGTCTGGGCCGCAACCGATGGCGGTCTGGTGCGCTACGACGGCAGCTCGCTGCGGGTCTGGGAACATGACCCGGAACAGCCCGGCTCGTTGCCCGGCAACGAGATCGAGACCCTGCTGGTCGATCCGCTGGACCGCGTGTGGGTGGGCATCAATGGCAAGGGCGTGGCCCGCCTGGATGCCGACCGGGAGCGGTTCAAGACCTTCGATGCGGTCAATGGTCCGTGCCTGGGCCAGTTCTGGACGCTGGCCTACGCCGGGGATGCGTTGTGGATCGGCACCAGCAGCCAGGGTATCTGCCGGTTCGGGGAGGACGGCAGCCTGCGCTTCTTCAAGCACGACCCGGCCCGTGCCGACGGCCTGCCCAGCAACACCATCTACAGCAGCCTGGTCGATGCGCGGGGGCGCCTGTGGATCGGTACCGAGGCCGGCGTCGCACGCTGGAATGGCCGTGACTTCGAGCCCGTGGCAGCGCACGCGCTGGGCGCATTGAGCGTGCTGCGGATGAGCCGCGATCCGGATGGCTCGATCTGGGTCGGCAGCCAGAACGATGGCCTGTATCGCATCGATGCGCAGGACCGGGTCAGTCGTCCGCGCTGGAGCGACAGCGCCGACCTGCGCTCGGCGCTGGTGCTGGCCGATCGCCAGGGCGGCTACTGGGCGGGCACGTCCGATGGCCTGCTGCGTGGCGACGCAAGTGCGCTATGGCGGCTCGACGGCGACCGCGGCAGTGGTTTCCTCACTGCACAGAGCGGTGTGCTCGATCTGCTGCAGGACCATGAAGGCGGATTGTGGGTCGCCCTGCTGACCCAGGGACTGGCCTACCTCCCGCCGGACTGGCGCCGCTTCTCGATCTGGAACCAGCTCGATGGCAAGCCGCTGGACAGCCAGTACCTGCTGGGTGCGGCCAGTGATGGCCAGAACTACTACGTGGGTTCGGCGCACGGCGTGTATCAGCTGGACGCGCACGGCACGTTGCGCCTGCTGGCCAGCGACCGCGAGATCGGCAGCGGTGCGGTGTGGTCGGTACTGCCGCGGTCGGACGGGCGCCTGTGGCTGGGGCGTGCCGGCCGCATCAGCGTGTATGACCCGGCCACCCGCGCGCTGCACGACTGGCACATCGGTGGAGGCGCCGATCTGCGCCAGCGCATCGACCTGATGCGGCAGGCACCCGATGGCACGGTCTGGCTTTCGGTGATGAACCTGGGCCTGCAGCAGCGCAGTGCGGAGGGCCGGGTGCTGCGCAGCTATCCTCTCGACGATTTCCGCAAGGCGGCCGACTCACCCATCGAGCAGATCCGCTTCGATGCCCATGGCAAGGCATGGGTGATGGGCGACATGGGCATCTGGCGTGAGCAGGCCGGTCGCTTCGAAGCGGTGCCGGGGGTCTCGCGCGGGCTGATCTACGACCTGGTGTGGGTGGATCCGCAGCAGTTGTGGCTGGCCCGCCAGGGCGCGCTGGAGCGCTACCAGTGGGATGGCATGAGCCTACGCCTGATCCAGCGCATTGATGGAAGCGCCGGTGTGCCGCCGGTCAGCATGGGGGGCCTGGCATTGGCCGACAATGGCCGGGTGTGGGCGACCACGCCGCGCGGCCTGCTGCGCTGGGACCCGAAAGCACGACGCCTGCAGTTGTTCAATGAACGCGATGGCCTGTCCGATGCCGAGTTCACCAGCCGGCCGCCAGCGGTGAATGCTGATGGTCGCGTTCTGGCCGTCGCCCAGACCGGCCTGGTTGCATTCGACGTGAATGCCGACGACGTGGTGCTGCCCGGGTCGTCACTGGTGATTGCCGAGGTGCGCGTGCGCCGCGACGATGCACGCGGCTGGCAGCCGCTGCCGAACACCGGCACCCTGCTGCTGGGACCGGATGATCGCGACCTGCAGATCGATGCACGGTTGTTGTCGTATGCCAATCCCCAGGGCAACCGCTACCGCTTCCGGGTACGCGGGTATGACCAGAACTGGGTGGAGCAGGGCGGCGACGGCCAGCGCACGCTGTCGCGACTGCCGACCGGCAGCTATGTCATCGAAGTGCAGGCGGCCACTGCCAATGGTGCATGGACGCCTTCGCAGCAGCTGCAGGTGAAGGTGCTGCCACCCTGGTGGCGCAGCGGCATGGCGATCTTCGGCTACATCCTGATCGGTTCGCTGCTGCTGCTCGTCCTGGTCTGGTCGATCCGTGCGCGCCTGCGCCGTCGCCAGCAATGGCAGCTGACCGTGCACAAGCAGGAGCTGGCCGAACAGGCCTCGCAGGCCAAGAGCCGGTTCCTGGCCACGCTGGGGCATGAAGTCCGCACGCCGATGACCGGCGTGCTTGGCATGAGCGAGTTGCTGCTGGCCACACCGCTGGACCCGGTGCAGCGCAGCTATGCCGGCTCCATCCAGCAGGCCGGCAGCCATCTGCTGCGGTTGGTCAACGATGCGCTGGACCTCGCGCGCATCGAAGCCGGTCGACTGGAGCTGGATCTGCGTCCGTTCGACCTGGCCGGCCTGCTCGACCAGGTGCAGGCGCTGATGCAGCCCATGGCCAAACAGCGCAAGCTGGATTTCCAGCGTGGCGACGATCCGCCCGGCCCGATCAGCGTCAGTGGCGACGAGATGCGCGTGCGGCAGATCCTGCTCAACCTGCTGGGCAATGCCATCAAGTTCACCGAGCGCGGTCATGTCGGCCTGGCCGTGCATCTGGAAGAGAACGGCGGCGGTCTCTGCTTCGAAGTGCACGACAGTGGTCCGGGTATCAATGCCGAGCAGCAGGAGCGGCTGTTCCACCGATTCGAACAGGCGGAGGGGCCGCGCACGGCCTCGCGCTATGGTGGAAGCGGGCTGGGCCTGGCGATCTGCCAGGAGCTGGCCGTGGCGATGGGCGGGCGCATTGAAGTGGACAGCCAGCCAGGCAAGGGCGCGCGTTTCCGGGTGCGGTTGCCGCTGCCCTGGACCCGGCAGGCAGCCGCCACGGGCGAAGCGCCGGCACTGCCGATGCTGCCGCCACTGCGCATCCTGCTGGTGGAGGACGATGCCACCGTGGCCGAGGTCATCGCCGGCCTGCTGCGCAGCCGCGGCCATGAGGTGGTGCATGTGCTGCATGGCCTGGGGGCTTTGTCGGAGATCGCTACCGACGGCTTCGATGTTGGCCTGCTCGATCTCGACCTGCCTGCGCTGGACGGCACTGCGATCGCCCGCCAGCTGCGCACCCTGGGCTACGAACTGCCACTGGTGGCGGTGACCGCCCGCTCCGATGCGTATGCCGAATCGCAGGTGCTCGCTGCCGGTTTCGATGGTTTCCTGCGCAAGCCGGTGACCGGCGACATGCTGGTGGCAGCGATCATCCAGGCTCGCGCCAAACGACAGACCACAACTTGAAAACGTCGACGCCGGGCGTGAACGGCGTGACTTTCGGTTTACCATGCCGACGCCCGCGGCGCGGGAATCATCAGGCAGCGTGAGGAGGCAATCGGTGGTGTATCTGCGGGCGGCAATGCTGCTGCTGATCCTCCTGTGCGGCCTGTCACCCGCTGCCGCGCAGCCGGTGCCACCGAGCCCGCGCCAGGTGACGGTATTCGACGGCCTGCCGTCCAATACCGTCAACCGCATGGCCGAAGACCGCTATGGCTACCTGTGGATCGCCACCAACGACGGCCTGGCCCGTTACGACGGGCGCAACTACCGGATCTGGCGTTCTGAGGATGGCCTGCGCGACAACCGCATCTGGACGGTCCTGGTCGATGCGCGCAACCAGCTCTGGATCGGGACCGAGAACGCGGGCCTGGTACGGATGTCGGCCGACCGCCGCCAGCTGCATTTCTACGACCGCAGCAGCCAGCCGTTGATGGGGACCAACACGGTCTGGAGCCTGGCGACCACGCCGGACGGTGCGATCTGGTTCGGGACCCACGAAGGTGGGCTGTACCGGCTGGACAGCCAGGACCGCCTGCAGCGTTTCCTGCCCGAGGCCAACAATCCCCGCAGCCTGCCTGCCGCCTCGGTGCCGTACCTGGCTACGCTGGCCGATGGCAGCCTGTGGGTCGGCACAAAGCATGGCGTGGCGCGCTGGACCGGCACCGACTTCGAGCGGGTCGGTACGGACGTCATTCCCAGCCTGCTGATCAATGGGTTGACCAGCGAACCCGATGGCAGCCTGTGGATCAGTACGATGGCCGGCGCCACGGTGCGTCGCCCCGACGGGCGTTTTGAATCGCCGCCCTGGAAACTGCCGCCGGGCGAGCAGGTGCTCGGCATGATGCTGCGCGATGAACAGGGCGGGCATTGGTTGGATACCCGTACCGGGCTTGGTCGGGCCGTGGATGGGCAGTACCAGACCGTTCCGCTGTACAGCGCCGTTGCGCGCGGGCCGGTGCGGCCGAACTGGACGGGCGCCTACGAGGACCGCGAAGGCGGCATCTGGTTGGCCAGTACCAATGCCGGCCTGTGGCATCTGCTGCCGCGCTGGTGGCAGTTCTCGGTGCTGTCGCGATTGGAGGACGACACCGGTTCGCTGCGCAATGCCTTCGTGCTCGGCACCAGCCCTTCCAGCAATGGCGGCATCTGGACGGTCGGCAGCCACGGCGCGCTGGACCGGTTCGATCCCAGGACCGGCAAGATCGAGCAGCACCGCACCTGGGTCAATGGCATGTACTGGCTGTCCTCGGTACGCGAGGATCGCCGTGGCCAGGTCTGGATCGGCTCGACCGATGCGTTGCTCCGCTATGACCCGAAGCGACGTGAGCTACGTCGCTGGGGCCGTGATGCCGGGGCCGACGCGACCATGGAAGGGGTCATCGAGTCGATGATGACCTGTGACGGCGACAGTCTGTGGTTGATGTTGCCTGCAGGCCTGCAGCAGCGTGACCTCGACGGTCGCCTGCGCCGCCAGCTGGAAAACGGCCAGCGCGGCCTGCAGCAGGGCCAGCTCAACCTGGATGTGGAATGCGGGCCGCAGGACCACATCTGGCTGGCCAGTAGCCGTGGCCTGCTGCAGTGGCTGCCGGAAAGCGAGCGCTTCCAGCCGGTGCCGGGCGCGCCGGCGACGGCGATCCATGCGTTGCACGTGGGCCGCGATGGCCAGGTCTGGCTGTCGGAGGATGGCCGCCTGTCGCGCTACCGCTGGAGCCAGGGCCGGTTGGAGCGGCAGGCCGTTGTCGGCGCGGAGCAGGGCTACCCGGCAATCTCCGCCTCCGGGCTGGTGGTCGACGCACAGGGCGTGGCCTGGGCCACCAGTGCGCGCGGCCTGGTCCGGGTTGGCGCCGACGGGCAGAGCGTGCGCCTGTACGGCGTCCACGACGGCCTGCCCAGCCAGGAGTTCCGCGAGCACACGTTGACGATGTCCGGCGATGGCCATCTGGTGGCCGGTACCCCGGCCGGCGTGGTGGTGTTCGACCCGGAACAGGTGCGGCCGTCGGTGCGGCGGGCGCCGTTGGTGATCGAACGGGTCGAAGTCCGCCGCAACGAGCAGGTACTCGACCTGACCCACGACACGCCCTTGCAGATTGCCGATGGTGACCGTGACCTGCGCATCGTCGCGCGACTGTTGTCATTCGCCGATTCGGCCTCCAACAGCTACCGCTACCGCCTGGCCGGCTACGACCCCGATTGGGTGGAAGTGGGGCCGGCCGGTGAGCGCCTGTTCTCGCGCCTGCCGCCGGGCAGCTACCGCCTGGAGGTACAGGCGCGCTCGGCCGACCATGTCTGGTCGCGGGTGCAGAGCCTGGAATTCCGTGTACAGCCACCGTGGTGGCGCAGCCTGTCCGGGCTGCTGGTGCTGGCCTCGATCGCGCTTCTGCTGACCAGTTGGTTTGCCTGGTTGTATCGCCGTCGCCTGCAGCGGCGCCATGCCTATCAGCTGGCACTGCATAAACAGGAACTGGCCGAACAGGCCTCGGCGGCCAAGACCCGCTTCCTGGCCAATCTCGGCCACGAAATCCGCACGCCGATGACCGGTGTGCTCGGCATGAGCGAACTGCTGCTGGCCTCGCCGCTGGACCCGCAGCAGCGCGGTTACACGCAGTCGATCCGGCACGCCGGCGAACACCTGCTTCACCTGGTCAACGATGCACTGGACCTGGCACGGATCGAATCCGGACGGCTGGAGCTGCAGTCCAAGCCGTTCGCGCTGAGCTGCCTGCTGCAGGACCTGGCCGCGCTGATGGGACCGCTGGCAGCGCAGAAGGGCCTGCGCTTCACCCTCGACAACCAGTTGCCGCCGGGCCTGCAGGCGACCGGCGATGCGATGCGGGTAAGGCAGATCCTGCTCAACCTGCTCTCCAACGCGGTCAAGTTCACCAGCCGCGGAACCATCACCCTGCATGCGCGCAGCGACGGCGAGCTGCGCGCGTTGCATTTCGAAGTGCGCGACACCGGGCCGGGCATCAGCCAGGAACAGCAGCAGCGCCTGTTCCGCCGCTTCGAGCAGGCCGATGGCGCCCGCACCGCGGCGCAGTACGGCGGCAGCGGCCTGGGCCTGGCGATCTGCCGCGAACTGGCGCAGGCGATGCAGGGGCGTATCCAGGTCGAGAGCCAGCTCGGCCGCGGCACGTGTTTTGGCGTGACCCTGCCGTTGCCGCTGGTGGTCGATGCCAATGCAGAGTCCGAGGGCGAAGTGCACCGCGAGGATGCGGCCAACATGCCGCCATTGCGCGTGCTGCTGGTCGAGGATGATGCAACCGTGGCTGATGTGGTGCGCGGGCTGTTGAGTGCGCGCGGCCATGAAGTGGTGCATGCGGGCCATGCGCTGGCGGCACTGCGCGAGATCAGCGCAGGGGATTTCGACGTCGGCCTGCTGGATCTGGACCTGCCGGGCCTGAGCGGCTTCGAGCTGGCCCAGCACCTGCGTAACCAGGGCTACATGCTGCCACTGCTCGCCGTGACGGCACGGACCGATCCGGACCTTCAGCAGCAAGTGGAAGCGGCCGGCATCGGTGGTTTCCTGCGCAAGCCGGTGACCGGTGAGCTGCTGGTGGAAGCGATCGCCAAGGCGATGGGCAGGTAGGGCTTATTGCAGGGCTTGCAGCCCTGCACCTGCTGCAAGCCGGAGCAACAGCAACAGCCGAAGCAAAAGCTGGTTTCCCGTGGGATGGCGGGGCGGTGCCGGAGTGCGGGGACGCCGCAAGTACGTCCTTGTAGGCTTGGCAGCCGCATCCATGCGGCTGACACCCCGCACTCCGACACCACCCCGCCTTCGACAGAATTCTGCGATCTGCAGTAGATCCACGCCATGCGTGGATGGTTTTCGATCTCAGTTCGACATATTCGATCTCGATGGAGATTCATCCACGCATGGCGTGGATCTACCCGATCGCGAAAATCTGTCAGAGGTGGGGCGGTGTGGGATTGCAGGACCGTTGGCGCCATGGATGGCGCCATCGAGCCCCCGGGGACGGGTTTACGGCGTGTCCTGCAAGCCCACACCGCCCCACCACCCACGGAATGCCTGCTTTTGCCGTTGCTGTTGCCTTGGCTTGAAGCCTCTGCAGGTGCAGGGCTGCAGGCCCTGCCGAGCCACCCTCACTCCGCAACGTGCTCGACCTGCCGTGGCTCCGGCTTGGTATCGGGCAGCTGCCAGAAGATCATCGTAGAGGTCAGGGTGATCGCGCCCACGCACAGGAACGTGGCATGCAGCGCGGCGGTGGCGCTGTTGCTGTCCAGGTGGTTGCCGAACGCGGCCAGCAGGCTGCCGGCCGCAGCAGCACCAAAGCCGGCGGCGAGCATCATCACCATCGACAGCAGGCTGTTGCCGGAACTGGCGAACTCACGGTCCAGATCGCGCAGGGTCACGGTGTTCATCACGGTGAACTGCAGCGAATTGACTGCGCCGAAGAACGCCAGCTGCAGCAGGCGCCAGGCCAGGTGCTGGCCGGGTGTCATCAGGATGAAGCTGGCCATCGCCAAGCCCACCAGCACGGTGTTGACCATCAGCACGCGGCGGTAGCCGTAGCGCTCCACCAGCTTCACTGCCAGTTTCTTTGAGACCATGCCGGCGGCTGCCACCGGCACCATCATCAGGCCGGCGTTCATCGGGCCCAGGCCCAGGCCGACCTGCAGCAGCAACGGGATCAGCATCGGCATGGCGCTGCTGCCGATGCGCGAGAAAAGATTGCCGAGAATGCCGATGCGGTAGCTGGGTACGCGGAACAGCGCCAGCGAGAACAACGGCGCCGTCGAATTGGCAGCGTGCAGCCAGTAACCCACCAGCGCCGCCAGCCCTGCAACGGTCATCAGCATCACCAGCGCGTGTGGCGTGCCCAGTCCGGAGATGCCGTCCAGCGCCAGTGACAGCACCACCATCGCGAAGGCCAGCATGATGTAGCCACGCAGGTCGAAACGGGTGCGATGGCTGGCGTAGTGGTCGGGCATGATCCTCATCGCGGCGATGAATCCGATCACGCCGATCGGCAGGTTGATCAGGAACACCCAGTGCCACGAGGCGATCTCCACCAGCCAGCCGCCCAGCGTGGGGCCGATCAGCGGGCCGACCAGGGCCGGGATGGCGATGAAGCTCATCGCGCGCAGGAAATCCTCGCGCGGCACTGATCGCATCACTGCCAGCCGGCCGACCGGCAGCAGCATGGCACCGCCGATGCCCTGCAGCACGCGCGCACCCACCAGCTGGTGCAGGTGCTGGGCCAGCGCGCAGGCCAGCGAGCCGAGGGTGAACAGAATGATCGCCACCAGGAAGGTGCGACGGGTGCCGTAGCGGTCAGCGATCCAGCCCGAGGCGGGAATGAAGGTGGCCACCGCCAGCGCGTAGCTGAACACCACCGACTGCATCTGCAGCGGGCTTTCGCCCAGGCTGGCCGCCATCGCCGGCAATGCCGTGTTGACGATGGTCGAGTCCAGCATCTGCATGAAGATCGCCAAGGACACCAGCCACAGCAGGGGGCGCTGGCGGTTGTAGGTCGATGGCGATGTGGACATGGGGTGCGGCCGGTGCAGCGTGGGGGATGCCATGATCGCGCACTGTGGGTCACGGCGCGATCAACATCGCGCCGCAACCGTATGCCGAATGCTCAGCGCTGGCTGTGCGCGTGCACCGCGTCGACCAGCACCTGCACGTGGGCCGGGTCCATGTCCGGCGACATGCCGTGGCCGAGGTTGAACACGTGGCCCTCGCGCGAACCGCCATTGCCGGCGGCGTAGGTGTCGAGCACCCGCGCTGCGGCTACGGCGATCGCATCCGGCGAGGCGTACAGCGTGGTCGGGTCGAGGTTGCCCTGCAGCGCGACGCGGCCACCGGTGCGGCGCATCGCCTCGTCCAGGTCCAGCGTCCAGTCCAGGCCCAGTGCATCGGCGCCGGTCTGCGACAGCGCTTCCAGGTGCAGGCCGGTACCCTTGCCGAACAGGATCAGCGGCGTGCGCTCGCTGCCTTCGCCGCGCTCCAGGCCCTCGGCGATGCGCTGCAGGTAGCGCAGCGAGAACTCGCGGTACATGGCCGGCGACAGCACGCCGCCCCAGGTGTCGAACACCTGCAGCGCCTGCGCACCGGCCGCGCGCTGCGCGCCCAGGTACGCAATCACCGCGTCGGTGGTGACCTCCAGCAGGCGGTGCAGGGCCTGCGGATGGTTCAGCGCCATTGCCTTGATGCGCGCGAAATCCTTGCTGCCGCCGCCTTCCACCATGTAGCAGGCTAGTGTCCAGGGGCTGCCGGAGAAGCCGATCAACGGTACCTGGCCGTCCAGCTCCCGACGGATCAGGCGCACTGCGTCCATCACATAGCCCAGGTCCTGCTCCATGTCCGGTACCGCCAGCCGGGCGATGGCCGCTTCGTCACGCACCGGATGACGGAACTTCGGGCCTTCGCCTTCAACGAAGTAGAGCTCCAGGCCCATCGCATCGGGAATGGTGAGGATGTCCGAGAACAGGATGGCTGCGTCCAGCGGGAATCGGCGCAGCGGCTGCAGCGTGACTTCGCAGGCGATCTCCGGGTTCTTGGCCATGGCCAGGAAGCTGCCGGCCTTGGCCCGGGTTGCGCGGTACTCCGGCAGGTAGCGGCCGGCCTGGCGCATCAGCCAGACGGGGGTGCAGTCCACCGGTTCGCGGCGCAGGGCGCGCAGCAGGCGATCGTTGCGGAGAGGGCTGGTCACGATGGGCATTCCTTGGACGAAAGTTGGCAGCGGCGTCAGTCGCCGTGCGAGAGGATCTGGAAGCCGCGATGCAGTTCGGCATCGCGGGCCTTCTCGAAGGCATGACGGGCTTCGTCGGCCTGCAGGAACAGCTCGCGCCGCAGCTGCGAGCGGTTGCCGACGCGGCCGCTCTCGCGCAGCAGCTCCCAGCCGCCGAACAGGTCCGGCTGCAGGCTCAGGCGCAGGAAGCGCGGTGCCTGCGCACCGGCGTCGGGATGTTGCAGGTAGACGTGCATGGGCCGATTGTAGCGGGGCCAGGGTGACCCCGGCCGCAACGCGGTCGTGCCGGCGGCTGGCGGGCTTCCTCGTTGCTGACGTTGCCGGCCAGCGGCCGGCACTACCGGGCCGACAGCACCTTCAGCACCGCCGCCTCATCCACGTCCGGCACCACTTCGGCGCGGCCCATGCCGCGCCACAGCACCAGGCGCAGGCGGCCGGCCACATTCTTTTTGTCCAGCCGCATGCGGCCGAGCAGGGCCTGCGGGTCCAGCCCGGCCGGGATCGACACCGGCAGGCCGAGCCGTTCCAGCAGCGCCTGCAGGCGTGCGCGATCGGCATCGTCGGCCAGGCCCAGATCGGTGGACAGCTTCGCCGCCAGTACCATGCCCACCGCGACCGCTTCGCCGTGGTTCAGTGCATCGCGGCCCGGGGCCGAGTAGCCCTGCTCGGTTTCGATGGCATGGCCGAAGGTATGGCCGAGGTTGAGCAGGGCGCGCTCGCCCTTCTCGAACGGATCACGCTCGACGATGGCAGCCTTGTGCCGGCAGCTGCGCGCGATGGCTTCGGCCAGTACCGCATCCTCGCCGGCCAGCAGCGCATCGGCATGCTGCTGCAGCCATTCGAAGAACACGGCATCACCCAGCGCGCCGTACTTCACCACTTCGGCCAGGCCGGCACGCAGCTCGCGCGGCGGCAGGGTGGCCAGCACACGGGTATCGGCGATCACCGCGCGCGGCGGATGGAACGCGCCGACCAGGTTCTTGCCGGCCGGGATGTCGACCGCCGTCTTGCCGCCCACCGACGAATCGACCATCGCCAACAGGGTGGTCGGCAGCTGCACGCAGTCCACGCCGCGCATCCAGCAGGCCGCGGCGAAGCCGGCGAGATCACCGACCACGCCGCCGCCGAGGGCGAACACGCAGGCGTCGCGGGTGGCGCCGAGCGCGGCCAGGGCTTCGATGGCACGGCCGAATTCGGCCAGCGTCTTGGAGGCCTCGCCCGCGGCCAGCACATGCTCGCCGACGATCAGGTCGGGGCGTGCGGTCAGAAGGGTCTGCTTCACGGCATCCAGATAGCGCGGGGCCACTTCGCTGTCGCTGAGCAAAAGCACGTGGCGGCCACGCACATGCGAGGCCAGCGCGGTGCCGTCTGCCTGCGCACCGGCGCCGATGGTGATGGGGTAAGGGCGGTCGCCGCCGACGGCGACCTGCAGCAGGGCGGGGGAAGTCATGGGGTCAGGTCCTGGCGCTGCCATTGCGTGGCCAGCTTGACCACCAGGTGGGCGGTCGCGTCGGCAGCGGTGTACGGGTCGGTATCAAGGGTGATGTCGGCCAGTTCGCGGTACAGCGGGTCGCGGTGCGCGGCCAGATCGTGCAGCACCTGCTCACGGTCCGGGCGCTGCAGCAGCGGCCTGCCTTTGTCGCGGGCCAGGCGCTCCAGCTGCGCGGTCACGCTGACCCGCAGGTAGACCACGAAGCCGCGCTGGGCGATCAACGCGCGGTTGCCAGGATCCAGCACCGCGCCGCCACCGGTGGAGACCAGCTGGCCGCGACCCTCCAGCACGCGGGCAAGCGCCTCGCGTTCATGGCTGCGGAAGCCGGCTTCGCCGGAGTGCTCGAAAATGGTCGGGATGCTGGCGCCGGCGGCATCGACGATGGCCTGGTCGACATCGACGAAGTCCAGCGTGAAGCGCTCGGCCAGGCGGCGGCCGATGCAGGTTTTGCCGGCGCCCATCGGGCCGATCAGGATCAGGTTCGGAGCAGGATTCATGCCCTGTGATGCTAACACCTCCGTGCCCTGGCCTTTACGTCCTTCACGTCAGGGTAGGCGTTCCTGCGGGGTTTCCCGCGCCAACCGGAGTACAGGCCATGACGGTCGCCAAGGTCATCGAAATCACCGCCTCCTCGCCGAAGAGCGTGGAGGACGCCGTGCGCAGCGGTCTGAAGAAGGTCTCCGAGACGGTCAAGGGCATCCAGGGCGCCTGGGTGAACGAGACCAAGGTGGTGACCAATGGCAGCGGCGAAATCACCGAATGGCGGGTCAACCTGCGGGTGACCTTCCTGGTGGAATAGGCGCGCTCAGCGCACGTCCTGCACCTGTCGCTGGCCGTCCAGCACCACCACGTGGTCGGCCAGGGCGGGCAGGGCATGCAGCGCCTGGCGGCTGACCCGCTCGTAGTACTGCACGAAGCGCTCCAGCTGTGGCCGGCTCATGCCGTGCCGGCCCGGCTGCGCGGCCTGCAGGTTCTGCTCCTGCTGCCAGCGCCAGCGCGGTACCACCGAGAAATCCGGTGGCTGCAGGAACCACAGGCGGTCGCAGCGCTGCCACAGCGCCGGGTAGTCGCGGGCCAGCGCCTGGTTGCACCAGCGCCGCCAGCGACCATCGGCGTCGGCTTCGCGCTCCAGTGCGTTCAACGGGCTGTCCAGCGCGTCCTCATCCTGCGCGGGGGTGCCCAGGAACCAGCCTTCGAAGACCAGCAGGTCCAGCGGTCGTTGCAGCTGCGGCCAGTGCGCTTCGGGCAGGCGTTCATCGGCCAGCTTGTCGAAGCGTGGCATCGCGAAGGGCTGGCGTGTGGCCACGGCGTCCAGCACTGCATGGGCCAACGGCAGGTCATGGGTGCCCGGCGGGCCTCGGGTGATCAGCAGCGGGTGCACCTGGCGGGCCAGCCGCTGCCGCTGTGCGCGGGTCAGGTAGACATCATCGATGGACAGCGTGGCGGCGTTCAGGCCGCGCGACTGGGCGCGCGCCACCACCTGCGCGGCCAGCGTCGATTTGCCGCTCCCCTGCAGGCCGCTGATCGCCAATACTGGAACCGCTGCAGCGTTGCCCAGTGCATCGTCCAGCACCTGTTCGGCCAATGTTTCGGGGAATCCTTTCACCTGGGGCATATACGCAGCAGCGGCCATGCAGCCACAATAGCCCAATCCGTGTGAGAAGAACGCAATCATGAGCGACCTGTACGCCGAAGCCCTGTCCACGTTTGCCGGCCTGTTCGAAGAGGCCAAACAGAGCCGCGAGGTCGAGCCGAACGCGATGACCGTGGCCACCGCCGATACGCACGGCCGTCCCTCTGCACGTACCGTGCTGCTGAAGGCGTTCGATGAGCGTGGTTTCGTGTTCTACACCCACCTGGACAGCCATAAGGGCCGGGAGCTGCAGGCCAATCCGCAGGCCGCGCTGTTGTTCCTGTGGCGCAGCCTGCGCGAAGCCGGTATCCAGGTGCGCATTGAAGGCCGTGTCGAGCAGGTCGCCGATGCCGAAGCCGATGCCTATTTCGCCAGCCGCCCGCGCATGAGCCAGATTGGCGCGTGGGCCTCGCAGCAGTCGAAGACGCTGGCAACGCGCGAGGAATTCGATGCGCGCGTGGCCGAGGTCGAAGCCCGCTTCGAGGGCAAGGACGTGCCGCGCCCGGAGGGCTGGAGCGGCCTGCGCGTGGTGCCCGACCGCATCGAGTTCTGGTACGGCGCGCAGTTCCGCCTGCACGAACGCTGGTGCTATGAAGCCGGTGCCGAAGGGCGCTGGAGCAAGCGCCTGCTGTACCCGTGATCGACAGCGCGCCCACGATCCGCCAGGCCACGCCGGCCGATGCGGCCGCGTGGGCGCAGTTGCGTCTCGGCCTGTGGCCTGATGCCGATGATCCGCTGGAGGAACTGGCGCAGTCGCTGGCAGATGCCGAAGGTGCTGTGTTCTTGGCCTGTGCGGCGGATGGCGAGGCGGTTGGTTTCGCTGAAGTGCGCCTGCGCCATGACTACGTGAACGGCACCGAGTCTTCGCCGGTGGGGTTCCTGGAGGGCTGGTACGTGCAGCCGCAGTGGCAAGGCCGCGGCGTCGGCCGCGCCCTGCTGGCGGCGGTGCAGGCGTGGACGCGCGATGCGGGCTGCCGCGAACTGGCTTCGGACAGTCGCGTGGAAGACGTGCAGGCTCACGCCGCGCATCGGGCCTGCGGCTTCGAAGAGACCGAACGGGTCGTCTATTTCCGCATGCCGCTGGAGCCATCGGCGTGAATCGCGTGGCGCTGTACCGCGTGGTGGTGTTCGTGCCGTCGGCAGCACTGGGCGCTGTGAAGCAGGGCATCCTGGCGGTGGATGCGCTGGCGGCCGGCGACTACGAGCACGGTATGTGGTGGTCGGCGCCGGGGTTCGAACAGTTCCGCCCGCGCGTGGGTGCGTCGCCCGTGCAGGGTGAGGCGGGGCGCACCGAAGTGGTCGACAGCGTACGCCTGGAATTCTGCCTGCCGCGCGATCCGCAGCGGCTGCAGCGCATCTTCGAACAGGGCATCGTGCCGCATCATCCGTGGCAGGTGCCGGTGGTGCAGGTGGAGGAAATCGAGCTTCTGCTGGCCGACGCATGAGGCAGTCGAGCAGGGCTCGACTCCACAAGAGCAGGCTGTCGCAAATGGACCGGCTTGCTTCATCTGCGAGCAGGCCCTTAACCGGCACACTCCGACGGATGTTCTCGACTTCCGGAGTTGCCATGCCCTCCTGGCGTTGCCTGTTTGCGGTGCCGCCGCCGCGCCGCGGCGTGGAAGCACTCCTGCTGCTGCTCGCCCGCATCGTCGCCGGTGTGATGTTCTGCGTGTCCGGTTGGAACAAGGTGTTCACCGATGCGGGCCGCGAACGCATGGTGCATACGCTGGTTGATGCGGGGATCCCGTTCCCGGTGTTCAGTGCGCCGGTACTCGGCTGCATTGAATGGATTGCGGGCGGCCTGCTGGTGCTGGGCCTGCTCAGCCGGCCTTCGGCCCTGCTGCTGGCGGGGATCTGTGCGGTGGCGGCGCTGACCGATGGCATCGCGCGCATTCCTGCGGGGCTGAGCGTGCCGGATTGGCTGAGCTGGTTCTTCTATCTGAGCGAAGTGCCGCTGGGTGTGCTGCTGTTGTGGATTGCCGCAGTTGGGAGTGGACGGTTCGCGATAGAAGTGCGCTGGGCACGCTGATTGCACTTTATTCCGCGCCCGGCCGACGAGCGTGCTGTAGCGCCTGGACGCTCCAGTAGATCCACGCCGTGCGTGGATGGGGTGATTGGGAAAAGCGATGCGAACCAAGGTTCGCACCCACCGGGAATCGCTTCGCACCGCCGAGGGCATCGGTTTGCCCCCAAACAGACATCGGCATCGGTTCGCCCCTGCCAGAGATCGGTGTGCATCAGCCAGATGGCAGGACGTTACAACCCTTCTGCGCGCAGCCAGCGCCAGAGCGTAGTGCGTGAGACGCCCAGCGCCTGCGCCATGCCCTCGCGGTCATTGCGGTGTTCCTGCAACAGCGTTTCCAACTGCGCACGCGGCGGCCGCTTGCCGTTGCTTTCCACCGGTAGCGCAGCGGCGCCCTCATTCACCAGCTCGGGTGCCAGCTGCAGCAGTCGCGCGGCATCAATCAGCCCTTCACCGGGTTGCCAATGGATGCGCAGCCGATCCACCAGATTGCGCAATTCGCGCACGTTTCCTGGCCACTCGGCGGTGGTCAGCACCGCCAGTGCCTCCGCATCCAGTGGCGCGTCGATACCACGCAGCTGGCGGAAGAAATGCTGCGCCAGCAGCGGGATGTCACCGCGCCGGGCACGCAGTGCGGGCAGGGCGATGCGCAGCGCGGCCAGGCGGTAATACAGGTCGCGGCGGAAGCTGCCGGCCGCCACGCGCTGCTCGAGCGACTGCAGGGTCGCGGCCACCACGCGAAGGTCGACCGGGGTCGGCTCGGTGGCACCGACACGCAGTACCTCGCGTTCTTCCAGCACCCGCAGCAGGCGGGTCTGCAGTGGCAGCGGCAGTTCGCCGATTTCATCCAGGAACAGGGTGCCGCCGTCAGCGGCCTCGACCAGGCCGACGCGGCCGCCACGGCGTGCGCCGGTGAAGGCGCCATCGCTGTAGCCGAACAGCTCCGCTTCCAGCAGCGATTCGCTGATCGCGCCACAGTTCAGTGCGACGAAGCGGCCACGGCGTCCGCTGGCGGCGTGCAGCTGGCGCGCCACCAGTTCCTTGCCGGTGCCGGTTTCGCCGGTGACCAGTACGGTGCTGTCATGCGGGGCGTACAGCGCGATCTGTGCGCGCACCTGTGCCATGGCCTCGCTGTCGCCGAGCAGGTCGTGGGCATCGCTGCGCGGTGCGGCACGGCGGCGCGGCGCGGGCCGGCTGCCGCCGGAGCGGGCCAGGGTCTGGGTCAGTTCCAACGCGTGCTCGAACGCTTGCCGTACCGAATCTGCCGAGTACAGCAGCACGCCGGGCAGTCCGGCCTGTTCGGCGTGGTCGATGGCCATGCCGGTGCCGACGATCACCTCGATGCCGTTGGCGCGCAGGTCGGCGATGCAGTCGCGGGCGTCCTCGCGGGTGACGAAGCGGCGATGCTCGATGTCCAGGCCGAAGCTCTGCTGGAAGTTGCTGAACACCGGCACGTCGCTGGCGTGGGTGACCAGGCCGATACGGCCGGCGATCCGCCGTGCGCGCGCCAAGGCTTCCATCAGGTCGAAGCCGTTGGCCTGGATCGGCACCAGCGGCAGCTCCAGCCGGCTGCGCAGCCAGGCCGCGTTGGAGCCGCCGGCGATGACCACGTCGCAGTGCTCGCGGCGCAGGCGCTGGCCGATCACGTCCACCGCTTCCTCGAAGCCGAGGTTGATCTGCTCGATACGCGCGCGGCGATCGAACTCGGGAATGACGTCGCCGAGAAGACCGGTCAGCCGCGAGACGCTGACGGTCCAGATCACCGGCCGACTGGGGTCGGCATCGGCGTGGCGCAGGGGCGAGCGGGGCAGGTACATGGCGGCGCGCGTTGGACGGGATGTTTCATGATACATCTGTTTCAATGTTTCATATGTTTCGCTGTTGCATGGGCGTCATTCCCGTGAAATCAACGGCTTGCAGCTTGGCATGGTGCTTGCGCTCTCTTTCCCGTACTTCAACCTGGATTGCCGCATGACCGCTTCCACTCCTTTCTCCGCCGGTGCCCGCTTCCGTGAGGCGCTGGCTGCCGAATCGCCGCTGCAGGTGATCGGCGCGATCAACGCCAACCACGCCCTGCTGGCCAAGCGCGCCGGCTTCCGCGCCATCTACCTGTCCGGCGGCGGTGTTGCCGCGGGCTCGCTGGGCCTGCCGGACCTGGGCATCAACACCCTGGAAGACGTGCTGGTGGACGTGCGCCGCATCACCGATGTCTGCGACCTGCCGTTGATGGTCGACATCGACACCGGCTTCGGCCCGAGCGCGTTCAACATCGCGCGCACCGTGAAGTCGCTGATCAAGGCCGGCGCGGCCGCCTGCCACATCGAAGACCAGGTCGGCGCCAAGCGCTGCGGTCACCGCCCGGGCAAGGAAATCGTCTCGCAGGGTGAAATGGTCGACCGCGTGAAGGCGGCTGCCGATGCCAAGACCGATCCGGACTTCTTCCTGATCGCGCGTACCGACGCCATCCAGGTGGACGGCGTGGACAAGGCCATCGAGCGCGCCATCGCCTGTGTCGAGGCCGGTGCCGATGGCATCTTCGCCGAGGCGGCCTACGACCTGGACACCTATCGCCGCTTCGTCGACGCGGTGAAGGTGCCGGTGCTGGCCAACATCACCGAGTTCGGCGCCACCCCGCTGTTCAGCCGCGATGAACTGGCTTCTGCCGGCGTTGCGATCCAGCTGTTCCCGCTGTCGGCCTTCCGCGCCGCCAACAAGGCCGCCGAGAACGTCTACCAGGCGGTGCGCCGCGATGGCCACCAGCGCAATGTGGTGGAGACCATGCAGACCCGCGAAGAACTCTACGACCGCATCGGCTACCACGCCTTCGAGCAGCAGCTCGATGCACTGTTCGCCGCCAAGAAATAAGCAGTACCCTGCACCATCAAGTTTTCGGAGGGAAACATGAACGATACGACCGCAACCCCGACCTTCAAGCCGAAGAAGTCCGTCGCCCTGTCCGGCACCGCCGCCGGCAACACCGCGCTGTGCAGCGTGGGCCGCAGCGGCAACGACCTGCACTACCGCGGCTACGACATCCTGGACCTGGCCAACACCAGCGAGTTCGAGGAAATCGCCTACCTGCTGGTGCACGGCAAGCTGCCGACCCGCGCCGAGCTGGTTTCGTACAAGGCCAAACTGAAGTCGCTGCGTGGCATTCCTGCTGCGGTGAAGGCGGCGCTGGAAGAGCTTCCGCCGTCGGCACACCCGATGGACGTGATGCGTACCGGCGTGTCCGTGCTCGGCTGCGTGGCGCCGGAGAAGGACGACCACAACCATCCGGGCGCGCGTGACATCGCCGACAAGCTGATGGCCTGCCTCGGTTCGATGCTGCTGTACTGGTACCACTGGAGTCACAACGGCCGTGCCATCGACGTGGAAACCGACGATGACTCGATCGGCGGCCACTTCCTGCACCTGCTGCACGGCGAGAAGCCGCAGGAATCGTGGGTGAAGGCGATGCACACCTCGCTGATCCTGTACGCGGAGCACGAGTTCAACGCCTCGACGTTCACCTGCCGCGTCATCGCCGGCACCGGCAGCGACATGTACAGCGCGATCTGCGGTGGCATCGGCGCGCTGCGCGGTCCGAAGCACGGCGGCGCCAACGAAGTGGCGTTCGAAGTGCAGAAGCGCTACGACAGTCCCGATGAGGCCGAGGAAGACATCAAGGCCCGCGTCGAGCGCAAGGAAGTGGTGATCGGTTTCGGCCACCCGGTCTACACCGTCTCTGATCCGCGCAACAAGGTGATCAAGGACGTGGCCCGCGAGCTGTCCGAAGAGCAGTCGAGCATGAAGATGTACAACATCGCCGAGCGCCTGGAATCGGTGATGTGGGACATCAAGAAGATGTTCCCGAACCTGGACTGGTTCAGCGCTGTCAGCTACCACATGATGGGCGTGCCGACCGCGATGTTCACTCCCCTGTTCGTGATCGCCCGCACCGCCGGCTGGAGCGCGCACATCGTCGAGCAGCGTATCGACGGCAAGATCATCCGCCCGAGCGCCAACTACATCGGTCCGGAAGACCGCGACTTCGTCGCCATCGACAAGCGCGTCTGATCCACCTGCCGTACCCATCCGGCCGGCCGCGTGCCGGCCGGGTGCTTTCGCCGCCGCACCGCCGGCACCCGGCCCGCCCCAAGTACTCCGCCAGCCCATGAATACCGATTACCGCAAGAACCTCCCCGGCAGCGCGCTGGATTATTTCGACGCGCGTGCCGCTGTCGATGCGATCCAGCCCGGCGCCTACGCCACCCTGCCGTACACCTCGCGCGTGCTGGCCGAGAACCTGGTGCGTCGCTGCGATCCGGCCACGCTCGGCGATTCGCTGAAGCAGCTGATCGAGCGCCGTCGCGACCTCGATTTCCCGTGGTTCCCGGCGCGCGTGGTCTGCCACGACATCCTCGGCCAGACCGCGCTGGTCGACCTGGCCGGCCTGCGTGATGCGATCGCCGACAAGGGTGGCGACCCGGCCAAGGTCAACCCGGTTGTGCCGGTGCAGCTGATCGTCGATCACTCGCTGGCGGTGGAGTGCGGTGGTTTCGATCCGCAGGCGTTCGAGAAGAACCGCGCGATCGAAGATCGTCGCAATGAAGACCGTTTCCACTTCATCGACTGGACCAAGCAGGCATTCCAGAACGTGGATGTGATTCCGCCGGGCAACGGCATCATGCACCAAATCAACCTGGAGAAGATGTCTCCGGTGATCTACGTGCAGGACGGCGTGGCCTTCCCGGATACCTGCGTGGGCACCGACAGCCACACCCCGCACGTGGATGCGCTGGGTGTGATCGCCATTGGTGTGGGTGGTCTGGAAGCGGAGAACGTGATGCTGGGCCGCGCGTCGTGGATGCGCCTGCCCGACACCGTCGGTGTCGAACTGACTGGCCGCCCGCAGCCGGGCATCACCGCCACCGACGTGGTGCTGGCGCTGACCGAGTTCCTGCGCAAGGAACGCGTGGTCGGCGCGTGGCTTGAATTCTTCGGCGAGGGTGCCGCGGCACTGACCATCGGTGACCGTGCCACCATCTCCAACATGTGCCCCGAATACGGGGCCACCGCCGCGATGTTCTACATCGACGCGCAGACCACCGATTACCTGCGCCTGACCGGGCGCGAGGAGTCGCAGGTAGCGCTGGTGGAAAACTACGCACGTACCACCGGTCTGTGGGCCGACGATCTGGCGACCGCGCAGTACGAGCGCGTGCTGCGCTTCGACCTGTCCAGCGTGGTGCGCAACATGGCTGGCCCGTCCAACCCGCACAAGCGCGTGGCCACTGCCGAGCTGGCCGAGCGCGGCATCGCCGACGAGGCCAAGCTGGAAGCGGGCAAGGCCGAGCAGGCGCAGGGCCTGATGCCCGATGGCGCGGTGATCATCGCGGCCATCACCAGCTGCACCAACACATCCAATCCGCGCAACGTGATCGCCGCAGCTCTGCTGGCGCGCAACGCCAACGCGCGTGGCCTGCAGCGCAAGCCGTGGGTGAAGTCGTCGCTGGCGCCGGGTTCCAAGGCCGTCCAGCTGTACCTGGAAGAATCCGGCCTGCTGCCGGACCTGGAGCAGCTCGGCTTCGGCATCGTCGCCTTCGCCTGCACTACCTGCAATGGCATGAGTGGTGCGCTGGATCCGAAGATCCAGCGGGAAATCATCGACCGTGACCTGTATTCCACGGCCGTGCTGTCGGGTAACCGCAACTTCGATGGCCGCATCCATCCGTACGCCAAGCAGGCCTTCCTGGCGTCGCCGCCGCTGGTGATCGCCTATGCCATCGCCGGCACCGTCCGCTTCGATATCGAGAAGGACGTGCTGGGCGTGGATGCCGACGGCAACGAAGTGCGCCTGAAGGACATCTGGCCCAGCGATGCCGAGATCGACGCGGTGGTGAAGGCCTCGGTGAAGCCCGAGCAGTTCCGCAAGGTCTACAACCCGATGTTCAACGTGCGCGTGGAGCACGGCACCGCGGTCAGCCCGCTGTACGACTGGCGCCCGCAGAGCACCTACATCCGCCGTCCTCCGTACTGGGAGGGCGCACTGGCCGGCGAGCGCACGCTGGCAGGCATGCGCGCGCTGGCGGTGCTGCCGGACAACATCACCACCGACCACCTGTCGCCGTCCAACGCGATCCTGGCGTCCAGTGCCGCCGGCGAATACCTGGCGAAGATGGGCCTGCCGGAAGAGGACTTCAATTCCTACGCCACGCATCGCGGCGACCACCTGACCGCGCAGCGCGCCACCTTCGCCAATCCGAAGCTGTTCAACGAAATGGTGCGCAATGACGACGGCAGCGTGAAGCAGGGTTCGCTGGCGCGCGTGGAGCCGGAAGGCAAGGTGATGCGCATGTGGGAAGCGATCGAGACCTACATGGAGCGCAAGCAGCCGCTGATCATCATCGCCGGTGCCGACTACGGCCAGGGCAGCTCGCGTGACTGGGCCGCCAAGGGCGTGCGCCTGGCCGGCGTGGAGGCGATCGTGGCCGAGGGCTTCGAGCGCATCCACCGCACCAACCTGATCGGCATGGGCGTGCTGCCGCTGGAGTTCAAGCCGGGCACCACCCGGCTGACCCTGGGGATCGATGGCACCGAGACCTTTGACGTGATCGGCGAGCGTACCCCGCGTGCCGAGCTGACCCTGGTCATCCACCGCCGTGACGGCCAGGACGTGGTGGTGCCGGTCACCTGCCGCCTGGACAGCGACGAGGAAGTGGCGATCTACGAGTCCGGCGGCGTGCTGCAGCGCTTCGCCCAGGACTTCCTGGAAGGCGCCAAGGTGGCGTGATAGCCGGCTGAATGCCCGCCCCCGGAGGCCGGGGGCGGGCTTGTCCGACCCCAGGGCAGGGCGCACACTGGCTTGGCAAAAACTGCCAAAGGAGAGTTTCATGGCCACCATGAACATTTCGCTGACCGATCCGCTCAAGCAGTTCGTGGACGAAGAAGTGCGCGAAGGCGGCTACTCCAGTACGTCGGACTATGTGCGTGACCTGATCCGCCAGCGCCAGCGCAGCAAGGCTGAAGAGCTGCTCAAGCAGCTGATTGCCGAGGGGCTGGCCTCTGGTCATTCGGCGCCTCTGGCGCCGGATCACTTTGACAAGCTGCGTGAGCGTGCACGGAACCGCAAGTGAAGCCCTCGCACTGGTCCCCCGCAGCGGTTCGAGATCTTGACCAGGCAGCAGGCTGGTATGCAGATCAGGGCGGAGAAGTGCTGGAAATCGGCTTCATCGATGCGGTGGAATCCGTTGTAAAGCTGATCGAGGCCCACCCGGGTGCTGGTTCCGCACTGCATGCGGGTCTATTGCCCTCGCTGCCAGCGCCGTTGCGTTTTCATCCGGTTCGTCGCTTCAACGGCTACCTGATCTACTACGTGGAGCTACCTGCGCACGTTTCCATCGTGCGCATTTGGAATGCTTCGCGGGGCATGGAAGCACTGTTCGAAGACGAGAAGCTCAACCCCGATATTGGTTCGTCGCATCCAGGATACTGATCCATGACCTTCCTCCCGCAACTCCGTATTCCCGCCACCTACATGCGCGGTGGCACCAGCAAGGGCGTGTTCTTCCGCCTGCAGGACCTGCCCGAGGCCGCGCAGGTGCCGGGCGCCGCACGCGATGCGCTGCTGATGCGCGTGATCGGCTCGCCCGATCCGTATGGCAAGCAGACCGATGGCATGGGCGGTGCAACGTCCAGCACCAGCAAATGCGTGATCATCTCCACCGCTTCGGTGCCGGACCACGATGTGGACTACCTGTACGGCCAGGTCTCGATCGATACCGCCTTCGTCGACTGGAGCGGCAATTGCGGCAACCTCAGCACCGCGGTGGGTCCGTTCGCGATCGCCCATGGGCTGATCGATCCGGCCCGGGTGCCGCGCGATGGCCTGTGCACCGTGCGCATCTGGCAGGCCAACATCGGCAAGACCATCATCGCCCACGTGCCGATGCGCGATGGCGAAGTGCAGGAGACCGGCGATTTCGAGCTGGATGGCGTGACCTTCCCGGCGGCCGAGATCCAGCTGGAATTCATCGATCCGTCCGATGACGGTGATGCGGGCGCGATGTTCCCGACCGGCAATCTGGTCGATACATTGGACGTGCCCGGCGTGGGCAGCTTCGAGGTGACCATGATCACCGCCGGCATCCCGACCATCTTCCTCAACGCCGCCGACCTCGGCTACACCGGTATCGAGCTGCAACCGGCGATCAACGAGGACAAGGGAGCGCTGGAGCGCTTCGAGAAGATCCGCGCCTACGGCGCCTTGCGCATGGGTCTGATCAAGAACCTGGAGGACGCGGCGACGCGCCAGCACACGCCGAAGGTGGCGTTCGTTGCACCGGCTCAGGACTATGTGTCGTCCAGTGGCAAGGCCATCCCGGCCTCGGCGATCGACCTGCATGCGCGCGCGTTGTCGATGGGCAAGCTGCACCACGCGATGATGGGTACCGCCGCCGTAGCGATCGGTACCGCCGCGGCGATTCCGGGCACGCTGGTCAATCGCGCCGCCGGTGGCGGCGAACGCGAAGCGGTGACGTTCGGCCATCCCTCCGGCACGTTGCGCGTGGGTGCGCAGGCCGGTCTCGTTGACGGCCAGTGGACGGTGACCAAGGCCATCATGAGCCGCAGCGCCCGCGTGCTGATGGAAGGCAAGGTGCGGGTACCGGCCGAGTGATGCGTTGGTAAACGCCAACCAAGGTTGGCGACTACCGGGCCGCAGAGATCGATTGCTTTGGTAGATGCCAACCTTGGTTGGCATGGTGCACGGGCAACCGTGCACCGCAACGAGGAGATCGACGATGTCCGACAGCCACACCCCATCCAACGAGCGTGCAGCGTGGGATGCGCTGCTGGTGGACATCGTCGATTACGTGCGCGACGCACGCACCGACTCACCGCTGGCGTTCCAGACCGCGCACCACTGCCTGCTCGATACGCTTGGGTGCGGACTGGAGGCACTTTCTTTCCCGGCCTGCAGCAAGCTGCTCGGTCCCCTGGTGCCGGGCATCAGCGTGGTCAACGGCGCGCGCGTGCCGGGCACGCACTACGTGCTGGACCCGGTGCAGGCCGCCTTCAATCTCGGCGCAATGGTGCGCTGGCTGGATTTCAACGACACCTGGCTGGCTGCCGAGTGGGGCCATCCTTCCGACAATCTCGGCGGCATCTTGGCTGTTTGCGACTGGCTGGGGCGCAACGCGCAGGCTCTGCGTCGTCCGCCGCCGACCGTGCACGACGTGCTGCTGGCGATGATCAAGGCGCATGAGATCCAGGGCGTGCTGGCGCTGCAGAACTCCTTCAACCGGGTCGGGCTGGACCACGTGGTGCTGGTCAAGGTGGCCACCACTGCCGTGGTCGCCCAACTGCTTGGGCTGGACCGCGAGCGCATGCTCAATGCGCTGTCGCTGGCCTGGGTCGATGGCCAAGCGCTGCGCACCTACCGGCACGCACCCAACACCGGCTCGCGCAAGAGCTGGGCGGCCGGCGATGCGACCAGCCGTGGCGTGCGCCTGGCCTTGATGGCGGCCAGTGGTGAGATGGGCTATCCCAGCGTGCTCAGCGCGCCAACCTGGGGCTTCGAGGCCGTGTCCATGCGCGGTCAGGCACTGACGCTGGGGCGACCGCTGGGCAGCTATGTGATGGAGAACGTGCTGTTCAAGATCAGCTACCCGGCCGAGTTCCACGGCCAGACCGCAGTGGAGGCCGCGGTCATGCTGCACCAGCAGTTGCGTGCGATGGGGCGGCGGGTCGAGGACATCGCGCACATCGCGATCCGGACCCAGGAAGCCTGCATCCGCATCATCGACAAGCAGGGCCCACTGCATAACCCGGCCGACCGCGACCACTGCGTGCAGTACATGGTCGCCATCGCGCTGCTGCACGGGCGGTTGACGGCCGAGGATTACGAGGACGACGTTGCCGCCGACCCGCGCATCGACGCACTGCGCGCGAAGATGGCCTGCCATGAAGACCCGCAGCTCAGCGCCGATTACCTGGACCCGGACAAGCGCAGCATCGCCAACGGCCTGAGCGTGCGCTTCACCGATGGCACCGAGCTGCCCGAGGTACTGGCGGAGTACCCGCTGGGCCACGCGCGCCGTCGCGAGGAAGGCATTCCGCTGCTGATGGACAAGTTCCGCCGGCACCTGGCCCACCGCTTCCCGACCAGCCAGCAGCAGCGCATCCTGGCCGCATCGCTGGACCCGGTGGCGCTGGCGGCAATGCCGGTGACCGACTACGTGGACCTGTACCTGCCGGGCTAGGGCGATCGGTAGTGCCGGCCGCTGGCCGGCAATTCCATCCAACCTGCCATGCCGGTTGCCGGGCAGCGGCCGGGACTACCCGCACTTGGGGCAATTGCCGAAATCGCGTCAACACCTTGACGCGGCCTGCCTATAATGGCCGCCTCGATCAAGGAGTGACGACATGAGCGGTCCGGCACGGCGGAAGCGGTGGGGATGGGCGGCGGCGGTACTGGCAGGAGGCCTGTTGCTGGGCCTGGCCGGCTGCCGCAATGACAGCGGGCAGCTGCCCAAGGCCAGCGGTGAAGCCATCACCACCAAGGCCGAGCAGGTGAAGGAATTCACCCTGCTACGTGCCTACCCGGACCAGAAGAATGACGGCCTGTCGCTGGCGCTGGAGTTCTCGCGCCCGCTGGTCGGTACCCAGGATTTCGACAAGCTGGTGCGCTTCGAAGAGAAGGTCGGCACCGACGACAGCAGCTGGACGCTGTCCGATGACGGCCTGACCCTGCGCTACCCGTTCGTCGAGGCCGGCAAGGAGTTCAGCCTGGTGGTCTCGCCGAACCTGCTGGCCGCCGATGGCAGCCGCCTGGGCAAGGAACTGAAACAGAAGGTGTTCAGCGGCGAGCTGAAACCGGTGGTCGGCTTCGCCTCGCAGGGCAGCGTGCTGCCGGCCAAGGACAGTCGTGGCCTGCCGGTGGTCTCGGTGAACGTGCCGGAGGTCGACGTCGAGTTCCTGCGCGTGCGCGAGAAGGACCTGCCGACCTTCTTCAGCCAGTACCAGCGCGGTGGCCGCCGCGGCAGCTGGGAGCTGAGCAGCGACTACGAGCGCAGCCCGATCAACAAGCTGGCAGAGCCGGTCTACGTCAACCGCTTCATCCTGGGCGGCAAGAAGAACGAGCGGGTGCTGACCTACCTGCCGACCCAGGACATCAAGGAACTGCAGGAGCCGGGCCTGTACTTCGCCCTGCTCAAGCGCACCGGTGACTACGAAGGCGAGTTCGATACCGCGTTCTTCTCGGTCAGCGACATCGGCCTGCATACCCGCGCCTACAAGGACAAGCTGTTCGTCCATACCGCCGGCCTGAAGGACGGCGCGCCGCTGAAGGGCATCGACCTGCGCGTGCTCGATGCCAAGGGCGAGGTGGTGCTGAAGGGCAGCACCGATGGCAATGGCAACGCGCTGCTGAACTACACCCTGGATGCCACCCACGTGCTGGTCGCCAGCACCGGCAAGGACACCAGCTTCCTGCCGTTCAACCAGCCGGCGCTGGATCTTAGCGAATTCGCCGTGGCCGGCCGTGACAATGCGTGGTTCGACGTCTACGCCTGGTCCGGCCGTGACCTGTACCGCCCGGGCGAGACGGTGCGCCTGTCCGCCCTGCTGCGCGACAACGACGGCAAGCCGGTCAAGGCGCAGCCGGTATTCCTGCGCCTGAAGCAGCCCGACGGCAAGACCTTCCGCGAGACCCGCCTGCAGCCGGGGGACCAGGGCTACATCAACTTCGAGCAGGTCATTCCCGCCGAGGCGCCGACCGGGCGCTGGCAGGTCGAGTTCCGCACCGACCCGGCCAGCAAGGAAGCGATCCAGGGCATGACCCTGCGCATCGAGGAGTTCCTGCCCGAGCGCATGAAGCTGGACCTGGACAGCGCGCAGAAGACGCTGAAGCCCGGTGAGGACCTGCGCCTGCAGGCCAATGGTGCCTATCTGTATGGCGCGCCGGCCGATGGCAACCGCTTCACCGCGCGCATGGCGGTGGCCGCCGAGCAGAAGCCGGTGGAGGGCCTGCCGGGCTATTTCTTCGGTGACCCGACCCTGCAGCTGCCGCGCGAGGCCAAGGACGTGATCGATACCACGCTGCCGGGCAACGGCCAGCTGCGTGAGGACGTCGCGTTGCCGGAAGAGGCAGCCAAGGCCAAGGCGCCGATTGCCGTAGTGCTGTCCGGCAGCCTGTATGAAACCGGTGGCCGCACGGTCACCCGTACCCTGAAGCGGGTGATGTGGCCGGCCAACGCCCTGGT
The DNA here is from genome assembly GCF_018320795.1 of Stenotrophomonas sp. PE591. Classification (NCBI taxonomy): domain Bacteria; kingdom Pseudomonadati; phylum Pseudomonadota; class Gammaproteobacteria; order Lysobacterales; family Lysobacteraceae; genus Stenotrophomonas; species Stenotrophomonas sp. PE591. The sequence goes on from NZ_JAAOKO010000002.1 coordinate 146,097, forward strand.
CGGTGTACGCCCGCTGTTCAACCCGGAGGACGGTGCCGATTCCAACGGCAACGCGCGCTTCGAATTGATGCGCGTGGATGCTGCTGGTACGCCGCAGCCGGCCAAGGGCCTGAAGATCACCCTGGTGCGCGAGCTGCGCGACTACCACTGGACCTTCAACGACAATCGCTGGGACTACGATTTCACCCGCCGTTTCGAGAACAAGGAAACCCGCACCGTCGATGCCGGCAGCAGTGCGGTCGCCTTCGATTTCCCGGTGGAGTGGGGCGAGTACCGGGTGGACGTGTTCGACCCGTCCACCGGCCTGACCAGCCGTTACCCGTTCCGCGCCGGCTGGAGCTGGGGTGATGACAACCGCGGCCTGGACGCGCGCCCGGACAAGATCAAGCTGGGCCTGGACAAGACCGGCTACAAGGCAGGCGACACGCTTGAGGTGACGGTGACCCCGCCGCACGCCGGCAAGGGCATCCTGATGGTCGAGACCGACCGCATGCTCTACGTGCAGGACATCGACGCCAAGCCGGGTTCGACCTTCAAGATTCCGGTCACCGCTGACTGGGAGCGCCACGACGTCTACATCACCGCGCTGGTGTTCCGCGGCGGCAGTGCGCCGAGCAAGATCACCCCGGCCCGTGCGGTGGGCGTGGTGCACGTACCGATGGACCGCAAGGGGCGCACCGTGGCCGTCGGCCTGGCAGCGCCCAAGCAGATGCGACCGGAACAGGATCTGCCGGTGACGGTCAGCGCACCGCAGCTGGCCGGCAAAATGGCGCACGTCACGGTCTCGGCGGTGGACGTGGGCATCCTCAACATCACCCGCTTCCCGGTGCCCGACGCCGGTGCGCACTTCTTCGCCCAGCGTCGTCTCGGCATTGATGCCTACGACATCTACAGCCGGGTGATCGAGAGCTTTGACGGCGGTGCCGGCAAGCTGAAGTTCGGTGGCGACATGGCGCTGCAGGCGTTGCCGCAGGCCAAGCGCCCGACCGCGCGCGTGCAGACCGTGGACCTGTTCTCTGGCCCGGTGCAGCTCGATGCCAAGGGCATCGCCCGCATCCGCCTGAAGGTGCCGGACTTCAACGGCACCCTGCGGGTGTCGGCACTGGTCTACAGCGATGACCAGTACGGCAAGCGCGACGTGGAAACCGTTGTGCGTGCGCCGATCCTCGCCGAAGCCAGCATGCCGCGCGTGCTCGCTCCGGGCGACCGCAGCACCGTGACCCTGGATGTGCAGAACTTCACCGGCAAGCCGGGCCAGTTCAACGTGAAGGTGGAAAGCGAGGGCCCGCTGAACCTGGGCGAAGGCAGCCGCAGCGTGCAGTTGAATGCCGACGCCAAGACCACGTTGAGCTTCCCGCTTTCGGCACGCGAGGGCCACAGCGTGGCCAAGGTGCGGGTGCGGGTGGACGGCAACGGCTTCAAGGCCGATCGCCGTTACGACCTGCCGGTGCGTGCGGCGTGGCCGCAGGTGCTGCGTTCGCAGGTGCGCACGCTTGATCCGTTGGCCGCGGTCAGCCTCGACAACAGCCTGACCGATGGCCTGATGGCCGAGTCGGTGAATGCCCGCCTGCTGGTCAGCCCGCTGCCGCCGATCCCGTTCGCCAGTGCGCTGCAGGGTGCATTGAACTACCCGTATGGCTGTGCCGAGCAGACCACCAGCAAGGGCTACGCCGCGCTGATCCTGGACCAGGCCACTTCGTCGATGCTCGGTGCCGACGGGCTGGATGCCAAGACCCGCCGCGAGCGCATGGAAGGTGCGTTTGGCCGCCTGGCGTCGATGCAGGTGGCCAATGGCAACTTCTCGATGTGGGGTGACGACGGCTACGTGAACCCGTGGCTGACCCCGTACATCACCGAGTTCCTGCTCGATGCCAAGGACGCCGGCTTCGCCGTGCCCGACAACGTGCTGCAGAAGGCACTCAACCGCCTCAGCGAGGATCTGCTGTCCGGTGGCAACCAGTTCTATGGCCAGGACGACCGCGAGAAGCTGAAGTTCGCCAACCAGGCGTATTCGGGCTACGTGCTGGCCAGGGTCAACCGTGCGCCGCTGGGTACCCTGCGCACGCTGTACGACAACGAGCGCAGCAAGGCGGTCGGCGGCCTGTCGCTGGTCCACCTGGGCGTGGCGCTGTCGTTGCAGGGCGATGCCAAGCGCGGCCAGGCCGCGCTGGCGGCGGCCTTCGCCAAGTCCAGCAGCGAACGCCCGTCGTACTTCGGCGACTACGGCAGTGCGATCCGTGATGACGCGCTGATGATCGCGCTGACCCACGAAAACAAGGTGGCCAAGCCGGCCTGGGATGCACGTGCGGTTGACCTCGGCCGTGGCCTGGATGCGCGCCGCAATGCCGGCTGGATGTGGCTGAGCACGCAGGAACAGGTAGCGATCGCCCGCCTTGGCAAGGCACTGGCCGCCAACCAGAAGGCGCTGGTGGCCGGTGAACTGGTGATCGGTGGCAACACCGAAGCCATCGGCGAACGCAAGCTGTTCGGCCGCAACTTCAGTGCAAATGAACTCGCCAGCGGCGTGCGCTTCACCCCGCAGGGCCAGCCGCCGATGTTCGCCAGCATCGACGTGGCCGGTATCCCGCGCAGCGCGCCGGCGCCGGACAACAGCGTGCTGGGCGTCGAGCGCAGCTACTACGGCACCGATGGCAAGCCGTGGTCGCCGCGCCCGCTGAAGGAAGGCGAAGCCCTGATCGTGCGCGTCACCGTCACTGCCGACACCACGATGCCCGATGCACTACTGACCGACCTGCTGCCGGCCGGCCTGGAGATCGAGAACTTCAACCTGGGCGATGCCAAGCAGTGGGCCGACGTGGTGGTCGATGGCATCACCATCAGCGACCGGGGTGAAGCGGCCGATACCAAGCACGAGGAATTCCGCGACGACCGCTACGTGGCCGCGCTGAAGCTCTCGCGTGGCAGCAAGGCCAACGTGTTCTACCTGGTGCGCGCGGTGACCCCGGGTACCTACTCGGTGCCGCCGCCGCTGGTGGAGGACATGTACCGGCCGCAGCTGCGCGGCGTCGGCCGCAGCAACCCGACCACGATCACGGTGGTACAGCCGTGACCGCGCGGACGGGCCGCGACGGTGCGGCCCGTCCAGCTGGCAAGCTCCAATGCGGCACGCTGCAATGAAGAACACGATGACGACCCGGCTGGCAGCCCTGCGCCGCCGGCTGCAGCCACTGTGGCCGTGGCTGCGCTGGGGTATGGCCGCCACGCTGGCACTTCTGCTGGTGCTGGATTTCGTCTTCCCGCCGCCGCTGCCGAAGCAACGCGATACCAGCACCCTGGTGGTGGCTGCCGATGGCACGCCGCTGCGTGCGTTCGCCGACGCCGAGGGCGTGTGGCGCTATCCGGCATCGACCGACAGCGTCTCGCCGCTGTACCTGCAGGCGCTGCTGACCTACGAAGACCGCTGGTTCTGGCGCCATCCGGGCATCAACCCGCTGGCGATCCTGCGTGCCAGTGGCCAGCTGCTGCGCGGTGGTCGCATCGTGTCCGGTGGCTCGACCCTGACCATGCAGGTCGCACGCATCCTCGATCCGCATACGCGCACGCCCTGGGGCAAGCTCAAGCAGATGCTGCGTGCGGTGCAGCTGGAAGTGCACCTGAGCAAGCAGCAGATCCTGGCCCTGTACCTGGAACGCGCACCCTACGGCGGCACCATCGAGGGCGTGGAAGCGGCCAGCTGGGCCTACCTGGGCAAGCCGGCGGCGCAGCTGTCGCATGCCGAGGCCGCGTTGCTGGCGGTGCTGCCGCAGGCGCCGAGCCGGCTGCGCCCGGACCGCCATCCGGAAGCGGCGCAGAAGGCGCGCGACAAGGTGCTGTCACGCATGGCCGAGCTGGGCGCGTGGACAGCGGAAGAGGTGGAAGATGCGCGCATCGAGAACGTGGTCGCACGCTCGCTGCGGCCGCCGCTGCATGCCGCGTTGCTGGCGCAGCGCCTGCACTCGGCGCATCCGGGCCAGGCACGCATCCAGAGCAGTATCGACATCGGCCTGCAGCGCACCCTGGAAGAACGCGTGGCCAGCTACTTCTCCACGCTGCCCGAGCGCACTTCGGCGGCCCTGCTGGTGGTCGACAACCAGACCCTGCAGGCGCGTGCCTATGTCGGCACGCTGGCGTTCGGTGACCGCCAGCGGCTCGGCCACGTGGACATGGTGCAGGCCTGGCGCTCGCCTGGGTCCACGCTCAAGCCGTTCCTGTATGCAATGGCGCTGGACGATGGCCTGATCCATTCGGAAAGCCTGCTGGTCGATGCGCCGCAGAGTTTCGGCAGCTACCGCCCCGGCAACTTCGACATGGCCTTCAATGGACCGATCGGCGCCTCCAGCGCGCTGCGGCTGTCACTCAACGTGCCCTCGGTGGACCTGCTGCAGCGGGTCGGTCCGGCGCGCTTTGCTGCGCGCCTGTCGCACTCCGGCATCCAGCTGCGCTTCCCGCCGGGCAGCACGCCCAACCTGTCGCTGATCCTGGGCGGCACCGGTGCGCGGCTGGAAGATCTGGTCGGTGCGTTCGCAGCGCTCAACCGCAACGGCATCGCCGGGCGCGTGCGCTACACCGATGAAGAACCGATGATCGAGCGGCGCCTGGCCTCGCCAGGCGCCAGCTGGATCGTGCGCGAGATGCTGGAATCGAATCCGCGGCCGGGGTATAGCGTCGGGACGTTCGATGTCGGTGGCCGCCCGCGCGTGGCGTGGAAGACCGGCACCAGTTACGGGTACCGCGATGCGTGGGCGATCGGCAGCACCCGCCACTACACCGTGGGCGTGTGGGTGGGGCGTCCGGACGGCACACCGCTACCGGGCCAGTACGGCGCGGTGACCGCGCTGCCGCTGATGTTCGAGGTGGTGGACAGCCTGCCGCGCCAGCGCGGTGACTCGGCCGCTGCGCCGATGCCGGCCAGCGTCAGCCAGGAAGACATCTGCTGGCCGACCGGTGAGCGTGCCGAAGGCCTGCCTGCTGCGCTCTGCCAGCGGCTGATGCCAGCCTATCTGCTGGAAGGCGCGGCACCACCGACCTTCCCCGAACGCGAGGCACGGCGCTGGCAACCAGGTCGGCAGCGCTACCTTGCCGATGCGCGTACCGGTCTGCGCGTGTCAGCCGATTGCCGCTTGCCGCACGAAGAAGTCGCGCGCGAGATCGCGCGCTGGCCAGCGTTGCTGTCGCCGTGGCTGTCCAAGGCCACGCGCGAAGCCTCGCAGCTGCCGGCGCTGTCGCCGGACTGCCGTGATGATGGCCGCGAGGCCAGCGTTGCGCTGCACATCGATGGGCTCAACGATGGCGCCACGCTGGCGCGCGCGCCGAATTCGGAACATGGCGTACGCCTGCAGCTGCGCGCGCTGGGTAGCGAGCAGGCGGTGGACTGGTTGCTCGATGGACGCTGGATCGCACAGACGCGCGGTGCGCAGCTGATGCAGCGCGAGTTCGCCGAGCCGGGCGCGCACACCTTGACCGCGCTGGCGGCAGATGGCGCGTGGACACAGGTAAGGTTCAACGTCCTGCGGTAGGTGCCAACCTTGGTTGGCACGCGACACATGCGCCCACCAGGGTGGGCATCTGCCAAGGCGTATGCGGGGCCGCTATTCCCCGATCCACCCATCCAGCAGGTCGGCGAACTCGTCGGCGTGCTCTTCTTCCTGCGCCAGGATCTCTTCAAGGATCCGCTTGGTGGTGGTATCGCGGTCACCGATGAAGTTGATCATCTCGCGATAGCTGTCGATGGCGATGCGCTCGGCCACCAGGTTCTCGCGCACCATGTCGCGCAGGTCGCTGCCTTCCTTGTATTCGGCGTGCGAACGCGCGGTCAGCGTATCCGGGTTGAGGTCGGGCTCGCCGCCCAGCTGGACGATGCGCTCGGCCAGCTTGCCGGCATGCGCCTGTTCCTGCTGCGCATGCTCGAGGAATTCGGCCTTGACCGCGTCGGCCAGCATGCCCTTGGCCATGAAGTAGTGCCGGTAGTAGCGAAGCACACACACGTACTCGGTAGCCAGGGCGTCGTTGAGCAGCTTGATCACCACCTCGCGGTCAGCGCTGTAGCTGTCTGTGATCGCGCCGTCTTCGAGGTTGCGCCGGGCGCGCTCGCGCAGGGTTGCGCGATCGCTGATGCCAGGAACGTTCGCGGCGGGCTTGCTGGCTTTGGCTGGCTTGCTGGACATGGCTGGCCGTTTCCTTCTGCGGTGGGGAATCAGGTGGGGAGATGCTCCAGCACGTATTCGGCCGAAGACACTTCGAACTGGCCGGGCTGTTCAACCCAGGCCTCTCGAACTACGCCGTCGTCGACGTACAGGGCAAAACGACGCGAGCGGATGCCCATGCCCGACGCGCTCGCATCAAGCTCCAGACCCAGGGCGCGGGTCAGCTCGGCATTGCCGTCGGACAGCATCAGAAGGCCGTCGGGCACGCTCTGGTCGGCGGCCCAGGCCTTCATCACGAACGGGTCGTTGACGCCCATGCAGTAGACGTCGATGCCGCGCTGGCGGAAGGCCTCGAACTTTTCGACGTAGCCGGGAAGGTGACGTGCCGAGCACGTTGGGGTGAACGCGCCGGGCACGGCGAACAGCACCACCTTGCGCGCATCGAACAACGAATGCGTATCAAGCGTTTCAATGCCCTCGCGGATGCGCTTGAGGGTCACTTCCGGAATGCGGTCGCCGACATGGATGGTCATGGGAACTCCTTGCTGGGGCAGGCTAGTGGGCCGGATGGGACAGGGGCGTCAAGACATTGGAAACCCGGTGTGCAGGCCCCATCTTCCGGCTTTGTGGCAGGGGCTTCCAGCCACAGCGTGGCGCACGGGGATGGCAGCCGCATTGCGCAGGATCAGTCGGCCTCACCGGGGCCGCACGAGGGGCGGCGTAGCCTCGCAGGCGCGTAGAATGAACCCGGGGCGGCGCCACCGGCGCGGCCGAAGCGAATCGAGGTAGCTGGATGGAATTCAAGGATTACTACGCCACCCTGGGGGTGGAACCGAGCGCGGGCGAGGCGGAGATCAAGACCGCCTACCGCCGGCTGGCACGCAAGTATCACCCGGACGTCAGCAAGGAGGCTGGGGCCGAAGACAAGTTCAAGGCGGTCAACGAGGCCTACGAGGCGCTGCGTGATCCGGAAAAGCGCGCGGCCTACGACCAGCTGCGCGCGCAGGGCTATCGCCCGGGCGAGGAGTTCAACGTGCCGCCGAACTACGGTGGCGCCGGTGGTTTCAATTTCGAGGAAGTGTTCGGTGGCGGCGGCCCCAACGGCGGCTTCAGCGACTTCTTCGAAAGCCTGTTCGCGCGCCAGCGCGGTGGAGCGGGCGCGGGGGCCGGTCCGGGCTTCAGCAGCCAGGGCCATGCGCCCAACCGCGATACCCGCGCCAAGCTGTCGGTGCCACTGGAAGCGGCCTACAGCGGCGACAGCCTGCGCATCACCGTCAACGGCAAGCAGCTGGACGTGCGCGTGCCCAAAGGCATCCGCCCGGGCCAGGTGATCCGCCTGGCAGGGCAGGGCAACCATGGCGGCAACCTGCTGCTGGAAGTGGAATACGCCGCCCACCCGCAGTTCGAGGTCGATGGCCGCAACATCCTCTATACGCTGCCGCTCACGCCGTGGCAGGCCGCGCTGGGCACCAGCATCAGCGTGCCGACCCTGGGCGGCGCGGTGGAACTGAAGATTCCGGCCGATTCCGATGCCGGTCGCAAGCTGCGCCTGCGCGGGCGCGGCCTGCCGGGCAACCCGGATGGCGACCAGATCGTCGAGATCGAGATCGTGGCCCCGGCTGCGACCGATGAGGCGCAGAAGAAGGCGTACCGCAATCTGGCCAAGGCGTTCGGCGAGACCATTTGAAGGTAGTGCCGGCCGCTGGCCGGCAACTTCATTGCCCTGGACGGTGATGCGTGGTTGCCGGCCAGCGGCCGGCACTACCGCGCGCGTCTCAGCCCTGGCCCGCGAACACGCGCTCCAGCACCTCGGACAGCTCGTCCTCCGAGAACGGTTTGGTGATGTAGGCCTTGGCGCCCTGGCGCATGCCCCACATGCGGTCGGTGTCCTGGTCCTTGGTGGTCACCAGGATCACCGGGATATGCCGGGTCGCCTCGTCGCGGGCGAGGGTACGGGTGGCCTGGAAGCCGTTGAGGTTGGGCATCACCACGTCCATCAGGACCAGGTCGGGCAGCTCGGCCTTGGCGGTTTCGACCCCGGCGGCGCCATCGGTGGCGGTCAGGATCTGGTGCCCGAGCTTCTCGACGATGCGCTGTATCCCCAACAGCTGCGACGGTGAGTCGTCGACGATCAGAATGCGTGCCATGTTGTTCCCCATGTAATGCCCGCAGTGTAGTGCGGGCCCATTACCGGCGGGAGGGCCACGTCTGCCGTCCGTCGCCTGCCTGCGACGTTCAGTCGATCCGCACCACGGTGCGACCCAGCGAACCGCCCGCCAGCATCCGTTCGAACACGGCAGGAAGGCCATCGAGGCCGACTTCGGCGGTGCAGATGCGGTCCAGGTGCTGCGGCTTCCAGTCACTCCCCAGCCGCGACCACACTTCCTCACGCAGTCCGCGTGGCGCATTGGCCGAGGACACGCCCAGCAGCGAGACACCGCGCAGGATGAACGGCATCACCGTCATGTCCAGCGTCGGACTGGCTGCCAGGCCGGCACTGACCACGCTGCCGTAGGGCACGGTCTGCGCCAGCAGGCTGGCCAGCATGTCGCCTCCGGCATTATCGAGGCCACCCCCGAAGCGGGCCGACTGCAGCGCGCCGGTGTCGGCCAGCGCGTCGCGCGGCAGTACCTCGGTGGCGCCGATGCTGCGCAGGAATCCTGCCTGGTCCGGCTTGCCGCTGACCGCGTGCACGCTGTAGCCGGCACGGCTGAAGATGGACAGCGCCAGCGCACCGACACCGCCGCTGGCACCGGTAACCGCCAGCGGGCCGAGTTCCGGGGTCTGGCGGTTGTCCTGCATGCGCAGCAGGGCCAGCGCCGCAGTGAAGCCGGCGGTGCCCAGCACCATCGCCTCGTGTGGGGTCAGCCCGGCCGGCTGGGCGATCACCGCGCGCGATTCCAGCCGCACGTACTGGCTGTAGCCGCCGTCGTGGGTCTCGCTGAGGCCGCAGCCGGTGGCCAGCACCGCGTCGCCTTCACGCCAGTCCGGGTCGGTGCTGGCGACCACGGTGCCGGCCACATCGATGCCGCCCACCAGCGGGAAGCGGCGCAGGATCTTCCCTTTTCCAGTACCGGCCAGCGCGTCCTTGTAGTTGACCGAGGACCAGTGGGCGCGGATCAGCACTTGGCCGGGGTTGAGGTCGTCGACCCCGAGCCGGACCAGGCCGCTGCGGTAGCCGGCGTCGTCGTTTTCGATGCGGAAGGCGGTGAACGGGGTGGTGGGGGCCATCGGCGTTGCCTGACTTCGAGGAAAACGCCACCTTACCCCGTTGCCCCCCTTTCGATCCTGCCGATCCGCCCCATCTTGTATGATCGGTGATGGTTTCACGGCTGGCGGTGCGGGAAGGGCCCGCGCCGCAGCCCAAATCTTGATGGAGCGTGCATGGCCTGGAATACACCCGGCGGCAACAAGGGCGGACAAGGCCCCGAGGACAATCGACGCGGGCCGTTCGGGTCACGCGGCGGTGGCAATGGTGGTGGCTGGGGCGGTTTGCCCGGGCCGCTGAAGGACCTGTTCGACGGCGGCATCGTGCGTTGGGTGGTGGCAGCCGTGGTGCTGCTGGTGCTGTTCTCCAGCTTCCAGCTGATCGGCGAACAGCAGCGTGGCGTGGTGCTGCGCTTCGGCCAGTTCTCGCGCATCCTGCAGCCCGGCCCGAACTTCAAGCTGCCGTGGCCGATCGAATCGGTCACCAAGGTCAACGCCACCGAGATCAAGACGTTCTCGATCCAGGTGCCGGTGCTGACCCGCGACGAGAACATCGTCAACGTCTCGCTGAACGTCCAGTACCGCATCGACGACCCGCAGCAGTACCTGTTCGGCACCGTCGATGCCAACCAGGTGCTGGAGCAGTCGGCGCAGAGCGCCGTACGCGAGGAAGTCGGCCGCGCCGATCTCAACGCCGTGCTGAACAACCGTGGCCCGCTGGCCGTGGCCGCCGAGGAGCGCCTGCAGGCGCTGCTGAAGGCGTTCAAGACCGGCCTGACCGTGACCGGCCTGACCCTGCAGGATGCCCGTCCGCCGGAAGAAGTGAAGCCGGCTTTCGACGAGGTCAACGGTGCCCAGCAGGTCAAGGAACGCCTGATCAACGAAGCCCAGGCCTACGCCGCCAAGGTCGTGCCGGAAGCCCGGGGCCAGGCCTCGCGCGCCCGTACCACCGCCGAAGGCTACAAGCAGGCCGTGGTGTCCAAGGCCGAGGGTGACGCGCAGCGCTTCAGCCTGTTGCAGGCCCAGTACAAGGACGCCCCGGAAGTGACCCGCAAGCGCCTGTGGCTGGAGACCGTGCAGCAGGTACTGAGCGAGAACCGCAAGGTGATCGGTGGCGATGGCCGCCAGCTGATCTACGTGCCGATGACCGGCGATACCCGTCCGAGCACGTCGGCTCCGGCCGCAGTGGCCAACCCGGACGTGGTGATGCCGTCGCTGCCGGGTGCAGCGACGGAAGCTTCCCGTGATCCGGGCCGGCCGGTGGGCCGCCCGACCGGGCGACCGAGCGGCCGTGAGGAGGGCAGCCGATGAAGAGTCCTATCTGGATCGCCGTGATCGTGGCGGTGGTGCTGGGCCTGCTCGGCTCGGTGTACGTGGTCCGTGAGGACCAGACCGCCATGGTGCTGAACCTGGGCAAGGTGGTGCGTTCGGACATCAAGCCGGGCCTGCACTTCAAGGTGCCGGTGGTGGAAACGGTGAAGGTCTTCGACCGCCGCTTCCAGGTGCTCGACACCGCGCCGGCGCGCTACTTCACCGCCGAGCAGAAGGACGTCAGCGTCGACTTCTTCGCCATCGGCTACATTTCCAACGTGGGTGACTACTTCCGTGCCACCGGCGGCGATCCGCGCATCGCCAACGCCCGCCTGGCACCGATCATCACCGACTCGCTGCGCAACCAGATCAACTCGCGCACCCTGCAGCAGCTGGTCTCCGGCGACCGCAGCGAGCTGATCGCCGAGCAGCTGAAGGGGATCAACGAGGCGGTGGCCGGCCTGGGCATGCAGATGATCGACCTGCGCATCAAGCAGGTGGACCTGCCGACCGACAGCCAGGTGATCAACGATGTGTACGAGCGCATGCGTGCCCAGCGCAAGCAGGAAGCCGCAAAGCTGCGCGCGGAGGGCGAGGAGCAGTCGCTGACCATTCGCGCCCAGGCCGACCGTGACAGCACCGTGCTGATCGCCGAGGCCGAGCGTGATGCCCAGCGCCTGCGCGGTGAAGGCGATGCCGAGGCGGCCCGCATCTACGGCAAGGCCGGCTCGGCCGATCCGTCGTTCTATGCGTTCTACCGCAGCCTGGAGGCCTACCGTGGCTCCATGACCGACGGCAACGGCGTGATCGTGCTCGACAAGAACGACCCGTTCCTGCAGTACCTGAAGAACGACCGCTGAGGTCGCAGGGCAGTACCCCACGGGGCCCGGCCATATGCCGGGCCCCGTGCTTTTTCCGGAGTCCCCCATGAAAGATCTGTTTGCCGCTGTCTGCCTGGTCGCGGTGCTGGAAGGCCTGTTCCTGTTCGTCGCACCGTTCGTCTGGAAGCGCATGGCCGAACGTCTGCTGGACCTGCCCAGCCCGGCCCTGCGCAGCTTCGGTGGGCTGGTGCTGCTGGCCGGCCTGAGCCTGCTGTGGTGGGTGCGGCATTGAAAGGGTAGTGCCGGCCGCTGGCCGGCAACCCGGGATTGCCGGCCAGCGGCCGGCACTACCGCCTGCGTTCACATGCGTGGCCAGGCTCTGGTAGACGCCAACCTTGGTTGGCGTTGCCGGCCGGCGGCCGGCACGACCGGGCGGGGCGGCTGACCGGCCGGTAAAGCCACCCGTCGGAAAGGTGGCACCCGACCCCGGAAACCCGGATAATGCACAAAAGCCGGACGGGCCTCCCCGTCCGGCTTTTTCCGTGTCTGGGCCTTCCATCGCCGGCCGCTCCCCGTTTGGAGCCGCCTTGCAGGTGCTGGCCAGCCCCGCCACGGTTTACCCGTCCGCGGCCCCGATGGCCGCAACAAATCGAGGAGCCCGTCATGGGTCAGTCTGTCGTAGTGTTGGGTGCCCAGTGGGGCGATGAAGGCAAGGGCAAGATCGTCGATCTGCTCACTGAGGAAATCGGCGCCGTCGTGCGCTTCCAGGGCGGCCACAACGCCGGCCACACCCTGGTCATCAACGGCAAGAAGACCGTCCTGCACCTGATCCCGTCGGGCATCCTGCGTGACGACGCGCTGTGCCTGATCGGCAACGGCGTGGTGATCTCGCCGGCCGCGCTGCAGAAGGAAATCGCCGAGCTGGAAGCCTCCGGCGTGGAAGTGCGGTCGCGCCTGAAGATCTCCCCGGCCGCGCCGCTGATCATGCCGTACCACATCGCCCTGGACCAGGCGCGCGAGCGCGCTGCCGGTGGCAAGGCGATCGGCACCACCGGTCGTGGCATCGGCCCGGCCTACGAAGACAAGGTGGCGCGTCGCGGCATCCGCATCGCCGACCTGCATTACCCGAAGCAGCTGGAAGAGCTGCTGCGCACCGCGCTGGATTACCACAACTTCGTGCTGACCAAGTATCTGAACACCGATGCGGTCGACTTCCAGAAGACCTTCGACGAAGCGCTGGCCTTCGGCGAATACGTGCAGCCGATGAAGTCCGACGTGGCCGGCATCCTGCACGACCTGCGCAAGCAGGGTAAGCGCGTGCTGTTCGAAGGCGCGCAGGGCGCGCTGCTGGACATCGACCACGGCACCTACCCGTACGTCACCAGCTCCAACACCACCGTCGGTGGCGCGCTGGCCGGTTCCGGCGTCGGCGCCGATTCGATCGACTACGTGCTGGGCATCGCCAAGGCCTACGCCACCCGCGTCGGCGGTGGCCCGTTCCCGACCGAGCTGGACGACGAAGTCGGCCAGGGCATCCGTGACCGCGGCGCCGAGTACGGTGCGTCGACCGGCCGTCCGCGTCGTTGCGGCTGGATGGACATCGTCGCGCTGAAGCGTGCCGTGGCCATCAACGGCATCAGCGGCCTGTGCATCACCAAGCTGGACGTGCTGGACGGCATGGAAAAGCTGAAGGTCTGCATCGCCTACGAATACAACGGCAAGCGCACCGAGTACGCGCCGCTGGACGCGCAGGGCTGGGAAGAGTGCACGCCGGTGTACCTGGAGTTCCCGGGCTGGAGCGAGAACACCCACGGCATCACCAACTGGGACGACCTGCCGCCGGCTGCGCGCGCCTACCTGCGTTCGCTGGAAGAGCTGGCCGGCTGCCCGATCAGCATCGTCTCCACCGGCCCGGACCGCGACCACACCATGGTTCTGCAGGATCCGTTTGCCTGAGGTAACGCCGGGCGCTGCCCGGCGTAGGTGACAGGAAAAGCCCCGCGCAAGCGGGGCTTTTTCGTTACTGTGTCAGCGGGGTCGGCGAGGAAGCAAAGCGATGACCAGGATGTCAGCGTGAAGGGCGAAACGGTCGTGCGGATCACCCTGTGGGTGTTGTGGAGCCTGTGGGGCATCGCCTGCCTGGTACTGGTGCTGGGCGCGGCCGCCAATACCCTGGCTTCGCGCACGCAGACGGTGCCGTTGGTGCTGAGCCCTGGCGCAACCGCCCAGATCACCGTCTACCGCCTCATCGATGATCAACTGCGGCTGCGCCTGCGCTATGCCGCGGACGGTACGGACGCTGACCCCGAGGTGCTGCTGCGCATCGAAACTCCGACCGATCATGGAGACTTCCGCGCAGGGGAGCGTTCGGGAGTGGCCGGGCAGGGTATCAATCGTGGGCTGGCTTCGGTTGAGTCCAGCGGCCTCATGGCGTCCTACTTCGGCTATGGCCGTGGCGACGCATTGCCACGCGGCCGCTCATGGGTCCGGGTAACCGTGCTGGAGGTGGACCCGGCGCTGGCCGATCGCGCGGCCACCGTCGAGCTGCAGCCGCCACTGGACCTGTTGAAGCTGACTGACCTGGATTATGTCTGGTTGTGGCCGTTCTTCTTCTGGAAAGTGGCGGCACTGCTCCTGTTGATTCCAGGAGCTGCCTTGGCGGTGTTCACGTTCACTTTGCGGCGCTGGCAGCACCGGGCTTCGAAGCAGGCGGATTCAGCAGTGGGTACGGATTGATCGATTCGCCCTTCCACCACTGTTTCTCCGGTCCCAGCACGTGCACCTCGAAATGCAGGTGCGGGGCCTCAGCGCTGGCGTTGCCGGTACTGCCCACATAACCGATCACCTCCCCGCGCCTGATCACCTGCTTTTCGGTCAGGCCATCGGCATAGCGCTGCAGGTGCGCGTAGTAGTAGCACCAGCGTCCGCTGGGCTCGAACTGGTAGATCGTCAGGCCACCGCGCTCGCTGTCGAACAGTTTTTCCACCGTGCCATCGGCCACTGCCAGCACCGGCGTACCGGCATCGGCCATGATGTCGATGGCATCGTGCACGCGGCCTTCGCTGCGCGCATCGGTGAACGTGTCGCGCAGCTGGGAGGCCAGGACGCCCTGTACCGGCAGCAGCAGACCCGACGGCGCATCCGCAGTCCGCGCGGCTGACGGTACGGTGGCGGCGGGGGCAGGGGCCGTGCCGAGCGGCGCTACGGATCCCTTGGCCGGCGCCACAGCTGCTGCCGGTTGTGCTTCCGGCAGCGAGGCGGCTACCGGCTCGCCTGCATCGCGGCGCAGCCACCAGCCGGCCCCCAGTCCCAGCAGAACACCCAGCACGATCAGCTGCGAAAGACGCATCGGCTCACTCCTGCATCACCACAGGGACGGAGGTATCCACCGCATCGGCCACGCGCAGCGCATCCCAGTTGGTCATGCGCACGCAACCATGTGACTCGGTCTTGCCGACATGGCCGGGCTCGGGCGTGCCATGCAGGCCGTAGTGTGGCTTGGACAGGTCGATCCAGACCCGGCCGACTGGATTGTTCGGGCCCGGCGGCAGTGTCGCCTTCTTTTCGCCCTTGCGCGCATCCCAGAACAGCTTGGGGTTGTAGTGGAACGGCGGGTCGCGATACACGCCCAGGATCTTCCATTCGCCAATCGGCAGCGGATCATGCTGGCTGCCGGAGGAAACCGGCACCTGAGCGATCACCTTGCCCTGCGCATCCAGCAACTGCAGGCTGGAATCGGACTTGTCGACGACCACCTTGGCCGCCTTCGGTAGCGGCGATGGTGCGACATTGGGCACCTGGATGCGGTTGCCCGCCTTGCTCAGATCCACGCCCGGATTGAGCAGCTTCAACAGCTCAGGGGATGCGTGGAAGCGTTCGCCCAGCGACTCTTCGACGTTGTTGAAGCCCAGCGATTTCAGTTTGGCCTGTGCGGCGGGGCCCTTCGGCACCGCCTGGAACGGCCCGGCGACATCCTCGCTGGTCAGCGTGTAGCTGGCCAGGGGGGGGACCGTATCAGCCTGCAGGGCCTGCCAGGTCGCGTCGTCCAGTTCACCGGTGACGGCCAGGCCGTGCGCCGCCTGGAAACCCGACACCGCGCGCCGTTGGTTGCTGCCTACTTCACCGTCGATCTGGCCGGGCGAGAAATTCGCGCGATCCAGCAGCACCTGGGCATGCAGGGCGGAACGTGCTGCGGTGTCCGGTCCGGCCTTCTCGGCAATGGGGGCGGGCAGTCCAGGCGGCGGTGCCTGCGCGAACGCCGGCGATGCCAGCAGCGAGAGAGCGAGCAGGGTGGATCGGTACACGGGTAATGGCATTGGGAACTCCAGCAGATGACGCCACCACCTTGCCTGCAGGCCGCGCCGAGCCGCCGTGAAAGAGATCTGACGTCTGCATGAGCAGTCGGGTCGTTGCGCCACCGTCCCCGCGCGGGTGCCGCCGGCCAAGGGCTCACCAAGGTGAATGGTGCCCCACGCCGTTGGCGGTCGGCGATCAAGATTGCCTGGCGGGCCGCCGATAACGCCACATCCCCCCGTTTTGGATGTACCGATGAACTACTTGAGGAATGTCAGGGTTGCCTGGCGTCTTGGGCTGGGCTTTGGCCTGTTGCTGCTGTTGGTTGCGGCCGTGGTGGCCACCGGCGCCACCGCCAGTGTCGTGCAGAAGCGCGCGATGCAGCAGGTGGTCGATGTCAGCGTGGCCAAGGTGCGTCTGCTCTCGCAGATGCTCGATGCCAACAACCAGATGATGGTCGTTCGCCGCGAGATGCTGATCCGCCAGGGCGATGACCGTGGCCATGATGAGCAGCGCATCGCCGATCTGGTCAAGCGCTATGAGGCCAGTTGGACCGCCTACCAGGCGCTGCCCAGCGACGCCGAGGGCAAGGCCATTGCCGAAACCATCGCCGCCAAGCGTGCCATCGCGCGTCCGCTCAACAAGCAGACCAGCGAACTGATGGAGCAGGGCGACTACCCGGGCGCCGTGGCGCTGACCCTGGGCCCGGTGCAGGAAGCCGCCAACGGCTGGAACAAGGCGCTGTCCGATGGCGTGGACTTCGAGGAGAAGGAAAGCCGTGAGGCTGCTGCCGAGGCAATCCGCCTGGGCGAGCGTAGCCTGCTGCAGTTGCTGGTGCTGGGCGGCGTCGCGCTGCTGGTGGGCATCGGTGCCTCGGTGATGATCGGGCGCAGCCTGACCGGCCCGTTGGCCCGCGCGGTGAACCTGGCGGAACGCCTGTCCAAGGGCCAGCTGGACCAGGAGTTCCGCCTCGGCGGCCGTGACGAACTGACCCAGTTGGGCGAGGCGATGGCCAGCGTGCGCCAGAGCGTGCAGGCGGCGATCGGCGCACAGCTGCAGATGGCCGAACAGCACGAGGCGGGTGCGATCCGCTACCGCATGGACGCCAGCGCCTTCCCCGGCGATTTCGGCCGCATGGTGCAGGCCACCAACAGCCTGGTCGAATCGCACGTGCAGGTGGAACTGCTGATGGCCGAAGTGATGCAGCGTTACGCCATCGGTGACCTCAGCCGCGACCTGCCGGACTACCCGGGCGAGAAGGGTACGCTGACCCGCACTCTGGCCGCAGTGAAGCAGAGCCTGATGGCGATCAACGCGCAGATCGATGAACTGGCCCGGGCCGCGCGCGCCGGTGATTTCAGCATGCGTGGCGATGCCGCTGCGTTCCAGTTCCAGTTCAAGGCGATGGTCGAGCACCTCAACGGCATGATGGCCAGTTCGCAGGCCAGCATCGCCGACGTTTCCGACGTGCTACGCGCGATCTCGCACGGCGACCTGACTGCACGCATGGACGGCGAGTACGACGGTGTATTCGCCCGCATGCGTGACGACGCCAACACCACCACCGCGCAGCTGACCGGCATCGTGCGTGGCATCCAGGTGGCCGCCGACAGCATCAACAACGCGGCGCAGGAACTGGCCGCCGGCAACAACGACCTGTCGCGCCGCACCGAGCAGCAGGCCGCCAACCTGGAAGAAGCCGCCGCATCGATGGAGGAACTGACCTCGACTGTGCGCCAGAATGCCGAGCTCGCTCGTCAGGCCGACAGTGAGGCGCATGCCGCCGGTGCCGCCGTACGCGAAACCGAGCAGGCGATGGCGCAGATGGCGTCGGTGATGGGTGAGATCGATCAGTCCTCGGCACGCATCTCGGAAATCTCCACCGTGATCGACGGCATCGCGTTCCAGACCAACATCCTGGCGCTGAATGCTGCGGTTGAAGCCGCGCGTGCAGGTGAGCAGGGCCGTGGTTTTGCCGTGGTCGCCAGCGAGGTACGCACGCTCGCGCAGCGTGCCGGTGTCGCCGCCAAGGAAATCAAGGAGCTGATCGAAGACGCCGCTGCCAAGGTGAAGAGCGGCTTGGCGGTGACCGTTGAATCGGAAGCCGCGATCGCCCGCGTGGCCCAGGCCAGCTCGCGCACCACGCAGCTGATGAGCGACATCGCAGCGGCCAGCAAGGAACAGGCCGCCGGTATCGAGCAGGTCAACCAGGTGGTGGTGCAGATGGACCAGGTGACCCAGCAGAACGCTGCGCTGGTGGAAGAAGCCACTGCCGCCAGCCGCGCGCTGGAGGAACAGGCGCATGCGCTGACCACGTCGGTGGCGGTGTTCAAAGTGGAGCAGGGCGCGCGCCTGCCCATCGTGCCTGCGCAGGCGGCGTAAGCAACCTGCGACTGGATGTTGGATGACGCCCTGCATCGCGATGCCCCGCATGCAGGGCACCGCATGCACGCAACCGGTCGGTGCCGCTGGCTAGCGGCCGCGCGCGGCGCGTTCGATCAGCCAGCCGGCTGCGTACAGCAACAGCAGTGTTGGCGGAACCAGTACTGCATACGCGGTCGACCAGGGTTTGCCGTACAGCAGGCTGCCTGCGCCGATGGCATCGAGTGCAGCAGACTGCAGGGTGATGGGGAGCGACATCAGGATATAGGCCCCCTTCGGGTCCGCATCCGACTGCGCGCCGTGAACCAGCCATGCGGTCAACAGCAGGTAGACCACGCAAAGCGCAAGACCGGTCCAGCTCAGTAATCGCCGCATCTTCATCCGCATGCCTCCGTTCAACGGACGTCGAAGTGAGCCTGCAGAGGCAGGCTCACATTCCGCAGCAGATCCCTGACCACCACCTGCGCAGTCCACGTGCCTTTCGGATCACTGGCCTCGGCCACGAACTTCAGGTGCAGGTTGGTCATGTACAACAGGGTTGGCGGGCCGGGCAGGGCAGCGGTGAAACAGGGAACATCGCGTTCGTCGATGCTGGTACTGCCGTCCGGGCGCAGCATGCGCAGATCGCAGTGCACCTTGGGTACGCGGTTCTCATCCAGTTGCGGGTTGGACAGGAATGTCAGCAGGAACAATTCACCGCCCGGGTGGACTTCGTCGGCCTGGGTAAAACCGGGAGTGGTCTCTGGCGGGGTCTCCCACTTGGCCTGCCAGTCGGCATCGGAGGTGACCAGCAGCGATGCCGCAAAGCCACCGCTGGATTTCATGGCATCGGTCTCCGGCATCGCCTTGCCTGCCCCGTTTATCCAGCCATCGTTGGCGGAACTGTTCAGTGGCAGCATCATGGCCATCATGGCCAGCGCGTAGGTCCATCGCATCAGAGGCTCTCCTTGGCAGCCGCGTCCCGCGGCAGAGCGGGCAGTATCGCTCAACCTTGACCGGCAAAGCAGCAGGAGAGCCGGAGCAGAGGTTCCGCTGCCTGCCGATGTGGGCGATGCTTGCCAGCAAAGGAGGTGACATGGGAATCGGGAGCGAGGAAAAGCCGGGCTGTGATTCAGCATCACCCACGCCGCAGCACGTGCTGATGCTGCCCGGGCTGGATGGCTCCGGCAGGCTGTCGATCCCGTTTCTGTCAGCACTCCAGGCTCATGGGCTGACGACGCAGGCGATTACGCTGCCTGCGCAGGGAGGGCAGGATCACGCCACGCTGGCCCAACGGCTGTGGTCGCAGCTGCCCGGCCATCCCTTCATCCTGCTTGCCGAGTCCTTCTCGGGCCCGTTGGCGGTTGAACTGGCCACGCGGCAGCCCGCCGGGCTGCGCGGACTGGTGCTTGCCGCGACCTTTGCGTGTCGGCCGGTGCCATTGCCGGCAGCCAGCGCAGCCCTGCTGACGCCGGCCTGGCCTCTGCCTCCCGTGGCGTTGCTGGCGCGCCTTCTGCTGGGGCGGTGGCGCACCCGCGAGCACCTGTCGATGCTGCGCGATGCGCTGGCCCGGATTCCGGCGGCCACACTGCGGCGACGCGCCGCAGCGACCCTGCGCGTCGACGTACGCGCATTGCTGCCGGCAATCGACGTGCCGACGCTGTGCCTGCACGCGTGCCATGACCGCCTGCTGTGGCCGCCCAGCGTGGCAGAACTGCAGGCCCTTTTGCCGGATGCCCGGCATGTTTCGCTGGAAGGGCCGCATCTGCTGCTGCAGGCACGCGCTGACGCAGCCGCAGCCGAAGTTGCCGCGTGGATGAGGACGCTGTCGCCCTGATCGAAGGACTCAGCCGCGCGCGCGGGTACGCGCGGCCTTCTTCGCCGCCACCTTGCGCACGGTCTTCTTCGCCGCACGTGTCTTCGCCGCCTTCTTCGCTGCAGCACTGCGCGAGGCGGCTGTACCGGCCTTCTTGGTCGCTGTCTTCTTTGCGGTTTTCTTTGTGGCTGTCTTGCGAGCCGGTGCCTTCTTTGCCGCCGCCTTCCTGGCTGTCGTCTTCTTCGCAGGTGCGTTCTTCGCCGCCGTCGCCTTGGTCGTGGCCTTCTTTGTGCCCGACTTCCTGGCAGGCGCCTTCTTGGCAGCCTTCTTGCTGGTCGCCTTCTTCGTACCCTTGCGCGCGCTGCCGCTACGCTTGCCACCACCATCCTGCTTGTTCACGGTCGCCCAGGCAATGCGCTCGGCGGTGCCTTCGCTGGCACCGCGCTCGCGCTCGCTTTCCTCGATGTGCTCGGCCTGGCGCTTCTGTTTATCGGAGTATGCGGATTTGTCACCACGGGGCATGACAGTTCTCCTGTTGTTGTAGTCAGGCCAGCAGGCGCAGCTTGGGTTCGCGCGCCCACTGGCGGGTGGCGGCCGCCGCCAGGAATGCCTTGGCGTCTTCCGCTTCGACGATGCCGGCGTCGTTGCCGACCCTTGCCGCCTTCAGCAGCGTCTGGCCGCCCGCATCGCTGGCGATGGCCTTCAGGTGCGCCCACGCCTGGCTGACGAATTCGATGGCTGCACTCTCT
Organism: Stenotrophomonas sp. PE591; assembly: GCF_018320795.1. NCBI lineage: Bacteria > Pseudomonadati > Pseudomonadota > Gammaproteobacteria > Lysobacterales > Lysobacteraceae > Stenotrophomonas > Stenotrophomonas sp. PE591. Next base: position 166,798 of record NZ_JAAOKO010000002.1, read on the forward strand.
TTCGACAAGGCCTTCGCCGCTTCCGGGCTGAGCACCACGGCTACTGCATCGAACACGGCCGACGGGGTGCCCGCCAGTTGCCCATCCGCCGCCTGCAGCGCGCCATCGCTGAGCGTGGCGCCACCCACTCTGGGGGCGACCAGCTTCACATCCGCACCTGCTTTCCTGGCTGCCTTGCTCAGGCTGGCAATGATCCGGGCATCAGAACCCTCATCGAACAGGATGCCGATGCAGCGACCCTGCAGGGTAGGCTTGTTGCGCCCAATCACGCGCACCTCGGGGGCGGGGGGCATGTCCCGCACTGGAGTAGCGGTCGGCGCCGGGTCGGGCAGTGCAGGCAACGCCAGACCATCGGCCACGCGCTGCGCCAGTGAGTCATCGATGTTGCGCAGGTGACTGACGGTGCGTACCCGCACCTTCAGCGTTTCCACCTTGGACAACTCGAACACCAGCGCCGATGCCAGGTGGGCCTGCTCCGGCTTTTCGAGGCTGCGGAAGAACATTCGGGCCTGGCTGTAGTGGTCGGCGAAACTCTCCGCGCGGGTGCGACCCTTGCGGCCATCGTCGGCGCTGGCATGGCTGCGGAATCCGGCAGGCGTCTCGCGCGGGGTGTCCTCCTGCAGCGAACTGGGATCGTAGGCCACCCGGCCCTTGGGAACCTGCATCTGCATGTGGCCGTCGCGCTGATGATTGGCAAACGGGCACTTGGGCGCATTCACCGGGATCTGGTGGAAGTTCGGGCCGCCCAGGCGCAGCAGCTGGGTGTCCAGGTAGGAGAACAGGCGCCCCTGCAGCAGCGGGTCGTTGCTGAAGTCGATGCCCGGTGGCACGTTGGCCGGGCAGAAAGCCACCTGCTCGGTCTCGGCGAAGAAGTTGTCCGGCCAGCGGTCCAGCACCATGCGCCCGATGACCTGCAACGGCACCAGCGATTCGGGAATGATCTTGGTCGGGTCCAGATGATCGAACGGGAATGCGTCGGCGTCTTCTTCGGTGAACAACTGCACCGCCAGTTCCCATTCCGGGAAGTCGCCGCGCTGGATGGCCTCGAACAGGTCGCGGCGATGGAAGTCATTGTCGGCCGATTGCAGTTTCAATGCTTCGTCCCAGACCGTGGACTGGATACCCAGCTTGGGCCGCCAGTGGAACTTGACGAACGTTGACTCGCCGGCCTCGTTCAGCAGGCGGAAGCTGTGCACACCGAAGCCTTCGATCATCCGCAGCGAACGCGGTATGGCGCGGTCGCTCATCGCCCACATGATCATGTGCATCGATTCGGGCATCAGCGAAATGAAGTCCCAGAACGTGTCATGGGCCGACGCGGCCTGCGGGAAGGCACGGTCCGGTTCCATCTTCACCGCGTGCACCAGGTCCGGAAATTTCATGGCGTCCTGGATGAAGAACACCGGGATGTTGTTGCCGACCAGGTCCCAGTTGCCCTCCCTGGTATAGAACTTCACCGCGAAGCCGCGCACGTCGCGCGGGGTGTCCACCGAACCTGCGCCACCGGCCACGGTCGAGAAGCGGGTGAACACGGGTGTCTTCACGCCAACCTCGGTCAGGATGCGCGCGCGGGTATGCGCCTTCAGTGATCGGGTCAACTCGAAGTAGCCATGCGCAGCGCTGCCGCGGGCGTGCACGATGCGCTCGGGAATGCGCTCATGGTCGAAGTGGGTGATCTTCTCGCGCAGGATGAAGTCCTCCAGCAGTGTAGGCCCCCGAGGTCCCTGCCGCAGGGAGTTCTGGTTGTCTGCCACCGGGATGCCCTGATCGGTGGTCATCGCCGGATGACTGCCCCCGGCCTGCTGGTGCAGTTCATCGCCGTTGCCGCGGTGGTGGTTCTCGGCGTGGGTGGTTGCGCGCTTGCCGGTCGGCTTGCTGGCGGCCATTGACGTTGGCTCCGGATGCTCAAAGAGAACCACGACACTGGAACCGGGCCCGTTAAACCGAGGTCCGGCAAAGGTGAACGTACAGGCAAAAGCAGGCTCGGGTATGCTTGCTCCATGCGAGTCGAGCCCGCCGACATCGAAGCCCTGTTCGACGCCATCCCGGATGTGCTGTTCTTCATCAAGGACCTTCAGGGGCGTTACACCCACGTCAACCAGACCATGCTGCGGCGGCTGGGCCTGCGCGCCCGCAAGGACGTGATCGGGCGTACCGCGGCGGAGATCTACCCGACCGGGCTGAGCGCCGACTACGTGGACCAGGACGCCCGCGTGCTGGCCGGTGAGGTGATCGAGAACCTGATGGAGCTGCACCTGTTCGCCAACCGCGAACCGGGCTGGTGCCTGACCTGCAAGCGTCCGCTGGTGGTCGATGGGGCCATCGAGGGCCTGATCGGCATTTCCCGCGACCTTGGCCAGAAGGACAGTCTGGGTACCCAGTACGAGCAGCTGCGGCTGGCGCTGGCGCACCTCAACGCGCACTACGCCGAGAACGTGCGCATGCAGACCCTGCTGGACATCACCGGCTTTTCGCTGTCCAAGCTGGAGCGCAGCTTCCGCAAGGTGTTCCAGATGACCCCGCAGCAGGTGCTGACCCGGCTGCGGATCCAGATGGCCATGCACCTGCTGCACGGTGACGAGAGCATCGCCAGCATCGGCCAGGCCTGCGGTTTCAGCGACCAGAGCGCCTTTACCCGCAAGTTCAAGGCTGAAACCGGTTTCTCGCCGCGTGCCTACCGCGCCCGTATTGGTGGCAGTGTCGGAGAGCCGGCATTGGCCTGAGCCGCCTGCTGCGCTGTGCCTATCCCCGCGGGCATGGGACAGGGTAAGGTGTCGCCCCTGTAGCCCGCCGCCAGCCCTGCCGATGCCCAACTCGATTCCGACCGCTTCGCCGTCCCGCCTCGGACATTCGCTCAAGCCCCGCCAGCTGATCATGATGGGCCTGGGCAGCGCCATCGGCGCCGGCCTGTTCCTCGGCTCGGGCGTGGGTGTGCAGGCGGCCGGTCCGGCGGTCCTGGTGTCGTATCTGGTCGCCGGCGCGCTGGTGATCATCGTGATGAACGCTCTGGGCGAAATGGCGGCGGCCAAACCGACCAGCGGCGCGTTCTCGGTCTATGCCGCCGATGCCATGGGCGCCACCGCCGGTGCCACCGTCGGCTGGTTGTGGTGGGTGCAGCTGGTGATCGTGATCGCCGCCGAGGCGGTGGGAGCGGCCGGTCTGCTGGCCACGGTCTGGCCAGCAGTACCTGTACCGATGGCGGCGCTGGCCTTCATGCTGTTCTTCACCGCGATCAACCTGCTCGGGGTGAAGAACTTCGGCGAGTTCGAATTCTGGTTCGCCATCCTCAAGGTGGCGGCGATCCTGGCCTTCATCGCCATCGGCGTGGCGCTGCTGATGGGCTGGCTGCCGCAGGTGACCTCGCCGGGCCTGAGCAACTTCACCGAGCATGGTGGCTTCGCGCCGAAGGGCCTGGCCGGTATTGGCGCTGCACTGCTGGTTGTCGTTTTTGCCTTCGGTGGCACCGAGATCGTGGCCGTTGCGGCGGCGGAGACCGAGGATCCGGAGCGCAGCATCGCCCGTGCCATCCGCACCGTGGCGTGGCGCATCCTGGTGTTCTACATCGGCTCGCTGAGCGTGATCATCGCCGTCGTGCCGTGGACCAGCGAAGCGTTGAAGTCGCCGTTCGCCGCCGTGCTGGACATTGCCCGTATTCCGGGCGCCGGCACCGCCATCACCCTGATCGCGGTGATCGCGCTGCTGTCGGCACTCAATGCCAACCTCTACGGCGCCTCGCGCATGATGTATTCACTGGCGCAGCGCCGCGAAGCCCCGGCCGTGCTGGGCTGGACCGATCCGCGCCAGGTGCCGGTGATTGCCGTGCTGGCCAGCGTGCTGTTCGGTTTCGCCGCCACGGTGATGGAACTGCTGTTCCCGGACCGGGTGCTGCCGGTGCTGCTGAACATCGTCGGTTCGACCTGCCTGCTGGTGTGGACGCTGTCGCTGGTCTCACAACTGGTGTTGCGCCGCCGCGCGGATCGCCTGGGTACCCGGCTGCCGTTCCGCATGGCGGGCTTCCCGTGGCTGACCTGCTGCGCGCTGGCGATCCTGGCGCTGATCTTCGGCCTGCTGCTGAGCGAGTCGCACACCCGCCTGCAGTTCCTGTCGATGGTGGCGCTGACCGCCACGATCGCCGCCGGCAGCGCCATCGCGCGGCGCATGCGCGAGGCGTGACTGAAGCTGCCGGCCAGCGGCCGGCACTACCACGGGGGCTGCACATCCGCCGTGCCATCCTGATCGTGTGGGCCGTCATCGGCCCGTCGACCGGGAGTACCGCATGCTGCGCAGTCGCCCCTTCCTGATGTTCACCGGCCAGGCCGAGGCCGCCCTGGCCCTGTACGCCGAGGCCTTCGCCGATTTCCGCCTGCTGGCAATGCAGCGCCATCCGGACGGCGCCGGTGCCGGCGTGCCCGGGCAGGTCCGACAGGCCATCTTCCTGCTCGGTGGCACCCACTACCTGTGCTTTGACAGCCTGGACGTGCACGATTTCACCTTCAGCCCGTCGATCTCGCTGTTCGTCGAGTGCTCCGGCGCCGAGCAGTTCGAGCGCGCCGCGCGCGTGCTGGGCGAGGGCGGCCACTGGCTGATGCCGGTGGGCGACTATGACTTCAGCAACCGCTACGGCTGGGTGCAGGATCGCTTCGGTGTGTCGTGGCAGTTGAGCCTGGGGCAGATGCCGGACCCGTGATCGGGATTACCGTGGATGTGGACCCTGGTCCACCCGCCCTCATGAAAACGGCCCGCTTGCGCGGGCCGTTCTCTTTACCGATGCCGCGAGAAATCAAGCCTCGACTTCATCATCCTTGTAGGCATCGACCGGGATGCAGGCGCACATCACGTTCTTGTCGCCGTACACGTTGTCGACGCGCGCCACCGGCGGCCAGTACTTGCTCTGCTTCAGGCTGGCCAGCGGGAAGGCAGCCAGTTCGCGCGGGTAGGCGTGGGTCCACTCGCTGGCGGTCACCGCGGTGGCGGTGTGCGGCGCGTTCTTCAGCGGGTTGTCCTCGCGGTCCAGGCGGCCGTCTTCGATCGCGGTGATCTCCTCGCGGATCTGGATCATCGCGTCGATGAAGCGGTCCAGCTCGTGCAGCGATTCGCTCTCGGTCGGTTCGACCATCAGCGTGCCGGCCACCGGGAAGCTCAGGGTCGGGGCGTGGAAGCCGAAGTCGATCAGGCGCTTGGCGACGTCCTCGGCGCCGATGCCGCTGGTCTTCTCCAGCGGGCGTACGTCGAGGATGCACTCGTGTGCCACCAGGCCGTTGCGGCCGGTGTACAGGGTCTTGAAGTGCGGGGCCAGGCGCTTGGCGATGTAGTTGGCGTTGAGCTGCGCGACCTGGGTGGCCTTGCGCAGGCCTTCGCGGCCCATCATCGCGATGTACATCCAGCTGATCGGCAGGATCGAGGCGCTGCCGAAGCTGGCGGCGCTGACCATGCCGACCGGGCCGTTGTCACCCAGCTTGCCCGGCAGGAACGGGGCCAGGTGTTCCTTGACCGCGCACGGGCCGACGCCCGGGCCGCCGCCGCCGTGCGGGATGCAGAAGGTCTTGTGCAGGTTCAGGTGCGAAACGTCCGAACCCCACTTGCCGGGCTTGGCCACGCCGACCAAGGCGTTCATGTTGGCGCCGTCGGTGTACACCTGGCCGCCGTGCTGGTGGATGATCTCGCAGATCTCGACCACCTCTTCCTCGAACACGCCGTGCGTGGACGGGTAGGTCATCATGATCGCGGCCAGGCGGTCGCTGTACTTCTCGGCGTTGAGGCGGATGTCTTCCACATCGACATTGCCGTTGGCATCGGTCTTGGTGACCACCACCTTCATGCCGCACATCTGCGCCGAGGCCGGGTTGGTGCCGTGCGCCGAATCCGGGATCAGGCAGATGTCGCGGTGGCCTTCGCCGCGCGAGCGGTGGTAGGCGCGGATCGCCAGCAGGCCGGCGTACTCGCCCTGTGCGCCGGAGTTCGGCTGCAGGCTGACCGCGTCGTAGCCGGTGCATTCGACCAGCATCGCTTCCAGCGTGTCGATCAGTTCCTTGTAGCCCAGCGCCTGGTCGGCCGGCACCAGCGGGTGGATCTGCGAGAACTCCGGCCAGGTCACCGGGATCATCTCGGCGGTGGCGTTGAGCTTCATGGTGCACGAACCCAGCGGGATCATCGTGCGGTCCATCGCCAGGTCCTTGTCGGCCAGCGAACGCAGGTAGCGCAGCAGCTCGTGCTCGCTGTGGTGGGTGTTGAACACCGGGTGGGTCAGGAACGCGGACTGGCGCAGCAGGCCGGTCGGCAGCGCGTCGGCGGTGCTGGCATCCAGCGCGTCGACGTCCAGCGAGGCACCGAACACCGCAGCCACGGCGACGATGTCGGCGCGGGTGGTGGTCTCGTCCAGGCTGATGCCGACCGAGTCGCTGTCGATCGCGCGCAGGTTGTAACCGGCGGCGCGTGCCTTGGCATGGATTTCATCGGCATGCACGCCGGTGACGTGCAGGGTGTCGAAGAAGTCGCCACCGACCTGCACGCCGGCATTGCGCAGCGCTGCGGCCAGGATCGAGGCCAGGCGGTGCGTGCGGCGGGCAATGCGGGTCAGGCCTTCCGGGCCGTGGTAAACGGCGTACATCGAGGCCATCACCGCCAGCAGCACCTGCGCGGTACAGATGTTGGAGGTGGCCTTCTCGCGGCGGATGTGCTGTTCGCGGGTCTGCAGGGTCAGGCGGTAGGCCGGGTTGCCCTGGGCATCGATCGAAACGCCGATCAGGCGGCCCGGCATCGAGCGCTTGTAGGCGTCACGGCAGGCCATGAAGGCGGCGTGCGGGCCACCGAACCCGAACGGCACGCCGAAACGCTGGCTGTTGCCGACCACGATGTCCGCGCCCCATTCGCCCGGGGCAGCCAGCAGGGTCAGGGCCAGCAGGTCGGTGGCCACGGCCACCAGGCCGCCGCGTGCGTGCACGGCATCGACCAGCGCCTTGTAGTCGCCGACCTGGCCGAAGGTGTCCGGATACTGCAGCAGCAGGCCGAACGCTTCCGCTTCCAGTGCTTCGGCCGGGGTGCCGACGCGCAGCACGATGCCCATGGGCTCGGCGCGGGTACGCAGCAGTTCGAGGGTCTGCGGGTGCACGGCGTCGTGCACGAAGAAGGTGTCCGACTTCGACTTGGCCGAACGCTTGGCCAGGGTCATCGCTTCGGCGGCGGCGGTGGCTTCGTCCAGCAGCGAGGCGTTGGCGATTTCCATGCCGGTCAGGTCGGCGCACAGGGTCTGGAAGTTGATCAGCGCTTCCATGCGGCCCTGCGAGATTTCCGCCTGGTACGGGGTGTAGGCGGTGTACCACGCCGGGTTTTCCAGGATGTTGCGCAGGATCACGTTCGGCGTGTGGGTACCGTAGTAACCCTGGCCGATGAAGCTGCGCAGCACGGTGTTCTTGTCGGCGATCGCACGGATCTTCGCCAGTGCCTGCACTTCGGTCATCGACTCCGGCAGTGCCAGCGGTGCCGGCGACTTGATCTTGGCCGGCACGATGGCGTCGGTCATCGCATCCAGCGACGCGTGGCCGACGACGTCGAGCATCTGCGCGATCTCGGCGTCGTTGGGGCCGATGTGGCGCTCGACGAACGCATTGTGGTGCTCGAGCTCACGCAGGGAAGGGGTGTTCTGGGACATGGCGAAGGATCCGTCAGGAAAGGGCACACGCACGGGCACAAGCCGCCGGTCGGCGGTCTGCGGGGCGCCCCTCTGTCCTTTTGCCTGAGAGTTTAAAAGCGCGGCGGACCGCAGCTTCGTGCCCCTTCGGCGCCGGATCGAACCGGTCTCTCCAGAGTTGTGTTACGGGTGGTATCGGGCCTGAGCGATTACGGGCGTTGCGCCTTCGGCAGCGGTGTTCCGCTTCTCCCACCGTGTTGCCCACCGATTATAGCCCGTTGCGGGCGCGGCGGCCGCCTTCGGTCCTGGAGGCCGCGCCTGAATGGCCGATGGCCCGTCCGTGCGTTTTGTGCACTGCTGCATGGCATCAGGCGCAATCCCCACCTATGATGGGCGGATACCCGAATTCATCTGGCGCCGTCCCTGCTGCAGGGGACCGGCGCCCGCCGTGCGTGCCGCGCATGGCCCTGCCGGACGCCTTTCCCATGACCGCCGCTGTTGCTCCCTCCACCCGCCGCATGGCCCTGCTGCTCGCCGGCCTGGCCATGTTCGGTCCGTTCTCGATCGACACCATCTTCCCGGCGTTCCCGCAGCTGGCCCAGCGCCTGGCGGTGGACGAAGTGGCGGTGCAGCAGACCATCAGTGTGTACCTGCTGTTCTACGGTCTGATGAGCCTGGCGCACGGCCCGCTGTCCGATGCCTGGGGCCGCAAGCGGGTGATCCTCGGTGGCCTGGTGGTGTTCGTCGGCGCTTCGGTCGGCTGCGCGCTGTCCACCGACCTGACCACGCTGCTGGCGTTCCGCGCGCTGCAGGGCCTGTCAGCGGGCGTTGGCATGATCGTCGGCCGCGCGGTGATCCGCGACCTGTACCACGGACACGACGCGCAGCGCCTGATGAGCCAGGTATCGATGCTGTTCGGCATCGCTCCGGCCATCGCACCGATCATTGGCGGCTGGATCCTGCTCAGTGGCGCCGGCTGGCCACTGATTTTCTGGTTCCTGGTGGTGTTTGCGCTGCTCCTGCTGGCGGCCACCGCACGCTACCTGCCGGAAACCCATCCGGTGGAGGCACGGGTGCCGTTGTCGCCGCGCGTGCTGCTGCGTGATTACGTGCGCATCGGTTTCAACCCGCGGTTCCTGCGTCTGGCGCTGGCCGGCAGCATCGGTTTCGGCGGCATTTTCCTGTACATCTCCTCGGCGCCGGTGTTCGTGATGCAGCACCTGCATCTGGGCGAGGGTGGTTTTGCCTGGCTGTTCATCCCCACCATCGGCGGCATGACCACCGGCTCGTTCCTGTCCGGGCGCATGGCCGGGCACACCACGCCCACCCGCCAGGTGTCCATTGGTTTCGGCCTGTGTGCGCTGTCGGTGCTGCTGAATGTCGGCTACGTGGCGCTGTCGCCGCAGTTCGTGCTGCCGTGGGCGGTGCTGCCGATCTTCCTGGGCGGCATGGGCATGGCATTGATCTTCCCGATCCTGGCGCTGGCGGTGCTGGACATGTACCCGCACCAGCGCGGCCTGGCCTCGTCGCTCCAGGCCTTCGTGCAGCTGATGATCAGCACGGTGGTGGCCGGCGTGGTGTCGCCGCTGCTCAGTGCCAGCCCGCTGCACCTGGCGCTGGGGCAGGCCGCGTTCTTCGCCGCCGGCTTCGTGTTCTGGTACTGGGAACACCAGCGTGAACGCGCGGCACAGGCGGCCTGCACGGGCCATTGAGCAGCGCGCAGGGGTAGGGCCGGCCGCTTTGCCCGCAACGCTTGCGAAGAGGAACGACCGGACTAGGCTGGGCACTCCAGCCAGCCGGTGCGTGGATGCACGACAGCCAGCCAATCCGATGTCGTTGCATGAGGTTCCCCATGGCTGCGCAGCAGACCTACCGCCTGTTCGAGGTGGCGCTGAAGGAGCGCCGCGTTCTTTCCCCTTCCCTGGACCGCATGGTGTTCACCGGTGCCGACGTGGCGCGGATGAAGACCGAAGGCCCTGACCAGCGCATCAAGGTGTTCTTCCCCTTGCCCGGCCAGGAGGTGCCGCAGGTCCCCAGCGGTGAAGACTGGTACCCTCGCTACCGGGCCCTGCCGGACGACAAGCGCCCGCCGATGCGTACCTACACCATCCGCCAGTTGCGCGCGGAGCAGGGCGAGGTCGACGTCGATTTCGTCATCCATGGCGAAACCGGCCCCGCCTCGCGCTGGGCCATGCACGCCCGCCCAGGCGACCGCGTGGTGCTGCTGGCCCCGGACGCCGACTGTGCCGAGAGCAGCGAGGGCTGGGAGTGGAAGCCACCGGCCGGTGTCGGCCAGGTGCTGCTGGTGGCCGATGAAACCGCGTTGCCTGCGGTGGCCGGCATCCTCGAGGAACTGGCGGCCATGGTCGACCCACCGCGCACGCTGGCGCTGCTGGAGGTGGCGCAGGCCGGTGATGCGGTGCACCTGAAGGCGCCCTCCAGCGCCGAGCTGGTCTGGCTGCCGCGCGGGCAGGCCGCCTACGGACAGCGGTTGCTGCAGGCGGTCCAGGCGCGGTTGGCAGCGACCTCGGGCGTGACTGCCTGCGATGCGCTGGAGGAGATCGACGTCGATACGCAGATCCTCTGGGAGCAGGCCGATACCCGGGTGGCCGGGCCGCTGTACGCCTGGGTGGCGGGCGAGGCGGGGGCGGTGATGGCGATCCGTCGCCATCTGGTGCGCGACTGCGGGCTGGACCGCCGCGCGATCACCTTCATGGGCTACTGGCGGCACGGCAAAGTGCTGGACTGAGGGGTGTGAAGCGGTGCTGCGGGCGGGGTGCGCTATCCTTGCGCCCCCCTTCGCAGCGGTACCGCACCATGTCCACCAGCTCCAAGACCCGCCGCGACCAGCGCCGTCGCCAGGAAAAGCAGGCCGCCAACAAGGCCGCCGCGCAGGCCTCGCCGGTGGAGCCGCATGCGGAACTGCGCGATGCACAGCGCACCCTGCTGGCCGGTGTCGTGCGCCGCGACGGCGAATGGGTGCTGGGCATGGACGGCCGCATCGCGGGCCACAGCGAGAGCGCTGCGCAGGTGCTGGCGCTGATCATGCAGGCCGGTGAACTGCACGAGCGCAACGGTACGCCGGTGCGCCTGATGTACTCCGACGCGCTGCGCGATGCCGCACAGGCCGAAGCCAGGGAGAAGGGCCAGACCTTCGAGGAATTCAAGGCCGAGCTGGCCGCAGCGATGGCCGCGAAGAAGAACAGCTGATCGCTGTTGCGGTAGAGCCGGCCGCTGGCCGACTGCCAGATGGATTTCCACCGTGCAGTTGCCGGCCAGCGGCCGGCACTACCGGAAAGGGGTGGATCCTTTCGGATCCGCCCCTTTTTTCATTTCGCCGCCGGGGCCGCGTTGGCCTGCCAGCCGCACATCTGGCCTTTGACTGCTGTTTCGGTAGAGCCGGCCGCTGGCCGGCTGCCAGATGGATTTCCACCGTGCAGTTGCCGGCCAGCGGCCGGCACTACCGGAAAGGGGCGGATCCTCGCGGATCCGCCCCTTTTTTTATTTCGCCGCCGGAGCCGCGTTGGCCTGCCAGCCGCACATCTGGCCTTTGACTGCCGTTTCAGTAGAGCCGGCCGCTGGCCGACTGCCCTTTGGGTCTTCATCGCGTAGTTGCCGGCCAGCGGCCGGCACTACCGGAAAGGGGCGGATCCTTTCGGACCCGCCCCTTTTTTCATTTCGCCGTCGGGGCCGCGTTGGCCTGCCAGCCGCACATCTGGCCTTCGTTCTGCTGCTTCAGCCACTCGTTGACCGGGGTGAAGTACTCGATCATCGGGCCGGCATCGAGCTTGTCGGTACCGGTCAGCTCCTTCAGCGTGGCCTGCCACGGCTGGCTGGCACCCTTGCTCAGCATCGCCCAGTACTTCTGGCCGGCTTCCTTGTTGCCGTAGAAGGTGCACTCATGCAGCGGGCCCTTGTAGCCGGACGCGTCGCACAGGCCCTTGTAGAACTGGAACTGCAGGATGCGCGCCAGGAAGTAGCGGGTGTACGGAGTGTTGCCCGGCACGTGGTACTTCGCGCCCGGATCGAAGAACTCTTCGCCACGGGTGCTGGCCGGCGCCACGCCCTGGTACTTGGCCTTCAGGTCCCACCACGCCTTGTTGTAGTTGTCGGCAGTGATCGAGCCATCGAACACGCCCCAGCGCCAGCGGTCGATCATCAGCCCGAACGGCAGGAACGACACGCCTGACAGCGCCATGCGCATCTGGTTGTTGATGACCGCCTCGCGGCTTTCGGTCGGCGCATCGACCAGGCCGATCGAGCTGAGGTACTTGGGCGTCATCGCCAGCACGATGGTGTCGCCGATCGCTTCATGGAAGCCATCGTTGGCACCGCCCTGGAACAGCGGCGGCAGCGGGTTGTAGGCCAGGTCGTAATAGATGTGGCCCAGCTCGTGGTAGATGGTGGTGAAGTTCTCTTCGTTCGGCTTGATGCACATCTTGGTGCGCACGTCGCCTTCCATGTTCATGTCCCAGGCGCTGGCGTGGCAGACCACGTCGCGGTCGTCAGGCTTGATGAACTGGGTTTTTTCCCAGTAGGACTGCGGCAGCGACGGCATGCCCAGCGACACGTAGAAGTCCTGCGCGCGCTCGGTCATCTGCTTGGCGGTACGCAGTTCGGCCTCGCGCTGCGCCTTGTACTGCGCGGCCACGTTGGCATCCTTGCCGGCCTTGGCCAGCGCCGCGCTCAGGTTGGTCTGGTACTGCTTTTCCAGCGCCGCGGTGATGTCCAGGCTGCCGGCGCCCGGGTACGGTTCCAGCTGGTCCCACAGGTTCGACCAGTCCTGCTGCCACATGTTGCCCAGCAGGTGCGCGGCGATCAGGCCATTGCCAACTTCGGCCTTGTCCTTGCCATAGGTCTTGTCCAGCTTGCCGCGCGCGTAGCAGTGCAGCTGCTCGTACATCGGCTTGACCTGTTCCCACAGGCGGTCGGTTTCCGGGCCGATCTGCTCCGGCGGCATGTCATAGCCGCTGCGCCACATCTGGCCGGCATCGGTGAAGCCCATGCCCTTGGCGCCTTCGTTCACCAGGCCGACGAACTTCTGGTAGTCGCCGCGCATGCTCTTGGTGGTGCTGTGCCAGCCCTGCCAGGCGTCAAGCTGCTTGTCGTAGTCGCGGCTGCGCGCCAGTACCTGTTCCAGTTCGCCCAGCTGGCGGCAGGAGTTCGGATCGTTGGCGTCGGTGCAGTACTTGCCAGCGCCGTAGCTGCCTTCCATGCGGGTGGCGATCTGGGTCAGCTCGGCCAGCTTGGCCGGATCGCGCGGTGCCGGCATCGAGGACATCAGTTTCAGCAGGTGGATCGCGCGCTTGCTGTCCTCGCTCATCGGCTTGCCGTCGAACTTGGCGGCCTGCTCGATCCAGCTGTTGAGCTGGGTCAGCGAACGCTCGTTGGCCTTGGCCGCGATGCGTTCGGAATCACTGTTGATGTAGGTGGAAGACAGCCACTGCGCCGAGGTCATCTCCGGGTAGGCGGCCTTGAATTCGGCATTGATGCGGGCCACGAACTGGTCGGCGGTTTCGCCGGCCGGGGCGCTGCTGCTGGCGGTATCGGTGCCTGGGGCAGCTTCCTTTTTGCAGGCGGCCAGGGCCAGCGTGGCGGCGGCGATTGCCGAGGCCAGCAGGAGATGACGGTGTTTCACGGGCGGTCCTTGGGTGGTGAACGACGGCCGAAGGCTAGTGGGCCGTCGCTGCCACCGCAAGTGGCGGAAGTCGGCCGGGCGGCGCCCGGCACCCGCAGAGGCCTTCAAGCAACGGCAAAGGCCGAAGCAACAGCAACAGCGGACTGTCCGTGGTTTGGCGGGGCGGTGTCGGAGTGCGGGGACGCCGCAAGTACGTCCTTGTAGGCTTGGCAGCCGCATCCATGCGGCTGACACCCCGCACTCCGACACCGCCCCACCTCCGACAGATTCCATGTGCTGTCGGTAGGTGTCGACCTTGGTCGACACATCTGTCAGATATCGAATGAGTCATCCACGCATGGCGTGGATCTACTGTGTCGACCAAGGTCGACACCCACCAGGGCAATGCGTCGTTCCAACAGATCGCGGAAAACTGTCGAAGGCGGGGTGGGTCCGGTGGCGGGAGTGTCCGCGGCATGGATGCCGCGGCCAAGCCCCCATGGATGGGTTTACGGCGTCTCCCGCCACCGGACCCACCCCGCCATGCCTCAGGAAACCCGCTTCTGCTGTTGCTGTCGAGGCTGCCGGCCAGCGGCCGGCACTACTGCGGGTGCAGGGCTGCAAGCCCTGCCGAACAACCCTCAACCTTCGCAGTTGGCGAACAGGTCGCGATCGCGCTCGTACAGCGAGGTCTTCACCTGCATCAGGCCCAGCACCGACGGGAACAGGTTGTCGTGGTCGGTATAGGCCGCCGAACGCTTGCGCACGCACTGCAGGTCCAACCCACGGCTGCTGGCGAAGCCCGGCGAGAACCACATCGTCATCGGTACGCGGGTCTGCTCGGCCGGAGCGATCGCATACGGCACGCCATGCAGGAACAGGCCCTTCTCGCCCAGCGATTCACCATGATCGGACAGGTAGATCATCGCCGTGTCGTAATCCTGCATGCCCTGCAGGGTGCCGATGGTCTTGCTCAGGAAATGATCGGTGTACAACACCGCGTTGTCATAGCTGTTGGTGATCTCTTCGCGAGAGCAACGGCCGATGTCACGGGTGTCGCAGGTTGGCTTGAAGCGCGCGAAGGCTGCCGGGTAACGCTCGAAGTAGGCCGGGCCGTGGTTGCCCAGCTGGTGCAGCACCACCACGCGGTCACCGGGCTTGGCACGCACCTGGGTGGCCAGGTCCTGCAGCAGGATCTCGTCCATGCAGCGGCCATCGGCGCACAGTCCCGGCGTGGTCGCATCGGACAGCGACTGGAACTCCAGCCCTTCGCAGACGCCCTTGCAGCCGGACTGGTTGTCACGCCACAACGGCGCGATGCCGGCGCGGTTCAGCACGTGCAGCAGCGACTGGTGTGCGCGGATCTTCTTTTCATCGTAGTCGTGGCGTCCCCACGGCGAGAACAGGCACGGCAGCGATACTTCGGTGCTGGTGCCGCAGGAGTGCATGTCGGGGAAGTTGATCACCGGTGCCTGGGCCAACTCCGGGGTGGTGTTGCGGCCACCGTTGAGCCCCCAGTTCTGCGCGCGCACGGTTTCGCCCATGACGATCACCAGCAGGCGCGGCTTGCTGGCCGGGGCGCGTGGCGTGGCCTTGGCGTCGGTGCCGATCGGCAGCTTCGGCGCGCGCTGCACCGGGTTGTCGCCACGCAGCGCGCGCGGCATACCGAGCAGCACGTTGGCCGGGGTGGCGAGATAGCGTACTTCGCGCTGGTTGCGCATCAGCGCCGAGACATCCTGGAACGAGATCAGCGCACCGCCAACTGCGGTCGCCGCCGCCACGACCAGGAAGCCGAGTCGCCACAGCAGGCTGCGGCCCCAACTGCGTCGGCGCAGCTGCACGCGCCACAGCACCACCATCGGCAGCACGGCCAGCAGCAGCACCGGCCACAGCAGCGATACGGTCATCAGCTCGCGGCTCTCCTTGGGGTCGGTCGCCAGCACGTTGCGCAGCATGTCCGCATCCAGATAGATGTGGTAGCGGCTCATGTAGTGCGCAGCGAACGCCGTCACCAGCAGCAACAGGCTGATTACCACTTTGGCATTCCAGCGCCAGACCAGGATGCCCAGCAGCACGCCGTGCGCACCCAGCAGCAACAGCAGCAGCGAAAGCGCGTAACGCAGGCTGCCCGGATGGCTCGCCATCGCGCTGTGCCAGAACAGGCCGTTGCCGGCCACCGCGAAGAACAGGCTGGTCAGCGCGATCAGTGCTTCCGTGGAGAGCTGCGGCCGCCAGTTGCGAAGACCCGCAAGGGCGGGGAGGCGGGCGGGGCGTTGGACCGATGCACTCATGCGTTTGCCTCCTGGCGGTGGGGACGGTCCAGCTGACGGTGGATCAGAACATACAGGCCCAACGAAAGCAGCCAACATATCAACGCGGTGGCAATGTCATGCGAAAGGAAATGGGCGCCCCGCAACTGCTGGCTGATCCCGAACACCAGGCCGGTGCCGAGGCCGATCCAGAGCCCGGTCCAGCGCCAGGACGGCCGCCACAGCAACGCGAAGAAGTACAGGCAGAGCCACGCATAGCCTGCGCTGGCGTGGCCTGCCGGGAAGCAGGCCTGTGCCGGCATGCCTTCCGGGCGCAGGGTGAACAGACCGATGAAAGGCTGGTGGCCACCGTAGCGCAGCAGGTCCCACGGGCATTCCATCGGCACCAGCGACTTCAGCAGGGAGATCACGCCGGTGCCCAGTGCCATGGCAATTACGACATAAAGCAGCGCCCATTGCAGGGTGCGATCGCGACCCTTTCGCCAGTGGTGGAAGCACAGCAGGATCACGACCAGCGCCGCCGCCGTGCTCAACCATTTGCCGGCCTTGTGCACGACGCTGCGGGTGATCCAGGCGTCCTGCAGCGCCCAGTGGCTGCCTTCAAGACGGAACAGGTGATCGGCCACCCATTGATCGCCGCCGAAGCCCATCAGCAGCGTAAACAACGGCAGACCAATTGCGACAGGCAGCCAGAGGTGAGTTACGGCAAATCGAGACGCCAGTGGTGATGTCGCAAGCGGCGCTACCGAATCAAGGGGACGGACGGGCATGCTGGGAAGGGGCGGTTCGGGAATCCGCAGTCATGCTCGTCACCTGGATGTCGGAGAAGGGTCGGACGCTTGTTCGTGCCGGGTTAATGTTCGTCCGGCACGTGTCAACGTTCAGTCTTCTTCGGCGGTCGATCCTGTCCGCTCGGCGTGGCACTCCGGGTTCCATGCGGTACCGGGAAGCAGTTGCCAACGATTCCTGTTGGCAACACCGATGTCGATCACTTTGGCCGGGTCCACGCAGGGGCTCATCGCATCGTCCAGCACCAGCAGCCAGCGCTTGTCCGGCGCCTCAGCGAGCCAAGGGCCGGCGTCATGCCATTGCTCTGCCCAAGGCCGCTTGAAGCCGAATTCGCGTACCGGGCGGTCGGCCTGCAGCAGGTTCTGCTCGCGCCAGGCCACCAGCGCCAGTTCGGCATCCGGTCCGATCCGCGCGCCGACCCGGCGCATCAGCGCTGACGCCGATGCATAGGGATCCAGCGCCGGGATCAGTACCAGGCCGTAGAGCATCCACAGCATGCCGTGGGTCAGCAGCACCAGCGTCGCCGCGCGGCGCACCCGCAACCACACGATCAGCGTGGCCAGCGCGATGGCGAAGGTCAGCAGGCCATCGCCCAGCACCGGCAGCAGGGTATCGGGCATGGCGCGGCGTTCCAGCTGGGCCACCGCCCAAGCGTGTTCGGTCAGCAGCATCACGCCCAGCGTGCCAGTGGCCAGCATCAGCACCACGCTGTAGCCGAACAGGTAGCGGCGAACGCACAGGCGGCGCAGCAGGCCGGGCAGCAGCGGGGCTACGGCCAGCGCCATCGCCGGCAACATCGGCAGCAGGTACACCTCGCGCTTGCCCGGGCTGGCGCTGAAGAACACCAGCACCAGCACGGCCCAGCCCAGCAGCAGCCACTGGCGGCGGTCGCCACGGCGGATACGGCGCCACCAGGGCTTGAACAGCATCGGCAGCAGCAGGCTGCCCGGCAGCCACAGGGTAAGGATCACCTGCAGGTAATACCAGGCGGGCTGCCGGTGGTGCCACGCATTGGCATAACGGGTGCCGGTCTGCTTGAACAGCAGCTCGTGCGCATAAGCCTGCAGTTCGGCACTGGGCGTGTGCAGCAGGGCCCAGCCCAGCGGCGCCAGCCACACCCCGACACCCAGCAGGAAGGCCGGGATCAGCCACAGCAGGGTTGCCGGATGCGGACCCTCCACCGTGCGTCCGCGGCGGCGCTGGTACAGCCACCAGCCGAACCAGGGCAGCACCATCAGCAGCGGCAGGAAACCCACGCCCTTGGTCACCGTGCCGACGCCTGCGGCGAAGCCGGCCAGCCACAGGGCAGGCAGGTTGCGGCGTTCACACAGATGACGCATCAGGCCCCAGAGGGCCACGGTGGTCATGCCCACCAGCACCATGTCGATCTGCGCGCGCTTGGCCATCAGCCCGAACTGCAGGGTGCAGAACAGCGCAGCGAGGGCGTAGATGGAATGTCGTGGCGACCACAGCCGCCGCGCCAGGTCCGACACCAGCCACAGGCTGAGCAGGGCGCCCAGCAACGACGGCAGCAGGAAGGACCACTGCCAGCTGCCGACGATCTCGTAGGCGGCGGCCTGCAGCCACATGAAGACGGGGGGCTTCTCCGCATACAGTTCCACGCCACGGTGCGGCAGCAGCCATTGCCCGCTCTCGACCATGGTCCGGGCCGCCAGCACGAAGCGCGGCTCGTCCGGCGGCTGCGGCTGCCGAAGGCCGATCCCCGCTGCCAGCGCAGCAATGATCAGCAGCCACAACAGGGGCAGGCGCCAACGGCGGGGCAGGGCTACGGGCACGGCAGGCTCCGGGAGCAAAACGGCCATTCTGAGGTGGCGGGGGTGGGAAAAGCGTCAGAGCGGCGCCGGGGCGACCGCATTCCGACATGTGCGGCGCTACCATGGTACGAACTTCCGTGGGTGTTTCGTGCATGCGTCTGTTGGTGATCGAGGACAACCGCCAGCTGGTGGCCAACCTGTTCGACTATTTCGAGTCGCGCGGGCACGTGCTCGACGTGGCGCCGGATGGCATCACCGGACTGCACCTGGCCGGGAGCCATCCGTATGACGCCGTCATCCTGGACTGGATGCTGCCGCGCATGGAGGGCCCGGAGGTGCTGCGCCGGCTGCGCGCCGAGCATGCATCGGAAGTGCCGGTGATCATGCTGACCGCGCGTGACGAGCTGCCGGACAAGATTGCCGGCTTCCGCGCCGGTGCCGACGACTACCTGACCAAGCCGTTCGCACTCCCGGAGCTGGAGGTGCGGCTGGAAGCGCTGCTGCTGCGTGCGCAGGGCCGCAACCCGCGCAAGCGCCTGCAGGTGGGCGATCTGGTGCTGGATCTGGCCACCCTGGAAGCCCAGCGCGGCACCCAGGTGCTGCACCTGTACCCGGCCTGCCGCAAGCTGCTGGAAGTGCTCATGCGCGCCAGCCCCGGCGCGGTGACCCGCCAGCAGCTGGAATTCGCTCTGTGGGGCGACGAACCGCCGGATGGCGACCTGCTGCGTTCGCATGTCTACGAGCTGCGCCGCAGTGTGGACGGACCGTTCGCCGAGAAACTGATCCATACCCTGCCGCGGGTGGGTTACCGCTTGGCCGTGACCACGCCCAGCGATGCCGGCAAGGATGATGATGAAGGCGAGTAAGCCGGGGCCGTTGTACCGGCGCGTGGTGTGGTGGTTGCTGGGCTATCTGGCGCTGCTGTCGATCGCGGTGTTCAGCGTCGGCAACTACGTGCATGAACATGCGGAGCACGCTGCCTGGCGCGCGCTGCTCAATTCCGAACTGGACAGCATCGTCGAGCACACCGAGCACGAGCCGCACTATCGCTGGCAGGACTCGGACACGCTCAGCCTGTTCCGCTTCGATGAAGGCAACATGCCGGAAAGCGTGCGCCTGCTGCACCCGGGGCTGCATGACGGGGTGCCGATCAAGGGGCGGCAGACTGCGGTGATGGTGCGTGACACCGGCTCGATGGGGCGGGTGGCGCTGGCGCTGGACATTTCCGACTTCCATGACCTGGAACAGTTCGCCACGCGCTGGGTGATGCTGGCCGGGGTGATCATGATCTTCGTCACCGTGCTGATGGCGTCGTTCGGCATGGAACGCATGGTGCGCCCGTTGAGCCTGCTGGCGCAGCACATCGCGGCGCTGCGGCCGGGTGTCCAGGGCCAGCGCATCGAGGTCGACCCGCGTGGCAGCTCCGAGCTGCATACCATTGCCGATGCACTGAACGACTATCTGGACCGCAACGAGCAGTTTGTCGAACGCGAGCGGGTGTTCATCAGCACCGCCAGCCACGAGCTGCGTACGCCGATTGCGGTGATGACCGGTGCCGCAGAGCTGGCACTGGAACAGCCGGGCCTGCCCGAGCGCGCGCGCCAGCAGATGCAACGCGTGCTGCGCACCGCGCAGAGCGTGGAGCAGCTGATCGAACTGCTGCTGGTGCTGGCCCGTGACCCGGCGCGCCTGGCCGCACGCGCCGAGCGCATCGCCCTGGACCAGCTGCTGCCGGAAATCGTCGACGACCATCGTCACCTGCTCGGTGACAAGGACCTGAGCATCGGCATCCAGGCGGCCCCGGTGGATATTGTCGCGCCGCTGGCCGTCGTGCAGGCCGCGATCGGCAACCTGCTGCGCAATGCCATCGAGAACAGCGGGCGTGGCCACATTGAGTTGCGCCTGAGCTCGTCGGCGGTGCTGACCCTGCAGGATCCGGGACATGGCATGAGCCCGGAGGAGATTGCGGCGATCCACGCGCGGATGGCCCGTGGCGAGCGCGCCGACCGTGGCGGCGGCATCGGCCTGGACCTGATCGCCAGGCTCTGCGAGCACCTTGGCTGGACCCTGCAGCTGCAGCCCTGCGAGCCGCGTGGCACGCGCGCCACGCTCGATTTCAGCGCTTCACGTCCGGCCTGAACCGGCCGTCCTGGTAGATGCCAACCTTGGTTGGCATGCTGCCCGTCGACCAAGGTCGACGCCTGCCCACGCAATGTCCGTTCGCATTACCAGCCGTTCGGCCGCGCCACATGCTGGTCGATCAGGATCACATTGCCGTCGGGATCGGCCAACTGCAGGTAGCCGGTGCCCCGCCCATGAGGGTCGGTACGCACCGCCAGTTCAATGCCCTTCGCATCCAGTTCCGCCTGCAGTTCACGTACATCCTGGAAGTGGGGCAGTTCCTGCTTGTGCTGGTCCCAGCCCGGGTTGAAGGTGAGCAGGTTGCCCTCGAACATGCCCTGGAACAGGCCGATGACAATGCCGTTGTTGCGCATCACCAGCCAGTTCAGCGCCGGCTCGCCACCGGTCACCGAGAAGCCCAGTGCTTCGTAGAAGCTGCGGGAGGCCGCCAGGTCCCTGACCGAGAGGCTGACGGAGAAGGCGCCGAGCTGCATGGGAGTGGCTCCGGGAAAGGGCAGCCGGCACTGCAGCATGACCCGGCGTGAAGACAATGTTAATCTCGGGGTGCGCCGCTTCATGCGGCGCTTTTTTTTCCCGCTCTTTCGATCGACAGAGGATCCCATGCCGACCGAACCCGCTACTGCCCTGATCAGCAACGACATCGTTGGCCTGGGCCTGATTGCCGCCACCCTGGCCCTGATCTTCTGGGCTGCCAGTGGCCCGACCCCGTTGTTGAAGAAGATCTTCGCCTGGGTGCCGGCGCTGCTGCTGTGCTACTTCGTCCCCGCCATCTACAACACCGCCGGTGTCATCGACGGCCACAACACCTCGCTGTACAACCCGGTCGCGCGTGACGTGCTGCTGCCGGCCGCGCTGGTCCTGCTGACCCTGTCGATCGACCTCAAGGGTATTGCCAAGCTCGGCCCGAAACTGCTGATCGTGTTCTGCGCCGGTACCGCCGGCATCATGCTCGGCGCCATCGTCTCGTTCCAGCTGATGAAGTTGATCCACCCCGAAACCGTGGCCGGTGATACCTGGGCCGGCATGGCGGCGCTGGCCGGCAGCTGGATCGGCGGCGGCGCCAACATGGTGGCCATGCGTGAAGTGTTCGGCACCGATGCCACCACCTTCGGCCAGTTCGCGGTGGTCGACGTGGCCTGCGCCAGCCTGTGGATGGCCATCCTGCTGTTTCTGGCCAACCGCGCGCAGCAGATCGATACCCGCAACGGTGCCGATACCCGTGCCATCGACGAGATGAAGGCGCGCATCAGTGCCTACGAGGCGCAGAACGCGCGCATTCCCAGCATGACCGACCTGATGTTGATCGTCGGCGTGGCACTGGGCGGCGTCGGCCTGGCCCATGCCATCGCCGCGCCGCTGGCGGGCTGGTTCAAGGCCAATGTCAGCTGGGCCAGCCAGTTCAGCCTGGACAGCCAGTTCGTATGGGTGATCCTGCTGTCCACCGCGATGGGCCTGGGCCTGAGCTTCACCCGTGCGCGCCGGCTGGAAGCTGCGGGCGCTTCGCGGCTGGGCACGGTGTTCCTGTACTTCCTGATCGCCTGCATCGGCATGCAGATGAACCTGCTGTCGCTGCTGGATCGGCCGTGGCTGTTCCTGCTCGGCGCGATCTGGATGGCCACGCATGTGCTGGTGCTGTGGGTGGTGGCGAAGCTGCTGCGCGCGCCGCTGTTCTTCTTCGCGATCGGTTCGCAGGGCAACATCGGCGCAGCCGCTTCGGCCCCCGTGGTGGCTGCGGCGTTCCATCCGACGCTGGCTCCGGTGGGCGTGCTGCTGGGCACGGTGGGCTACGCCACCGGCACCGGGCTGGCGTATGTCACTGGCCTGATCCTGAAGTGGATGGCCAACGGCTGAGTCCGGGCCGCCCCGGCGTCATGCTTGCGTAGATCCACGCCATGCGTGGATGCATTTCGAAGAAGGGGTCAGAGCCGTTTCCCGGAGGAACCGGATCTGGCCCCTGATGCTTTCCGCCGTCGCCGGAAATCTGTCGAAGGTGCGGGCGCCGGGCGGCAAGCCCGGCACCCACACCCAACCCTCAACAGCAACGGCCACCGTTGCGTCCGCCGTAGCGCGCTTCCTGGCGCTCGCGGAAGAACGTCTTGTAATCCATCGGCTCCTGGTCCGGATGTTTTTCCAGCATGTGCCGGACGTAGTTGTCGTAATCAGGGATGCCACAGCACAGTCGTGCGGTTTGCACCAGGCGCCGCCAGATACGGCGGTGTGCCTGGTACTGGCCGGCGGGAACCAGTTGCGTGCTCATCACAGATCCACCATTTCATGCGGCTTCAGCGCCACGTATGGGGTCTCGCGGTCGCTGCGCTGCGGATTGCGGCGGGCCGCCAGGATGGTCTTGATCGAATACACCAGCACTGCGCCCACCACCAGCAGGAACAGCGCGGTCAGGCCGGTGTTGACGTAGGCGTTGACCACGATCTGCTTCATCTGCGCCACCGATTTGGCCGGTGCCGTGATGGTGTCGCTGGCGAGGGCGGCCTGGAACTTGTGTGCCTGGGCCAGGAAGCCCTGCGCCGGATTGCTGTCGAAGATCTTGATGAAGCCGGCGTAGGTGGTGCAGATCAGCAGCCAGATGGCCGGCACGGCCGTCACCCACGCATAGCGGTCACGCTTCATCTTGAACAGCACCACCGTGCCCAGCATCAGTGCGATACCCGCCAGCATCTGGTTGGAGATGCCGAACAGCGGCCACAGCGTCTGGATGCCACCGAACGGATCGACCACGCCGGTGTAGAGCAGGTAGCCCCACAGCGCCACGCAGCCGGCGGTACCGATGATGTTGGCGGTCCACGATTCGGTCTTCTTCAGGGCCGGCACGAAGTTGCCCAGCAGGTCCTGCAGCATGAAGCGACCGGCACGGGTGCCAGCGTCGACTGCCGTGAGGATGAACAACGCTTCGAACAGGATCGCGAAGTGGTACCAGAACGCCATCATCGCGTCGCTGCCACTGGGAATCGCTTCGTGCAGGATCTGCGCGATGCCCACCGCCAGTGTCGGTGCGCCACCTGCGCGATGCAGGATGGTCGGTTCACCAATGGCCGCCGCGGTCGCGGTCAGCTGCTCGGGCGTGATGGTGA
The DNA here is from genome assembly GCF_018320795.1 of Stenotrophomonas sp. PE591. Classification (NCBI taxonomy): domain Bacteria; kingdom Pseudomonadati; phylum Pseudomonadota; class Gammaproteobacteria; order Lysobacterales; family Lysobacteraceae; genus Stenotrophomonas; species Stenotrophomonas sp. PE591. The sequence goes on from NZ_JAAOKO010000002.1 coordinate 190,107, forward strand.
AGCCCCAGGTGTTGGTGATGTAGTGCGCCGCCGAGGCCGCATCGGCACCGATCACCGCCGCCGGGCTGTTCATCGCGAAGTAGATGCCCGGATCGATGATCGAGGCCGCCACCAGCGCCATCACCGCCACGAACGATTCCATCAGCATGCCGCCGTAGCCGATGTAGCGCATGTGCGCTTCATTGGCCAGCAGCTTCGGCGTGGTGCCGGAGGAAATCAACGCGTGGAAGCCGGAGACCGCACCGCAGGCGATGGTGATGAACAGGAACGGGAACATGCCGCCCTTCCACACCGGGCCATCACCACTGGCAGCGAACTGGGTCAGCGCCGGCATCTTCAGTTCCGGCATCACAATCAGGATGCCGACGGCCAGCGCGATGATGGTGCCGATCTTGAGGAAGGTCGACAGGTAATCGCGGGGGGCCAGCAGCAGCCACACCGGCAGCACCGAGGCGACGAAGCCGTAACCGATCAGCATCCAGGTGATCTGGGTGCCGGTGAAGGTGAAGGCCGGGCCCCAGACCGGATCGGCGGCGACCTTGCCGCCGTACCAGATCGCGGCCAGCAGCAGGATCAGGCCGACCACCGAAATCTCGCCGATCCTGCCGGGGCGGATGTAGCGCATGTACACGCCCATCAGGATCGCGATGGGCATCGTCGCGATCACCGTGAACATGCCCCACGGACTTTCGGCCAACGCCTTGACCACCACCATCGCCAGCACCGCCAGGATGATGATCATGATCAGGAACGCACCGAACAACGCGATGGTGCCGGGCACCTGGCCCATCTCTTCCCGCACAAGATCGCCCAGGGAGCGGCCGTTGCGGCGGCTGGACAGGAACAGGACCATGAAGTCCTGCACCGCGCCGGCCAGCACCACGCCCACCACCAGCCACAGCAGGCCGGGCAGGTAGCCCATCTGTGCGGCCAGCACCGGTCCCACCAGCGGGCCGGCACCGGCAATGGCTGCGAAATGGTGACCGAACAGCACGTGCTTGTTGGTCGGCACGTAGTCCAGGCCATCGTTGTTGATCACCGCCGGGGTGGCCCGGGTCGGATCCAGCTGCATCACCTTGTTGGCGATGAACAGGCTGTAGAAGCGGTAGGCCACCAGGTACAGCGAAACGGCGGCGACGACGATCCACAGGGCATTGATGTGTTCGCCGCGGCGCAAGGCCACGGTGCCCAGACAGAAGGCGCCGAGCAGGGCGAGTACCGCCCAGCCTATTTTGGAAAACCCTTTCATGAGGTGCTCTCTCCCGGAAAGACAGTCAAAGAGTCCCGCGTGCCCACGGCAGGGTCAATTGGCACAGGACGAATCGGCGGTAGTACTTTGGTCGTACGCTTGTTGTGCTGACATGCAGCGAACATCAGGGATGGAACAATCGGTTGCGGCGCCGTCCATTGGCGTGCGGCCATGTGGCGTCCATCTTCAGTGGCATCCATCCAACAGGAGTCGCCATGAGCTTTCCCGAACCGGTCCGCGTACTGCGGACCATCCGTGGCATGCCCACCTCCGACGGTGCCGGCGTGCGCCTGACCCGCGTCATCGGCGGCCCGACGCTGCCTGACCTGGACCCGTTCCTGCTGCTCGATGAATTCGGCACCGACCGTGCCGAGGACTACATCGCCGGCTTCCCGGAGCATCCGCATCGCGGTTTCGAGACCGTCACCTACATGCTCGACGGGCGCATGCGGCATCGCGACAACCACGGCAACGAGGGCCTGCTTACCCCGGGCAGCGTGCAGTGGATGACCGCAGGCCGTGGCCTGGTGCATTCGGAAATGCCCGAGCAGGAAAGCGGTCAGATGCGCGGCTTCCAGCTGTGGGTGAACCTGCCGGCGAAAGAGAAGATGACCGAGCCGAAGTACCAGGAGTTCGCGCCCGAGCGCATTCCCGTGGTGCAGCCGGACGCCGGCGTGGAAGTGAAGGTGATCGCCGGCAACGTGGATGGCACGCAGGGCCCGATCGTGCAGCCGGCCACCGATCCGCTGTACCTGGACATCACGCTGGCCCCGGATCGCGCCTGGACCTATGCCTTGCCGGAAGGGCACAACGCCTTCGCGTATGTGTTCGAAGGTGCGGTGACGGTGGGTGAGCAGGACGCGGCGCGCGACGTCGCCCGCCAGGAACTGGCGGTGCTGGGCGGTGGCGAGCAGCTGCATCTGTCGGCCGGCAGCGAGGGTGCGCGGCTGATCCTGGTGGCTGGTCGTCCGTTGCGGGAACCGGTGATGCGCCATGGCCCGTTCGTGATGAACACGCGGCAGGAACTGATGCAGGCCTTCGTCGATTTCCAGGAAGGCAAGTTCTGAGGCGGTGCCGGCCGCTGGCTGGCAACTGCCAGCGGTCACGGCGGATCGAGGTGCCGGCCAGCGGCCGGCACTACCGTCAGGTCGGCTCGCATTGCGGGGATGCTGCAAGGCAGTCATCCCCGCCATCGTCAGTTCCCGGCAGCCACGGCCGACGGGGTCAGGCTCATCCCCTGCGCCAGCTGTTGCAGCGAACCCAGTTCCTGCGCGCTGTCCGGATACAGCGAAATCTGCGCGTAACGCCCTTTGTCGAGCTTGACCACGCTGATGCGGCGCTCGGCATAACCGGGCGGCTGCTGGCCTCCCAGATCGGGCTGGTACCAGTACAGTGATTCACCGCCGAAGCTGCCCTTTTCGTGGCGCAGCGAGCGGTTCAATGGAAGGTTGGGATCGCGTGCACTGAGCATCAGGCTCAGTACCTCGCGGCCATCGCTGGTGCTGGCACGGCAGACCAGGAAATCGGCCTGTGCCTGCTGTTGCCACTGCAGGCCGCTGTTGGCCGGCAATGAAGGACATTCGGTGGGAGCCTGCGCGGCGGCCTGGGCCGCAGCGAAAAGCAGGCTCGACAACACTACAGGCGCGAACTTCATGCATCCCCCAAGGTGGTGTGTCGTGGCTCCGTCGGATGGACCGGCGGCCTTGGCATCCCATCCCCGGATGCCCCGCCGGCCGGCATGTGCACGGACGGTCAACTCAACCTTAACGGAACGTGAGCGATCGCACAAATTGCGGTTACAAGCGTAACCATTGCGGCCGAAGGTCGGCCGCAACGGTCCGCACAGGCCTCAGCGGTCGTTGCCGAGCCACTTGTAGATGATGCCGCCGATCGCACCGCCCAGCAGCGGGGCGACCCAGAACAGCCACAGCTGGCTGACCGCCCCGCTGCCGGCGAAGAAGGCCACGGCGGTGGAGCGGGCCGGGTTCACCGAGGTGTTGGTGACCGGGATGCTGATCAGATGGATCAGGGTCAGCGACAGGCCGATCGCCAGCGGCGCGAAGCCAGCCGGTGCCTTGCCGTGGGTGGCGCCCATGATCACGATCAGGAACACGGCGGTCAGCACCACTTCGCACAGGAAGGCCGCCGCCACGCTGTAACCGCCGGGCGACAGCGCACCATAGCCATTGCTGGCGAACGCACCGGCCTGGCTGCCGTCGATGGCGAAGCCGCTGGCCCCCGAGGCGATCTGCAGCAGCATGAAGCCGGCCAACAGGCCACCAGCCACCTGGGCGATGATGTACGGCACCAGGTCCTTGGTCGGGAAGCGGCCACCGGCCCACAGGCCGACGCTGACCGCCGGATTGAAGTGCGCGCCGGAGATATGGCCGAACGCATAGGCGCCGGTCACCACGGTCAGGCCGAAGGCGAGCGCCACGCCGAGGAACCCGATACCCAGCGGATTGCTGTCACCGCCGAACTTGGCGGCCAGCACCGCACTGCCGCAGCCACCCAGAACCAGCCAGAACGTGCCGAGGAATTCGGCGGACAAGCGTTTACCCATGCTCATGTGTTGCACTCCTTTGACGGTCGAAAGTGTGATTTATGTCACATTTCAATGATCAGCGGGTGACTGTAGCGTCAACGCCGGGTGCAGGCATACACCTTCGGATGTGTGCAACACGCGATGTTCAGTACTGCGGCAGCGGGATGAATTCCTTGTCGTCGCCCGGAATGGTGCCGAAGCGGCCGGCCTCCCAATCGTGCTTGGCCTGCTCGATGCGTTCCTTCGAGCTGGACACGAAGTTCCACCACAGGTGACGCGGGCCATCCAGCGGCTCGCCACCGAACAGCATCGCCTTCACCGGCGTCTTCGCGCGCAGGCGGCCACGTGCGCCGGCTTCGGGAATCACCAGATGCTGTGCAGGGATGTCCACGCCATCCAGCTGTGCGTCGCCTTCGAGGATGTACAGCGCGCGCTCGCGGTGGCCGTCGTCGATATCGATTTCCGCATCCGGGTCGAGATCGATTGCCACGTTGAGGGTGTCGGCGAACACCTTCACCGGCGATTCCTCGCCATAGGCGCGGCCGGCGATGACGCGCAGCCAGGCACCGTTGCGGCGCTGCTCGGGCAGGGTGGCCGCGGCGTGGTGGTAGAACGCCGGCTCGATCTCTTCATGTGACTTCGGCAGCGCCACCCAGGTCTGCATGCCGTGGATCGGGTTGTCGTGATCGCGGTCCGGCTGCGGCGTGCGCTCGGAATGGGCGATGCCGCGGCCAGCGGTCATCCAGTTGACGTCTCCGGGTCGGATCACCTGGTCCGAACCGAGTGTGTCGCGATGGCCGATGGCGCCCGACCACAGGTAGGTGACCGTGGCCAGGCCGATATGCGGATGCGGGCGCACGTCGATGGCGGTGCCGGGGTGCATGAGCGCCGGGCCCATCTGGTCGACGAACACGAACGAGCCGATGCTGCGCGCCTGCAGGGTGGGGACGGCGCGACGGACTTCGAGTCCGCCGATGTCGTGCACGCGCGGGGCGATGATGGTGGTCATGCGGGCGTTCTCGCTGGCAGGGATCAGGAGATCAGCATCGCATGCGGCTGTGACGGGGACATGCCCCGTATGGGTAACAGGGTGTTCCAGCCAACGGCGCAGCCCCTCGTGGCTGTGGGGTTGGTCGCGTAAAGCAAAAGCCGCGCTTGGCCGGGCGGGGTGGGTTCGCGGGGGACGCCGTGAATCCGTCCGTGGAGGCTTGGCCGCGGCATCCATGCCGCGGACACCCCCGCGAATCCACCCCGCCCGACCTCTGACAGTTTCCGTGTGCGTCCAGCCACGGAGAAGAAAAAAGAAAATCAAAGTCAAAATCAAACGCTGGTTGCTTCGCTCCTGGTGGCGGCCCAGGTAGCCACCCACCAGTTCGTAATGATCCGCCCCGCCCAACAAACAGAAAAGCCAGAGCCGCTTTGGCTCTGGCTTCTGAGGTTGCCGGCCAGCGGCCGGCACTACCGCGGGCGCCGGGCCGCAGGCCCGGCCGATAAACTCAAACCACTGGTTCGCGCAGGGTGGGGTTGTCCCAGCCCGGGCGCGGGGCGAAGCGGTCACCGTGACGCTGCTGCAGTGCCTTCAGCCGCTCGACGATCGCATCGGCACCGACCGCACGGATGTGCTGGATCGGACCACCGCGGAACGGGGCAAAGCCGGTACCGAAGATCACGCCGGCATCCAGCAGGTCCGCATCGGCCACAACGCCTTCGTGCAGGCACGCCACCGCCTCGTTCAACAGCGGCAGGATCAGGCGGTCCTCAAGATCGGCCGGGGCCTGGTAATCGCTGGCCACGTCCGGCTTCTTCGGCTTGCCGTTTTCCCAGGTATAGATGCCCTGGCCGTCCTTCTTGCCGCGCTTGTCCGGCTCCACCGTCTGCAAGGCCGCTGGAATCTGCAGGCCCAGGAACGGCGCCAGTTCGCGGCCGACGCCGGCGGCCACGTCCAGGCCGACGGTGTCGATCAGTTCGATCGGGCCCATCGGCATGCCGAACTTCACCGCGGCCCTGTCGATCACCGGGCCCGGAATGCCTTCGGCATACGCGGTGGCGGCTTCCAGCATGTACGGGAACAGCACGCGGTTGACCAGGAAGCCCGGGCTGCCGGCCACCGGTACCGGGAACTTGCCCAGCGCCTTGCAGAACGCGGCCAGGCGGCGCTCGGTCTCCGGCGCCATGCCGTCGTGGTGGATGATCTCCACCAGTGGCATCTGCGCCACCGGGTTGAAGTAGTGCAGGCCAGCGAACTGCGCCGGGCGCTGGATGTGGTCGCGCAGTTCCACCAGCGGAATCGACGAGGTGTTGGTGGTCAGCAGCGCGTCCAGCTTCATCTTCGGTTCCAGCGTCTGGTACAGCGCACGCTTGGCTTCCGGGTTCTCGATGATCGCTTCGATCACCAGGTCGGCCTCGGCCACGCCGTTGCCTTCCAGGTCGGCACGCAGGCGCGCGGCCACGGCGGGGCGCTTGCTCTCGTCGCGCACCTTCTTGGCGAACAGCGCCTGCGCGCGCTCCATGGCGGGGTCGATGAAGCGCTGCTCGCGGTCCTGGAGAGTCACTTCAAAGCCCTTGTAGGCGGCCCAGGCGGCGATGTCACCGCCCATCACGCCGGCGCCGACCACGTGCACGTGGCGGATGCCGGAATCACCACCACCGAGGCCCTTCAGGCGTTCGGTCAGGAAGAAAATGCGGATCAGGTTGCGCGCGGTCGGGGTGCTGGCCAGCTTCACCACCGCGCGGCGCTCGGCGTCCAAACGCGCCTGGATCGGCTTGCCGCCACTGCGCTGCCAGGTGCTGATCAGCGCGTAGGGCGCCGGATACTGGTCCTTCTTGGCCTTGCGTGCGACCTGCTTGACCATCTGCGGTGCCAGCAGCGTGCGTGCCAGCCAGGTGTTGGTGGCCCAGGCCGTTGCGCGCTGCTTGAACGGGCGCGTGGTGCCGGACAGCGCCAGCGCCACGGCGGTGTCGAGCACCACGGCCGGTGCCACCACCTTGTCGACCAGCCCGATGCCACGCGCGGCCGAGGCCGACAGCGTACGGCCGGTCAGCATCATGTCCATTGCCGCGGGAGCGCCGACCAGCTGCGGCAGGCGCGCGCTGCCGCCCCAGCCCGGGAAGATGCCCAGCTGGGTTTCCGGCAGGCCGATGCGGGTGCTGCTGTCATTGGAGGCCACGCGATAGCGGCAGGCCAGCGCCAGCTCGGTGCCGCCGCCCAGGCAATGGCCGTGGATGGCCGCCACGGTGGGGCAGGGCAGCTCGGCCAGCTTCTGGTAGGTAGCCTGGCCGCGGCGGATGGCATCGTTGACGGTGCCGCGACGGTCGAACTCCTGGAACTCCTTCAGGTCCGCCCCGGCAATGAAGCCGGCTTTCTTCAGCGACTGGATCACCACGCCCTTGGGCGGGTCCAGTGCAATGCGCTCAAGCAGGTCACCCAGCTCCAGCAGCACATCCTGCGACATGGCATTGACGCTGCTGTCCTGGCGATCCAGGGAGAGGACCACCACGCCGTCGTCGCGGATCTCGGGGTGCCAGTGGCTGAAGCGGAGACCATCGAAGCCTGAGAGCATGGACGTTCCATCCGGTTGTGTATGGAGAAGCGGCTATGATCCAGAGGTTGTTTCCTCCGCGTCAAATCCCAATAGCAGGGGAGTGGCGACCCCGGATCCATGGCCGTGGACCGGAACGCTAACGGAACGGTGGTTAAAAGCTGGTGCGGCGCCGGGTGATCGGCGACTGAACTTTTCCCGGGATTGGCAGTCTCATTGCCCGACGTCGGTTGGGCTGACAGGAGTGCGGCCCCTCATGGCCGAGGTTGATACACCACAGGAGCTGGATCTGGAACTGGTCCGGCGCGTGCAGCACGGCGAGAGCGCCGCGTTCGATGTCCTGGTGCGCAAGTACCAGCATCGCGTGGTGGCCCTTGTCGGCCGCTACATCGCCGACTGGAGCGAATGTCAGGACGTCGCCCAGGACACTTTCATCCGCGCCTATCGCGCGATCGGAAGTTTCCGTGGCGACGCCCAGTTCTCAACCTGGTTGCATCGAATCGCCGTGAATACCGCCAAAAACTACCTGGCTTCACACAATCGACGGCCGCCGACCGATGACATCGACATCGGCGATGCCGAACAGTTCGACAGTGGTACGCGCCTGCGCGACACCGACACGCCCGAACGCGAGTTGATGCGCCAGGAGCTGGAACAGACGGTGATGAAGGCCGTCAACGCGCTGCCGGAAGAGCTCCGGTCGGCGATCACCCTGCGCGAGGTGGAAGGCCTGAGCTACGAGGAAATCGCGCAGAAAATGGGGTGCCCGATCGGCACCGTGCGTTCACGGATCTTCCGGGCGCGCGAGGCGATCGACACCGAACTCCGGCCGCTGTTGGACATCGGCAGCGCCACCCGTGAGAAGAGCCGCGTATGACCAGTAACCCGTTCAACGAATGGCAGAACCATCAATCGCCCGCCGGGCAGCGCCTGGACCAGCGCCATCGCGAGCAGCTGTCGGCCCTGGTCGATGGCGAGCTGGGCGCCGATGAAGCGCGCTTCCTGCTGCGGCGGATGGAGCATGACCCCGAACTGGCCGGCTGCCAGGAGCGCTGGCAGCTGCTGGGCGACGTGATGCGTGGGCAGGCGTCGGCACTGGCCCCGGCCGGGTTCAGTTCCGCCGTGGCTGCTGCCATCGCCGCCGAGCCTGCGCCGCAGGCCGAGCCGCGCCGTCAGGTGCGTCGCAGTGGCTGGCGGGCCTGGGGCGGTGGTGCCGCACTGGCCGCTTCAGTGGCAGCGGTGGCGCTGTTCATGGGCGGTGAGAAGCTGAAGGAAGCCACCCCGGGCGAGCCGTTGGCACCTCAGGTGATCGCCAGCCAGGCGGAGCTGCCGACCGTGCCGACCGATCCTGCCCCGGTTACCGAAGCCTCTGCAGACACGGCCGCGATGGCTGTGGCGGCGGCTCCCGCCCTGGCGATGGCCACTGCCGGTCGCCGCCAGGACACCCGCCGCGCCAGTGCCACCCGCAGCCAGCAGGCCGCGCGTGCCGCCCAGCGTGAGGACGTGCCGCAACGCGCGGTGGCTGCTGCGCAGGCGCCGCTGACCCCGACCATACCGGCCAATGGCAGCCGCAACATGCCGTTTGGCGAGGTCGGTGGGCTGCAGGCGCGGCCGTGGCCGCGTTCCAGCCTGGCGCCTGCCGCCGGCGGCGCGCTCAATGCCAGCTTCCCGGCCCATACCGGTGGCGCCGCCTTCTACCCGTTCGAGCCGCGCCTGCAGGACGACCTGCCGGTGCCGCCGCGCCCGCGCGACTGAGCCGGGCGCTTTCACGCCCCGCCGTCAGCGGGGCCCGTATTCCTCTTTCCATCCGATCCGGAGGTTGCCGTCCGATGACTCCCCGACTCCGCACGCAGGCCATGGGCCTGTTGGCCCTGACCCTGCCGCTGGTGGCCTGCGCGCAGGCACCGGCTCCGGCCGCCCCGACCCAGGCTGCTCCAGCCACCGCGCCAAGGGCACCGGCACAGCCGCTGGTTACCGGCCTGCCCGATTTCACCAACCTTGTTGAACAGGTCGGGCCGGGTGTGGTCAACGTCGACACCACCATCGTCCGCACCAACCGCCAGGCTTCGCGGGGCCCGATGGGCGGTGACGACGACATGCCGGAATTCTTCCGTCGCTTCTTCGGCCCGGACTTCCCGATGCCGGGGCAGGGCCCGGGCGGCCCGGACGGTGGCCCCAGCATCAAGGGCCGCGGCATGGGCTCGGGCTTCATCATTTCGCCCGATGGCTATGTGCTGACCAACTACCACGTGGTGGCCGATGCCAGCGACGTGAAGGTCAAGCTGGGCGACAGCCGTGAGTTCAACGCCAAGGTGGTGGGCAGCGACCAGCAGTACGACGTGGCGCTGCTGAAGATCGATGGCAAGAACCTGCCGACCGTGCGCGTGGGTGATTCCAATACGCTGAAGCCCGGCCAGTGGGTTGTCGCGATCGGCTCGCCGTTCGGTCTCGACCATTCGGTCACCGCCGGTATCGTCAGTGCACTGGGACGTAGCACGGGTGGCGCCGACCAGCGCTACGTGCCGTTCATCCAGACCGACGTGGCGATCAACCAGGGCAACTCCGGCGGTCCGTTGTTGAACACCCGCGGCGAAGTGGTCGGCATCAACTCGCAGATCTTCTCCGCCTCCGGCGGCTACATGGGCATCAGCTTCGCGATCCCGATCGACCTGGCGATGAGCGCGGTCGAGCAGATCAAGAAGAGTGGCAAGGTCACCCGTGGCCAGCTGGGTGCGGTGGTCGAGCCGATCGATGCGCTGAAGGCGCAGGGCCTGGGCCTGCCCGACAGCCGTGGCGCGCTGGTCAACCAGATCGTCGCCGGCAGTGCCGCAGAGAAGGCTGGTGTGCAGATCGGCGACGTAGTGCGTTCGGTCAACGGCAGTCCGGTCAACAGCTGGTCCGACCTGCCGCCGCTGATCGGTGCGATGGCACCGGGCAGCCGGGTCACGCTGGGGGTGATCCGCGACGGCAAGCCGCGCGACCTCAGCGCCACGCTCACGGCGCTGAGCGAAGACGGTCAGGGCAATGCCCGTGCGGCGTCTGCCGCCAGGCCCGATGCGGCACCGCAGGCCGGCGCCAATGCCCTGCTGGGCCTGGACGTGAGCGACCTGACCGCACCGCAGCGCAAGCAGTTCGGCCTGGATGGCAACGAAGGCGTGCGCATCACCGGAGTCAAGGGTCAGGCGGCGCGTGATGCCGGCCTGTCTCCGGGCATGGTGATCCTGCAGGTCGGCCGCACCCCGGTCGGCAGCGTGGAGAGCCTGAACCGGGCGCTGTCCAGCTACAAGAAGGACGACGTGGTGATGCTGCTGGTGCGCACCGGCAACGGCAACAGCGCCTTCGTGGCGGTCAAGGCCGGCCAGTAAGGCCTGCCGGGGCCGCTTCGGCGGCCCCTGTGTCTCCCCTGAAGCCCCGCTCTGGCGGGGCTTCGGCCTTTCCGGGCGGGGCCCGAGCAGTCCGCTTTCGCGGTGGGGCGCCGGGCATGCGATAATCGACCGTTACCCTGACGACGCCGCGCGCCGCCGCCACCTATGTCTTCTGATTCGATGCGGAACATCCGCAACTTCTCCATCATCGCCCATGTCGACCACGGCAAGTCCACGCTGGCCGACCGCATCATCCAGCTCTGTGGTGGCCTGCAGGCCCGCGAGATGGAAGCGCAGGTGCTCGACTCCAACCCGATCGAGCGCGAGCGCGGCATCACGATCAAGGCGCAGTCGGTGTCGTTGCCGTACCTGGCCAAGGACGGGCAGACCTACCATCTGAACTTCATCGACACCCCCGGCCACGTCGACTTCTCCTATGAAGTCAGCCGCTCGCTGGCCGCCTGCGAAGGCGCGCTGCTGGTGGTCGATGCGGCCCAGGGCGTGGAAGCGCAGTCCGTGGCCAACTGCTACACGGCGGTGGAGCAGGGCCTGGAAGTGGTGCCGGTGATCAACAAGATCGACCTGCCGACCGCCGACATCGAGCGCGCCAAGGCCGAGATCGAGGCCGTGATCGGCATCGACGCCTCCGACGCCGTGCCGGTCAGTGCCAAGACCGGCCTGAACGTGCAGGACGTGCTGGAAGCGATCGTGCATCGCATCCCGCCGCCGACACCGCGCGACACCGAGAAGCTGCAGGCGCTGATCATCGACTCCTGGTTCGACAACTACCTGGGCGTGGTCTCGCTGGTACGCGTGATGCAGGGCGAGATCAAGGCCGGTGACAAGCTGCAGGTGATGTCCACCGGCCGCAATCACCAGGTCGACAACGTCGGCGTGTTCACGCCGAAGCGGAAAGTGCTGCCTGCGCTGCGTGCCGGTGAAGTGGGCTGGGTCACCGCCAGCATCAAGGACGTGCACGGTGCGCCGGTCGGCGACACCCTGACCCTGGCCGGCGACCCGGCACCGAAGCCGCTGCCGGGCTTCCAGGAAATGCAGCCGCGCGTGTTCGCCGGTCTGTTCCCGGTCGATGCCGAAGATTACCCGGACCTGCGCGAAGCGCTGGACAAGCTGCGCCTGAACGATGCCGCGCTGCGTTTCGAGCCGGAAAGCTCCGAGGCGATGGGCTTCGGCTTCCGCTGCGGCTTCCTGGGCATGCTGCACATGGAAATCGTGCAGGAACGCCTGGAGCGCGAGTACAACCTGGACCTGATCAGCACCGCGCCGACGGTGGTGTATGAAGTCCTGAAGACCGATGGCTCGATCATCAACATGGACAACCCGGCCAAGCTGCCGCCGGTGAACCAGGTCGAGGAGATCCGCGAGCCGATCATCCGTGCCAACGTGCTCACTCCCGAGGAGTACATCGGCAACATCATCAAGCTGTGCGAAGAAAAGCGCGGCAGCCAGATCGGCATCAACTACCTGGGCAGCCAGGTGCAGATCAGCTATGAGCTGCCGATGGCCGAGGTGGTGCTGGACTTCTTCGACAAGCTGAAGTCGGTCAGCCGTGGCTACGCCTCGCTGGACTACCACTTCGTGCGCTTCGACGCCGGCCCGTTCGTGCGCGTGGACGTGCTGATCAACGGCGACAAGGTCGACGCACTGTCGCTGATCGTGCACCGCAGCCATGCCGACCGTCGTGGCCGTGAGCTGTGCGAGAAGATGAAGGACCTGATTCCGCGCCAGATGTTCGACGTCGCCATCCAGGCCGCGGTCGGCTCGCAGATCATCGCCCGTACCACGGTCAAGGCCATGCGCAAGAACGTGCTGGCCAAGTGCTATGGTGGCGACGTTTCGCGCAAGAAGAAGCTTCTGGAAAAGCAGAAGGAAGGCAAGAAGCGCATGAAGCAGGTCGGCCGCGTGGAGATCCCGCAGGAAGCGTTCCTGGCCGTGCTGCAGATGGACAACAAGTAATCCCGCACCGGCCCTGCGGGGCCGGTCGTCCGGTGACGTTGCAAAGGACCCTGAATGAAACTGTTTGAGATCCTCCTGGTCGTGCTGACCCTGGCCTCGGGCCTGATCCTGCTTGCGGACAAGCTGTACCTCGCCAAGCGTCGCGCCCAGCGCGCCGGCCTGCTCGATTCCGAGCCGGTGCTGGTGGATTACTCGCGTGCGTTCTTCCCGGTGCTGGCGATCGTGCTGATCGTGCGCAGCTTCATTGCCGAACCGTACAAGATCCCGTCCAGCTCGATGATGCCGAACCTGCTGATCGGCGATTTCATCCTGGTCAACAAGTTCTCCTACGGCCTGCGCCTGCCGATCAGCAACACCAGGATCGTGCCGTTCGGCGAGCCCTCGCGTGGCGACGTGGTGGTATTCCACTTCCCCGGCCACAGCGACAACGACCCGGCCAAGGGCGAGAACTTCATCAAGCGCGTGATCGGCGTGCCGGGTGACACCGTGGTCTTCGAAGGCGACGGCGTGATCCTCAATGGCGAGCCGCTGAAGTACGACAACAAGGGCATCTACGCCGGCCACAAGGGCCAGGGCGAAGGCGCCAACCTGCTGGTCGAGCACCTGCCGGGCCGCACCCACACCGTGCTGGAGACCGACTACCCGCGCGGCCAGGGCCAGTGGACGGTGCCGGCCGGCAAGTACCTGGTGATGGGCGACAACCGCGACAACAGCGACGATGGCCGTTTCTGGGGCCTGCTGCCGGAAGAGAACCTGCGCGGCAAGGCCTTCCTGATCTGGCTGAACTGCCAGGGCTGGTTCTGCAAGGATGGCTTCGAGCCGTCGCGGATCGGCTCGAGCATCAACTGATCGGGCATCAACTGAGTACCTTCACATCCAACGCGTATCTGGGGAGAACGCAATGAAGACGATGAACACGCAGCGCGGCATGACCCTGACCTCGTTCCTGACGGTCCTGATCGTGGTCGGTTTCTTCCTCTACATCGGCATGAAGCTGTTCCCGATGTACCAGGAGTACTACGCCGTGCGCTCGGCGATGAAGAGCCTGGCCAACGAGCCGGGCGTGGGCAGCATGGAGCCGTCGCGGATCCAGGACCTGTTCTTCAAGCGCCTGTACATCAACTACTCGGACAATGTGAAGCCGGCCAACGTGAAGTTCGACCGTCGCGACAATGGCTGGACCCTCAAGGTCAACTACGAAGTGCGTCGCCAGCTGATCGGCAACCTCGATGTGGTTGGCAAATTCGATTCTTCCCAGGACCTGACACGAAGCGGTGCCCAGTAAATTCATCCAACGTGGCGACCTGATCGGTCATGCCTTCAGCGACCCGGCCCTGCTCAAGCAGGCGCTGACGCATCGCAGTGCCGGTGCGCCGCACAACGAGCGACTGGAGTTCCTCGGCGACAGCATCGTCAACATGATGGCGGCCGAGGCGTTGTACCGACGCTGGCCCAAGGCTGACGAAGGGGCGATGACCCGTGCCCGTGCCGAGCTGGTGCGCGAAGGTGCGTTGGCGGTGATCGCGCGCACCCTGCAGTTGGGCGAGCGGCTGACCCTGGGCCCGGGCGAAATGAAGTCCGGCGGTCATCGCCGCGACTCGATCCTGGCCGACGCAGTGGAAGCCGTGGTGGCTGCGATCTACCTGGATGCCGGCTTCGAGGCCTGCCGGGCGGTGGTACTGCCCTGGTTCAGCGCTTCGATCGAGGCGCTGCCGGCCTCCGGCCGTCCCGAGAAGGACCCCAAGACCCGCCTGCAGGAATGGTTGCAGGCCCGACAGAAGGCGTTGCCGCAGTATGAACTGGTGTCAGAATCCGGTGACGACCATGCCAAGCACTTCCGGGTACGCTGCAACGTAGCCGACCCGGCCGCCAGCACCGAGGGCGAAGGCGCCTCGCGGCGGCTTGCCGAACAACAGGCGGCTGCGGCCGTCCTAGAACAACTGGATTCCAAGTGAGCGAACAAACTCCCCATCATTGCGGCAGCGTGGCCGTCATCGGCCGCCCGAACGTGGGCAAGTCGACCCTGACCAATGCCCTGGTCGGCGCCAAGGTCAGCATTGTCTCCAACCGTCCGCAGACCACGCGTCATCGCCTGCTGGGCATCGCCACCTATCCGGAAGGCCAGCTGGTGCTGGTTGATACCCCCGGCCTGCACAAGGTGCAGAAGCGGGCGATGAACCGGGTGATGAACCGTGCCGCGCGCGGCTCGCTGGAGGGTGTCGATGCCGGCCTGCTGGTGATCGAGGCCGGTCGCTGGGATGAAGAAGACAGCCTGGCCTTCAATGTGCTGCGCGACGCCGGCATTCCGGTGGTGCTGGTGGTCAACAAGATCGACCGTCTGAAGGAAAAGGGCGCGCTGCTGCCGTTCCTGCAGCAGGTGACCGAGGGCCGTGATTTCGCTGCCGTGCATCCGATCTCGGCGCAGAAGCGCAATGGCCTGGAAGCGTTGGTGCGCGACGTGCTGAAGCTGCTTCCGGAAGCGCCGCCGATGTTCGGCGAGGACGAGATCACCGACCGCAGCCAGCGTTTCCTGGCCGGCGAGCTGGTACGCGAGCAGCTGATGCGCCAGCTCGGCGAAGAGCTGCCGTACGCCACCACCGTTGAGATCGAGCGCTTCACCGAGGACGGCAATCTGCTGCGCATCGGCGCGGTGATCTGGGTCGAGCGCGAAGGCCAGAAGGCCATCGTGATCGGCAAGGGCGGCGCCCGCCTCAAGGAGATCGGCGCCAAGTCCCGCCTGCAGATGGAGCGTCTGTTCGGGGCCAAGGTGTTCCTGGAGACCTGGGTGCGCGTGCGTGAAGGCTGGTCCGATGACGAGGCCGCGCTGAAGGCCTTCGGTTACGAGTAAGCCGTTGCGGTCGCTTCGATGATGATCGAGGACGACACCGGCTTCGTGCTGCATGCGCGGGCCTACCGCGAGACCAGCCTGCTGGTCGAGGTGTTGAGCGCGCAGCATGGCCGCGTCGGCCTGCTCGCGCGTGGTGTGTCAACCGCGAAGGGCCAGGTGCTGCGCGCTGCCCTGCAGCCATTGCAGTGGATCCGCTTCAGCGCCCAGCAGCGCGGTGAACTGGCCCAGTTGCGCGGCGCTGAAGCGCTGGATGCGGCCCCGCGCCTGGTCGGCCAGGCGATGCTGGCCGGCTTCTATCTGAGTGAACTGACCCTGCGCCTGGCACCTCGCCAGGATCCGTTGCCTGAGTTGTATCTGGCCTATGGCGAAGCGCGCGCACGGCTGGCGGTCGGTGCCGGCCTGGCCTGGACGCTGCGTCGTTTCGAGCGCGAGCTGCTGACCGCGCTGGGCCTGGCTTTCGAACTGGACAGTGCCAGCGACGGACAGCCGATCGACCCGGCCGCGCGCTACGAGCTGGACCCACAGGAAGGCGCGCAGCGCCTGCTCAGTGAGCGCGGTGGGGAACGCCGGGCGGCGGCCACTGGCTCGGCGCTGCTGGCGTTGGCGGCCGACGAAGAGCCCGCTGCCGCCGACCTGGCCAGCCTGCGCCTGCCGATGCGGCGGGTGCTGGCCCATCACCTCGGGCCACGCGGCCTGAAGTCCTGGGAAATGCTCGAGCAGCTCGCGCCCCGCAGGTAGGGGTGTCCGGCAGGGCTTGCAGCCCTGCACCTGCCGAGGCCAAAGCAACAGCAACAGCAACAGCAACAGCATGCATTCCGTGGGATGGCGGGGTGGGTCCGGTTGCGGGAGACGCCGTAAACCCGTCCCTGGGGGCTTGGCCGCGGCATCCATGCCGCGGACACTCCCGCAACCGGACCCACCCCGCCTTCGACAGATTCTTGCGAGCTGTCGGAATGGCATGGGGTCGGATCCGTTCTCCGCAGGAGAACGGATCCGACCCCAGATTGATTTCGATATCTGACAGAGATTCATCCACGCATGGCGTGGATCTACCCGCCGTCACCGGGAATCTGTCGGGGGTGGGGCGGTGTGGGTTGGCAGGACCGTTGGCGCCATGGATGGCGCCATCGAGCCCCCAGGGATGGGTTTACGGCGTGTCCTGCCAACCCACACCGCCCCGCCCAACCAGCAGAAAGCCAGAGCCGCTCTGGCTCTGGTCGTTGCCGTCGCCTTGGCTTGAAGCCTCCGCAGGTGCAGGGCTGCAAGCCCTGCCGAGCAACCCTCAATGCAGCAGGGCAGCGACCGCGGCGCGGAACCCATCCTGGGCCTGCCCGGACTCGGGCGCATGATGCAGCTGCCGCACCGCCCGTCCCAGCCGTGCCGCGCCGACAAACCCACAGCTCGCCTGCAACCGGTGCAGCTGGCTGCGCAGCTGGCGCTCGTCGTGCTGGTCCACGGCCTGCTCGACCGCGTCGCGTACGCCCGGCAACTCGGCCAGGAACAGCTCGCGCAGCGCGATCAAGTGGTTGCGCTGGCCATTGAGCGCGGCCAGTGCCGCGGTCTCGTCCCAGTCCTGCACCTGCAGCTCGACCGCTGCCGGAGCCGGGGCAACGGAGATCCCCGCCGGGCTGTTCACCAGTGCCCGGCGCACAGCCTTCAGCAACTGGTCGCGGCCCAGCGGCTTGACCAGCGTGTCGCTGAAGCCAGCTTCGCGCAGGCGGGCATGGATGGAGGTGTCGCCATCGGCGGTATGCGCCAATGCCGGGGTATCGGGGTGTGAACGGCGCAGTTCACGCAGCAGCTGCGCGCCATTGCCGTCCGGCAGGTTGACGTCGATCAGCCACAGGTCATGCGCGCCGGGCTCGGCGCTGGCCAGCGCGCTGGCCAATGAATCTGCGGTGTCCACGTCCGCCGGTAACGTTTCCAACGCCGCTTTGAAAAAACCGCGGCTGATGATGTCGTCCTCGACAAGCAGGAAGCGGGGCCGGCTGGCCCGCGGGGTCATCTGCATCAGGGCTGCCTCCATGTCAGCTGCTGCAATCATCAAGCACGGCGGCGGCGGGCGCAAGCGGGTCCGGACCCTGCCAGTCAGGATCTGCGACAATGTGCCCCCATTTTTGCCCGCAGCCTGTTGCCACGTGGCCCGATCCCGCTCCCGCATCGACCGTACCCCGTTCCAGACCGAGATCCTCGACCTCAGCCATGATGGTCGCGGTGTCGCCCGCCGTGAAGGCGAGGGCGGCAAGGTCACCTTCGTCAGCGGCGCCCTGCCGGGCGAGGTGGTCATGGCCGAACAGACCGCCCGCAGCCGCCATTTCGACGAGGCACGCACGGTGGAAGTGCTGCAGGCCTCGCCCCAGCGCGTGACCCCGAAGTGCCCGCATTTCGGTACCTGCGCCGGCTGCGTGCTGCAGCACTTGGACGAAGACCAGCAGATCGTCGCCAAGCAGCGCGTGCTGATGGACAACCTGGAGAGGATCGGCCATGTGAAGCCGGGCAAGGTGCTGGCGCCGCTGGTCGGCGAGAGCTGGGGTTATCGCCGCAAGGGCCGCTTCTCGGTGCGCCGGGTCGAGAAGAAGGACAAGACCTTGGTCGGTTTCCGTGAACAGGACCCGCGTTTCGTCGCCGACCTCAGCCAGTGCCTGACCGTGATCCCCGAGATCGGTACCAAGGTCGAGGCGCTGTCCACCTTCATCGAGTCACTCGATGGCAAGCGCGACATCCCGCAGATCGAATTCATCGCCGGTGACCAGGCGGTGGTGCTGACCGTACGTCACCTGCAGCCGCTCAGCGATGCCGACCGCGCCGCCTGGGCCGCCTTTGGCCAGCAGCATGGTTTCGTGATCTACCTGCAATCCGGCGGCGTGGACACCGTGCAGCCGCTGGACGGGCAGGGCGTGCCGCTGTCGTTCCGGTTGGCGCCTTGGGACGTGGAACTGGCGTTCCGCCCGCTGGACTTCATCCAGGTCAACGCCAAGCTCAACGAAAAGATGATCGCCCACGCCCTGGACCTGCTTGAGCCGGGCGAGGACGAACGCGTGCTTGACCTGTTCTGCGGCCTGGGCAACTTCACCCTGCCGCTGGCGCGCCGCGTGCGCGAAGTGGTGGGTGTGGAGGGCGATGCCGGCCTGGTCGCGCGTGCCCGTGAGAATGCCGTGCGCAACGGCCTAGCCAACGCGCAGTTCTTCAGCGCCGACCTGACCCAGGACCAGCGCAGCACCCCGTGGATGCGCCAGGGCTTTGACAAGCTGCTGCTGGACCCGCCGCGCTCGGGTGCGATCGAAGTGCTGCAGCAGCTGCCGCTGAAGCAGTTCAAGCGCATTGTCTACGTCAGCTGCCACCCGGGCTCGCTGGCGCGCGATGCCGGCTATCTGGTCAACGAACAGGGCTTCACCCTGGTCAGTGCCGGTGCGATGGACATGTTCCCGCACACCGCGCACGTGGAAAGCATCGCGGTGTTCGAGAAGCGCTGAGCGGCTGTCATCACCCATGGCGCATAATCGCGCCATGGGCATTGAAATCGAACGCAAATTCCTGGTCATCAACGATGGCTGGCGATCCGCTGCGCACCGGGTGATCCCGATGGCGCAGGGCTACATCAACGACATGGGCGCGCTGGATCGCGGTACCCAGAACGCCTCGGTGCGCGTGCGTATCGAGGGCGACCATGCTGCGCTGAACCTGAAGTCGCGCACCATCGGCCACACCCGGCAGGAATTCGATTACCCGATTCCGGTGGAGGACGCGCGCGCGCTGCTGGCGCTGTGCGTGGGTGGCCTGATCGACAAGCGCCGCCATCTGGTCGAGCACGCCGGCCTGACCTGGGAAGTGGACGAGTTCCTCGGCGACAACGCCGGCCTGGTCGTGGCCGAGGTGGAACTGGACAGCGCCGACCAGGCCATCGAGCTGCCGGACTGGGCCGGCGCGGAAGTCACCGACGACGCCCGCTACTACAACGTCGCGCTCGCCAGTCACCCCTATTCACAGTGGTGAAACCCTGAAAAGGGGACGGAGGGGATTAAGTCGTCTTTACCCCGCCTGTGCGGAAAGCGACTTAATCCCCTCCGTCCCCTTTTTTCGTCGGGGGCGGGCCCCATGTCGGGGGGATGAGAATCGACATCTACTCCGACGTGGTCTGTCCCTGGTGCTGGATCGGCAAGCATCGTTTCCAGCAGGGCGTGCAGTTGCTGGGCGCCGATGCGCCTGAACTCGATATCCACTGGCAGCCGTTCCAGCTGGACCCGGACGCGGACGACACCCCGGTGCCGCTGCGCGAGGCTTATGTACGCAAGTTCGGTGGCGTCGAGCGCACCGAGCAGATCCTCGGCCAGACCCAGACCACGGCCCGTGCGGAAGGCCTGCCGATGGACTTCAGCCGGGGCCAGGTGCGGGTGACCACGCTGCCGGCGCACCGGGTGCTGTGGCTGGCCGGCCAGCACGGCGTGCAGGACGCGGTGGGCGAGGCGCTGTTCCGCGCCCACTTCGAGCTTGGCCAGAACCTGGCGGACCCACAGGTGTTGATCAAGGCCGGCGTAGCTGGCGGCCTCGATGCGGGTGAGATCGCGCAGATGCTGGCCTCTGATCGCGGCCTGGCCGAGGTCGAAGCCAAGCTGGTCCAGGCCCATGCGCTGGGCATTTCCTCGGTGCCGACCTTCGTCATCGATGGAAAGTGGGCCATTTCCGGGGCGCAGCCCCCCGAGGCCTTCGCCAACGCCCTGCGCCAGATTGCCGCCGAACAGGGCGCCCCGGCCACCCCGGCTGGCGACGACGAGGCCTGCGGCCCGGACGGCTGCAAGGTCTGAGCAGATCGGGGTCAGGGCCCCTGCGGGGATCCGGCCCCGGGGTCGGATCCCCGCAGGGGCCCTGACCGCACACTCCCCTTTTTCTGACCACTGCGCCTGTCGGCCGGTTCTGCGACAATGCGGCACTGCGCCATGCGGGCGCGCGTTGTGGAGATCGACCATGCTGCTGATCGGCGTTGCCGGCACCGAACTGACCGCCCAGGAACGTGACTGGCTGCAGCACGATGCCGTGGCCGGGGTGGTGCTGTTCAAGCGCAACTTCGCCTCCCGCCAGCAGGTGACCGATCTGAGCGCGGCGATCCGCGCCGCCGCGCCGCGCCCGCAGCTGATCTGCGTGGACCAGGAAGGCGGTCGCGTACAGCGTTTCCGCGAGGGTTACAGCGATCTGCCGCCACTGCAGGACATTGGTGCCCTGTATGCCACCGACCCGCAGCAGGCCTTGGCATTGGCCGAACGGCACGCCTGGCTGATGGCCAGCGAAGTACGCGCCAGCGGCCTGGACCTGAGCTTCGCGCCGGTAGTCGATCTTGGCCGTGGCAACCGGGCCATCGGCAACCGCGCCTTCAGTGAAGACCCGCAGGTGGTGGCCGCGTTCACCGCCGCCTACGTGCGTGGCATGCACTCGGTCGGCATGGCCGCCACGCTCAAGCATTTCCCCGGCCACGGCACCGTGCTGGAAGACACCCACGTCGATACTGCGATCGATCCGCGCGCGCTGGACGAGCTGCGTGCGCAGGACCTGGTGCCGTTCCAGGCCGGCATCGCCGCCGGTGCCGATGCGGTGATGTTGGCGCACGTGATCTACCCGCAGATTGCGCCTGAACCGGCAGGTTACTCGCCGCGCTGGATCCAGGACATCCTGCGCGGCGAGCTCGGCTTCCGTGGCGTGGTGTTCTCCGACGACATCGGCATGGCCGCCTCGCACAGCGCCGGCGGCGTGCCGGCGCGCGTGCACGCCCATCTGGACGCCGGCTGCGACGTGGTGCTGGTCTGCCACCCGGAGCTGGTCGATGAAGCCCTGCACGCGGTGCAGGGGCGCTCCCTCAATACCGCTGCGCTGCTGGGCCTGATCGGCCGCGGCGCGCTTGGCTGGGATGGCCTGCTGGCCGATGCCCGCCATGGCGACACCCAAACCCGTCTGCTTGAAACCCTTGGAAGAACCGTCTGATGCCCAACCTCACCATTTCCCAGGCCCTGGCCCAGGCTGACCTGCTGGTCGACCGCCCCACCATCGACAAGGCCATTGCTGGTATCGCCGACGCCATCGCGCGCGACTACAAGGGCGAGGTGCCGCTGTTCCTGTCGATCATGCACGGTGCGCTGCCGTTCGCCGGCCAGCTGGCGCTGGAACTGGGCGCGCGCGGCCAGGACGTGCAGTTCGATTACCTGCACGCCACCCGTTACCGCGGTGAAACCACCGGCGGCGACCTGGTCTGGAAGCACAAGCCGGCCACCTCGCTGTTCGGCCGCCGCGTGCTGCTGGTCGACGACATCCTTGACGAGGGCTACACCCTGCAGGGCGTTCGCACCTGGTGCCTGGAACAGGGCGCAACCGACGTGCGCATCGCCGCGATGACGGTGAAGAAGCACGACCGCGCGCTGCCGGATGTGACCGCCGACTACGCCGGCATCGAACTGCCGGACCGCTACGTGTTCGGCTTCGGCATGGACGTCAACGAAACCCTGCGCTGCGTGCCGGCCATCTACGCGATGAAGGAATAACGGCGCAGCCGCCCGCGGCGCGTCTTCTTCTGCCGCCGGCATCCTCGGGTGCCGGCGTTCGTCTTTTCATGGAGTGCTTCGAATGCAACAGATCGCCCTGGCCGTGATCGGCGGTACCGGTGTCTACAACCTGGCCAAGCTTGACGACGTGCAGACCCACGAGGTCGACACCCGCTTCGGCCGCCCGTCAGGTCCGGTGCGCGTGGGCACGCTGCTCGGCCATCGCGTGGCGTTCCTGGCGCGCCATGGTGAAGGCCACTCGCTGCCGCCGCACAAGATCAACTACCGCGCCAACCTGGCCGCGTTGCAGCAGCTGGGCGCGCAGCGCGTGTTGGCGTTGAACACGGTCGGTGGCATCACCGAGAACTTCGGCCCGCGCGTGCTGGCCTGCCCGGACCAGATCATCGACTACACCTGGGGCCGCATCAGCACCATCTGTGAAGAAGAGGGCACCGATGTGGTCCACGTCGATTTCGGCCACCCGTACACGCCGATGCTGCGCAGCAAGATCCTGGCGGCGGCCAAAGTGACCGGCGTCACGGTCCATGACGGTGGCTGCTACGGCGCAACGCAGGGCCCGCGCCTGGAAACCATCGCTGAAATCGCCCGCATGCGCCGCGACGGCTGCGACCTGGTGGGCATGACCGGCATGCCGGAAGCCGCGCTGGCACGCGAACTGGGGCTGGATTACGCCTGCCTGGCGATCATCGCCAACTGGGCTGCCGGCTGTGGTGATGGCGAGGAGATTACGATGGCCGAAGTGCTGGCCAACGTACAGGCGGCCAGCAACGGACTTCCGGAACTGGTGGGCGAATTGGCGCGGGGGTGATTGTCTTCCCCGAGCAAGCTTTGCATACTCAGCTTGTGCGCGGGTTCAGCGTACACCACCCATTCATTGCATAAGGTCTCGCATCACCATGCCGAACGGTACCGTCAAGTGGTTCAACGACGCCAAGGGATTTGGCTTCATCTCGCCGGAGGATGGCAGCGCCGACGTGTTCGCGCACTTCTCCGCCATCAACTCCAAGGGCTTCCGCAGCCTGCAGGAAGGCCAGCGTGTCACCTATGACGTGACCCAGGGCCCGAAGGGTGCCCAGGCTTCGAACATCACGCCGGCCGAGTGATCCACTCGACAGTGCGTTGAAAACCCCGCTTCGGCGGGGTTTTTTTTTGCGCGGCGTGCCCGCGGCCGGTTCGCGATCCACCCGCCTCGGGCACAATGTGGCCATGACGGAACGACTGCGTATCGCCGTGATCGGCTACGGCACCGCTGGACAGGCAGTGTCCATCCTCCTCACCCGTGACGGCCACGAGGTAGAGATATTCGAGCGCGTGCCGACGCCGGGACCGGTGGGTGCCGGTTTCCTGCTGCAGCCCAGCGGCCTGCAGGTGCTGTGGCAGATGGGCCTGCTGGATGCGGTGCGCGCGCATGCCGCGCCGGTGCACCGCCTGTATGGCGACACGCCATGCGAGCGCGCGGTGATGGACATGCGCTACGACGGTCTGGATGCGCGCCTGCATGGCCTGGGCATGCAGCGTGGGGCGTTGTTCTCGCTGTTGGACCAGGCGCGCGCGGGGGCAGGCAATCTGCATGCGGGCGTCACCATCGCCGCCGTGGATGCCGAGCAGGGCCGCCTGCGCGACAGCGAAGGGCGCCTGCATGGCCCGTTCGACCTGGTGGTGGCCGCCGATGGCGCGGCCTCTACGCTGCGCAGCACCATTGCCGGCGGTGCCGGGCTGGACCGCGTGTATCCGTGGGGAGCGCTGTGGTGCCTGTTGCCGGCCGAAGACTGGCCGCATGTGCAGGAGCTGCGGCAGCGCTACGGGGCCGCGCGCAAGATGATCGGCCTGTTGCCGGTCGGCACGCGCCCCGGCGATGACACGCCGCGCCTGAGTTTCTTCTGGAGCCTGCCACGCACCGACTTCGAGCGCTGGCAGGCCGATGGCATGACGCCCTGGCTGGACGAGCTGCATGCGCTGTGGCCGCAGGCCAGTGCGCGCTTCGCCCACCTGCGCGATGCCGGCCAGCTGGCGCGCGCGGTCTATCGCGATGCAGTGATGACGCGCTGGCACCAGGGCCGCATGGTGCTGGCAGGTGATGCGGCGCACGCGATGAGCCCGCAGCTGGGGCAGGGGGTGAACATGGCGCTGCTCGATGCACTGGCGCTGCGCGATGCGGTGCGCACGCATGGCGGTGGTGCCGCTGCATTGCAGGCCTACCAGGCGCAACGCAGGGCGCACGTGGCGGTCTACCAGCGCTGGAGTCGCTGGCTGACGCCGCTGTTCCAGTCCGATCGCGATGCCTGGGCGAAGACGCGCGACGTGCTGCTGGGTCCGATGGGGCGCCTGCCCGGAGGCCGTGGCCACATGCTGCGCGTGCTCAGCGGCACGCAGCAGGGGTGGTTCGGTTCGCTTACGCTGGATCCGGCCTTCATCGACGCATTGGCGACGACGATGGAGATACCTCGCAGCAACGCGATCACGGCCACCGCGTGAAGCGTGCCGTCACGTGAATTAACGGTTGCCTCACCGTGGATGTGCGAGAAGTAGGTTGCACGCGACTGCGCGTCGCCCGTTTTCCTTTCCGTGATCAACATCGCGCGTGGCCCGGGCAGCGCTGCTGTTGCGGCCTGTTGCGGCCCGGACGTGCCGCTTGATGTTGAAGAGGAGGACGCCATGTTGTTCGCGGTCGAAGAGCTGGAATCGGAAATCTGCAAGCTGCGTGGACTGCTGCAGATGCTGCACGAGGACCAGCCCGACGTACTGGAGGATGTATTCGAGTTCCATGTCGGCAGCCTGGTCAGCCATGCGTCGCCGGAACACCACGCACGCATCCGGACCTGCGCGCAGGAGATGCTGGCGGCAATCCAGGCCTTGCCGCGGCGGCGTGAGAATGACACCCCTGATTTCCAGTTGATGCCGCAGCTGGGCATTGGCCCGGCCTGAGTCAGGCGACCGGCAGTTCCACCAGGCCGCTTTCCACGCAGGCGATCATCTGTTCGCCGCGGGCGGGGGCAGGCACGATGCCTGCAGTGAATGCGGAGAAGGCCGGCAGGACCGTCATCCGGTCACGCAGCCAGAACGCGGGGAAGCGCCGTCGCAGTGGCCTCAAGGCAACCTGCGGGTGCAGATGCCCGGCGATCACATGCAGCGCCGCATCGGGCATCGGCTCATGCCGAAGCAGGAACGGCCGCAGTCGTACTTCATCGTGGATCTGGACCTGCAACTGCGCATGCGGCAGCTGGCGGTCGTGATTACCGCGCAGGACATGCACGTCCAGCGAAGCATTGCGTTCACGCCATCCCAGCCATTGCTGGTACCACCCAGCGCGATGCGCCGGCCCATGCAGGATGTCGCCCAGGATCCACAGCTCGCGGCAGGCATGCACGTCCAGAAGCCGCTGCAAGCGTTGCAGGTCTTCGCCGGTGCCGCCGCTGGGCAACGCGATGCCGGCGCGACGGAACACATCGGCCTTGCCCAGGTGGAGGTCTGCGATCAGCAGTGCCTGCCGCGCGGGCCAGTACAGCGCACGCGCGCCCACCAGGACCACGGACTCACCGGCAAGCAGCAGCGGCAATTCATCGGTCATGGCGGCGCTCCAGTTGCTGGGCCGCGCGCTGCACGCGCATACGCCAGTCTTCATTGCTGAACTGACCGCGCAGGCGTTCGGCCCACAATGGAAAGCCCAGCGGCGTGAGTGATGACGGTCGCTGCAGCGACAGCTGCTGCGTGCCGATCCGCTCCAGTACGTGCTGCACCCCCGGCAGGTCGAGGCTGTCGTACAGCACTTCATGTTCCGCCAGCGCCAGCAGCAGGTGTTCCGGATCGTGCTCGCGCAGCACGTCGTACAGCAGGCCCGCGGACGCCTGCAGCTGGCGCAGCGACCGTGGCATGCCACCGGGCAGGCTGGGCACCAGCAGGCCTGCTACGCGTGCGATGCCCCGGAACTGACGTCGCGCCAGCTCGCCCAGGTTCACTGCCTCGCGCAGATCGGCCAGCAACCGGTCATTGCCGAACAACGCACGCCATTGCGCCTCATCCAGATCGATCGGCCGCGCCGGCGCCAGCACCAGGCCATGATCGTTCACCGCATAGCCAATGCTGTTGCGTTGCTGGCGGGTGCAGCGCAGCGCCAACAGCGCGGCCAGTGCCTCGTGTACGTGGCGGCCGGCAAAGGGGTAGACGAACATGAACTGGCCTTCGCGGCGCCGCACCTCTTCCACCAGCAGGTGTTCTGGGCCGGGAAGCGCCGACAGCTGCTGCTGCAGTGCCAGCAACGGTGACAACCAGCGGGATTCGGCACTGTCGTCGGCGCCGGACAGCACCCACTCCAGCTCACGGCCGAGTGGCATCGACAGCGGCAACTGGCCTCCCTGCCAGCGCGGCACCACACCATCACCGCGCCCTCGTGCCAGCCGCACGAAAGCGGTCATGTCGCGCAGCTGCACCAGTTCCAGCAGGCGCCCGGCGAACTGGAAACGGTCGCCGCGACGCAGGCGGCTGGCGAACTGCTCCTCCACTGCACCAAGCCCGCCACCGCGCAGGAACTGCACGCGCACGCTGCCATCGCTGCTGATGGTGCCGATCGACAGGCGGTGCCGCAGCGACTGGCGGCGATCGTGCATGCGGTAGCTGCCATCGGCATCGCGCACGACCTTGTGGAAATCGGGGTACTGCGCCAGCGCCTGCCCACCCTGCACGATGAAGTCCAGCACGGCCCGCCATTGTTCATCGCCCAGCGTGGCGAAGGCATGGGTGCGACGCACCTGCGCCAGCAGCGCATCACTGTCAAAGCCGCCAGCGAGGGCGCGGCTGACCGCATGCTGTGCCAGCACGTCCAGTGACAACGTCGGCGGTCGACGCACTTCGACCACGCCTTCGTGCAGTGCGCGGCGCACCGCTGCATATTCGGCCAGTTCCAGTGCGTGGCTGGGTATGCAGACGATGGCCCCCCCGGCGCCGGGACGATGGCGTGCGCGCCCGGCGCGCTGGCGCAGCCGCGCCACGCCCTTGGGGCTGCCCAGCTGCAGTACCTGTTCAACCTCCGGGAAATCCACGCCGAGGTCGAGGCTGGAGGTCGCCACCACGCAGCGCAACGCGCCTGCGCGCAGGCCGTCTTCCACCTGCTGCCGCATTGCTGGATCCAGCGAGCCATGATGCAGTGCCAGCGTGTCCGCGTCTTCCGGCCATACCGCCGCCAGCGCCTGGTGCCACAGCTCGGCCTGCGCGCGGGTGTTGGTGAACAGCAGGCTGCTGCGTACGGCCATCAGTGCGTCCAGCACGCGCGGCAGCTGCGCCAGGCCGAGATGCCCCGCCCAAGGGAAACGTTCACCCGGTTCCGGCAGCAGGCTGCGCACGCTGATCGCGCGCGGACGAACGCCCTGTACGATCGGTGCATCCTGTTGGCCAGGCAGCAGCACGTCGCGGGCCTGCGGCAGGTTGCCCAGCGTGGCCGACAGTCCCCAAAGCTGCAGGGAAGGAGCGGCGTCGCGCAGCACCGCCAGGTTCAGCTGCAGCAGGACGCCGCGCTTGTTGCCCAGCAGTTCATGCCATTCGTCCACCACCACGCAGCGCAGCTGGCGCATGCGTGGCAGTGTGTCGGGATAGCTCAGCAGCAGTGCCAGCGATTCCGGCGTGGTCACCAGTACGTCGACGCGGCCTTCGCGGGCCTGCCGGCGCTCGCGGTTGCTGGCATCGCCGCTGCGCAGGCCGACCCGCCAGCCCAAGCCCAGCCCGTCGACCACTGCCTGCAGCGCACGTGCGGTATCACTGGCCAATGCCCGCAGCGGCGTCACCCACAGCACCTGCAGCGGCCGCACCGCGCTGGCCCGGCGCGGTGCCGACGGTGGATCGAGCATCGCCTGCAGCAGCGGGCCGCCGAACATGGCCAGCGTCTTGCCGCTGCCGGTGGGGGTGTGCAGCAGCCCGGAGTCGCCCGCCAGATAGTGCCGCCACATCGCGCGCTGGAACGGCAGTGAGCGCCAGCCGCGCGCAGCGAACCAGTCTTCCAGCCGGCGCAACGCCTCGCGGCGGTTCATCGCGCCAGCGCCTGCAGCGTGGCCAGCTGATCGGCTTCGGCGGCGGGCTTGTCGTGGCGCCAGCGCAGGATGCGGGGAAAGCGCACGGCGATGCCGGATTTGTGCCGGCTGCTGCGGTTGACTGCCTCGAAGCCCAGTTCAAACACCTGTCCGGCACGCACGCTGCGCACCGGGCCAAACCGTTCACGGGTGTTGGCGCGGATCCAGCGATCGAGGGCCAGGATTTCCTTGTCATCCAGGCCCGAATAGGCCTTGGCCACCGGCACCAGCGTATCGCCGTCCCAGACGCCGAAGGTGTAATCGGTGTACAGCGTGCTGCGCCGTCCATGGCCGGCCTGCGCGTACAGCAGCACGGCATCAATGGTCAGGGGGTCGACCTTCCATTTCCACCAGTCGCCGCGCCGTCGCCCTGACTGGTAGGCGGACGTCCGGCGTTTCAGCATCAACCCTTCCACGCCCCGCTCACGGGCGGCCTCCCGCAACGTGGCCGCCTGCAGCCAGTCTCCAGCGGGTACGTCGGGCGACAGCTGGATGCGTGTATCGCCGAGGGCACCGATGACCTCGGCCAACTGTGCACGCCGTTGCTGCAGTGGCAGCCCGCGCAGATCCTCGCCGTCGCGTTCAAGCAGGTCGTAGGCAAGCACGCGCACCGGGGTGTTGCGCAAGGTCGCTGCACCGGGCTTGCGACGCTGGATGCGGGTCTGCAGCGCGGTGAAGGCGCGTGGCAGGTCGTCGCTCTCGTCCCAGGCCAGCAGTTCTCCGTCCAGCACGCAGCCGTCGGGCAGCGCCATCGCGGCCTGTTCAATTTCCGGGAAGCGGCCATCCAGCCGTTCTTCGCCACGTGACCACAGCGCCACTTCACCGCGTCGGCGCAGCAGCTGCAGACGGATTCCATCCCACTTCCACTCCAGCAGCCAGTCTTCGACCGGACCCAGCCGTTCGCCCGGTTCGCCCTCCAGCGGTGAGGCCAGGAAGAACGGGTACGGCTGCTGCCGGTCCAGTGGCAGTTCATCCGGCGACAGCAGCTGCCCCAGCAACGCGGGAGAGGGCACCCACTCGCCGAGCATGCGTTGGGCGATGCGCGCGATGTCCAGGCCGGACCATTCTGCCAGCGCCTGCTGCACCAGCCGTTGCGAGACACCCACGCGCAGCGCGCCGGTGAGCAGCTTGTTGAACACCAGGCGCTCGCCGCTACGCAGCTGCCGCCAGCCGGCGACGACCGCCGCACGGCGCACCACTTCGGGCTGGTTGGCCACCGCCAGCAGATGCTGTTCGATCCAGTCCGACAACGGCCGGTCGGCGGCGGGATGCAAGGGGTCATCCAGCAGCAGTGTCAGTGTTTCGGCCAGATCGCCGACCTGAGCGTAGCTGTCTTCCACCAGCCAGGCGGGCAGTCCGGATTCCTCGGCAATCCAGCTGCGCAGCTCACCACTGGCGGCGATCCTGCGGCGTGCGCCGCCGACCTTGCCGCCGCTGAGCAGGTACAGCGCCCACGCCGCATCGTGCGCCGCTGCGTGGCGGAAGTAGTCGACCAGTGCGGCGCGCTTGTCCAGCGTCGCAGTACTGCGGTCCAGGCGCTGGTAGAGCGCGGCGAAGGCCTTCATTCCTCGCTCCCGAAGTCGGTGCGAAAGGCTTCAGCCGCCACGCCGCGCTCGCGCAGGAACGGAATCAATGCATCGGTATTGCCATGGGTGGCGATGACCCGCTGCGCGCCGGTCTGTTCGATGGTCTGCAGCAGCGCGGGCCAATCAGCGTGGTCGGAAATGACGAAGCCCCGGTCGACGTTGCGGCGCCGCCGGTTGCCGCGCAACTGCATCCACCCCGAGGCGAACCCCAGTTGATGCGGTCCGAAGCGGCGCATCCACGGCGTGCCTGCGGCCGAGGGTGGGGCCAGGATCAACTGGCCGGCGGCATCGGGTTGACGCCCCTGTTCGGCGACGGTGAGCGTCTCCAGCATCGGGATGTTGGCCTGCCGGTAGACCGACACGCCATTGGCGATGGCGCCGTGCAGCCACGCGGGGCGGTCGTCCAGTGGCAACAACTCGGCCAGCACCCGCTGCGCCTTGCCGAGTGCATAGCACAGCAGGATCGCCGCTTCGCCACGTTGTTCGCATTCGCGGCGCCACGCCACGATCTCTGCGGCGACCGCCGGGGTGTCCGGCCAGCGATAGATCGGCAGCGCGAACGTCGCTTCGGTGATGAACGTATCGCAGGGCACCACTTCGAAGGGCGTGCAGGTCGGGTCGGGTTGGCGCTTGTAGTCGCCGGACGCCACCCACACCCGTTCACCATCGTCGATGCGCACCTGCGACGAACCGAGCACATGACCGGCCGGATGCAGCGATACCTGCACCCGGCCCAAGCGGAACGGCACCCCCTCGGCGTGCGCCTGCACGCCAACATCGCCCAGCCGCCAGCGCAGGATCGGCAGGCTTCCTTCGCTGCAGTGGTATTCGCCCATGCCCGGGCGCGCGTGGTCGCCGTGGCCATGGGTGATGACCGCGCGCGGCACCGGGCGCCAGGGATCGATGTGGAAATCTCCCGCGGCGCAGTACAGCCCCTCCGGACGCAGCACTACCAGATCGTCATTGCCTTCCATGCGGCCACTGTGGCCTGCGCTTCGTGCAGGCGGTGAGAACCGGCCTGAACACGGGCTTGGCGGGGCATGCGGCACAATCGGACCGCATACCTCTTGCCGCCAGGATGGACCGGATGAGTGGACCCAGCTTCAGCAGCAACGCGCCATTTGAAACCCATGTGGTGCTGAACCAGCCGCCACCGTTCGCGGGCCGCCAGCTGTGGACCGACGATGTGGCGTTGGCGGAGGCGGTGCATCGCGAGGGTGCCGGTGCCTTAGCGCCACGCCTGGCCGTGTACGGGGCCTTGGCCGGCGACGAGTTGTACCGGCTCGGCTTCGATGCCAACCGTGATCGCCCGCGGCTGCGTACGCACGATGCGCAGGGCCACCGCATTGATACGGTCGAGTTCCACCCTGCGTACCACCAGCTGATGTCCGCAGCGAAGCAGCATGGCGTGGCGGGTTTGTCCTGGCACGAGCCGCAGCCCGGCGCACACGTCGCGCGTGCGGCGCTGAGCTACCTGCACCACCAGGCCGAAGCCGGCACCAGTTGCCCCTTGACCATGACCCATGCGGCGGTGGCAGTGCTGCAGTCGCAGCCGCACCTGGCCGAATGGGCGCGCAAGGCCGCCGCGCCGGTCTATGACCCGCGCGACGTGCCGGTGGCGGACAAGACCGGCATCACGCTGGGCATGGGCATGACCGAGAAGCAGGGCGGCTCGGATGTACGTGCGAACAGCACGCGCGCCGAGCCGATCGATGGCGAACGTTACCGCCTGGTCGGCCACAAGTGGTTCTTTTCCGCGCCGATGTGCGATGGCTTCCTGGTGCTGGCGCAGGCGCCGGGCGGGCTGACCTGCCTGCTGATGCCGCGCCGGCTGGCCGATGGCGACCGCAATGCATTCAGGCTGATGCGGCTGAAGGACAAGCTGGGTGACTGGTCCAATGCGTCCAGCGAGGTCGAGTTCTGTGGCGCGCAGGCATGGCGCGTGGGCGAAGAAGGGCGTGGCGTGGCGACCATCATCGGGATGGTGATGATGACCCGCCTGGACTGCATGCTGGGTGCGGCCGCGGAGATGCGCATGGCGCTGGCGCAGGCGCTGCATCATGCACGCCATCGGCGCACCTTCGGCAAGCTGCTGGTGGAGCACTCGCTGATGACCAACGTGCTGGCTGATCTGGCGCTGGAGTCGGAAGCGGCCACGGTGTTGGCGATGCGCATCGCACGCGCGGTGGATCGTGCCGGTGTGGATGCCAATGAAGCGGCGATGGCGCGGTTGGGGACGGCGCTGGGCAAGTACTGGCTGTGCAAGCGTGCGCCGGCCTTCGTCAATGAAGCGCAGGAATGCCTGGGCGGTGCCGGCTACGTGGAGGAGTCAATGCTGCCGCGCCTGTACCGGCAGGCACCGTTGAATTCGATCTGGGAGGGCAGCGGCAACATCCAGTGCCTGGATGTGCTGCGTGCGCTGGCGCGTGAACCGGAGGCGATGGCGGCGTTGCGCTGTGAGCTGGCGTCGGTGGCCGACCGTGATGCGCGCTATGCAGCGGCATTGCAGCGTTGGGCAGCGGCGCCGCCACCGGAGGAAGCGCAGGCGCGGCTGTTCTGCGAGCGCACTGCGCTGCTGCTGCAGGCGGCGCTGCTGATGCGTGCGCGCAGTCCGATGGCGGAGGCGTTCGTGCGTAGCCGGCTGGAAGGGGAGCATGGGCTGGCGTTCGGGACGCTGCCGGCGGGGCTGGAGCTTACGGCGATGCTGGCGCGCGCGCTGCCGTAGGGGCGGCCCACGCCGGCTCTCGACACCTACGCTGACAGATTTTCATCAGATAAGGCTCGGGCGCGCCATCCATGGCGCTTACGCCCCTGCGCAACCTACCCGCGCGTCCTTGGAGACTTTCCGTGGGCGCACACCACGGAATCAACAGAAGAAGCAGGGAGCGAAAAGCAGAAAAGCCGCGGCAGTGCCGCGGCTTTTCCTGTGGAACCGAGCCGGTGCTCGGCTGCCGGTAGGGCTTAGTGCTTGGCTTCTTCCTTGGCGGCGTTGGCCTTGGCGTCATTGGCGACATCGCGGGCCTTGTCGGCGACCTTCTGCGCGGCGTCGGCGGTGGCGTCGCTGGCGTGCGCGGCGGCGTCGGTTGCGGCGTCCTTGGCCTTGTCGGCGGCGTTGGCAGTGGCGTCTGCGGCCTTGTCCAGCGCCTGCTGGGTATCGGCGGCGGCCTGCTCGGAAGCGGCGGCGGTCTTGTCGGCGGCTTCGCGGGTGGCGGCAGCAGCCTTGTCGACGGCGTCGCGGGCGGCAGCGCCGGCGCTGTCGGCCGCCTGCTGCGCGTCCTGCTTGGCCTGTTCGGCTTCCGGGCCCTTGCAGGCGGCCAGAGCCAGCAGCAGGGAGGCGGCCAGCAGGGTGGTGGTGATCGGACGAATCTTCATGGCGGTCTCCGGCACTGCAATGGATGGGGACGCCAGCCTATTCATGCCGTTGTGAAGACCGGGTCGCGATGCAGGGGCTTGATCGCCGGCATCCACGCAAAGAAAAAGCCGCTGGCGAACCAGCGGCTTTTCCAGAACAGCGTGAAGAAAGAAGTTATTACTTCTTGGCTTCTTCAGCAGCGTCCTTGGCCTTCTCAGCGGTGCCTTCAGCAGCCTTGGCAGCGTCAGCAGCAGCGCCGGCAGCAGCGTCGGTGGCAGCACCGGCGGTCTGGGCAGCGGCGTCGGTGGCGGCGTCAGCAGCGGTGGCGGCGGTGTCAGCGGCCTGCTGGGCAGCGTCGGCGGTCTGGGCGCCAGCAGCGGCGGCCTGGTCGGCAGCAGCCTGGGCTTCGGTGGCGGCTTCGTTGGCCGAAGCAGCGGCGTCCTGGGCAGCTTCCTGCTTCGAGCAGGCGGCCAGGGCCAGAGCCAGGGACATCGCGACCAGCAGCTTGTTGATGCTCATTGTGTAAATCCTCGTCGTTAGAATTAGGCAACGCGCATGCTGCGCGCCGACAACATGATGACAAGCCAAGATTGGGTGTCAAGCGATCCCGCATTCATTTTTGCGAAATCATCGTTAAATCTTTTTAAATCAATTCGATGGCGATTGCCGTTGCTTCGCCGCCGCCGATGCAGAGGGTGGCAATGCCGCGCTTGCCACCACGCGTGCGCAGAGCGTTGACCAGGGTCACCACAAGACGTGCGCCGGAGGCACCGATGGGGTGACCCAGTGCGCAGGCGCCGCCATTCACGTTGAGCTTGTCGTGAGGGATGCCCAGTTCGCGCATCGGGGCCATCGCCACCACGGCAAAGGCTTCGTTGATTTCGAACAGATCGACCTGGTCCAGCGACCAGCCGGTCTTGCCCAGCAGCTTGTGCAGCGCGCCGATCGGGGCGGTGGTGAACCACTCCGGTTCCTGCGAGTGGGTGGCGTGGCCGACGATGCGGGCCAGTGGCGTGATGCCTCGCGCGGCGGCATCCTCTTCGGTCAGCAGCACCACCGCGGCGGCACCGTCGGAGATGCTGGAGGAACTGGCGGCGGTCACGCTGCCGTCCTTCTTGAAGGCCGGACGCAGGGTCGGGATCTTGGCGATGTCGGAGCGCCCCGGCTGCTCGTCGATGGCGACCTCGACCTCACCCTTGCGGGTGGCTACCTTCACCGCGACGATCTCGTCGGCGAATGCACCGTTGGCCTGGGCAGCCTGCGCGCGCTTGACCGACTCGATCGCATAGGCGTCCTGCTCTTCGCGGCTGAACTGGTACTTGTCCACCGCGCACTCGGCGAATTCGCCCATGGCCTTGCCGTCGTAGGCGTTGACCAGGCCATCGTGGGCCATGTGGTCGACCGCCTGGAAGTTGCCGAAACGGTTGCCGGTACGGGAGTTCGGCAGCATGTGCGGGGCGTTGGACATCGATTCCATGCCGCCGGCGACCACGATGCTGGCCGAGCCGGCCTTGATCAGGTCATGGCCGAGCATGATGGTCTTCATGCCCGAGCCGCACACCTTGTTCAGCGTGGTGGCACCGGCCGACAGCGGGATGCCGGCGGCGATCGCCGCCTGGCGGGCGGGCGCCTGGCCGAGGTTGGCCGGCAGCACGCAGCCCATCAGGACTTCGGAAACGTCGCTGGCCGGGACACCCGATTGTTCCAGCGCGGCGGCGATGGCTGCCGCGCCGAGGGTCGGGGTCGGCACGCCGTTGAACTGGCCGAGGAAGGAGCCGATGGCGGTGCGCTTGGCGGCGGCGATGACGATGTTGGACATGGCAATCTCGTTGATGCGTAAGCAATGTTCGGAAAGGAGACCGGAGGCCGTTGGATGCGCCCCGGTTTCCCGGCA
Source organism: Stenotrophomonas sp. PE591 (assembly GCF_018320795.1). Lineage (NCBI taxonomy): Bacteria > Pseudomonadati > Pseudomonadota > Gammaproteobacteria > Lysobacterales > Lysobacteraceae > Stenotrophomonas > Stenotrophomonas sp. PE591. Next base: position 225,060 of record NZ_JAAOKO010000002.1, read on the forward strand.
GACTGCGTGGGGGTCGGCCCAAGTATAGAGGGTCGGGGAGGGCTGCCGCTGTGCGGCGCCGAACGCCTGCCGGGATGAAGGCAGGCCAACGTTCACGGGAAGGAATCGATGGAGCGAACGATGATGGTGAGGTCTGTGCTGGCAACCGCGCTGGCGATGGCGCTGACGGCCTGTGGTGGAGGCGGCGGAGGCGGCAGCAACGTGCGCGTCGACCCGCCCCCGACCACGCCGACACCTCCAACCACGCCTCCGCCGACGACACCACCGCCGGCCAAGCCGCAGGAGCCGGCCTTTGACGCGCATCTTTCAGTCACCAACGCGCGTGCCGCACAGGCCGCCGGCCTGACCGGGCAGGGCGTGCGCATCGGCATCGTCGATTCGGGCGTGCAGCGCAACGCGGTGGCCTTGAATGGTCGCGTGCTGGCCAACTTCAATTACATCGATCCCGCCAGGAACAACCTGGCGGTTGATGACGTGGTCGGGCATGGCACCGCCGTGGCCAGCCTCGCCGCCGGCGCAGCAGTGGGGACCTGGCCGGGCGGTATCGCGCCAGGCGCCCAGATCGTCTCGGCAAGAATCATTTCCGACAAGCCGCCGACCGACGACGGCAGTGGCCAGGGCAATGCCTTCAGTGGGCCGCTGGGCGTGGCCCAGGTCCACCAGGACCTGATCAGCTACAACGTGAAGGTGATGAACAACTCGTGGGGCGGCCTGTACTGGACCGACCTGCCGACCACCGCGCAGGTAGCCGCCGAATACCGGCCGTTCGTGATCAACCACGGTGGCCTGGTGGTGTTCGCCGCCGGCAATGACGGCCGCAGCGAACCGAGCAGCCTGGCCGCGCTGCCCAGCCAGAAGGGCGTGGCAGGCACGCTTCCGGCGGCCGATCTGGAGCGCGGCTGGCTGGTGGCCACGGCGGTGGACCCGTTTACGCCGGGAGCGCTGGCCAGCTATTCGAATGCCTGCGGCCAGGCGGCCCGCTACTGCCTGGCAGCGCCGGGCAGCGCGGTCTACCCGGATGCCAACGGTGGCAGTTACTACTGGAACTACGGCACCTCGTTCGCCGCGCCGCTGGTCTCCGGTGCGGCGGCGCTGGTCTGGCAGCGCTTCCCCTACTTCAACAACGATCTGGTGAGGCAGACCCTGCTGGGCACTGCCAAGGACATCGGTGCGCCCGGCGTGGATCCGGTGTTCGGCTATGGCCTGCTCGACATCGGTCGCGCGATCAACGGTCCCGGCCGCTTCGACTGGGGCGATGTGGTTGCCAACGTTGATGCCGGCTCGACCAACTCGATGTGGAGCAACGACATCACCGGCAGCGGTGGCCTGGTCAAGCAGGGCGGAGGCAAGCTGGTACTGGCCGGCAACAACAGCTATTCCGGCGCCACCCGCATCGAGCGCGGCATCCTGACGCTGCAGAACAGTGGCGTGATCCGTTCCAATGTGACGATCCTCGCCCAGCCCGACCCGGATTCCACCGGTCTGCAGTTCAACGGTGGCACGCCGCGGGTGATCGGCAATGTGGTCAACGGCGGCAGCGTGTTCCTCACCACCGGCAATACCACCGGCACCATCGAGGGCAACTACACCCAGCAGCCCGGCGCGCAGCTGATGATCGCGCTCGGTGCCAACGCACTTCAGGTCACCGGCAACGCAACGATCAATGGCGGTGTGCGTGTGCACGGCTTCGTCTCCGGCTATGTGCCGCAGAACGGAACGCGCCAGGACCTCATCCACGCCGGGGGTGGCCTGAACGGCACCTTCAGTACCCAAGCCACTTCCACCGGCCTGCAGGGGCTGACCCTGGTGGCACCCACGTATGGCTACGACAGCAACAACGCCTGGTTGAACGTGAACCAGGTCAGCGTCACCGCCGCAGCCAGTGGCCTGAGCGCCTCCGCACAGGCCGCAGCGCAGCGCCTGGAAGGCGCATTCGCAGTGCTCGACGGCAACACCGGCCTGCAGGGATCGCCCTTCGGTGCGGCAGCCGGTGCGCTGCAGTGGGCCGGAGGCGGCCAGCAGGGCCTGGCCGACAGCCTGCAGAGCCTGTCCGGCCAGGCGCATGCCCGCGCCGAGGCTGCCACCTTCGACAGCATCGACATGTCGCGGCGTGCGATTGCCGAGCGCTTCGATCGTGTACAGGCCACCCCGCGCCTGCGCGGGAGCTGGCAGAGCGCGCTGGGTGAGGCGGGGCAGGGCAGCTTCGCCGGCAACGCCGCCGACAGCCGGGGCTGGATGGCCGGCCAGGATCTGCCGCTGGGCGGCAACGGCCTGATGGGCGTCGCCTTCGGTGAGACCCGCAGCAATGGTGGCAGCAGTTTCGGCGGTGATCGCGGGCGTGATCGCCAGGCGCAGGCACAGTTGTACGCTGGCTGGAGCCTGGGGCGTGGCTATGCGCTGGCCCAGTTCGGCAGTGGCCAGTTCACCCGCGCGCTGGATCGCCAGCTGCTGCTGGGTGCGGGCGCCTACGGTGTCTCGGCGCGTTACGGCGGGCGTTTCAGCAGCGCCAGCGTGGAAGGCGGATATCGCCTGGGCCGCGCAGGCGCTTCGTTGACGCCCTACCTCGGTGCCAGCACCACGCGTGTCGATACCGATGCGTTCAATGAGCTGGGCGGTTTCGGCTTCGGCCTGCGGGGTGATGCCACCCGCGCGCAGCGCAGCCAGATGCTGGCCGGCATCCGCGGCGAGCGGGGCTGGGGGCGTTGGAACCTGCGCGGACACGCCGAGTGGCAGCAGCGGCTGGACGGCGGTGACGCCGATTGGCAGGCCAGTTTTGTCGGCGTGGATGCCTGGGCGCCGCTGGCAGGCTGGAATGCGCCGCGCGGCAGTGCGCTGATCGGCGTCGCGCTGGAATCGTGGTGGGGCCGCAATGGCCGCTTGAGCCTGGGTTTCGACCAGCGTATCGGTGGCGAGGGCGCGCGGCAGGCTGCGTTGCGCTACAGCACCGGGTTCTAGCAATCGGTCGCGCCGGGAAGGCTCCCGGCGCGACGTCTGCAGCCTCAGCCGCCGCGCAGGTTGCCCAGGCGCGGAGTGCTGCGGCCCAGCGGCATCTTCAGCTTGCCGATCGACAGGATGCGGCTTTCCGCAATGCGATCGGCGGCCCGCTGCGGCGCGATGTTCTCGCGCTGCGACAGTTCGAAGATGCGGGTGAGGTTGTGGTAGATGCTGCGGATCAGGCGCATCGCGCGTTCGCGGTTGTAGCCGTCGATCTCCAGCGACACGTTCATCACGCCGCCGGCGTTGACGGCGTAGTCCGGGGCGTAGAGGATGCCGCGCGCATGCAGTTCGTCGCCGATCTCCAGGCTCGACAGCTGGTTGTTGGCAGTGCCGCAGATGATCTTGGCCTTGATCCGCGGCAGCGTGTCGGCGTTGATCGCGCCTTCCAGCGCACACGGTGCGAACACATCGGCGTTCACTTCGTGGATCTCGTCCGGCTTGACCGCCTCGGCGCCGAAATCGCTGACTGCACGATCAACCAGCGCACTGTCCAAGTCGGTGACATACAGCTTGGCGCCGCGGTCACGCAGCAGTTTCACCAGTTCCATGCCGATGTGGCCCAGGCCCTGCACCGCGATGCTGGTCTTGCCTACTTCCTCATGGCCGAACTTGAAGCGCATCGACGCCATCAGTGCCTGCAGTGCGCCGTAGGCCGTGAAAGGCGCCGGATCGCCGGAGCCACCATGGACCTGGTGCACGCCGGTCACGAACTGGCTCTCCAGGTAGATGTTCTCCATGTCGTTGACGTCGGTGCCAACGTCCTCGGCGGTGATGTAGCGGCCGCCCAGCGAATCGACGTAGCGGCCGAAGGCGCGGAACAGTACCTCGGTCTTGTCCGTCTTCGGGTCGCCGATGATCACCGCCTTGCCGCCGCCCACGTTGAGCCCGGCCAGCGCATTCTTGTAGGTCATCGTCCGGCTCAGCCGCAGCACATCGGCCAGCGCCTCGTCGGTGCTGGCGTAAGGGCGCATGCGCACGCCGCCCAGGGCCGGGCCCAGGGTGGTGTTGTGGATGGCGATGATCGCCTTCAGGCCGGCATCGTGGTTGTGGCAGAACACCACTTGTTCGTGGCCGGTGGTGGCGAGGGTTTCGAATAGCATGGCGTCTCCGATGGCGCGAACAGCGGCGAACTGCAGCGAACGGCCAGTGAACGGTAGGGTCCCAAAACAAAAAAAGCGACGTCGTCAGTGCAGGGGGACGGGTCGCGCGGCGCCATTCTAGTCCATTCCCCCGGTCGCTGCCGTCGACATCGGCGCCCTTCCGGTTAAAGAAGATGAAAGTGCGGCCGATGCTGCGACGACGGCGGGTGGCCGGATTCGCGTGAAGAGGCAGGGCGGTCAGTGACGGCAAGGGCACCACAACGACAGGGCAGGCGGCGATGACGCCGGCCTGGTGGCGATCGCTGCGCGGCTGGCTGGCGCGCTCGACCGGGGCGGCTCCGTTGCGCCTGGCGGCCGTATCGCGACAGGCGGTCGCTGCTGCCGCAGCCAGCCTTCAGGGCGAGGCCCTGCAGGCCGGCGAGATCGCCGCCCACCTGCAGCGCGGCCTGCATGCACTTGCCCTGTACCCACGGCTGGCTGGCGAGCCTGCCCCCGTGCAGGATCCGGCACTGGGCGAAGCGGTGGCGCGCGCGCTGCAGGACCGTGACTGGGCCGCCCGGCACCTGCCACGGCGCCCGCAACTGCTGCCGCAGCTGATCCAGACCGTCAACGACGATGCCGCCTCGGCACGGGTGATGGCCGCGATCATCGGCCAGGACCCGGTGCTGACCGGAAATCTGCTGCGCATCGCCAACAGCCCGGCCTACAAGGTGCATGAGCGGCCGGTGGAAAGCCTGCAGCGTGCGGTGACCCTGGTCGGTACCGAGGGCGTGCGCCAGATCATCAGCGCAGTGCTGGTGCAGCCGGTGATGCAGGTGCAGTGCGGCATGTTTCCGCAGTTCAGTACGATCATCTGGGAGCACGCACTGCTGGCTTCGCGTGCGGCCGCCGATCATGCGCGCACGGTCACCTTCGGTGATGCCTTCGCTGCGCAGTGGCTGGGCCTGGTGCAGGGGCTGGGGTCAGCGCTGGTGATGCGCCAGTTGCTGCAGGAAGCGCAGGCACGCGACGAAACCGTAGAGCCGGCGCTGGCCCTGCAACTGCTCCAACAATGGTCGTTGCCGCTGGCACAACGCGTGGCTGCAGCCTGGGAGCTGCCCGAGCCCGTGCACCAGGCACTGGCGCCGGAGGCCGATGGCCCACTCGCCGACAGCCTGCGTCTGGCCAGCGCTGCGGCGGCAGCCAGCCTGCTGTGCCGGCATGGACATGCCAGCCAGAGCCGCATGCTGGCCCTGCTCGAACAGTTGCCTTCGGCGCCGCCGCATGCCCTGCGTTGGATCTGGCGGCGCCTGCATGGACGCAGCGTGGAAACACGTGATGAGGCCGGACAGGAAGAGGCGGGTCCAACACCCTGAGCGCTACAGCTGCGATTCGACCGGCAGCCAGCTGATCACCCGCGACAACCAGCGTTTGCGCGCCGTTGCCCCCGGCTCGGCCTCCACCCAGTGCGGTGGAGGTTCGCGCTCCAGCCAGCGCAACCGGCGACGGTCATCCAGCGCCAGCCACCAGCTGTGCCTGGGATCAGCCAGGCGCAGGTACTCGTCCCGCAGCTGTGCGCCCAGCACCGGATCGTCGAACAGCACGCCCATCTCGGTGTTCAGATAGGCCGAGCGCGGGTCGAGGTTGAACGAACCGACAAAACCGCGGCGGTCATCGACCAGGAACGCCTTGGTATGCAGGCTGGCGCCGCTGCTGCCGAACACGCCGGCATCGCCGGACTGCCCTTGTGCCTTCAGTTCGTAAAGGTGGACGCCGGCTTCGAGCAACGGCACGCGGTAGCCCATGTAGCCACCATGTACGGCGGCGACGTCATTGGCGGCCAGTGAGTTGGTGACCACGCCGACCTGCACGCCCCGCCCGGACATGGCCGAAAGGCCATCCAGGCCCTCGTTGCCGGGAACGAAGTAGGGCGAGATCAACAGGGCCTTGTGCCTGGCGGCCTGCAGCTCGCTGATCAGGGTCGACACCAGCCAGGCAGCGCGATCGTCCTTGCGGTGCTTCATCGGCGGGTCGGACACGATGCGCACTGCACCGCTCCAGCGCAGCGGCTCGGGGCTCGGGCGCTGCCGCTTGCGTGATTCGGCCACGCGCGCCAGGTACGGCCGGGCCACGTCCCGCTGCGCCTCATGGTCCGATTCGCGCACCAGCAGGCGCAGCTGTGCGTCGGTATGGAAGGCAAGCGCGGATACCGGAATGGCGGTTTCGCTGTTCCAGTAGTCGTCGAAGATGCGGTTGGCCTGCTCCACGGCGGGGCCGGCGACCAGCAGGTCCAGATCCTGGAAGTTCACATCGGTGCGCGCGCTGAAATACTCCTCGCCGATGTTGCGGCCACCGACGATCGCGACGCGGCCATCGGCGATCCAGCTCTTGTTGTGCATGCGGTGGTTCACGCTGAAGAAGCGCTGCACCATCTCCACCATGCGCAGGATGCCGGTCCGGTTGCGGAACGGGTTGTACAGGCGGATCTCGATGTTCGGATGCGCATCGAGCGCCATCATCAGCGCGTCCTTGTCCTTGGCATTCATGTCATCAAGCAGGATGCGCACGCGCACGCCGCGCTCGGCGGCGTCATACAGCGCCTTGGCCATCAGGTGGCCGATCAGGTCGTCGTGCCAGATGTAGTACTGCAGGTCCAGGCTGCGGCCTGCGTGCGTGGTGATCATCGCGCGTGCGGCGAAGGCATCCATGCCATCACTGAGGAAGGCCACGCCGGACTGGCCGGGATGGGCCTCCTGCAATGGCACGATCTGCTGGTCGATGCGGGTCTGCGCCGGCTGCAGTGGCAGCACATGCGAAGGCGTGCCCCGTGCCTGCGGCGTGAGGTGGTCGGCCAGCAGCAGGCCGGACAGCACCAGCAGCACCAGCGCAGCGAGAATGATTGCAGCGATGCGCAGCAGGCGTCGCCACAGCGGCTTGGGCAGGCTCATGCCCCGATGGTAGAGCCACGCCATGCGTGAAGGAATGCCTGCAGGATCGACAGGGGGTCAGAGCCCTCGACAGGGGGTCAGAGCCCTTGCCTTCGGCACGGGATCCCACCCCGAGGGGGCGTCACCGATGGGGTCGGATCCCATTCCACAGGAAAGGGCTCTGACCCGCACACCTCAGAACCGCTCGTCGCTGCCCAGGTAGCGCCACTGCTCCGGCGGCAGCGGCCCCAGCGCCACGCGTCCGATACGCAGGCGGCGCACCCCGGTCACCTGCAGCCCGGCGGCTGTCACCGCTGCACGCAGGCCCTTGGCGGTAAGCCCCTTGCCGGCAAAGCGCAGGCGTTGTTCGCTCTGCCAGCTGACCTTGCCGCCGCCGGCCTCCTGCTGCAGACGCGCCATCAGCCATGGCCCACGCTCCGGGCCGCCTTCGGCCACTTCGATCAGGTATTCTTGCTCGGTGCGGCCCAGATTGCGCTGCAGATGGGCCAGCGCGGCCGGATCCTGGCTGACCACCACCAGGCCGCTGTCGCTGGCCGGAAGCGAGGCGGCCAGCTGCAGGCCGTGGAAGTGGCGTTGCAGGGGGCGGATGCCGCTGGCATCGAGCTCGCTGCGACTGTCACTGCTGACCAGCGCGCAGAGAGTCTCGGCGGCAACGCCGGCCGGCTTGTGCAGGAGCATGCTGACCCGTTCGGCCTTTTCATCGCTGGCCTGCTCGGCTACGACGATCACCGCGCTGTCATCGACCGGGCGCTGCGGCTGTTCCACCACCTCGCCGTTGACCGTGACCCAGCCGCCTTCGATGTAGCGTCGCGCTTCGCCGCGCGGGATGCCGAGCAGGGCGGACAGGCGTTTGTCGAGACGGATCGGTTCCATGGCGGCAAGGTCGGGCAGGGGGCGCGCAGTGTAGCTGCTGCGGCCGGTCAGCGCTGGCCGCGGTTGGCCAGCTCGGTCAGGTACAGGCGGGTATCGAACTCCAGCTGCAGGTACTCCGGCTCCATGTGCTGGCACAGCTGGTAGAAGGCCTTGTTGTGGTCGGCTTCCTTCAGGTGGGCCAGCTCATGCACCACGATCATGCGCAGGAACGCTGCTGGTGCCTGGCGGAACACGGTGGCGATGCGGATCTCGCGGCTGGCCTTGAGGCGGCCGCCGTGCACGCGGGAAATGGCGGTATGAGTGCCCAGCGCGTGCTTGATCACTTCCAGCGTGTTGTCGTAGCAGACCTTGTTGAGCGGCACCGACTTGCGCAGGTAGCGGTCCTTCAGTTCCTGGGTGTAGTCGTACAGCTGGCGGTCGCTGCGCACCTCGTGGGGGTCGGGATAGCGCTGCTGCAGCCAGGGGCCGAGCTTGCCCTGCGCCAGCAGTTCGCTGACTTGGGCGACCAGGGGTTCGGGATAGCCGGTGAGGTACTTCAGGACTGCCATGCAGGGGCGGCGGGGCGTCGGTAGAATGGGGCATCCAAGATTACACGCGGTACGCACCGACCATGGCAAAGCCCAACGCGCTGCAGGAACAATTGCTCAAGGCCGGCCTGGCCAAGAAGTCGCAGGCCAGCGCCGCCGCGCGCGAGCAGGCCAAGGCCCGCCAGGGCAAGGCCGAATCGACCTCGGCCGAGGTCCAGCGCGAGGCTGAACGCGTCCGCGCCGAGAAGATCGAGCGCGACCGCGCGCTGGCCGCCGAGCGCAATGCGCAGGCCAGGCAGGCTGAACAGAAGGCGCAGGCGAAGCAGATCATCGCGGCCCATGCCGTGCCCCACAAGGGCGATGACGAGTACCGCTTCAGCGATGGCACGGCGATCCGCACCCTGCTGATCGACCCCAAGCTGCGCAAGGCGCTGTCGGTCGGCGTGCTGGTCATCGTTGCCCACGGCGACGGTTACGCGCTGCTGCCACGTGCTGCTGCCGAGAAGGTGCGTGAGCGCGCCCCGGAAGCGATCATCGTCGACCACGGCCAGCCGGGCTCGACCGCTGAGATATCCACCGGCAATGCCGAGGACGACGCCTACTACGCGCAGTTCCAGGTGCCCGACGACCTGGTCTGGTAAGCGAAAAGGGGACGGAGGGGATTAAGTCGCGATCGACCTGATTGAAGCCCTCCACGTTCTGCTCAGATTGCTGAAGATCAGCCGGGCATGGCTCGGCTCAACACAGGTCTGCTCCTTTGTGCGCGGGTGTATCGTCCCCATATCAGGCGACACACCTGCGGAGGATGGCCATGGCCACCGGTTGGGCGGGAGACGGCGCGGTCCAGGATCAGATCGACGCCACCGTCGACGATGCGATTGCCCGCGCGCGGCGCCAGCTGCGGCAGGGCCCTGGTCTGGAACACTGTGAGGAATGCGACGCACCGATTCCGTTGGCGCGGCGCCAGGCCGTGCCCGGGGTACGGCTGTGCGTGGCGTGCCAGCAGGCGCATGACGACGAAGAACAGGCGCATGCCGGCTACAACCGGCGTGGCAGCAAGGACAGCCAGCTGAGGTAAGGGGTGTTTTATTGGAGGGCTGCGCCCTGCACCTGCAGAAGCAACGTCAACATCAAAGGCTGGCATTCCGTGGGTTGGCAGGGCGGTGTCGGAGTGCGGGGACGCCGTGAACCCGTCCATGGGGGCTTGGCCGCGGCATCCATGCCGCGGACACCCCGCACTCCGACACCGCCCCGCCTCTGACAGATTTCCGCGATCTGTTGGAACCCGCTGCTGATGCCGACCGTTGGTCGGCACGGGGTCGGATTCAATTTTGACTATCGATATCTGACAGATGTGCCGACCAACGGTCGGCACCCACCAACAGCGCGCGGAATCTGTCAGAGGTGGGGCGGTGTGGGTGGGCAGGACCGTTGGCGCCATGGATGGCGCCATCGAGCCCCCATGGACGGGTTCACGGCGTGTCCTGACCACCCACACCGCCCCGCCATCCCACGGAATGCCGCTCTTGATCTTGCTTCGGCTTCGGCTTCGGCCTCGGCAGGTGCAGGGTGCAGCCCTGCAAAGAAGAACCTCCCTCAGCCGTCGCCCTGGATGCCACCGGGGGCCTGCGCCGGGTCGCGCCAGCGCCGCACCGTGCGCTGGAAGAACAGGTTGTTCGGCAGCTGCAGCACCGTGCCCTCGTGGCCGTCGCCGGTCTCCTGCAGCGTGGTGTAGATCAGGTTCACGTCGATCACCCGGCCCTTCAGGCCCGGTTTCTCGCCGTTCTCCAGCACCTCGATGTAGTCATGCAGGCGGAACGGGCGCGTGGTGAAGATCAGCAGCGTGCAGAAGATGTTGGAGAGCACGCTCCAGGCCGCGAAGAAGGCCACCGCACCCACCGCCGCGAAGCCGGTGAACGCGGTCCACAGTACCGACGGCGATGCGCCGAGCAGGCTGAGGATGTACAGCACTGCGCTGAAATAGACCACGAAACTGGTGATCCGGCGCGCGCCCATCACCATTTCCGGTGGCAGCGTGTAGTGCTCGGCGAAGCGGCGGATCAAGCGCCGTGCCAGCACCCGCAGCAGCCACGCGGCCAGCAGGGTGAGCAGGATCTTCACGGCGATACCCGCGTCGTGGAGCCAAGGGTAGGTCCAGGCCGGCAGGTGATCCTTCAGCGACAACATCATGGGGGCGACGACGGGTGGCAATAACGGCCCTCGATGTTACCCGGCGCGTGCGGGGGATTCGACCGCCGGGGTCCAGGCCAGGCAGACCAGCTCCTGGCGGTGCTGATGCAGGCAGGCGCGGCCGTTGTCGGGGCGCAGCTGCAGTGACAGGCCCAGCGCCTGCAGCAGGACGCAGGCAGCGATCACCAGCAGGGCGGCGCAGGAAGGGCTGGACATGGCAGGACTCCCGGACGGCAGATTCGCGAAGGACCTTCCATGGATGCAGCAGCCGTCGAAAAGGTTGCATGGCATCGGCCGTCGATCGGCTCTAAACCTTTTCCCGGGTCGCCGCATCCAAGCGATATGCTCGACACCACCATGCCCGCGCTGCCTGCCGCCAACGACGCCGTCGACGAACCCGCCCTGGTGCGGGCGGCGGCCGCCGGCGACACCGCTGCCTACGAACTGCTGTACCGGCGTCACGCGCCGCGTGTATTCGCTGTCCTGTGGCGGTTGTGTGGCGGCCAGCAGGCACGTGCCGAGGATGCGCTGCAGGAGGCCTTCCTGCAGGCCTGGAAAGCCCTGCCAGGGTTCCGTTTCGAGAGCAGCCTGTCCACCTGGCTGCATCGGCTGGGGGTCAACGCCGCACTGATGGAACTGCGCGGTCGCGCCGCAGGGCAGGATCACGACAGTCTGGAGGATGTCGATGGCGGCCTGCAGGAACTGGCGGTGCATGACCGTTGCGCGGGTACCGAGCGTGACCTGGAGCGCGCATTGTCGACACTGCCACCACGGGCGCGTGCGGTACTGGTGCTGCACGATATCGAAGGCTGGAAACACCAGGAAATCGCCGAGCAGCTGCAGATGGCTGTCGGCAGTTCCAAGGCACAGCTGCATCGTGCGCGCGGCCTGTTGCGCGCACGGCTGGGAGACATGACATGAGTACACACGAACACGATTCCGATCACGACCTGCTGGCCCGGCTGCGCGCGCTGCCGAACGAGCGCGATGTACCCGCCGATGGCTGGGCACGCCTGTCCGCCCGGCTGCCGCCGCGTGAATCGCAGGCAGCACCCGCGCCAACGGACAACGTGATGGTCCTGCCGGTGCGTTCGCGGCGCCGCTGGTGGTTGCCGGCCGGCGCTGCCCTGGCGGCCAGCCTGGCACTGTATGCGGTGGCGCCGTGGCGGCATGCGCAGCCGGATACGCCGGCGCCGTCCGCCCTGCAGCTGCAGGCCGCGGCGATGACCGAGCAGTATCAGCAGGCCGTCGCTTCGCTGCCCGATGGACGGGCGCCGGAATGGCAGCCGGCCCTGCACGAACTGGATGAAAGCGCGGCGCAGATCCGTGCCGCCCTGGCGCAGGACCCGCGTGCGCCGCACCTGCTTGGCCAGCTCAAGCGCACCTATGCGCTGCGGCTGGAACTGACCCGGCAGGCGGCCTATGCCGCCGAGTCCGGCCTGACGACCTGAGGAGACCCCCATGACCCGAACCCTGATTTCCTGCTGCGTCGCGCTGCTGCTGACCCCTGCCGTGGCACTGGCCGACACCCGCATCGACGAGCGCCACACCTTGGCTGCGGGCGGTCGCATCGAGCTGAGCAACGTGGCCGGCAAGGTGACCGTGCGTGGCTGGGACCGCAATGACGTGCAGCTCACCGGCACGCTCAGCGACGGCCTGCAGTTGCGCCAGGAAAAAAGCGCCAACCGTGTGCGCTGGGAGATCGAATATCCGCGCCGCAGCAACAGCGGTGGTGCAACGCTGGTGCTGAACGTGCCGCGATCGGTGGAGCTGCTGCTGAGCACGGTCAGCGCCAGCCAGGACATCAGTGGTATCGATGTGCGACGGCTGCAGGCCGACACGGTCAGCGGCAGCCTGAGCGCGGCTGGCCGCAGTGGCGACAGCAAGCTCAACACGGTCAGTGGCAGCGTCAGCGCACGCCTGCAGACGCCGAAGCTGGATGTGAACACCGTCAGTGGCCGCATCGAGGCCGGCGGTGGCGTGTCCGGTGATATCGGTGCGCAGACGGTGTCCGGACGGGTCGAGGTCGACGCCGGGCGCGTGCAGCGACTGGCGGTGGAAACCGTCTCTGGCAGCATCGATCTGGCAGCGGCCGGGTTGGCGCCCGGCGGCCGCATCAATGTCGAATCGGTCAGTGCCTCGGTCACGCTGAGCCTGCCACGCACGGTGTCGGCACAGCTGTCGGTGAACAGCTTCAGCGGCTCGATCAACAGCGACGCCGGTCAGGTGGAGCGGCCGCGCTATGGGCCGGGCAGCCATCTCGATACGCGTCTGGGGGGCGGCGATGGAGACATCCGCATCCAGTCGCATTCGGGCAGTGTGCGGGTACGCCTGGATCGCTGAGCACGGTCCGGCAGGCCGCGGCGGCAGCGCCGCCGCGGTCGGTACTGGGTCAGCTGGCTTTCTTCAGCGCCCAGGTGGTGCCGAGGACTTCGATCTTGCCACCGGCCTTGCGGAACGCTGCCAGGTCCGAAGCGATCGAATCGCTGCTGACCACGGTGCTGGCGGCCGCGCCCTTGCGTTCGCTGCGGATGCTGTTGCTGGCCTTCGCGGGGGTCTTTGCCTTGCGGGGCATGGTTGCTCCTGTCAGGTGGAAGGGGAGGAAAGCGCCCAGGCGTCGGCCTGGCGCAGGTAGTCCTGCCGCTCGCGGCGGCAGTCATCGCCGCCCATCGAAAACTGGCGGCAGATCGCCGGGCGCTGCGAATAGATCGTGCAGCGCAGGTGATAGGGATCGATCGCCGCGCACCAGCCTTCCTCGTTGCGCGCCATCACGGCACGGCCGTGGGTGTCGCGTGACAGGAACTGGCCAGGCACGTGGTCGCCGGGCTGCAGCAGCACGGGCAGCCGGCAACAGACCGCGTCACAACGGCGGCAGTCGATGGGTGCAGGTGCTGCGTCAGGTTGTAAGGCCACAGGGGCCTGGCGGGTGCCCAAAGCGGGTCTCGATGGCGGCTCAGGTGCTGCGCGGACCATGAACGAGCCAGGAAGGCATGGCCGCTAGGCCCGCAGGGCGGGCCAGGCTGCACCGTGGACACACACCGGCGTGGCCGGTGGAAGGTGCAGCGGGGTTCTAGCCGACCAAGAGTAACTTAGACCGCGTAACGTTTTGTTAATCCTGGCTGGCTGCCGCCAACGCCAGGCCCTGGACCACGCCCAGCGAGGGCTCGCCGTGGACCATGCGGGCCCCCGGGAAGGCCTCGGCCACGGCCTGGCGCAGGTAGCCGGCACGGGACATGCCGCCGGTCAGGAACACCGCATCCGGGTCGCCCCCGATGTCGCTGCGGACTTGGGCCAGCAGTTCCCGGATCTGCTCCAGGTAGCCGTGGGCGGCGGCGGCCAGGCCATCGGCGCTGCTGTCGGCATGCAGGTCGCGGGCGATGTAGTCCAGCGTGCTGCGGTGCTCGCTGGCGGCGCTGAGGGCGATCTTGGCGCGTTCGACATCGCGGTACAGGCGGGCGGTATTGCCGGTGTCCTGCAGGGCCTGCAGGCGCCCGCCCCACGGCTCGTCGACGTGATCGTATTTGTGCTGGCGGAAGTCGCGCTGGCGCGTCATGTCCTGCACGGTGGCTGCTTCCACATAGTGGTGGGCGGGCACGCGGGTGATGCCGCGGCCGAACAGCGGCATGTAGCTGGACAGGCTCAGCGCCAGATCAATGTCGGTACCGCCGCGGGCGATACCCCACGCGCGGTGGATACGCGGGGCGTCGTCGCCACCGACTTCGGCATGCGCGATATCGGTGGTACCGCCGCCGATGTCGACGATCACCGCCTGGTGCCGCTCGCGGCTTTCGGCGTGGTAGTGCATGGCCGCCGCGGCGGGTTCTTCGAGGAAATCGATCTGGTCGAAGCCGGCCTGGGTGGCGGCCTCGCGCAGGATATCCAGTGCCTGGTCATTGCCGGCCGCGCCGATCGAGCTGCGGAACTGCACCGGGCGGCCGAGCAGAGCGGCACGCAGCGGCTGGCCAAGCTGGGCGCTGGCGGTCAGGCGGATGTGTTCGAGGATGTGCGCGGCGATGCCGGTGATGGTCTGCTTCGCGCGTGGGTGCAGGTTGTAGCCCAGCATCGACTTCGGGCTCTGCACCAGGTTGCCTTCGTGTTCCTCGAAATAGGCTTCCAGCGCGTCGTCGCCGTAGACCGCGTTCTGCAGTAGGTCGCTGGCGCTGCGTTCCTTGCCGGCGCGGGCCTCCATCCATTCACGGCGCAGGGCGCGCAGGGCTTCGCGGCGCAGCGCCTGCGGCGTGCGTTCCTGGCCGGCGGCACGGGCTGCACGCGCGGCGCTGTCGATCATCTGCTGCAGCTGGTGTTCCTGGCCGTCGTCGAGCTGGAAGTCGTCCGGGTCGGGCACCACGCCGGGGAAGTACACGCTGGTGCGGAACTGTTCGGCGTCACCGAAACGGATCGGCAGCAGTTTCCCCTCATGCACGATGGCGGCGGCGGAGTTGCTTGTACCGAAGTCGATGCCGAGGCGCATGGGGAGTTCCGGGGGCGGTCAGGGGCCGCGCACTCTGCTGCAGTTCGCCGCCGACTGCAAGTTCCAGCGTCGCGGCTGCTCCAGCCGTGGTCATGGCGGCGGCCGGGCACCTGCCAGGGAGCCGGGGCCCCGGACCGGGCGGTTACAATGGCGGCTGTTGATTCACTTTGAGGTACTTGCCGATGTCGTCTGTTCCCGCCTGCCCGCAGTGCACCCTGGAAAACACCTATGCCGATGGCGCGCTGTGGATCTGCGCCGATTGCGGTTTCGAATGGACCGCCGAGGAAAGTGCCGGTTCGACCCTGGTCGTGCGTGACAGCAACGGCAATACCCTGCAGGCCGGCGACACCGTCACCGTGATCAAGGACCTGAAGGTGAAGGGGTCTTCGATCCCGCTGAAGCAGGGCACCGTGATCCGCAACATCCGCCTGGTCGAAGATGATGCCGAGCACATCGAAGGCAACTCGGACAAGATCAAGGGCCTGGTCCTGAAGACCTGCTTCCTCAAGAAGGCCTGATCGGTCTCAGCGCCTGGCCTGCTGCTGCGCGCGCCAGCGGGCCAGGCTGTCGAGCTTGGCCTGGTAGCGTGCCTGCTCCGGTGCACCACCCAGCAGCTGCGCGCGGGTCAGTTCACGGTCGGCGCGCTCAAGCTGCCCGGACAGGAAATACACGCGCGCCAGCCCGAAGTGGAATTGGTGCGCGGTGTCATACAGGCGTACGGCCTGCCGGTAATAGCGGATGGCTTCGGCCAGCTTTCCGGCCTGCTCGGCCTGCGTGCCCAGCATGTACTGCGCGAACGGGTCCTCACGCTGCACCGACTTCAAGCGTCGCTCCAGGGCCTTGGCCTGCGCATCCAGCCCAAGCTGCCGATACAGCGCGCTGGCATTGGTCAGCGCCGCATCCTGGCGGCCGTCCAGGCGCAGGGCGCGGTCCAGTGCCTCCCGCGCCGCATCGGTGTTGCCCTCACGGTTGTCGAGCACACCCAGGTTGTTCCAGACCGAGGGGAATGCGCGATCCTGCACGACCGAGGCATCGAAGAACGCGCGGGCGCCGACGAGGTCTCCTTCGGCCATGCGTTCGGCACCTCGATTGTTGTAGAAATGGGCCAGTGCACGCGCGCGGCTGACCGGCTGCGGGCCGTGGCGGTCGTAGAGTACGTTGCGATCGAGGTCGACCGTGGCGTAACGCCCCGCGATCTCCACGCCCGCGTTGACGTGGCCCACACTGTAGACCACGCCGGCGTCCTGGTCCTGGTACCAGGACACGACCTGGCCGACTTCCTGAACGCGGGCCTGGATGCCAGCCTCGCGCGCCAGTGCCACGAACATCAGCGTAAAGGCGAGGCAGTTGGCGCGGCGCTGCTGCCAGACTTCGTCCACGGTGTAGGTCGCGTTCGCGTCGTACTGCAGGTCCAGCCCCTGGCGGCCGAAGATCATTTCCACCAGTGCCTGCAGCCGCTGCTCGCGCGATGAACTGCGGTCGATCACCTGCGCCTGCAGCATCGCGCGCATTGCGGGAGGAATCGCGAAGACCTGTTCCGGTGAGGGGACCTCCACCGGGGGGACGCTTCCGATGGGTGGGAGTGCATCGGTGCGCGGGTGGTCCTGTGCGCAGAGCGGCGCGGCCATCAAAGCGGCCAGGACCACGACGAAGATGCGGGCGGCAGGGCGGTACATGACAGTTCCCGGCAGCGGCGGGCGCTCCCGCCTGCAGCGAGTGTAGACCCGGCGGCGCCGCGCTGCAGTGACCGTTGGTCGGCGAGTGGCCGGTACGGCGTTTCATCCACAACCGATGTGGACCAGCGCTCGACAAAGCTGTGGACAACCGCGTCCAGGCCTCACCGGGCAAGCGTTGTGAGTATGTGGTGAAAAAACCATCAGCTTGCCGCGGGGCTGCGCAGGCGGGATGATCGGGGTATGGATTTCTCTCCGCTGACGCTGGCTCCTGCGCAGTGGCAGGCGCTGCAGGACAGCTACGCAACGCCGCCCCGCGCCTACCACCACTTCGGACACGTACGCGCGGTGCTGCAGCACTGCCAGGACGTGGCTGACGGCCCGGGCTGGCAGAGGCCCGCCGAGGTGTACCTGGCCGTGCTCTACCACGACGCGATCTATGTGGCGGGCCGCAAGGATAACGAAGCGCGTTCGGCGGCGCTGTCCCTGCAGGCAATCGCACGGGCCCCGGAACTGGCCGGCGTCGACGCCGCGCGGGTCGAGCAGTTGATCCTGCTGACAGCCCGCCATGGCGATCTGGGCCCGGACGACGTTGATGCCGAGGCCGCGCTGTTCCTGGACTGCGACATGGCGATCCTGGCCGCGCCCGAGCCGGTGTTCGCCGCCTACGATCGTGGCGTGGCCGAAGAGTACAAAGGGGTCGTGCCGGGCTTCCTGTACCGCGCCGGGCGTCGCCGTTTCCTGCAGGGGCTGCTGCGGGCGCCGCGCATCTTCCTCAGTGACTTCTTCCACCAGCGCCTGGATGCGGCGGCTCGGGAAAACCTGCGTCGACAGCTGGCCCGCTGAGCTGGACCGGTACACTTGGGCCTGCTCTCACCGATTGTCGCTTCCCACTGTGTCCGTCCCTGATCCCGACCCCCGCCCGCTGCCCCCCGAAGAGCCCGGTCCCAACGAGTGCTGTGGCAGCGGCTGTCCGTTGTGCGTGCTGGATCTGTATGCCGATGAGCTGCAGCGCTATCGCAAGGCGCTGGCCGAGTGGAAGACGCGGCATCCGGAGGCAACGCCATGAGCCGTGCGCGTCCGGCGGCGGTGCTGGCACTGGTGGCGCTGCTGCTGTTCGTGACCACCGCGCTGTGGACCCAGGTCGCGCGCAGTGATCTGGACTGGGTGCGGGCAACCTTGAGCCTGTACCTGCACGGGCCGTGGGGCCTGGCATTGCGCGCTGCCTACTGCCTGCTGGCGCTGGCCATTGCGGCGCTTGGCATTGCGCTGTATCGCGGCAGCATCGGGCCGCGCCGCAGTGCGGCGGCGCCGCTGTTGTTCACTGTCTCTGCGCTGGGGCTGGCGACGGTCGCCATCGGTGACAGCTGGCTGCCTGAAGCGACCCCGCTGCTGGCACCGTTCATCCATGGACTGGCAGCCAACACCGCGTTCCTGTGTGCCAGCGTCGGCATGCTGCTGCAGGCCTGGTACCTGCGCCGCGAACCGGGTTGGCAGTCCGCCGCGGGCCTGCTCTGGGGTTGGGCATGGCTGGCCTTCGTGCTGCTGTGGCTGCATGTGCTGTGGCGTGGTGGACCACCGCGTGGGCTGGGACAGAAAGTGGTGATCGCGGTGATCGTTGGCTGGCTGCTGTATCTGGCGATGGCCCTGTACCGGCGCAGCCGTCGGGCCGTAGCCCACTGAATCCCCAACGGCCTGCGCCGGTACGTGCCGTGCACGCGGCGGCGGCGTATCGTGTGCGCATTCCATCGGGGATGCGACATGAAGCGTGCAGGGCTGGGCAGGGCAATGGGTGTGGTTCTGGCGTTGGCAGCGCTGCCGGCAATGGCGGCGGCCAACGTACAGCAGTTCAGCCACGGGCGGTTCGAGCAGATTCCGGTGCACATGCCGGCTGGCACGCCGCAGCGTGTGGTGATCTGGTTCCATGAACCCACCGCCGGTGGTGATACCAGCCGCCTTCCGATCGAGGCCCTGCGTGCCGATGGCGCGATGGTCGCTGCCGTGGACATCGCGCATCTGCGCAGCGTGCTCAAACGCGAGGGGAATCCGCCCTGTTCGTTCGGTTCCGGCGACGTCGAGAACTTCTCGCGCTGGTTGCAGGCCTCCCTGCACCTACCTGGCTACCACCTGCCGCTGGTCGGTGGTGATGGTGAAGGCGCCGAGATGGCCTACACGCTGGCCGCACAGGCCGACACCCAGGTGTTCGCCGGCCTGCTGACCACCGGCTTCTGCCCGGATCACAGCCACGAGCGCATGGTCTGCGGCGATGGCGTGAAGCACAACAAGCTGCAGCCTGCCGAGTTGAATTCCCCGTGGCTGAGCGCCGCCGGCGACCATGGCTGCAAGGTTGGCGAGGCCAGCCGCTTCGTGCAGCAGGTGGCGATGGCACGCGAGTTCAAGCGCACCGCGCGCGGCGATGCTTCACCCGGCCTGGTGGCGGCGGCGCGGGTGATCGGCGCGCAGGCCGGCGTCAGCCTGGCACCGCCACCAGCCGCGCTGAAGGGCCTGCCGATAGTGGAAGTACCCGCTGCCGGTAATGGCGACACGCTGGCCGTGTTCGTTTCCGGCGATGGCGGCTGGGCCGGCCTGGACAAGGACGTGGCATCGTCGCTCAACGAACATGGCGTGGCCGTGGTCGGCATCGACTCACTGCGCTACTTCTGGAGCGAACGCACGCCGAAGGGATTTGCCACTGACCTGCAGAAGATCATCGATCACTACCGCCAGCAGTGGCACCGCGACAAGGTGATGCTGATCGGTTTCTCGCAGGGTGCCGACGTGCTGCCGGCCACCATCAACCAGCTTGATGCCGGCACCCGAGAGACGCTGGACCGTATCGTGCTGCTGTCGGTGGGCAGGAAGGCTGACTTCGAATTCCATGTCAGCAACTGGCTGGGGGGCGGCGGCGACGGCCTGCCGATCGCGCCGGAAGTGGCGAAGCTGCCGGCGGCCAAGACCCTCTGCGTGTATGGCGACAAGGATGACGACGCGCTGTGCCCCGGCCTGCCGGCCAACGACGGCGTGCAGAAGGTGAAGCTTCCGGGCGACCATCACTTCAATGGTGATTACGACCGATTGGCCGAAGTGATCCTCAAGGGCGGGGCTTAGCGCCGGGCCACGCCCGAACGCTGTCGCCGCCGTGTCGGCCAAGGTCGATACCTACCGGGTGGTTTGCAGCGCCGGGCCATGCCCGGCGGCTCAGGGCTTCAGTTACGCCGCGGGTCCAGCGAGATCAGGCGCGTGGCATCCAGCAACGCGGCCGGCAGGTGCATGCCGCCGGGTGCTGCCAGATAGCGCGGTCGCCACTGCGGGTCGAACTTCGACTTGAAGCGGCGCAGGCCACTGAAGCCATAGAAGCGTTCGCCATGCCGCGCCAGCAGGCCGGCCAGTCGGTTCCAGCGCCCAGCAAGGCGATGCTGGGCCAGCCCGGACAGCGGCGCCATGCCCAGCGAGAAGCGCGCATAGCCCTGAGCGCGGCCCCACAGGAACAGCTCGATGAACAGGAAGTCCATCGTGCCCTTCGGTGCCTCGTTGACGTGGCGCATGAGGTCCACCGACAGCTCGGCACCGGCCGGTGCCTGCCACAGGTTGGCGAATGCCACGATCTGGCCCTCGGCTTCGACCAGTGCCACCGGGAAGCGCGCCAGGTAATCCGGATCGTAGCTGCCCAGCGAGAAACCTTTCTCGTCGCCGGCCTTGTCTTCCAGCCACGCGTTGGAGATCGCGTGCAGGCGGGGAAGCAGGCTGGGAATCTCTTCCAGCGGTGCCACGCGGAACGAAAGGCCCCCGCGCTTGCCACGGTTCCAGGCCTGGCGCAGATCGGCGCGTTCGCGGCCTTCCAGGCCGAAGTCATGCAAGGGCACGATCGCTTCCTCGCCCAGCTTGACCAGGCCCAGGCCCAGGTCGAGATAGGTCTGCCAGTAGGTCTCGCCCACCTGGTAGAACACCGGGCGCAGGCCGAGCCGGTCAGCTTCCTCGCGGAAGCGCCATATCAGCGCGCGCGCCACATCAGGCGGGCCGACCGGATCGCCCATCGCGATCAGCGAACCGCCGTAGCGCTGCATCATCACAAAGCCCTGTTTCGCATCATCGCGCAGCACCGCCTTGTCGGCGGTCAGTACCAGGCAGGCCTGGGTATCGGTGGCACCGGCCAGTACCGGCGCCAATGATTGCAGCGTGGCCTCGTCGGCGGCTGGCAGCGGGCTGCGCGTACTGTGCAGCAGCCGCGCCAGGCCGAACATCACAAGCGCGATCGCCACCACCAGCAGCGCACGCAGCGCACGCGGTGCGTTGCCGGATATCGCAAACTGCCACCACAGCTCGTTCTGGTACTCGACATGGCTGTAGGTGAAGAACAACAGCCAGGTGACCGCCACCAGTACCAGGCCGAGGTTGCGCAGCCATGGCCACGACCATGCTTCATCGAGCAGCGCGCCCTGGCGGTAGAACTCGCGGCGTGCGGCCCACAGCGCCATCGCCACCAGCAGGGCGGAGACCGCGATCAATGGTTGGCCACCGCGCAGCCACAGTGGCAACGGGGTGATCACGCACACGGCCATCGCCAGCATCCATGCGGCATGGCTGCGCCGGGCCAGGCCCTGGCCGATCAGCAGCAGGGCGACGCCGCTGAGGCTGCCGATCAGATGGGACGTTTCCAGGATCGGCAGTGATGCGTTGACCAGGTGACGGCGCGGCGTGGGCAACGTGCCGTCGATGACCAGCGCAGCACCGATGCTGAACACCGCCAGCGCGATGATCTGCGGCAACCATGGGCGCAGCGCGTTCCAGCCGGCACGGGTTGCCCCGGCACTGGCCTGCAGCGGCTGGCGCAGCGCGGGTGCAAGCGCGAGCAGGGTGGCCAGCAGCAGGGGCAGTACGTAGTAGGTGACGCGGTAGATCAACGCCGCCGCCAGCACCGCAGCCGGTGCCACCTGTGGCAGCAGCTTCAGCAGGCTCCATTCGAACACGCCGAGGCCGGCGGGCACGGTCGAAACCAGGCCGGCCAGCACCGCGACCAGGTACAGGCCGACGAAGCCGGGCAGGCCGGTCGGCGTCGAGTCCGGAAGCAGCACATAGAACGCGGCACTGGCCAGCACCAGCTCGATCACGCTGAGCACGGTCACCCCAATCATCGTGCGCCGGTCGGGCAGCCACAGCACATGGCCGAACACGCTGAACTGGCGTCCATCGCGGCCGACCAGCAGCAGGGTGGCCGCATAGGCCAGCAGCGCGACGATGCCGACCACGCGCACCGCATCCGGGTCCAGCGGCAGGGCAAGCGCCGCTGCCGCCGGTTCCATGCACAGCGCCACGCTGATCAGCAGCCACGCACCGAACACGAAGCCGAGCGTGCTCATCAGCACGACCTGGCCGATCTGCGCCAGGTCGAGGCCGGCAGTACGGTAGCCGCGCAGGCGCACCGCACCGCCGGTGAGCGCGGCAAAGCCCACGGTCTGGCCGAGCGTGTGTGCCAGGAACGCGGTGATGCCGATGCGCGCCGGATGCACGCGGATGCCGCTCCGGCGCAGGCCGATGGCATCAAAGCCGATCAGGCAGGCATAGCTGGCCAGGCCCAGCACGACAGTAAGCGCGATCTGCGTGCCACTGAGCTGGTGGAAGGCATGGCGGATGGCGCGGTAGCCGTTCTCATCGAACTCGTTGGCCAGGCCGTGCAGCGCCAACGCAAGGATCAGCAGCGGGATGACGATGGTGAGGACCCGCTTCCATGCCGGGGTGGAGGGAGCGGTGGCGGGGTCGGTGGTTTCGGTCATCGGCGCAAGGGTGCGTCAGGGAGGGCGAGGGCGGTGTCAATGCAGCCGTGGCGCATCGTGCGCCTGTCGCTGGCATTTGACCAGCGTCGCTGTCGGAAGCCGGTAGTGACCGTGTGTGGATGGCTGCCCTGCACCCATCGTTGACCGGTTTGGAGGACAATGCAGGCCTGATCACCCGCAGGAGCCACGCCCATGATGGAGCGTTACGACGTCGGACCGCGCATGTCCGAAATGACCGTGTACAACAAGGTCGCCTACCTTTCCGGCCAGATTCCGGAAGACACCAGCCAGGACATCACCGGGCAGACCCGGCAGGTGCTGGCCGAGATCGACAAGCTGCTGGCGCTGGTGGCCAGTGATCGCCAGCACGTGTTGCGCGCCGAAGTGTTCCTGGCCGACATGGCCGATTTCGACGGTATGAACAAGGCATGGGATGAGTGGGTGGTGGAAGGTGCGACCCCAGCGCGCGCCACGGTCGAGGCCAAGCTGGCCCACGCCGACTGGAAGGTCGAAATCGTGGTGACGGCGGCAGTGCCGTAACGGCGGGGTCACCTCCCAGCAGTGGAGGGGGGGTAGAGTCGACGGTTAGTCGACTGTCGCGCGCAGCGCGGGGTTTTGCGCCGCCGGAACGAAGAGCAGTCGACTAACAGTCGACTCTACCCCGCCGCTCCGCCGCTCCGCCGGTTGGTCCGGTGGCTAGGCCGGCACCAGCTCGATGCAGTCGACTGGGCACGGCGGGATGCACAGCTCGCAGCCGGTGCACAGATCGGCGATCACCGTGTGCATGTACTTGGCGCCGCCGACGATGGCGTCCACCGGGCAGGCCTGGATGCACTTGGTGCAGCCGATGCAGTCGGCTTCCACGATCAACGCCACCTGCGGCGCCTTGTGCTCGCCGCGCGAACGATCAAAAGGAATCGCCGGTACGCGCAGAACCTGGGCCAGCGCGCGTGCACCGGCATCGCCACCGGGTGGGCAGCGGTCGACGCCTGCCTCGCCGCGCGCCATCGCCTGCGCGTACGGTCGGCAGCCGTCGTAGCCGCATTGCCCGCATTGGGTCTGCGGCAGCAGGCGGTCGAGGCGTTCGGTCAGGGGCGGGATCAGGCTCATGCGTGGCGAAGGCTGCGCGTCGGGTTACTTCAGGGGTTTGCCGCGGAACCAGCGCTCGTGGGCCAGCGCCAGCATCGGCTTGTCTTCGGAACTGTCACCGTAGGCATGGATGCGCACGTAACGCGACAGATCGAACTGGCGACGGATGTGCTCGACCTTGCGCGGGCCACAGTCGCCACCGGCGTAACGGCCGGTCAGGCGTCCGTCCTGACATTCCAGCCGGTTGCAGATCAACTGCAGGCCCAGCTGCTCGCACCACGGCCGCAGGTACAGGTCCAGCGAGCCGGACACGATCACCACGGTGTGCTGCTGTTCCTTGTGCCAGCGGATCTGCTCCAGCATTTCCGGGCGCACCACGTCGGGCAGGAACTCACGCGAGAAGCCGGCGGCCAGGGTGGCGATGTCGTCACTGTGGCGGTCGCTGAAGGTCAGGCGGGTGACGCGCGCGCGGATGCGTTCGGCCGAGATCAGCTTCAGCTTGTACGCGAGCAGCCACGGGCCGACCTTCCACCACGCCTGCGCCAGCTGTTCGGCGGTGGCCACGCGGCGCAGGAAACGGCCATAGGTATCGCAGGTGGTCACGGTGTGGTCGAAGTCGAACAGCGCCAGTTCCATTCCGTTGCCTCCCATCGCGTTGCCTCCGCTGGCCAATGCTGCCGGCGGGCGCGACCGAGGCCACGCCCGCTGCGGGCATCAGCGGACCGGCATGCCCGGCTGCGCGCCGCTGTCGGCGTCCAGCAACGCCAGCGCACCGCCGTCGAAGCCGGCCGACAGGATCATGCCTTCGCTCAGGCCGAAGCGCATCTTGCGCGGGGCCAGGTTGGCGATGAACACCACGCTGCGGCCGACCAGCTTCTCCGGCTCGCCGTAGCTGCCACGGATACCGGAGAAGATCTGGCGCTTGCCCAGTTCACCGGCATCCAGCTCGAAGCGCAGCAGCTTGTCCGATCCTTCCACGAACTCGCAGACCAGCACCTTGCCGATGCGCAGGTCGAGCTTGGCGAAATCGTCGATGCCGATGTAGGCCGGCGCGTCGGCGCTCTTTGCTTCGTCCTTGGCCGGGGCCGGGGCGGCCGGCTTGGCGGCTTCGGTCCTGGCGGCGGGGGCGGCAGCGGCGGCCGCGGCCGGCTGCAGGGTGTCCTTGGAGGCGTCGATCATGGCGTCAATCTTCTTCGGGTCGATACGGGTGAACAGCGGGGTGTAGTCGGTGATGCGGTGGCCCAGCAGCGGCTGTGCCAGTTCGGTCCAGTCGTTCACCGGCGCGGCCAGGAAGGCTTCGGCCTGCGCGGCGGTGGCCGGCAGCACCGGCTTCAGGGCGGTGACCAGCACGCGGAACAGGTTCAGGCCCTGGCTGCACACGGCCTGCAGCTGCGCGTCGGCGCCTTCCTGCTTGGCGATGACCCACGGCTTGACGTCGTCGATGTAGCGGTTGGCTTCGTCGGCCAGGGCCATGGTCAGGCGGATCGCCGCGGCCGGGTCGTTGCGCTCGTAGGCTTCACGGATCGGCGCCAGGCCGTCGACGAAGCGCTGGTACTGCGCCGCATCGGGCAGCTGCGCGGCCAGCTGGCCGTCGAAACGCTTGCTGATGAAGCCGGCGCAGCGGCTGGCCAGGTTGACGAACTTGCCGACCAGGTCGGCGTTGACGCGGGCGATGAAGTCACCCAGGTTCAGGTCGAGATCGTCGACGCCACCGCCGGACTTGGCGGCGTAGTAGTAGCGCAGCGCTTCCGGCTCCAGGCCGGCATCGAGGAAGGTACGCGCCATCACGAAGGTGCCGCGCGACTTGCTCATCTTGGCACCGTCCACGGTCAGGTAGCCGTTGACGTGCAGGCGGGTCGGCGCGCGGTGGCCGGTACCGTGCAGCACCGCCGGCCAGAACAGGCCGTGGAAGTTGACGATGTCCTTGCCGATGAAGTGGTGCAGCTCGGTGCTGGTACCGGCGCGCAGGTGCGCTTCGAAGTCTTCGCCGATCCTGCCGCACAGGGTCTGGAAGCTGGACAGGTAGCCGATCGGTGCATCCAGCCAGACGTAGAAGTACTTGCCCGGCTGGCCGGGAATCTGGAAGCCGAAGTACGGCGCATCGCGCGAGATGTCCCACGCGCGCAGGCCACCTTCGGCATTGAGCCACTCACCCAGCTTCGCCTTCACGCCCGGCAGGGCGACGTCGCCGGCCAGCCATTCGCGCAGGAACGCGTCGAAGTGGCCCACCTCGAAGAAGAAGTGCTCCGAATCGCGCATTTCCGGCGTGGCACCGGAGATGACCGAACGCGGTTCCTTCAGGTCGGTCGGCGCATAGGTAGCGCCGCACACTTCGCAGTTGTCGCCGTACTGGTCGGGGCTGCCGCAGTTCGGGCAGATGCCCTTGACGTAGCGGTCGGGCAGGAACATGCCCTTGGCCGGGTCGTAGAACTGGGCCACCGAACGGCGGCTGATGTGGCCGGCCGCTTCCAGCTTCAGGTAGAACTGCTCGGTCAGCGCCTTGTTGGCCGCCGAATTGGTCGAGTCGTAGTGGTCGAACGCCACGCCGAAGGCGGCGAAGTCACGTTCGTGGCTGGCCTGGATGTTGGCGATGAAGGTTTCCGGGGTGACCCCGGCCTTTTCCGCGGCCAGCATGATCGGCGTGCCATGGGTATCGTCGGCGCAGACGAACCAGGCCTTGCCGCCACTCATTCGCCGCGCACGCACCCAGATGTCGGCCTGGATGTAGCCGACCAGGTGGCCCAGGTGCAGCGGGCCGTTGGCGTAGGGCAGGGCGGTGGTGACGAGCGCGGTACGGGTCATGGTCGCGGGGTGAAGCCGAGGGGAACCGCAGAGTATCGCATGCCCGCAATGAGGTGACCCGGCCGAGGCCGGGTCACGGGGATGAAGCGGGGGCCGGGGCGCTTATTCGCGCTGCCAGGTCTGCGCGCGGCAGATGAAGGCGATGCAGCCGGACACGTCCAGCCGGGTGCCGCCGGGCTGCAGTTCCATCTTCGACTTGTAGGTCTTGCCGTTGGCCGGGTCGAGGATGGTGCCACCGGACCACTTGTTGGCGCCGTCGGCCTTCAGGTTCCAGAGGATGGTCATGCCCTTCACCGGCTTGTTCCTGTTGGCGCCTTCACAGCCGTCACAGACCGGGTTGGGGCCCTTGTCCGAGTGCAGGATGTCGACCACCTTGCCGGTCAGGGTGCCGTTGGCGGCCTGGGTGATCTCGACGATCGACTTCACCTTGCCGGTCTTGTCGTCGATGGTCTTCCAGCGGCCGGCGGCGCCGTCGGCGGCCTGCGCCGAGAGCGCGGCCAGGCACAGCGGCAGTGCCAGCAGCAGGGTCTTGAAGGTCTTGCGCATGGTCCCCTCCCAGGGTTCATTCCGGCACGATGCCGGTACGGGCCGACTGTATACCCATTCGGCGGGGTATGGGGAAGGGGGGGCTTTGCAGGGCTGCGCCCTGCACCTGCAGAGGCAACAGCAACGGCAGCGGCGGGATTCCGTGGGATGGCGGGGCGGTGTGGGTGGGCAGGACACGCCGTAAACCCATCCCTGGGGGCTCGATGGCGCCATCCATGGCGCCAACGGTCCTGCCCACCCGCACCGCCCCACCTCTGACAGATTTCTGCGGCTCTTGGTGGGTGTCGACCTTGGTCGACACAGTAGATTCACGTCATGCGTGGATGAATCACGATTGAAAAACGCTCAACCGACTTCGTACAACTCCAGTGGCAGGTCGTCGGGGTCGGCGAAGAAGGTGAAGCGTCGGCCGGTGTATTCGTCCACGCGGATCGGTTCGCAGGCGACACCATGCGCGGCCAGGCGCTGGATGAAGGGTTCCAGTGCAGCCACCCGGAACGCGAGGTGGCGCAGACCCTGGGCCTCCGGGCGGCTGGGACGGGGCGGCGGCGAGGGGAAGGAGAACAGTTCCAGCTGGCCGCCGTCGGGCAGGGCCAGATCGAGCTTCCAGGAATCGCGTGCGGCGCGGTGGTTCTCGGCCAGCACGCGCAGGCCGAGGATGCGCACGTAGAAGTCCTTCGAGCGTGGGTAGTCGCTGCAGATCAGTGCGGCGTGGTGGATGCCCAGCAGGGCGTCGGAACCGGGGGTCATTGCAGGGTGTCCAGCCAGCGCTGGGCGATCTTCTGCGCCAGCGGATAGGGTTCGGGGTCGTTGCGGTTGGTCAGCACGATCACGGTCAGGTGCTTCTCCGGGTGGCGCACGATCACGTTGCGGAAGCCGATGCTCTCGCCGCTGTGCCATTGCACCGGGCCGTTCAGGCGCCAGCCGAAGCCGTAGTGCGGGACATCCGGTTCGGGCGTCGGTGTGGCGGGGCTGAACATCGCCCGGCGCGAGGCCTTCGACAGCAGGCGGTCGTCGTACAGCGAGGCGTCCCAGCGGGCGAGATCGTCCAGCGAGGAGTAGATCCCGCCGTCTCCCAGTACAGCGCTGGTAGTGCTCTGGTCGGTGCGCTGCCAGCGGCCATCGATCCTGCTGTAGCCATAGGCGCGTGCGGCGACCGTGTCCACGCCGTCCTGGTGGGCCACGGTATGCGTCATGCCCAGCGGGCGGAAGATGCGTTGTTGCAGGAAGGCGGCGAAATCCTGGCCGGATGCGCGGCCCACGATCAGTGCCAGCAGTGCATAGCCGCTGTTGCTGTAGCGGTACTGCGTGCCCGGCGCGAAGTTCAGCCGGTCCTGGCGCGACAGCAGGGCCAGCACATCGGCATCGTGTACCTGCCGCGTGCCTGCCGGGTCCATCAGGTCTTCGTAGTCGAGCAGGCCGCTGGCATGCGAGAGCAGGTGGCGGAGGGTGATGCCCGCTGCAGCCGGTGGCAGCTCGGGCAGCCACTGCCGGGCCGGCTGGTCCAGCCCGAGCCGGCCGTCTTCCACCAGCAGCAGCACCGCCGCAGCGGTGAACTGCTTGCTGACCGAGGCCAGCCGGAAATTGCTGGCGGCTGTGACCGGGGTGCCGTCTTCGACCACCGCAAGGCCGTAGCCACGGCGGAACACCGGCTGCCCGTCATGCAGCACCAGCACTGCGGCGCCGGGCACCTGGCCATCGTAGGCCTGCATCAGGCCGTCGATACCGGCATCCGGTGGGGTCAGCACCGGTGCGGCGGCGCCCGCCAGAGGCAGCAGGCCCAGCACGGCGGCGAACAGGGCGACGGCAGGGCGCATGGTGGCTCCGGAAGCGTCAGGGCGAAGGTGTGGGCGCAGCGCTGGCCGGCTGTGCCATCCAGCGCTCCATCTTGCGGTCCAGCACGTCCAGAGGCATCGAGCCGTCTTTCAGCAGTTCTGCATGGAAGCGGCGCAGATCGAAGGCTGCGCCCTGGCGTGCCTTCGCCTTGTCGCGCAGGGCAACGATGGTGGTCAGGCCGGCGACGTTCGACAGTGCCTGGCCGGGCTGGGCCATGATCCGCTCGACTTCGGCGTTGGCGTCATCGCTGCTCATGTCCACCGTCTTCTGCAGGTAGGCCACGGCCTGCTGCTTGCTCCAGCCCTGTGCATTGACGCCGGTGTCGGCGACAACGCGTGCGGCGCGCAGCAGGCGCGAGTACAGGTAGCCGATGCGGTCGTAGGGATCGGTGTAGGCGCCGAGATCTTCGCCCAGCGTTTCGGCGTACAGGCCCCAGCCTTCGACGAAGGCGAGATCGCCACCGAGGCGGCGGAAGCGTGGCAGCTTGGCCAGCTCCTGCTGCAGGCCCAGTTGCACGTGATGGCCGGGAATCGCTTCATGCAGGTACTGCACCGGCACGCTCCAGCGCTTGCGGCTGGGCAGGTCGCGGGTGTTGATGTACAGCACGCCGGGCTGCCCGGGCGGCGACGGCTGGTAGGCGGCAGCGGCGGCGGTCAGCGCCCGTTCCGGTTCCACTGCGCGTACTTCCAGCGCGGACTTCGGCAGCGTATCGAGCACCTGCGGCAGGCGCGCGTTGACCTGCTGCTGCACCTGGCGGTAGCGGCTGATCAGTGCATTGGCATCGCTGTACTGGAACTGGCGATCGTTGCGCATGCTGCGCAGCAGCTTTGCCGGCGTGCCACGCAGCTTGGCGTCCTTCATCACCGTGGCTATCTGTGCCTGCAGTTCCTGCACGCGTTGCTCGCCCAGCGCGTGCAGCTGCGCGGCGGTCTGGTCGCTGGCGGTGGTCTGCACGATCAGGTTGGCGTACCAGGCCTGGCCGTCGGGCAGCGCGCCCATGCCGCTGCTGGCGCGCGTGGCCGGCAGGTACTCGGTGGCGATGAAGCCGCGCAGGGCGCGGTAGGCGGGCATGATGCGCAGTTCGATCATGCGCTTGTACTCGGCACTGATGCGCGCCTTGTCTTCGGCCGCAATCGTGTTCGGCATGGTGCGGATCGGCGACCAGAAGATGCTCTCTTCAGCGGTCGGCTTGATCACCGCATCCAGCTGCGGCAGCACCTTCTCCATCAGGTCGCGCGGCTGCACCACGCCGGCCTTCATGCCCTGGCGCATGTTGTCGATGGCCTGGTCGAACAGTTCGGGAATGCCGAGCGAGCGGCGCGACCAGGTGTCGTAGTCCTGCACGGTGTTGAACGGCTGCGCGCCGGCGCCGGAGCCGAGGATCGCCATGATGCTGCCGATGTTGTAGTACTGGCTGATCGGCATCATCCAGCTCGGGTAGCGCTCGGCAGCCAGCGAGGCGCGCGCGTCACGTACGAAGATCTCGTAACTGAGGAGGTCCTGGCCCTGCAGGCCATCGCTGCCGAGTTTTTCGACCTTGCCCAGCCACTGCGTGGTGAAGTCGTGCGACTGCTGGCGCCAGGCGGCGGACAGGATGTTGGGCAGCTGGTCGTTGTAGCGCGGTTCGCCCTGGAACGTGGCCTGCAGCGGGTTCAACCGCATCGAGGCATCCCAGTACTCGTCGTACAGCCGTTCCAGCTGCACCTGCTTGGGCACGGCACGGGCCGGTGCGACCGGACGCGGCGCAGCGCGGCGCGCCGAACTGCCACGGGCCGGTGCGGTGGCACGGGCGGGCCTGGCCTTGGGCTTGGCGGCCTGGCGGGTCTGCGCAGCGGCAGGGCGGCTGGCCTTCTTCTTCGCTGCTTCGGCCGACGGCACGGCACTGAACAGGAACAACGCGGCAATGGCAGCGGCCAGGACGCGGGGGGAATACGGCATCAAGAAGCTTCCGTGGAACACAGATCGTGGAGCTTGCACGATCCGCGCGCGTACGGCCAGCGTGAAGACGCAGTCAGCTTGGTGGCGCTGGGGCTTCAGTCAGCCGCAGCGGCGGCGCGCAGTGCCGCCGCGCGATCGGCGCCCAGATAGCGGGTGATGGCACGCCGCATCAGGTACAGCAACGGAATCAGGGCGACCGCAAAGCCCATCTTGTACACGTAGTTGACGCTGGCGACCGCAAGGAACAGCGAGGTCGGCCAGTGTTGCGGGCCCAGCACGAAGGCGATCCAGATCACCACGAAGCTGTCCACCACCTGCGAGATCGCAGTCGATCCGGTCGCACGCAGCCACACGTGGCGTTCACCGGTGGCCTGGCGGATGCGGTGGAACACCGCCACGTCGGTCAGCTGGCCAAGCAGGAAGGCCACCAGCGAACCGGCGATGGTCCACATGCCCTGGCCGAACACGGCTGCGAACGCGGCCTGGTAGTCGGGCACACCGTGGCCATCCATCGACGTGACCCACCAGCTGGCCGGCGCCAGCGAAATGGCCGCGAAGGCGAACAGGAAGCCGTAGCCGATCAGCACCACCGCCAGCCACGAGATGAAGCGCACGCCGCGCTTGCCGAAAAACTCGTTGATGGTGTCGGTCATGATGAACACCACCGGCCACAGCAGGGTACCTGCGGTGAAGCTGAGCGAGCCGGTCTGGCCGAACAGGTTCCAGTTCAGCGGGGCGATGCCCAGGGTGTCTTCCAGCGCGAAGATCTTCACCCCGATCAGCTCGGCCAGCACCGCATTGCCGCAGAAGAACGCGGCCAGCACGATGAACAGCAGGACCGCGCGGTCCTGCAGCGGGCGCTCGATCGGCGCCGGGGTCATTCGGTGCGTTCGCCGGTGCGTTCGCCGGCGCGGGTGAACGGCACGCTGGATGGTGCGACGGCGCCGCCGGAAATGATGAAGCTCATGGCCTGGTCGACGGTCCAGTCAGTCGGGGTCAGCAGTTCCACCGGCACGATTTCCAGGTAGCCCGAGGTCGGGTTCGGCGTGGTCGGTACATACACCGCGGCCAGCTCACGGTCGGTGCCGTGTTCCTTGATCACGCGGGTGACCAGTCCGACCGATTTCATGTCGCGGTGCGGGAAGTCGATCAGCACCACGCGCTGGGTGCTGCCCGGTTCGGTCTGCAGCATGTCCAGCAGCTTCTTTGCGCTGTCGTAGATGATGCTGGCCAGCGGAATGCGCTTGATGACCGCGCCCACCCAGCGCAGCAGGCGCTGGCCGAGCACGCGGCGGCTGGCCACGCCCACCGCCAGGATCACCAGCAGGGTGGCCAGCAGGGCGATGGTGTCCTGGATCCATTCGGCGCGGACCCAGCCGAGATAGTGCGGGAAGCTTGTCGCGATCTGCTCGGACAGCGGTACCACCAGCGGGCTGGAAATGCCCGACAGCAGCACGAACACGAACTTGACCACGACCCAGGTCAGCCAGATCGGCAGCAGGGTCAGCAGGCCGGTCAGGAACAGGCGCTGCAGGGAGGGGCGGGGGACCAGGGCGGGGGCTTCGAGCGACATGTGCGCATTGTAGCGGTCACTGCCGGTCGATTACGCTGGTGGATCGACTGCGGCAACGAGCCATGGAAGGGAAGCTGTGTTGAAGATTCTGCGCGGACTGGGCTGGACCCTGGCGGGCCTGCTGCTGTTGACCATCGTGGTGTGGTGCGCCTCACGCATGTGGCCGGTGCCGGAATCGCGGTTGCAGGCGCAGCAACGGCTGGAAGCGCGGCTGCCGGCGAGCGGGCGCAACGGTTATGCCCTGTTGTGGACGCTGCCGTTCGACGATCTGGATGCCCGCCAGCGCGAGCAGGCGTTGGCCGAGGACGTGCGCCGTTGGGAGGCCGACCTGCTGGGCAGCAGCGGCGGCCAGACACACCTGGTGGCCAACCATGCCGAGCTGCGCTCGCGGCCCGGTGCCAGTTGCGGGCCGGCCGCCCGCGGCTGCCTCGCCCAGGTCCGCGCGGACCCGCAACGCTTCGTGGAGGCCCATGCCGGGCACCAGCAGTTTCACGCGCGGCTGGATCAGCTCGCCGAAGCAGACTACTTCGTATCGCCGTTCCAGCCGAAGGGCGAGGGCATCCTGGTGCCGATGCCGACCTACGGGCTGGTGGTCGATGCCACCAGCGCACGCGCGCTGGCGTTCGTACAGGGTGACATCGACGGTGCCCTGCGCGGCAGCTGCCGGGGAGTGCAGCTGGGCCGGCGGCTGGTGCCCGGTGGCAGCTATCTGGTCGAAAGCATCATCGGCGCCAGCCTGGTACAGGCCAACGCGCAGCTGCTGGCCGACATGCTGGTCGAACTGCCTGCCGATCACCCGCTGCCGGCCGAATGCGTACAGGCCATGCAGCCGATGCGGGCCGACGAGCAGAGCCTGTGCCGTGCGATGCAGGGCGAGTATGCGATGAACCGGGTGGCGATCGAGACCTCGGCGCGGGAATTCGGCGGCGCGCTGGTACTGGACCGCAGCAGCACCCTGGCCCGTGCGGCCGGCAATCTCGGTTGGGCCTGTGGCGCGACGGCGACCGCTGCGCTGGAGGCGGACCGTCCGTTGCCGGCACCGGCGCCGCCGCAGCGTGACTTTGGTTGCCTGTCGAACGTCATGGGTTGCCTGTTGACCGACATTGCGGGTCCGGTCTATCCGGCCTATTCGTCGCGCACCCAGGACGCCGCGGCGATGCTGCGCCTGCTGGGTGCACAGCGCTGGCTGCGGCAGCAGCCGGGGGATCCGGTGGATGCCCTGCAGCGGTTGCCGGCGCAGTTCGCCTCGCCGGTGCGGTCACCGCAGCTGTCCGCCGATGGCCGCCATCTGCAGGTGCCGCGGCGCTCGCCGTCCCGCAGCAACGACGAAAGCCCGTGGCTGTCGGTGCCGCTGCAGGCGGAGCCAGCTTCGACTGCGTTGGCGCGCGATTGAGGCGCGCTCAGCGTGCGTGTGGCTTCAACCGCAGGTACACCTGCTTGCGGACCTGTGCGACCACCTCGCCGCTTTCATCGACCACGTCGTTGCTGAACCAGCGCAGCACCTTCTCGCCACTGGCCGCTTCGGCGCGCAGTTCGTCCAGCAGCGCGTCGTCGATGCGGAACGACGTCCGCACGATGCCACGGCCCGGCTTGAGGAAGTCGATGGCGCCGGCGCGGTCCCACACGTAGTAGTCGCGGCCGAGGATGTGCAGCAGGCCGAGCATCCAGAACGGATCGGTCATCGCGAACAGGCTGCCGCCGAAGTGGGTGCCGACGTAGTTGCGGTTCCATGGCCGCAGGCGCAGCTCGACATCAATCTGCCGGTAGTCGGGGGTGATGCGGGTGACGTGGATGCCGGTGAACAGGAAGGGCGGCCAGAGGTTGATGCCGAAGCGGAACAGACGGGCGTTCATGCGGATCCGGGGGCGCTGGGCGAGGTGTCCAGTCTAACCATTCGCATGCGTATGTTGCACCCGGTGGCACCGGTCACGCGCCGCCGTCGATCACATACCCGTCGCGTCCATTCGCTTTGGCCTGGTACAGCGCGGTGTCGGCCCCTTCGACGAAATGATGCGGTTGCAGCTCGCCTTCCGGTACCCGGGTAAACACGCCGATGGTGAGCGTCACCCGATCGTCGCTGCCGTCACCGTGTACCGGCAATGCACGTACGCAGTCGATCAGGTCCTGGATGACAAGCCGCGCGCCCTCGGCCGGGGTATCGGGCAATACCAGCGCGAATTCATCGCCACCGTAACGCGCGGCCATGTCGCGCGGACGCCGCGCATGCGCGCCGATCAACCGGGCGACGTCCCGCAGCACGCGGTCGCCGACCTGGTGGCCATGGCGGTCGTTGTGGCGCTTGAAGTGGTCGACATCGATCAGCGCCAGGCTCAGTGGCTTGCCGTTGCGTCGTGCGGCGTCGCATTCCTGCTGCAACGCCTGTTCGAAACGCAGGCGATTGCCAAGGCCGGTCAGTGCGTCGCGGTTGGCCTGCCGGTGCCAGGCCGAAATCCGCCAGATCGCCCAGGCCAGCAGTACCAGCAGGACGCCCAGCAGGGCGGTGGCTGGCGCCCACCAGAGGTTGCTGGTGCGCAACAGCAACCAGCTCAGCAGAGGAGCAAGCGGCAGCGAACACAGCGCCGCCAGCCACGGCAGGCGCAGGCCGAGCAGGATCACGCACAGCGCCACCAGCACCGCGCTGATGGTGTGCTGCCAGAAGCGGGGCAGCACCTCGATCTGCTTGTGCTGCAGCAGCATCGAGGCGATGTTGGCCTGGTACTCGCTGCCGCTCATCCAGAACTCGCGGGTGGTCGGGGTCAGCAGGCGCGGTGCGATGCCGCTGGCGGTCATGCCGACGATGATGCGGCGGCCATGCAGCATCGCCATGTCCACGTGGCCATCGAGTACGTCTGCGTAGGAAACCTGCGGCAACTGCTCGGGAGGTCCGGCATAGCGCACCCGCACGTAGTCGTTGCGCCGCCATTGATAAGGCGAGCCCACCTCGGGATCAGGGTCGGGCAGCCCGCGCACCGCGCCCGCAGGCAGGCCGGTCAGGGCCAGCCCGAGCGCCGGCCAATGCGCCTTGCCGATGCCCGCATGCAGGTAGATGCCGCGGGCGACGCCGTCGCTGTCCACCTCAACGTCGGTGTGGCCGATGGCGGCGGCACTGGCCGCGATCTGCGGAACCGGCAGCATTTCCTCGGCCATGCGATCACCGGCTGCCGGTGCGGCCAGCACCGGCAGCACCACCCGGCCATTGCGACGGATGGCCGCGGCCAGCGCCTCATCCTGGCGGCTGTCGCGGCGGTCCGGTTCGGACAGCATCAGATCCAGCGCGACCCGTTCGGCACCGGCATCGGTCAGGCGATCCAGCAACCGGGCGTGGACCGAGCGCGGCCACGGCCATTGGCCGATGCGTTGCAGGCTGCCTTCGTCGATGGCCACGATCAGCACGCTCGGGTCGGGTCGATAGTCCCAGTTGCCGACCATCGCGTCGTAGGTGGCCTCGTCCTGCCGCCACAGCCATTGGCCCTGGCTGGCGACGAGGGTCAGTATCCCGGCCAGCATGGCCAGCAGGATCCGCTTCGACCACGGCAGCGGCGAACGCCTCACAACAGCAGCCACAGCAGCAGGGCACCGCCGCCGGTGCCATAGCAGAGGCGACACGGCAGGGCGATCTTCTGGGCAGGCGAGAACTCGCCGGCATGGCCGTCATCGTCGATGTACTGCACGCGCACATGCAGGGTGCCGCGCCAGGGACGCTTGAAGCTGACCTGCGGTTCGGCCACGGTTTCGTCGACCAAGGGTGCCTTGAAGTCGCCGCGGCGGTCGACCTGCACGCGATAGCGCTGGCCTTCGCTGCCGGCCTGCCAACGCAGGGTCAGTTCACCGTGCGCGGCCTCGGGCGGTTGCAGCGCAGGATCGACCGGCTCGTTGCTCAGCTGCAGTGGCAGGGCCTGGCCATAGCGCCCCTGGTGCCCATCGGCACTGCGGGAGGCGATCCGCCAGAAGTAGTGACCCGGCGGCAATGGCTGCGCCAGGCGCAGGTCGGTGCCGGTGCTGGTCTGTTCCTGCAGTGGCTGTACGAAGGTGGAATCAGCCGCGATCTGCAGCACGCTGCTGCGCGCACCGGGGGCCTGGCTCCAGCGGAAACGCGGGCGGTCGCTGTTGATTGTCTGTCCATGCAGCGGGGCCAGGGTCAGCGGCGGTGGAGGCTGGTCGCTGAGTTCGAAGTCGGCACTGGCGTCGATGCCTTCCACACCCTGCGCATCGACCGCGCGCAGCAGGATGCGCAGCTGGCCCGGCGGCAGATCGCCGATGGCCAGGCGGGTATCGGGGGTGGTGGCAGCGAACAGCAGGATCTCCGGCGTGGCTGCCTCCACCACTTCAACGCGGTAATGCGCGGCGCCGGCGACCGGAGTCCATGCCAGCAGCGTCGGCAACGGGGCCAGGCGCAGTTCATCGTTGCGCAGCTGCGGTGCCGGCAGCAGTACGGAGACTGCGTCCGGAGCGGCGTCTGCGCTGGCGCTGCGGGTGGCCTGTCCGGGCTGGACCATGCGCTGGCCATGGGCGTTGCCGACCTGCACCTTGCCCTGCAGGACCTCGGTGGCCGCGACATCACGACCGTCGCCGGCACTGACCCGGAAGACGGTGCCGCGCACGCTGCTGGTGGCGGTGGGCGCATCGATGATGTAGCGCGATGCCGGGCCGCGCGCGGGCGTCACCCGATTGCTGGCGCGGCCCTGCTGCAGGCGCAGGCGGGTGTCGACCATGCCGGTGTGGCCATAGCGGCTGAGCTGGTCCAGGCGCAGGCGCGAGTACTCACGCAGCTGCAGGCGCGACGCATCGGCAAATTCCAGCGTGACGCTAGATTCGCCCTCGGTCTGTACGGTGTCTCCGATATGCAGCTGCTCGCCGGCCTGGATGGCGCGGCTGGCGCTGCCGTCTCCACTGGACAGTTCGACTTTGCCGCGGACCGAGAGCACCCGCGCCGGTGCCGGTTCGATGCGCAGCCAGCTGATGGGGAAACGCAGCAGCTGGCCGGGCGGCAGCCGGTAGGGATTGTCGATTCGGTTGTGCTGCTGGAGCTGTTGCCAGCGCACCGAGGGTTTCAGATACACGCCACCCAGATCCCACAGGGTGTCGCCGGGGCGGACCCGGTAGTTCCAGTCCTGCGCGGCGGCGATGGCCGGCAGCAGAAGCAGGGCACAGAGCAGGGCGCCCTGGAAGCGCATGGCAAACAACAGCGAGCGGACGAAGGTCACAGTTTTGCAATCCCGGCAATGCGGGGGTGCAGCTGCAAGACCCCATGGCCCCGACCTCATCCCCCCGAACGGATCGTGGCGGCCGTACGGCCGCCATCGTGCGCATTATTGCCCGCGTCCAGTGCAGGGATTCTGAACGAACCCGGCTTCCGTTCAGAACAGCAGGGAAGCCATCCTGCGGCGGTACTGGCCGACCAGGTCCTCGTCCGAGATCACATTGAAGGCATCGATCAGCGCTTTGCGCGGCAGGCCTTCCTCGAAACTCCGGTCGATCCGCAGCATTTCCAGGAACTGCGCCAGCGCGGCTTCGTCATGGCCGCCGAGCAGCAGCTGCACGCCGCGCAGGTGGCGGGCCTTGAGGTCATTGCCGTTGGCGGCGATGCGCGCGTCCAGCACCTCGGCGGCCGGGGCGTCCTTCAGGGCGGCGGCAAAGGACAGCCGGGCGCGGGCGCGCACGGCGCGGTCGTCGGTGGCCAGGTTGGCGGGCAGGCCGTCGATCAGCGTACCGGCTTCGTCCACGCCGCCGATCTGCAGCAGGGCCAGGGCCAGGTCGAGCTTCAGCTCGTCCTTGTCCGGCTCGGCGGCGATCTGCGCACGCAGTACATCCACCTGTGCCTGCGGATCCAACGGCGCTTCGTCGTCGTCGGCAGTGTCCCCGACGTCGGCCGGCACGATGCCGTGCTGGGCCAGGAACTCACGCAGCTGGCCTTCCGGGATGGCGCCGGGGAAGCCGTCCACCAGCTGGCCGCCCTTGACCAGGAACACGGTCGGCACCGAGCGGATCTGGAAGGCGGCGGCGATCTGCTGTTCCTTGTCGACATCGACCTTGGCCAGCTCGAAGGCGCCGTTGTATTCGGCGGCCAGCTTTTCCAGCATCGGCCCCAGGGTCTTGCAGGGGCCGCACCACGTGGCCCAGAAGTCGACCAGCACCGGCGTCTGCAGCGACTTCTGCAGGACTTCGGCCTCGAAGGTCGCAGTGGTGGCGTCGAATACGTAGGTCGTCTCGGTCATGGGGGAGGCATCGATTGGCGTCTGGAGACCGATTCTATGGTGACGATCGATGCCAGTCTCAACCCGGACTGCGGCAAATGCCCGACAATGCGTCGTTCCCGCCGCTGTTGCTCCTGGAGCCCGCATGACCTGCCCGTCTTCCCTGTTGCGTCTGTCCGGCCCCGCCGCCGCACTGCTGTTCGTGCTGGCGGTGCTGGGCTTCGGCGCCGGCCTGGATGGCTATGCACAGGCCAGTCACCCGGTGGCCCTGCTGGGCGCACACGGCGTGCCGCACGCGTTGGCCTTCAATCTGCTGGGCTTCGTACTGCCGGGCCTGTTGGCGGTCGTAGTGGCCGAGTGCCTGCGCCGACAGCTGCCGGCCAGTGCTCGCTGGGCGCCGCGGGTGGGCAGCCAGATGCTGTTGCTGGGCGGACTGGCCTTCACCGCGATGGGCTTGATGCCGCTGGATGTGGACGATCTGCACGGGCCGGCCAGCCAGCTGCACGCCAGTGCCTGGATGATCTGGGTGCTGGGCTTCGTCGCCGGCACCCTGTTGCTGGGCATCTCCCAGCTGCGCCAGACGCACGGCCGCGCCCTGGGCGGGGTGGCGCTCGCCTGTGGCGTGCTGGCGGCGCTGGCTGCCTTTGCGCTGCAGGGCGTGCTGCCGGCGCCGCTGGCACAACGGCTTGCATTCGCCTGCTGGGCGGTCTGGCTGGCGCTGGCCCTGCCTCTGTCGCGACCGCGCTGAGACCGGCTCCGGGCGCTGGCGGCGCCGGCTGTCGGCGGGCAGGATTGGAGACGTTTGCCGCACTGCGGTACGCTGTACCGCTTTGCCGCCGCATCCGCGTGTTCCATGACCAGCGCTGAAACCAACGCCTACGACCCGCAGCAGGTTGAATCCGCCGCCCAGAAGTACTGGGACGCCACCCGTGCCTTCGAAGTCGACGAGACTTCGGACAAGCCGAAGTACTACTGCCTGTCGATGCTTCCGTACCCGTCCGGTGCGCTGCACATGGGCCACGTGCGCAATTACACCATCGGCGACGTGATCAGCCGCTACAAGCGCATGACCGGCCACAACGTGCTGCAGCCGATGGGCTGGGACGCGTTCGGCCTGCCTGCGGAGAACGCGGCAATCAAGAACAAGACCGCACCGGCGGCCTGGACCTACAAGAACATCGAGCACATGCGTGGCCAGTTCAAGGCCATGGGCTATGCGGTGGACTGGTCGCGCGAATTCGCCACCTGCCGCCCGGACTACTATGTCCACGAACAGCGCATGTTCACGCGCCTGATGCGCAAGGGCCTGGCCTACCGCCGCAATGCGGTGGTGAACTGGGATCCGGTCGACCAGACCGTGCTGGCCAACGAGCAGGTCATCGATGGCCGTGGTTGGCGTTCCGGTGCGCTGGTCGAGAAGCGCGAGATCCCGCAGTGGTTCCTGCGCATCACCGATTACGCCCAGGAACTGCTGGACGGCCTGGATGAACTGGACGGCTGGCCGGATTCGGTCAAGACCATGCAGCGCAACTGGATCGGCCGCTCCGAGGGCCTGGAAATCCAGTTCGACGTGCGTGATGTCGACGGCACTGCGCTGGATCCGCTGCGCGTGTTCACCACCCGTCCGGATACCGTGATGGGCGTGACCTTCGTGTCGATCGCCGCCGAACATCCGCTGGCCCTGCATGCGGCGAAGAACAACCCGGAACTGGCTGCGCTGCTGTCGGAAATGAAGCAGGGTGGCGTGTCCGAGGCCGAGCTGGAAACCCAGGAAAAGCGCGGCATGGACACCGGTCTGCGTGCCATCCATCCGGTCACCGGCGAAAAGGTGCCGGTGTGGGTCGCCAACTTCGTGCTGATGGGCTACGGCACCGGTGCGGTGATGGCCGTCCCGGGCCACGACCAGCGCGACAATGAAGTGGCAAACAAGTACGGCCTGCCGATCGTGCAGGTCATCGCCCTGAAGGATCCGCGCAACGACGACGAGCGCACCTGGGATGGTGCCCGCTGGCAGGACTGGTACAGCGACAAGAACCGTGCCTTCGAGCTGGTCAACTCGGCCGAATTCGATGGGCTGGATTTCCAGGGCGCCTTCGAAGCCCTGGCCGAACGCTTCGAGCGCAAGGCCCAGGGCCAGCGCCGCGTCAACTATCGCCTGCGCGACTGGGGCGTGAGCCGCCAGCGCTACTGGGGTTGCCCGATTCCGGTGATCTACTGCGACAAGTGCGGTGCGGTGCCGGTGCCGGAAGAGCAGCTGCCGGTGGTGCTGCCGGAGGACGTGGCGTTCTCGGGGACTGGTTCGCCGATCAAGACCGATCCGGAATGGCGCAAGACCACCTGCCCGGAATGCGGCGGCGCGGCCGAGCGCGAGACCGACACCTTCGACACCTTCATGGAGTCGAGCTGGTACTACGCCCGCTACACCTCGCCGGGTGCCCGAGATGCGGTCGACAAGCGCGGCAATTACTGGTTGCCGGTCGACCAGTACATCGGCGGCATCGAGCACGCGATCCTGCACCTGATGTATTTCCGCTTCTACCACAAGCTGCTGCGCGACGCGCGGATGGTGGACAGCAACGAACCGGCACGCAACCTGCTGTGCCAGGGCATGGTGATCGCCGAGACCTACTACCGCCCGAACCCGGACGGCTCGAAGGACTGGATCAATCCGGCCGATGTGGAAGTGCAGCGCGACGAGCGCGGCCGCATCACTGGCGCCACGCTGATCGCCGACGGCCAGCCGGTGGTGGTCGGTGGCACTGAAAAGATGTCCAAGTCGAAGAACAACGGCGTGGACCCGCAGGCGATGGTCGACAAGTACGGTGCCGACACCGTGCGCCTGTTCTCGATGTTCGCCGCCCCGCCGGAACAGTCGCTGGAGTGGAACGAAGCCGGCGTGGACGGCATGGCGCGCTTCCTGCGCCGCCTGTGGGCCCAGGTGCACAAGCACGCCGCCGACGGTGCCGCCCCGGCGCTGGACGTGGCCGCGCTGGACGCCAACCAGAAGGCACTGCGTCGCAAGACCCACGAGACCATCGGCAAGGTCGGTGACGACTATGGCCGTCGCCACAGCTTCAACACCGCCATCGCGGCGGTGATGGAGCTGATGAACGCGCTGGCCAAGTTCGAGGACGGCAGCGAGCAGGGCCGTGCGGTGCGCCAGGAAGCGCTGCAGGCCATCGTGCTGCTGCTGAACCCGATCACCCCGCATGCCAGCCACGCCCTGTGGCAGGTGCTGGGCCATGGCGAGACGCTGCTGGAAGACCAGCCGTTCCCGCAGGCCGACGCCGGTGCGCTGGTGCGCGACGCGCTGACCCTGGCCGTGCAGGTCAACGGCAAGCTGCGTGGCACCATCGAGGTGGCCGCCGATGCTGCACGCGAGCAGGTCGAAGCACTGGCTCTGGCCGAGCCGAATGCGGCCAAGTTCATGGAAGGCCTGACCGTGCGCAAGATCATCATCGTGCCGGGCAAGATCGTGAACATCGTCGCTGCCTGATGCATCCTGGGCCGGTCACCCACGCGGTGGCCGGTACCTTCCCGGTGCGGGGCCATGCACTTGATGGCCCTGCATTCACGCGGCTTCGGGCAGGCTGTGTGTTGCCGTGATCGCCCGGCTCCGCCAGACTGTCTCCATGACCCGAATCCTGCTTGCCCTCGTTCTTGTCCTCGGCCTTGCCGGCTGCGGTTTCCATCTGCGCAACAAGCTGATGCTGCCGACCGACACGGCGCCGGTGAAGGTGGTCTCCACCGCGCCTTACAGCGAACTGGTCAAGCTGCTCAATCGCAGCCTGCTGGCTTCCGGTGCCAAGCTGGCCGACGAGGACAGCAAGGGGCCCAGTACCCAGCTCCAGGTGCTCTCCGAACGCTGGGGCGACCTGCCGATCGCCATCGACTCGCAGGGCCGTGCGCAGGAGTACAGCCTGCGCTATGCGGTGATCTTCATCTTCCGTCGCGAGGATGGCAGCGAGCTGGTGCCGCAGCAGGTGATCGAACTGTCGCGCGACTACGTGTCGCCGCCGACCGACGCCACCGGTACCACCACCGAACGCGAAATCCTGGCCGATGAGCTGCGACGGGAAATGTCCGCGTCGATCATCCGCCGCATCGACAGCGTGGTGCGCGCCGAGATCGAGAAGGGCGGCAGCCTGACGGCGCCGAAGGCCAAGCCGATCGAAGGGGCGGAGCCGGTCGAGCCGGTTCCCGCAGCCAAGCACTGAGTCGCGACGATGGAACTGCGTCCGGAGCAGCTGGCCAGCCAGGGCGCTGACACCCCGCTGGCGCCGGTCTACCTGATTGCCGGCCCGGAAACCCTGCGCGTGCTTGAGGCGGCCGACGCCATCCGTGCACGCGCGCGCGCCGCCGGCATCGCCGAGCGGGAAGTGTTCGACGCCGATGGGCGTGATTTCGACTGGAACCAGCTCGACGCCAGCTTCAACGCGCCCAGCCTGTTCAGTGCCCGCCGCCTGGTCGAGGTGCGCCTGCCCAGCGGCAAGCCGGGCAAGGACGGGGCCGAGGTGATCAGCCAGTTCTGCGCCAACCCGGCGCCGGACGTGGTGCTGATGATTACCGCCAGCGAATGGAGCAAGGCCCACCAGGGCAAGTGGGCCGAGGCAGTCAATCGCATCGGCGTGCTGTCGGTGGCGTGGGCGATCAAGCCGCACGAACTGCCGGACTGGATCGAGCGCCGCCTGCGTGGCAAGGGCCTGCGTGCCGATCCGGCCGCCGTGCAGCGCCTGGCCGAGCGGGTCGAGGGCAACCTGCTGGCCGCTGCGCAGGAAATCGACAAGCTGGCGTTGCTGGCCGACGGCCAGCCGCTGGACGTGGAACGGATGGAATCGCTGGTGGCCGACGCCGCCCGCTATGACGTTTTCCGGCTGCTGGAAGCCACGTTCTCCGGCCAGCCGCCGGCGGTGCTGCGCATGCTGGCGGGCCTGCGTGGCGAAGGCGAGGCGGTGGCCGCACTGATGCCAATGGTGATCCGCGAGCTGCTGGCTGGTGCCGGCCTGGCCCGGGTACAGGCGCGTGGCGGCAATCTGGCCGCCGAAATGAAATCGCGCGGCATCTGGGAATCGCGGCAAGCGCCCTACAAGCGTGCGCTGCAGCGGCACCCCGAGGGCAAGCGCTGGGAGCGTTTCGTGGCCGAGGCCGGACTGGTCGACCGCATCGCCAAGGGGCGCGCCGACGGTGATGCCTGGCTGGCGCTGGAGCGCCTGCTGGTGGCCGTGGCCGAACCGCGTGCCGTGCGCCTGCTGGCGCGGGCCTGAGTGATGAGCCTGCGGATCTATTACGGGGGCACCTTCGATCCGGTGCACCTCGGGCACCTCGCCATCGCGCGTGCTGCCCGTGACGAACTGCAGGTCGCTGTACGCATGCTGCCGGCGGCTGATCCGCCGCATCGCGCGGTGCCGGGCGCAACCGCTGATCAGCGCTTCACCATGCTCTCGCTGGCCATCGGCGATGAGCCTGGCCTGCTGCTGGACCATCGTGAACTGGACCGCGCCATACGCTTTCCCGGCCGCCCGTCCTATACCGTCGACACCCTGCGCGAACTGCGCGGCGAGTTGGGCCCCAGCCGGCCATTGGCCTGGCTGGTCGGGGCCGACAGCCTGCTGGGCCTGACCCGCTGGCATGAATGGGAGGCACTGTTCGGGCTGGCCCATTTCGTGGTGGCCGAGCGCCCGGGCAGTCCCCTTCAGGCCTCGGTGGATGGCGAACTTGGCCGCGCCCTGGAAGGGCGCTGGGCCGACAACGAGCAGGCCCTGTTCGCCAGTCCGGCCGGGCGCATCCTGCGCCTGCATCATCCGCTGCGCGAGGAATCGGCCAGTGCCGTGCGTGCGCAGAT
Organism: Stenotrophomonas sp. PE591; assembly: GCF_018320795.1. NCBI lineage: Bacteria > Pseudomonadati > Pseudomonadota > Gammaproteobacteria > Lysobacterales > Lysobacteraceae > Stenotrophomonas > Stenotrophomonas sp. PE591. The sequence goes on from NZ_JAAOKO010000002.1 coordinate 269,409, forward strand.
CGCCGCCGGCGGCCCCTGGCGGGCGTTGCTGCCGCCGGCCGTGGCCGACTATGTGGCCGCCCATGGCCTGTACCGCTCCCCTACGCCGTGAATGCCGCCGCCCCGGCTTGCCCGTATAATCGCCCCCACGTTTATCGAGTCGATCCACTTTGAGCAACCAGACCCAGCCCCAGACCATCAAGGTCGATCTGCCCAGCCCGCCGCCGTCCGTGCCGGAACTGCTGGCCAGCGTCCGCCAAGCCACCGAAGACCTGAAGGCCAAGGACCTGGTCGAGATCGATGTGCGCGGCCGGTCCAGCGTTGCCGACTACATGATCGTCGTTTCGGGCACCTCGACCCGCCACGTCAAGTCGATCGCCGATGAAGTCGTGCGCTTTGCCAAGAATCTCGACGTGATGCCGCTGGGTGTTGAAGGCGAGCGCGAAGCCGAGTGGGTGCTGGTCGACCTGGGCGACGTGATCGTGCATGTGATGCTGCCGCGCGTGCGTGAGTTCTATGCCCTGGAGCGCCTGTGGACCGTTGGCGACCAGCCGCCGTCCAGCGACGACGAAGTGGCCTGAGCCGCACGTTGATGCATCCCTTCGACGGCGCCGATGGCGCCGTCGACGTTTTGGAGGACCGTTGATGAAAGCCCGCCTGATTGCTACCGGCGAACGCGCACCCAGCTGGGTGGCGCAGGGCTTCGCCGAGTACCAGAAGCGGCTGTCGCACTGGCTGCCGTTCGATCTGGTGGAAATCGAGCCCGGCCTGCGCGGCAAGGGCCGCGATGCGCGCCGCGCCACCGAAGACGAAGGCAGGCGCGTGATCGCCGCACTGCCGAAGAATGCCTATGTGGTGGCGCTGGATGTGCCGGGCCGCCAGCTCAGTTCCGAACAGCTGGCGCAGCGGCTGGAGCATTGGCGTGGGCAGGGCAGGGACCTTGCCTTCCTGATCGGTGGCCCGGAAGGGCATTCGCCCGAAGTTTCCGCGCTGGCCGACGAAAAGTGGTCGATTGGACCATTGACGCTGCCGCACATGCTGGTGCGCCTGGTGGTGGCCGAGCAGTTGTACCGGGCCGCCGCAATGATCGCGAATCACCCCTACCATCGCGCGTGAAGAGTGGTTATACTAGTCGTCTGCCCGAATAGCTCAGCCGGTTAGAGCACTTGACTGTTAATCAGGGGGTCGTTGGTTCGAGTCCAACTTCGGGCGCCACTTTGAAGAGACCTGCATCGCAAGATGCAGGTCTTTTTTTTGCGTTGTTGTAGAGCCGAGCCCGCACTCGACTCTACAGTGCCAGCTCACCTCTGGAGAACCCCACCAGCGTAGCGATGGCCACCACCAGAATGGCGCCGAACAACACCCATTCCCAACGCGTGAATACCTGCTCACCGCGTTGCAGCCGGGTCAGTGCGAACACCACCACGCCGGGCACATACAGCAGTACCGACAGCAGCAGGTTGTCGAGGCCTCCTGCATACACCAGCCACAACGCGTAGGCACTGGCCAGCAGCGCCACAGCGAAGTCACGCCAGCGCACGCCCGGTTCACCCGCATAGGCGTCCCCGCGCCACGCCAGCTGCACGCCGAACGCGGTGGACAGGAAGTAGGGCACCAGGCTCATCGAGGCCGCCAGCAGCACCAGGCCCGTGTAGCCGCCGGAGTTGACCAGCACCAGCAGCAGGAACAGCTGGATCAAGCCATTGCTCAGCCACAGCGCGTTGGCGGGCACGCCGCGCGCATTCTCGCGTCCCAGGAAGGCCGGCATGGTGCCGTCGCCTGCAGCGGCGTACAGCACTTCGGCACACAGCAGCACCCAGGCCAGCAGCGCGCCGAGTACCGAAATGATCGAGCCGACGATGATCACCGTCGCGCCCCACTCGCCAACGATGGCGCGCAGCACATAAGCCATCGATGGATTGGGCAACCCCGCCAGTTCGGCCTGCGACAGCACGCCCATCGACAGCAGGCTGACCAGCACCAGCAGCAGCCAGACGCCGAGGAAGCCGATCACCGTGGCGCGGCCGACATCGGCGCGACGGGCCGCACGCCGCGAGTAGATGCTGGCACCTTCGATGCCGATGAATACCCACACGGTCACCAGCATCATGCCGCGCAGCTGCTGGCCGAGATCGCCGAGTGCGGGCGCGCCCAGGAAATCGGCGCGGAACACATCCATGCGGAAGGCACCGGCGGCCAGGATCAGGAACAACGTGATAGGCAGCAGCTTGGCCACCGTTACCAGGCCGTTGACGATGGCGGCGGTGCGCAGGCCGCGCAGCACCAGCAGGTGCACGGTCCAGAGAAGTAGCGACGAAGCGGCCACGGCGGCCGGGGTATTGCCTTCACCGAAGACCGGCATGAAGTGGCCGAGGCCACTGAAGATCAGCACGAAGAAGCTGGCGTTGCCGAGCACCGAGGCAACCCAGTAGCCCCACGCGGCGGAGAAGCCGATGTAGTTGCCGAAGCCTTCGCGCGCGTATGCGTAGATGCCGGTATCGAGATCCGGCCGGCGGTTGGCCAGCGCCTGGAACACGAAGGCCAGCATCAGCATGCCGGCGCCGCTGACCGCCCAGCCGAGCAGCGCCGCCGCCGGACCGGCGCTGCGCGCCACGTTCTGCGGTAATGAAAAGATGCCGGCACCGACCATCGAACCGACCACCAGTGCGGTCAACGCGGGCAGCCCGAGGCGTTGTGATGTCGCGGCCATGATGTCCCCTGCGGCGCTGATGCCGCTGACCCACGGTAGCGGTGTGCCCGTGAACATGCACGCAAGGGGCCGCAACGACGAAGGCCCGGGCAGATGCCCGGGCCTTCGAAGGTGGTGCGTTGAAGGGTGTCGCCTGTATTACTTGAAGGTGTACTTGGCACCGACGGTGAAATAGCGACCGATGGCACCACTGAAGTGCAGCGGGTTGTAATTGACACCGCCGTAGGTGGACGGATCCAGCGGCGCGATGCGATCGAACACGTTCTGCACCGAGGCGTTCAGCTCGAAGGCTTCAGTGATGTTCCAGCGGCCCGACAGGTCGAAGGTGGTGAACGAGGAGATCTTCTTGACGTCCGTACCGTCTGCATACGCGAAGAGGTAGGAGCCGTTCGGACCACGGAAGTCCTTGTTGTCCATCTTCGAGATGTAGTTGGCAACGCCGCTGACGCTCCACGGACCCTGCCTCCAGGTGGTGCCGAAGTTGATGCGGTCCTTCGGCGTGCCGATGCAGTTGGTCACGTCGCAGTTGCCGTGGGTACCGGCGTAGTCGACAGTCACGTCGGCATCGGTGCGCTCGAACTTGAGCACATGGCTCCACTGCAGGTCCATCTCCAGCTGACCCGGGCCGATATCGAAGGTCTGGCGGATATCGGTATCGATACCCCGGACCCGGGTCGATGCGGCATTGATGTACTGCGTGTTGACCGCCAGGATGCTGCCGGTACCGGGTACGCCATTTAGCAGGTTGTTGTCACGCAACACGTTGCCGGCGGCAATGGCTTCGGAGGTGCTGCCCTGGGCGATTTCGTTGGTGCGCTTGATCTGCCAGGCATCGATGGTCAGCGAAGTCGTGGACGTGGGCTGCAGGACGATACCCACCGAATAGCTCTTGGACTCTTCCGGTTTCAGGTCCTTGTTCGGGCGGGTGATGATGGCGACCGGCAGAGCGCCACAGTCGTCGTCGTTTGCACCTGGTGCCGGATTGCCGCCCGGGCAACGCACGGGGTCGGACGCATTGGAGAATGCTGCCAGACCACCATCGCCGTTCTCGGCGGGGTTCGGTGCACGGAAGCCTTCCGCATAACTGCCGCGCAGTGCGATCCAATCGGCCGGCGTCCACTTGATGCCGATCTTCGGCGTGGCCTTGCCTTCACCGCTCTCGTACTTGTCGTAGCGCACCGCACCGGACAGTTCCAGGGTTTCCAGCACCGGTGCGGACAGCTCGACGTAACCGGCGTACACGTTCTGGGTGCCGTCGTAGGCCGAGTAGCCCAGGCCGATGATCTGGCCCTGGTCGGTGTAGGTCTGCGGGGTCAGGCTGTTGCTGGTCTTGCGCCATTCAGTACCCAGCGCCAGGCCCAGCGGGCCACCCTTCAGGTCCATCAGGCTGCGCGACACGGTGAAGTCGAACATGTCCAGGCTCGACTTCGCACGTGCGCTGATATCCGGCGAAATGAAGTCGTACAAGGCCTGCGAGTTCATACCGGCATTGTCACCGATGCGCCAAACACCACCAGCGCAGTTTGGGTTGGCCAGTGCACAACGTACATTGTCGTAGTTGAGGAAGCCGGTGCGCTTGTTGACCAGGTCGGTGCCGGAGTGCAGATACGCGGTGTCGTAGCTCCAGTCGCCCCAGTTGCCCTTGACGCCGACCAGGAAGCGAGTGAACTCGTTGGTGTTGTTGGTTACACGCGGACCGACATCCCAGGCCGAATAGCGCAGGCGCGAGGCCTGGCCCGGAATCGGATTATCTGGATGATTCGGTCCCAGCACCGTAGCGCCGTCGCCACTGTTGGCGTTGACCGGGCCACCCGGATAGCCCCAGCCGCCTGAAACGCCAGACGGGGTGTTGCTGAAGGTGGTTTCCTTCTTTGAGTAGCCGATTTCGGTGTAGATCTCACCACCTTCACCAAAGGCGAAGCTGGCACGTCCAAACACGTTGACGTACTTCTCTTCCGGGGTGAGATCGCGATACAGCTGGTTCGGATCCCACAAGCAGCCCTGCGCCTGCGCGGATGCCTCTGTCTGGCCCGGAATCGTGGTAAGACCAGCACAACCGGGCAAAGCGACCAGGAAGGCCGGATTCTCTTCGGTCACATTGCGATCGTCGTACACCGAACCGTTCGGACCAACACCGCCGCGGGTCTTTCCACTGAGGAAAGCGCCGCCGAGGAACTGAGCGTTGTTGCCATAGCCCCACGGGCGGGTATCGCCGGTACCGATCCACTTGCGGTTCTTGCGATCACTGATCTTGATCGCGTCGGTCTTTGCGACATCCAGGCTGAAGAAGGCATTCCAGCCGTCGGTGGCCAGATCGCCGGTACCGGCGGTCAGGGTCGCCTTCTTCGCGTCGCCATCGCTGTCGCCGGACAGGCCATAGGAACCGCGAAGGATCGCGCCCTGGAAATCACTGCGCAGGATGATGTTGACCACGCCGGCGATGGCATCGGAGCCATAGATCGCCGAGGCGCCGTCCTTCAGCACTTCCACGCGTTCAACGGCGTCGAGCGGGATGGTGCTCAGGTCGGTGAAGACCTTCTGGCCGTCATCGGCCAGGCCGTAGGTGGCCATGCGACGACCATTCAACAGGACAAGGGTCGAACCCGCGCCCAGGCCGCGCAGCGAGATGCCGGCACCACCGCCGGCAAAGCCGTTGCCGAAGGTCTTCGGGATCGAGCCGGAACCATCGGCGGTCAGGGTCTGCAGGTATTCGGCGACCGTGGTCTTGCCGGTGCGGTCGATTTCCTGGCGGGTCACCACCTGCACCGGGGACGGCGTTTCGGTGTTGGTGCGCGGAATGTTCGAACCGGTAACCGTGATGCGGTCCAGGTTGGTGGCCTTCTCCTGCGCGAAGGCGGAGGTGGAAGCCACGGCGCCAACCAGCAGCAATGTGCCGCCGGTAAGGATGTGGGTGATGGACGATGCCAGGGTGCAGCGGCGGCGGCTGGCGGGCCGTTGGATCAGGTGTTTCACAGCTTCTCTCCTAACTGGAAAACCGTAGCGTTGAGGGCTGTCTCCGGAGTGTCCGGGACGGGCCAATCTAGGTTTCCGACGGGTGACGAAGTCGTGAAATTTTGCTTAATCCGTAACGTTTGAACTGGAACTTTGCCGAGTTTGGCAGTTCGGTCCCGAAGGCCGGTCCGACAGGCGGTCGGACCGGCCCGGGTCGTCAGTCCGGCAACGAGAACTGCACCGGCACCAAACCGATGGCCGGTACCGCTACACCATCACGCTGGGCCGGTTCAAAGCGCCAGCGCTTGAGCACCTGTTGGCGTGCAGCCTGGTCCAGGTGGCGGGAGCCACTGCTGCGCTCGATGCTGACCGCGACCGGCTGGCCGCCGCTGTCGACCTCCACCCGCAGCAGCACCGTGCCCTGCTCATGATTGCGCAGTGCGGCGACCGGATAGGCCGGTGGCGGGGCACTGCGGTATTGCAGCTGGGCGCCGGCCAGCGGTGCATGGGTGTCGATGCTCGGCGCGAGTTGCGGCGGGGCCGGTTCGGCGGCCGGCAGCATGATGCCCTGCGTTTCCTCCACGGTCGCGGTTGGGGCCGGCAGTGGCGGTGTCGCCGGCTGTGCCTGCGGTTTCGGCACGACCCGGGCGACTTCCTCCGGTTCCTGCAGCACCGGTGGGGGCGGCGTTGGCGGGATCTTCTCGATCAGCCTGACCGTGGTCTTGTCACGCGGGACCTGCACGGCCTGGTAGGTCGCCGGAATCAGCAGCAACAGGAACGCGAGCAGGTGCAGGGCGATGGCCGCGCTCCAGGCGGCAACGCGGGCGGGGTCGAAGTGCGGGGATGCAACGGGATACGTACGAACCATGGTCCACCTCCATGCCAGTGACGAAGTCCTCAACGCACCAGGGCCCGTGGCGGGGTTGCCGCACGCGGCTGGCAGCCAATCATTAACGCCAGGCCCCGGCCACTGCCTAGAGGCAGGGGCAGGATCGTTGGGCTGGCCTTCAGCCAGCCGCCCCGGCCCATGAAAAAGGCGGGCCCCTGCGGGACCCGCCTCTGTCTACCGGAACGGATGGGATCAGCGACCCAGCTCGAACACCACGTCCAGATTGACCGACACAGTGGATTCGCCCGGGGCGACCGGCGTGGCCTTGTCCATCGCCGCGCCGGCGGCCATGGTCCGCATCATCGGCATCGGGCGGTAACCACCCCCGGCATTCTCGGAGATGCTGACGATGCGGCGCACCTGAAGGCCGAGCGACTTGGCATAGGTCTGGGCGCGGGCCTGGGCCTTCTTCAGCGCGGCCAGGCGCGCTTCGTCATAGACCGGTTCCGGCTGGTCGATCTCGAAGCTGGGGCCGTTGATCTGGTTGGCGCCCTGAGCGGCCAGCGCGTCCAGCACCTTGCCGAGCTTGGCGATGTCACGGACCTTCAGGCTGACCGTGTTGCTGGCCTGGTAGCCGGTGATCTTCGGCGCTTCGTTGTCGGCATAGCGGTACTGCGGATTGAGGCTGACGCCGCTGGTCTGCACGTCGCGCTCGGCGATGCCGGCGGCCTTGATCGCGGCCAGTACCTTGTCCATCTGCTGGGCGTTCTGGCGCATGGCGCTGTTGCCATCGGCGGCCTGGGTGACCACACCGGCCGACAGGGTGGCCACGTCCGGTACGCGGGTGGCTTCGGCATTGGCCGAGATGTTCAGCAGCGTGCCTTCGGCCGCGGCGGCGATCGACGGCGACGACGGGGCGGCATGGGCAGTCATCGAGGTTCCAAGGGCGAGGGACAGGGCAAGCAGCAGCGGGGTGGCGGTCAGGCGCATGGAGAACTCCTTGTTGTGCCGTTGAGGGTGGTGTCGTAGCGATGAACGCGCTGTGAGCCCGTTCGGGGTTCAACGCGTTCCGGGACGGGTTGCCGACGATTCAGGTGGCGGCCTCAGGTTATGCTGTGCCGATGCTCTATCTTGCTTCCCGCTCCCCCCGACGCAACCAGTTGCTGGCCCGACTCGGACGCCCCTTCCAGGCCCTGGACCTGGAGGTCGTCGAGCAGCGCGCGCCCGCTGAAAGCGCCGAACAGTATGTGTGCCGGGTCGCCGCCGACAAGGCGCGCGCCGGCCTGGCCCGGGTGCTGGCCGATGATCCGCAGGCGCGGGTGCTCGGCTCGGACACCGAGGTGGTGCTGGACGGTGAAGTGTTCGGCAAGCCGGCCGACGCCGCCGGCGCCCGCGCGATGCTGGCGCGCCTGGCCGGGCGCACCCACCAGGTGATGACTGCGGTGGTGGTGGTCGGCGCCGACGGGCTGGACAGCGAACTGGTCATTTCCGAAGTGACCTTCGCCCCAATCGCCGCCGCCGACATCGCCGCCTATGTCGCCACCGGCGAGCCGTTGGACAAGGCCGGGGCCTACGCCATCCAGGGCGGGGCCGAGCGCTGGATCGAACATCTTTCCGGCAGCTACTCCGGCGTCATGGGGCTGCCATTGCTGCATACCGATCGTCTGCTGGCGCGCTGTGGCGTGCCGGCCCCCACTGCCGATGCCGCCAGGGAGGCTGCCGATGTCTGAGGAAATCCTGGTCAATGTGACCCCGCGCGAGACCCGGGTCGCGGTGATCGAGAACGGCATGCTGCAGGAACTGCACATCGAGCGCGGTTGGCGCCGGGGTGTGGTCGGCAACATCTACAAGGGCAAGGTGCAGCGGGTCATGCCCGGCATGCAGGCCGCGTTCGTCGAGGTAGGCCTGGAGCGCGCCGCGTTCCTGCACGCCAACGACGTGGTGCGCCCGGCCCCGGTGGCCAGTGCAGACACCGAGAACACGACCCTGCCGCCGCCGGCCAGCGTGCCCATCGTCGAGCTGCTGCGTGACGGCCAGGACATCGTGGTGCAGGTGGTGAAGGACCCGATCGGCACCAAGGGCGCACGCCTGACCACCCAGATCAGCATTCCGTCGCGCTACATGGTGCTGCTGCCGCAATCCAAGGTGGTGGGGGTGTCCGCGCGCATCGAGGATGAAGCCGAGCGCGCCCGCCTGAAGGCCCTGGTGACCGAGCTGTCTGCGCAGCATGGCGGCTACGGCTACATCGTGCGTACCAATGCCGAGGGCCAGCCGGCCGAGGCCATCGCCGAGGACATCGCTTACCTGTCGCGGGTCTGGAACGTGGTCGAGCGCCGCGGCCGCGAAGCGGCCTCGTGCAGCAACATCTATGAAGACCTGAGCCTGCCGCTGCGTTCGGTGCGCGACCTGATCCGCAAGGACGTGGACAAGGTGAAGGTGGACTCGAAGGAAACCTTCGCGCAGCTGCAGGCGTTCGTCGCCAAGTACATGCCGGTGCTGGCCGAGAAGCTGGAACTGTATTCAGGCGATCGCCCGATCTTCGACATGTTCGGGGTGGAGGACGAGATCGGCCGTGCGCTGGACAAGCAGGTGCCGCTGAAATCCGGTGGTTACCTGGTGATCGACCAGACCGAGGCGATGACCACCATCGACGTCAATACCGGTTCGTTCCTCGGCCAGCGCAACCTGGAAGAGACGGTGTTCCGCACCAACCTGGAAGCGGCACAGGCCGTGGCCCGCCAGCTGCGCCTGCGCAACCTGGGCGGCATCATCATCATCGACTTCATCGACATGGACGATGCCGAGCATCGCCGCCAGGTGCTGCGCACCCTGGAAAAGGCGCTGGCCCGCGACCATGCCAAGACCACGGTGTACGACTTCTCTCCGCTGGGGCTGGTGGAGATGACGCGCAAGCGCACGGTGGAAAGCCTGGAGCGCCAGCTGTCGGAAACGTGCCCGCAGTGCAGTGGCCGTGGCAGCATCAAGACCACCGAAACGGTGACCTACGAGATCTTCCGCGAGATCACCCGTGCCGTGCGCCAGTTCGATGCCGCACGCCTGCTGGTGATCGCCTCGACCAAGGTGGTCGCGCGCATCACCGACGAGGAATCCTCGGCGGTGGCCGAGCTGGAGGAATTCCTCGGCAAGAGCATCCGCTTCCAGGCGGACGAGCAGTACCTGCAGGAGCAATTCGATGTCGTTCTGCTCTGATCCTCGCCGGCCGCAGGCCGGCGGTGGCCGATGAGCGCGCCGCCGCGCCTGCGACTGCGAAGGATCCGCCGTCATTTCATTGCCGCCTGCGCGGTAGGCCTGGTCGGGCTGGCACTGCTGGTGGGTACCCTCAGCCAGCTGCTGCCGCTGGCCGAGCGTCACCCCGACAGGATTGCCGCCTGGCTGAGTGAGCGTGCCGGCCAGCCGGTGCATTTCGACCAGCTGCAGACGGCCTGGACCCGGCGTGGTCCGCTGCTGCAGCTGAAGGGCCTGCGCATCGGCGCCGGTCAGGGCCTGGCCATCGGCGAGGCCGAAGTGCTGGTGTCAATGTACAGCGGGATGCTGCCTGGTCGCTCGCTGACCGAGCTGCGCCTGCGTGGCCTGGCGCTGGACCTGCAGCAGGGCGAGGACGGCCGCTGGTCGGTGCGCGGCCTGCCACAGTCCAACACCGGCGGTGACCCGCTGGACGCGCTGCGCCGGCTGGGCGAGCTGCAGGTGATCGATGGCCGCCTGGGTGTGCATGCACCGGGACTGGGTATCGATACCACCCTGCCGCGTATCGATCTGCGCCTGCGCGTCAATGGCGACCGCCTGCGTGTGGGCGTGCGTGCCTGGGCGCAGACCGATGCCCTGCCGCTGACCGCAGTGCTGGACGTGGACCGCGCGCGCGGCAACGGGCAGGCCTGGCTGGGTGCCGATCCTGTTGATTTCCACGCCTGGTCGCCGTTGCTGGCAGCTGGTGGCGTGCGCCTGCGCGAAGGCAAGGGTGAGCTGAACCTGTGGCTGACCCTGCGCGACTTCGCGCCGGTGGCGCTGACCACCGATTCGGACCTGCGTGACGTGCGCGTCGACGGTGCACCGATGCCCGACGTGGCAACGCCACAGTTGCAGCTGCAGCGCTTGCAGGCGCGCCTGCGCTGGCAGCGTCAGGCCGATGGTTGGGCGCTGCAGGTACCGCGCCTTCGTTTGAAGACCGAAGACGGCGAACAACAGCTCGATGGCCTGCAGTTGCAGGTTGGCAGGCAGCTGCGGGTGAGTTCCGGCGAAGTACAGGCCGGTACGGCGCTGCGTGCGCTGGCGCTGAGTGATCGCCTCGAGCCAGGCCTGCGCCATTGGTTGTTCCTGTCCAAACCGCAGCTGGATGTGCGAGAGCTGCAACTGGCCGGCGAACGTGATGGCCCGTTGCGGGCACAGGGCGAGCTGCAGTCGCTGGGCTTTGCCAGCGTTGGCAATTCTCCGGGTCTGCGCGGCCTGGGGGGACATTTCGAGGGCGACGCCGATGGCTTCAGCCTGCAGCTGCAACCGCAACGGCAGCTGCAGTTCGATTGGCCCACCGGCTTCGGCGTGCGGCACGACCTGCACCTGGCGGGCCAGATCGTGGGCTGGCGTGACGAGGGCGGTGGCTGGCGTATCGGCACTGCGGCGATGCGCGTGGAAGGCACCGACTACGCGGCCGATGTGCGCGGTGGTGTCTGGTTCCAGGGCGACGGCACGCGGCCCTGGCTGCAGTTGGCGGCCAAGCTGGACGATGTGCCGATGACGGCGGCCAAGCGCTTCTGGATCCACTCCAAGATGAGCAAGGGCGCCACCGACTGGCTGGACATGGCGCTGGCCGGCGGCCAGGTGCGCAATGGCATCGGCCTGGTCAGCGGTGACCTGGACGATTGGCCGTTCGACAACAACGATGGCCGCTTCGAGGCCACCGGCCATATCACCAACGGCGACATCCGCTTCCAGCACGACTGGCCGCTGATGCGCCAGGTCGACGCCGATATCGCCTTCATCGGCCCCGGCTTCGACATGCATGGGCGCGGGGACCTGGCCGGTGTAGCGGTGCAGAAATTCGAGGCGGGCATCCAGGACTTCGGGCAGCAGCCGCTGTACGTGCGTGCCGATGCGCAGAGCGAGGCCGGCAGACTGCTGGCAATGCTGCGGCAGAGCCCATTGCACAAGGACTATGGCGACACCCTGGACAACCTCACGGCTGCGGGCCCGGCGCATGTGACCTTCGACCTGCTGCAGCCGCTGCACCACGATGAAGGCGGCGGTCACCTGCAGGGCACGGTCGACCTCAATGGTGTGAAGCTGGTGGACAAGCGCTTCCAGCTGGCCTTCGACAACATGCATGGGCAGGCGCGCTACAGCAATGGCGGCTTCGGTGCCGAGGAACTGGCGGTGCGCCACCTCGGCCAGGACGGCCGCTTGAGCCTGCGTGCCGGCGGCTACGTGCACGACAGCAGGCTGGCGTTCGAGTCGCAGCTGACGGCCAACCTCGACGCCGGTGTGCTGATTGACCGCGCCCCGGAAATGGCGTGGCTCAAGCCCTATATCGCGGGTAACTCGCCCTGGACCATCGCGGTCAACCTGCCCAAAGTCGCACCGGGAGCGCCCGCACCGCCCAGCGAACTGCGCCTGAGTTCGGATCTGGTAGGAACCCGCCTGGACTTGCCGGCACCGCTGGACAAGCCGGCCACCGAGCCGCTGGCGACCACGGTGGCCGCGCAGCTGCCGATGGGCGCTGGTCGCATCGATGTGGCCTTTGGCCAGCGTCTGGCCCTGGCCGCGCGCAGCCACAACAACCACACCGGTGTGCAGGTCACCCTGGGCAGCGACCATGCCGATCGCGAGCCGCCGCCCAGCGGACTGTCCGTCAATGGCCGCAGCCCGACTCTGGATGCGCTGGAGTGGATCAGTCTGGCCCGTGGTGGCAACGACGATGACGGCATGCCGCTGCGTGCAGTGGACGTGCAGGTCGGCAAGCTGATGCTGATCGGCGGCGTCTTCGAGCAGACCCGGTTGCAGCTGCAGCCGGGAGCGCAGGCGCTGGACGTGCGCCTGGATGGACCTTCGCTGGCCGGTCGCCTGACCGTACCCAACGCCGAAGGAGGCACCATCAGTGGCCGACTCGACCGTGTGCACTGGCAGTCGCTGCCGCCGGCGCCGGGCGCGGCCGCGCCAGCCCGGGTGCAGGCCGGCGCCAACGACATGGACCCGGCCAAGCTGCCGCCGTTCGCGCTGGACATCGCCGACCTGAAGTTCGGCAAGGTGGTGCTGGGCCAGGCGGTGCTGCGTACGCGGCCGCTGGCCAATGGCCTGAACGTGGACGAGCTGCGCTTCCGCGCGCCCGATCAGGAGATCGACATCAGCGGTCGCTGGCTGGGTCGCACCGGTGGTGCCCGCACCGAGCTGACCGCGCAGGTGCGCAGCGAGGACCTGGGCGGCCTGATGCAGAACCTCGACTACGGCGGCCAGCTGCGTGGCGGCTCTGGCCAGGCGCAGCTGCAGGCCTCCTGGAGCGGGGGGCCATCGGACTTCCAGCTGGCCAATCTGCAGGGCAGCCTTGATCTGCACGCGCGTAATGGCCAGCTGCTGGAGCTGGAGCCGGGCGCTGGCCGTGTGCTGGGCCTGCTCAGCGTGACCCAGCTGCCGCGGCGCCTGATGTTCGACTTCCGCGACTTCTTCTCCAAGGGCTTCGCGTTCAACCAGGTCGACGGCAGCGTTCAGTTCGGGCAGGGCATGGCCCGCACCGACAAGGTACTGATCGAGGGCCCGGCGGCGAACATCACCATCCGCGGCCAGGCCGACCTGCGCAACCAGCGGTTCGACCAGACCATCGATGTCAACCCGCGCGCCGGCAACCTGCTGACGGTGGTCGGCGCGGTGGCCGGTGGCCCGGTGGGCGCGGCGCTCGGCGCGGCCACCAATGCGGTACTGTCCAAACCGCTCGGCGAGATCGGCGCCCGCACCTACAAGGTGACCGGTCCATGGAAGGAGCCGAAGGTGGAAGTGATCGAACGCAGCCGCGACAAGACCCCGCCAGCGCCCGCTCCGCGCCCGGCCCCGGCCGTTCCGCCGCCCGTTACCGACCTGCCACGCTCACGCTGAGCGTGGACCTCCTGTTCACGGGGCTTGCCTGACCGCCCCAGCACCCCCAGATCGAGAACCATGACTGATATCGCCCTGACGCTTGCCCAAGATCGCCTGCTGCGCCCCGGCGGGCTGGATACCGATGGCCTGGAGCGCACCTTCGGCCAGCTGCTCGGCCCCGGTGTGGACTTCGGCGACCTCTATTTCCAGCACGCCCGCCGCGAGAGCTGGAGCGTGGAAGACGGCATCGTCAAGGACGGCGCCCATTCCATCGAGCAAGGCGTGGGCGTACGGGCGATGTCCGGCGAGAAGACCGGATTCGCCTACTCCGACGACATCCATGCCGACGCGCTGCTGGCCGCGGCGCAGTCGGCGCGTGCGATTTCGCGCGAGGGTGGCGCGCAGTCCGGGCGCTCGCTGCTGCGTGGCAATTCACGCGCGCTGTATCCGGCGCTGGATCCCATCGATGGCGTCGGCAACGAGGCAAAGGTCGAGGTGCTGAAGCGCCTGGACGGCTACCTGCGTGCCGCCGACCCGCGCGTGAAGCAGGTGATGGTGAGCCTGTCCGGCGGCGTGGACACGGTGCTCATCGCGCGCAGCGACGGCGTGCTGGGCGCTGACGTGCGCCCGCTGGTGCGCCTGAACGTGCAGGTGATCGTCGAGCACAACGGCCGCCGCGAGTCCGGCTATGCCGGTGGCGGTGGCCGCTATGGCTACGGGGAACTGTTCGCTGATGGCCGCCCGGAAGCGTTTGCGCGCGAGGCCCTGCGCCAGGCGCTGGTGAACCTGGACGCCGTGCCGGCGCCGGCCGGCGTGATGCCGGTGGTACTGGGACCTGGCTGGCCCGGCGTGCTGCTGCATGAAGCGGTCGGCCACGGCCTGGAAGGCGACTTCAACCGCAAAGGCACCAGCGTGTACGCCGGCCGCATCGGCGAACGCGTGGCGGCACCGGGCGTGACCATCGTCGACGATGGAACCCTGGACGGGCGTCGCGGTTCGCTCAACATCGACGACGAAGGCCACCCGAGCCAGTGCACCACGCTGATCGAGGACGGCATCCTGGTCGGCTACATGCAGGACAGCCTCAACGCACGCCTGATGGGCATGGCACCGACCGGCAACGGGCGTCGCGAATCGTTCGCGCACCTGACCATGCCGCGCATGACCAATACCTACATGCGCGCCGGCCAGCACGACCCGCAGGAAATGATCCGCTCGGTGAAGAAGGGCCTGTATGCAGTGAACTTCGGCGGCGGCCAGGTCGACATCACCAGCGGCAAGTACGTGTTCTCGGCCACCGAGGCCTACCTGATCGAGGATGGCCGCATCACCGCGCCGGTGAAGGGGGCGACCCTGATCGGCAACGGTCCGGAAACCATGCAGAAGGTGCGCATGGTCGGCAACGACCTGGCCCTGGACGAGGGCGTGGGTATCTGTGGCAAGGACGGGCAGAGCGTGCCGGTGGGTGTCGGCCAGCCGTCGCTGTTGATCGAGGGCATCACCGTCGGCGGTACCCAGGCCTGAGCCGGGCGATGGCCAGCGCCACCGCCCGCTCCAGCGCGGACTCAGTCCTCGTCGGCCTCGTCGGCTTCGACGTGGCCAGCGTCTTCGGCGCTGGCCTTCAGGCCGAGCGCCGCCGGCAGCATCAGTGCGCGCAGCACCTGGTAGATCTCGCGATAGGCACGCGGCGGCTTGTTCTTCGCCTTCTCGGCCTGCGCATTGCGCACCAGCGTGCGCAGCTGCTGGCGGTCGGCCTGCGGATAATCGTCCAGCAGGGCGGCCAGCGCCTTGTCACCTTCGGCCAGCAGGCGCTCGCGCCAGTCTTCCACGCGGTGCATCATCGCCACTTCGCGGCGGCCGGTTTCGCTGTTGGCATCCAGCGCATCGCGGATCGCATCCAGCGTGGCTTCTTCTTCGCGGCGCATGTGCTTGGCCAGGAACGCCAGCTGGCGCTTGTGGGCGATGTGCGCGGTGATGCGCTTGCACTCGGCGATGTGCGGCAGCAGGTCTTCCGGGATCGGCAGGCGCGCCAGCTGGGCCGGTGTCAGCGACACCAGTTTTTCGCCCAGGGCCAGGACGTCGAGCGCGTCGCGCCGGTTCTGGCTGCGGCTCTTGTCGTGGAATTCACCGGTTTCTTCGTCGCGTCCGCGCATCGTCCATACCTGATTTCAAAAAAAGTCGCCCGGCGTGATGCCGGGCCCAACCCGTACAGGATAAAGCATTGAACGTGATCGCCCCTGAAGCCGCCGTCGGCGACGACAGCCCGGCCCGGCTGGAACGGCTGGCCGACCTCTCCCAGCAGCTGCTCGACCGCGCCCGCGCGCTGGGTGCCAGCCAGGCTGAAGTCAGCTGCAGCGAAGACCGCGGGCTGGAGGTGAATGTCCGCCTCGGCGAGGTCGAAACCGTGCAGTCCACCCGCGACCGCGGCATCGCCGTCACTGTGTATTTCGGCCACCGCAAGGGCAGCGCCAGCACCGGCGACCTGAACGAGGCCAGCCTGGCGGCCACGGTCGAGCAGGCCTGCGCCATCGCCCGGCATACCGAAGATGACGCGGCCGCCGGCCTGGCCGAGGCGGCCCTGATGGCCACCCACTTCCCGGACCTGGACGGCTGGCACCCGTGGGCGCTGCAGGCCGACGAGGCGGTGGACCTGGCCCTGGCTTGCGAAGCCGCAGGCCGTGAGGCCGATGCGCAGATCCGCAATTCCGACGGCGCCTCGGTGTCGAGCATGCAGAGCCTGTCGGTCTATGCCAATTCGCATGGTTTCATCGGCCGTGAGCGCGGCACCCACCATTCGGTCGGTTGTGCGCTGATCGCCGGGCAGGGCGATGGCATGCAGCGTGACGGCTGGTACACCAGTGCGCTGGCTCGCGAGGACCTGGAGGACGTCGACCTGGTCGGACGTCGTGCCGCCGAGCGCACTGTCGCCCGCCTGCAGCCACGATCGCTGGCCACCGGCAGCATGCCGGTGCTGTTCGCCCCGGAAGTGGCGCGCAGCCTGGTCGGGCACCTGCTGTCGGCGGTGTCCGGCGGTGCTCTGTATCGCCAGGCCAGCTTCCTGCTGGACAGCGTTGGCCAACGCCTGTTCCCGGAATGGATGCAGATCGAGGAGCTGCCGCACCTGCGCCGTGGCCTGCGCTCGGCCGCCTTCGATGGCGACGGCGTGGCCACCCGGGCCTCGGCTCTGGTCCGGGACGGCGTGCTGCAGCGCTATGTGCTGGGCAGCTACTCGGCACGCAAGCTGGGCCTGCAGACCACCGCCAACGCCGGTGGCGTGCACAACCTGCAGTTGGCGGCCAATGCCGGCCCGCTGCAGGACATCGCGCGGCAGATGGGCGATGGCCTGCTGGTGACCGAGCTGATGGGGCAGGGCGTGAACGGCGTGACCGGCGACTATTCGCGTGGCGCGGGTGGCTTCCGGGTCGAGAACGGCGAGATCCAGTACCCGGTGGACGGCATCACCATCGCCGGCAACCTGCGCGAGATGTTCAGCAGCATCGAGGCGGTCGGCAGCGACGTCGATCCCCGCTCGCACATCCGGACCGGTTCGATCCTGTTGGGGCGGATGACCATCGCAGGTAATGATTGATGCCGTCGATGGCGTAAGCTATGCCCGCCTGACACAATCAGCTGGGTGCTGGTTGGTCAAGACCACCCAATGAAAAGGAGTTTTGTCGTGAGTGAATTCGATAACGTCCCGCCGCCGCCACCGGCCACCGCCGACGTTCCGGCCGACCAGCGCACCATGGCCCTGGCCGCGCACCTGCTGGGCATCTTCACCGGCTTCATCGGCGCGCTGATCATCTGGCTGATCAACAAGGACGATGCTGGCAAGGCCTTCGTGACCGACCAGGCCAAGGAAGCCCTGAACTTCCAGATCACCGTGACCATCGCCATGGTCATCAGCATGATCCTGACCATCGTGATCATCGGCGTGTTCCTGGCCCCGATCGTCGGCATCATCAGCCTGGTGTTCAGCATCATCGCAGCGGTCAAGGCCAACAACGGCGAAGCCTACCGCTACCCGTTCGCGCTGCGCCTGATCAAGTAAGAACGGCTGCATGGGGGATTGAAAACGCCCGGCATTGCCGGGCGTTTTCGTGTGCGGGAAATGCCCGGCCGTGTATAGCGATCAGTGATCGCGTTCCACCGCCAGCGTCGCCAGCGCGCGCAGCGCGTCGGCTTCCTCGCCATACCCGGCCAGGATCGACTGCATGCGCGCTGCGAGCTCGTGCAGCTGGGCCTTTGCGCCGTCCATGCCAAGCAGGGCGGGGAAGGTGCTCTTGTCCTGCGCCTGGTCCTTGCCGGCAGTCTTGCCCAGCTGTTCGGAACTGGCTTCGACATCGAGGATGTCATCGCGGACCTGGAAGGCCAGGCCGAGTGCATCGGCGAAACTGTCGAGCTGGGCCAGCTGCGGTTCGTGGGCCTGGCCGCACAGCGCGCCCATGCGCACTGCCGCGCGGATCAGCGCGCCGGTCTTCAGCGCGTGCATGCGGGTCAGCGCCGCCAGCGTCTGCTGCTGGCCGGTGGCATCGATGTCCAGCGCCTGGCCGCCACACATGCCGGACGCGCCGGAGGCGTGGGCCAGGGTCTGCAGGCAGGCCACGCGCAACGTGGCCGGCAGCGGCGCATCGGCCAGCAGGCCGAAGGCGCGGGTCTGCAGGGCGTCGCCAGCAAGGATCGCGGTGGCTTCGTCGAAGGCGATGTGGGTGGTGGGCTTGCCGCGACGCAGGGCGTCGTCATCCATCGCCGGAAGGTCGTCATGCACCAGCGAATAGGCATGGATCAGCTCGACGGACATGGCCGCCGCATCCAGGCTTTCCGGCTGCGCACCGAACAGGTGACCACTGGCGTAGACCAGCAGGGGCCGCATGCGCTTGCCGCCACCCAGCACCGAATAGCGCATGGCCTGGTGCAGGTGCTGCGGCGCCTCGGCAGGCGAGGGCAGGGCGGCATCGAGCTGGCTTTCGATACGGTCGCGCCAGCGCGCGAACAGAACCTCAGCCGTCATGGCTGGGCGGGTCGAAGGGCTCGGAGGCTTCCGGCTGCGCCGGATCACTGAGCAGGCGCACGCGCAGTTCGGCCTGCTCCAGCGCCTGCTGGCACTGGCGGTACAGACCGACACCACGCTCGTAAGCACTGAGCGAGGCTTCCAGGCTCAGCTCGCCGGTTTCCATCTGCTCCACCAGCTGCTCCAGCGATTCGAGCGACTGCTCGAACTGGGCGACGGGGGAGGCGTTTTCGGGGGACTTCTTGGCCATGCGGCAAGTGTGGACGGGCCGCGCGCGGGGGTCAATTCACCAGCCGCCCGGGCGCCACTGCAACTGCGCGTCATGCGCCTGCAACCAGGCCTGCAGCGGTGCGGCGATGACCACGTCGGCGGCGGCCAGCAACTGCGGGCCATCAAAGATCAGCGGCAGCTGCGCGCGTCGCCAGGGGGCGAGGTGCTCGCGTTGCAGGCAGTCCTTCAGCGCGTGCGAATGCTGGCGACCCGGCAGCAGGATGCGCTCGCCGCCCACGCGTGCACGGACCTGCAGTGGCTGTTCGAAAGCGCCGGCGCCCAGCAGGCTCAGCTGGCCGCCGTCGGGTAATGACAGCGGTGCACGGCCATCCCACACGGCCTGCCAGTCGAGGGGCAGCGAGGGCAGCCGGGCCGGCAGCAGATAGGCGTGGTCGCGCCATTGCTGGATCACGTGCTGCTGCCAGCGCACACGCGCCTGGCGGTCGATGTCGGCCGGCAACAGCTCCTCCAGCGCCTGCTGCAACACCGAGGCCGGCAACGGTGCCGCATCATGGCCCAGCACCCACGCGCGCAGCATGCGTGCCGCGCGGCGCGGCGACATCTGGCGCAGCAGTTCCAGTGACAGCACGCGCGGTGCCACTTCCAGATGCGCGATCAGCTCGGCGTCTTCCTCGTCCAGCAGTTCGCGGGTCTGCCGGCAATGCGTCGCGCTGCCCGCCAATGCTGCAGCCGCATGCGGCCAGCGCTGGCGCAGCAACGGCAACACCTGCAGGCGCAGGAAGTTGCGATCGGCGTGGTCTTCCGCGTTGCTGGGGTCTTCGATCCAGCGCAGCGCGTGCTGGCGCGCGTAGTCGAGCAGTGCACTGCGTGGTACCGCCAGCAGCGGGCGCCACAAGGGATGTTCGCCAAGGCGGCTGTGCGTGGACATCGCCGCCAGGCCATCGACGCCGGAAGCGCGCAGGGCGCGCAACAGGAAGGTCTCGGCCTGGTCGTCCTGGTGCTGCGCCAGCGCCAGCGTTTCGCCTTCGCGCAGCTCAGCCGCGAACGCGGCACGTCGTGCCTGTCGCGCGGCACCTTCGGTGCCCAGGCCTGTGCCGTTCTCGACCTGCACGCGGTGCACGGCCAGCTCAATGCCCCAGGCGTCGCATTGCTGCTGGCAGTGCAGCACCCAGTCATCCGCATCGGGTTGCAGGCCGTGATGCACGTGCACCGCGCGCAGGGCGGTGCCGGAAGTCTGCGCGCAGCGCCACAGCCAGTGCAGCAGCACGGTGGAGTCGACGCCACCGCTGTAGCCCACCAGCAGCGGCGCATCCAGCGGAACGAGGGCAGGGAAGGCGGTCACGGTGGCAAGTATAGGGTGGGGTTTACTTGGCAGGGCTGCGCCCTGCACCCGCTACGAGCCAGAGCAACAGCAACAGCAACGGCAGAAGCTGGTTTCCTGAAGGTTGGCGGGGTGGGTCCGGTTGCGGGAGACGCCGTAAACCCGTCCTTGGGGGCTTGGCCGCGGCATCCATGCCGCGGACACTCCCGCAACCGGACCCACCCCGCCTTCGACAGTTTCCTGCGAACTGTCGGGTTGCTCATGGGGTCAGATCCGTTTTCCTGCGGAAAACGGATCTGACCCCGGATTCAATTCGATATCTGACAGATACGATCCACGCAAAGCGTGGATGGTCCAACCGTCACCGGAAAACTGTCGGGGGTGGGGCGGTGTGGGTGGGCAGGACCGTTGGCGCCATGGATGGCGCCATCGAGCCCCCATGGACGGGTTTACGGCGTGTCCTGACCACCCACACCTCCCCGCCCAACTCACAGAAAACCAGAGCCGCTTTTGATCTTGATTTGGCTTCGGCTTCGGCAGGTGCAGGGCGCAGCCCTGCCGAAAACCCTACTTCACCCGACGACCCGAACGGTCGATGCGGAACCACTCTCCGCCTTCCATCGGCGTGTGGCCATCGGCATCCGGCGTACCACGACGGCAACCATTGCAGACCTCGGCCACGCCGTCCTGGAACGGCCATGCGAAATCGAAGGTGCCGGGCACCACCTGGCGGAACGTCAGGTCGAAGTAGCCCACGCGGTTGCCGACGCGGGCGCGCAGCAGGCCTTCCTGCGGCGTTTCCGGGCCGTTGTCCCAGGTCAGCACCGGCAGGCTGCGGCCCTTGCGGTCGACGTAGTGGAAACCCTGGTCGGCGTACACCACTGCCAGGCCGTGGTCGTCGTAATTCAGGTCCTTCAGCGTGTCGGCGCTGATCTTCGGCTGGTGATCGATCACCTCGCAGTTGGGCAGTGGCCACAACCCGTGTTCGTCAGTCAGCAGCTTGCATGCCGGTGCCTGTGCCGCTGCAGTGGCGCTGACCAGCATGCCAAGCAGGGCCAGCGACCGCGCGAAGCGGCCGCTGGCAGCGTCAGAGCGGGCCTGCCGTGCGATCACTTGGCCTCGGCCTTGCGCTCGAACGCGGTCGGTGCCGGCAGCTGCACCGGCACGCCCTTGTCATCGCAGGTGCCGGCCTGGCACAGGCGCTCGCGCAGGGCCGGGGTGGCCTGCACGATCATGTGATAGATCGCGTTCTGTTCCAGCGTGCCGCGGATCGCCTTGCTGCCCGGGCCGCGTGCCCAGATGCCGACGTCCTCGCCACCGTGCGATTCGGACTTCATCGGCACCAGCGCTTCCTGCATGTAGTCCGGATGCTCGGTGTCGACCTCGCGCAGGTTCGGGCGGCCGTTGGCCGGTTCGAAGCTGCTCGGGTTGTGCGGGTAACGCTTCGGGCCAGCCGGCTGCTGGTTGCTGCTGCCGGTGTGGCCCGGGCCGTTGGCGTAGCTCAGCGTGGTGTACGGCTGGCCGGTGCCGTCCAGCGCGTAGTCCAGCTTGCCGGCGCCATCTTCGCCGCCCTTGTCCTTCACCTTGCCCAGGATCGGGTTGCCGCGCGCCGGGTAGCCGACGAAGTTCAGCGTGTGCGAGTGGTCGGCGGTGACGATGATCAGGGTGTCGTCGGCGGAGGTCAGCTCGTTGGCCACGCGCACTGCGTCGGACAGGGCCACGGTCTCGGTCAGTGCACGGTAGGCGTTGCCGCTGTGGTTGGCGTGGTCGATGCGCGCGCCTTCGATCATCAGCACGTAGCCTTCCTGGTGCTTGGCCAGATTCTTGATCGCTGCGGCAGTCAGTTCGGCCAGGCTCGGCTCGCCGCCCGGATCCTGCGGGCGCTCGTACTCGTAGCGCATGTGGTCCGGCTCGAACAGGCCGAGGATGGCCGGTGCGTTGGCGGCGGCGGCCAGCTGCTTGCTGTTCCACACGTAGGCACCCTGCGGGTGTGCCTGCTGCCATTCCTGCACCAGGCTGCGGCCATCCAGGCGCTGGCCGACCTTGTCGTCGTATTCCGGATCGCGCTCTTCCACGGTGGTGAATTCACCGCGGCCGCCACCGAGGGCGACCAGGGGGCCGCGGCCATAGCGTGAGGTCGACAGCAGCTGCTGGGCGATGTCCTTGCAGCCGGCTGCCTTGGCCGCTTCGGTCAGGTCGGTGTCGTTTTCCCAGTTGCGCTCGGGCGAGTGCGCGTAGGTGGCGGCCGGGGTGGCATGGGTCAGGCGCGCGGTGGAGACCACGCCGGTAGCCAGACCGGCGCTGTCGGCCAGCTGCAGCCAGGTCAGCAGGCCCTTGGACAGGCTGTCGGCACAGTCGGTCCGGCTGCCGGCGCTGACGCCGATCGCACCCATGTGGGTCTTCACGCCAGTGGTGATAGCGGTCATGGTGCCGGCCGAATCGGGCGTCTGCGAATCGGTGTTGTAGGTCTTGCTGAATGCCGTGGCCGGGAAGCGCTCCCAGGACAACAGGTTCTCTTCACCGGAGCCACCCTTCTGCTGGCCCTCGTAGATGCGCGAGGCGGCCACGGTGGTCAGGCTCATGCCATCGCCGAGGAACAGGATGACGTTCTTGGCCTTGCCGGACATCGCACCGTTGGCGGCGGCCTGGGCGGCGCCACTGCGATACCACCACTGCGGGGTCTCGCCGGCCGGGTGGGCGACGGGGTCGACGGCGACCTTGAGGCCGGCCGGGGCAGTGGCGGGGGTGGTGCTGGCGCAGGCGCCCAGCAGCAGGGTGGTGGCGCAGGCGGCCAACAGGGAGACGGAACGGCGCATGGACGCTGGGATCTCACAAACTGTAACGGGACGTTCATTATGCCCGCCCTCGCAAGGCACGCCGATGACACACTGATTTGCCGGTCGGGCGGTCGTTCCCCAGCCGTTGATGGGCTATCGTGCCAGCATCCCTTCCTTCCCTCTGGATTGCCTATGAAGCTGGTCTCTGCCTGGCTGCGGATTCCATTCTGGCAGCGCGTGGTCGGTGGCTTCGTGCTCGGCGCGCTGGCCGGCTGGGCGCTCGGCCCGGCCGCGGAAACGTGGTTCGGCCCGCTTGGCGAGCTGTACGTCACCCTGATCAAGATGATCGCGGTGCCGCTGGTGTTCTTCGCGGTCATCAATGCGATCTCGTCGCTGCACGGCCAGAAGTCGGTTGCCGCGCTCAGTGGCCGCACCTTCCTGTGGTTCGTGATCACCGCTGCGTTGGCGGTGTGCGTCGGCCTGGGCGTGGGCACCGTGCTGCAGCCCGGCGCCGGTGGCCTGCAGCTGACGATGGCCAGCAATTACGTGCCGCGCGAAGTGCCCAGCGTGGTGCAGGTGCTGCTGGACGTGGTACCGGCCAATGTCTTCTATGCGCTGTCTGGTATCGGCACCAAGGTCAACGCGGCCGGCGAAACCGTGCTGGCCGCCGGCCGTGGCTCGATCCTGCCGGTCATCTTCTTCGCTGGCTTGGTCGGCTTCGCCATCGTCAAGCTCGGCGAGAAGGTGACCGAGGCGCGCAAGCTGGTCGGCCAGATGAGCGACATCATGATCCAGGTGACCCGCTTCGTGCTGGAAGTCACCCCGATCGGCACCTTTGGCCTGATCGCCGGTCTGGTCGGCAGCTACGGGTTCGAGAAGCTGCTGCCGCTGGGGCATTTCGTGCTGGCCCTGTACGTGGCCTGCGCCCTGCACATCGTGGTGGTCTACAGCGCACTGCTGTTGGCGCACGGACTGAACCCGCTGAAGTTCTTCCGTGGTGCGGCGCCGGGCATGCAGGTTGCGTTCGTCAGCTCTTCCAGCTTCGCGGCGATGCCGGTGGCACTGCGTTCGATCACCCACAACCTGGGCGTGAACAAGGATTACGGTTCGTTTGCGGTGCCGCTGGGCGCCAGCATCAAGATGGACGGCTGCGGTGCCATCTACCCGGCGCTGTGCGCAGTGTTCATCGCGCAGTACAGCGGTGTGCCGCTGACCCCTGAACAGTACGTGGTGGTGCTGATTGCCTCGGTGCTGGGCAGCTTCGGTACGGCCGGTGTTCCGGGTACCGCGGTGATCATGGCTACGGTGGTGCTGAGCGCGGCCAACCTGCCGTTGGAGACGATCGGCTACCTGTATGCCATCGACCGCATCCTCGACATGATGCGCACGATGACGAACGTGACCGGCCAGATGCTGGTGCCGGTGATCGTGGCCAAGGAAACCGGGCTGCTCGACCAGGCGGTGTATGACAATCCGTCCAGCAATGTGGGTGTGGACGACCCCGATCCGACGCCGCCACGCGCCTGAGGGTGTGTGGAGACGACGAAAGGCCCGCCCTGAACGGCGGGCTTTTTGTCTGGGAGCTGGCTGGCGCGGTGGCGATCAAGCCGGGCCTGGTAGATCCACGCCATGCCTGGATGGAGGCGGTGCCGACCAACGGTCGGCCCCCACCAAAGGTCAGTACCCACCGAAGGTCAGTACCCACCAAAGGTCAGTACCCACCAAAGGTCAGTACCCACCAAAGGTCAGTACCCACCAGAGGTCAGTACCCACCAGAGGTCAGTACCCACCAAAGGTCAGTACCCATCAGAGGTCGGTAGATCCACGCCATGCGTGGATGAAGGCGGTGCCGACCAAGATCGGCAGCTACCCACCATTGCGTGGGCTTAACAAAAAAGCCGCTGCAGGGCAGCGGCTTTCTCGTGTCAGGCGGCGTGGTAGCGCCAACCGGCCAGATCAGAGATCGACCCGGCGGGCCTGCATGAACTTGTTGCCCCAGTAGCCGCTGAGCAGGGTGTCCACGCGCACGTCCTTGCCCGAGCTCGGTGCGTGCAGGAAGCGGCCATCACCCACATAGATGCCGACGTGATCGACGCGGCCCTTGCGGCCGAAGAACACCAGGTCACCGGCGGCCAGCGCGGTGCGGTCGTTGATCAGTTCGGCGTTGTCGTCATGTGCCATTTCGCGCGAGACGCGCGGCAGCTCAATGCCCAGGGCCGAGCGGAACACGTAGCCGACCAGACCACTGCAGTCGAAGCCGCTGTCCGGGTTGCTGCCGCCCCAACGGTATGGGGTGCCCAGCAGGGTCATCGCGCGACGCAGCAGCGACTGCACCTTGCCATTGTCGGCCGCGGTGCCGACAACGCTGCCATTGGCAGCGCTGCTGGTGTCGTAGTTGGCGAGGAGGCGGCTGAGGTCACCGGCCACCACGGCCGAGCGGTCCATCAGCGGAATGGTGTCGTTGGCGGCCAGGTGAGGCAGCAGGGCGGCCAGGGTAGCGCTGGCGGCGGCGTCGACGCGGCTGCGTTGCGGAGCGGCAGCCTCGGCCTTGGCGGCCGGTCGGGCGGTGCTCTCGGCCACCGGGGCCGGGCTCACATCGGAACGGTTCGGAGCAGTCTGCGACCAGGCCGGAAGGCTGGTCAGACACAGTGCCAGGCCAAGCAACAGCGGGCGGGCACTACGTGAAGATACGGAAGTCTGGCCTTCGCTTTTCAGGTCGTCAGTCGTCACGCGTCGGTCACAGGAAAAAAACGATGGGGCATCATGCCCTGTAAAAGCGCGGATAAGTTAAAAATTCCGTTAGTAATTCGTTAGTTGCATGGTGATGTTCGTCACAGTTTTGAACATATCGCCTGTTCATTTTAGCGAAGGACGCGTTTCGCCCCTGTGTAGTGGTCCTTCCAGTAGGGACCGCTGAGCGAGTCGAGGCGCACGGTGCCGCCGGTGCTCGGCGCATGCACGAAGCGCCCTTCACCGACATAGATACCGACATGAGTGACGCTGCCGCGGCTGCCGAAGAACACCAGGTCGCCGGTGGCCAGGCGCTGCGGATCGATCTTCGGACCCTGTACCGCCGCCAGGTCGCGCGAGGTTCGCGGCAGTTTCAGGTCCAGCATCTCGCGATAGACATAGGCCACCAGGCCGCTGCAGTCGAAGCCGGAATCCGGGGTGTTGCCGCCATAGCGGTAGGGGGTGCCGACCAGGCTGATGGCACGCATCAGCACCGAGTTGGCCGCCTCGGGGTTGTCCGGCACGGTCTTCGGCCAGTTCGCGGTCGGCGGGGGCGGAGCGGGGCGGGTGGCCTTGCCGCCGCCGCAGGCGGTCATCAGCACGGGCAGAGCCAGCAGCAGGGCCGGGGCGAGGAGCCGGCGCAGGCCGGACGAAACTGGCGTGATGTGCATGTTCTCCGGATAATGCGCCACCTTGGGATTGGCCGTCATGATGGCGGCGTCCCCGCCGGGCGACAACCCGCCCCAACCCGCCTGCCTCCGGCAGATCCAGACAGAGTTGCGCATGAAGATCGAAAAAGACCGCGTTGTCCGCTTCCACTACACCGTTTCCGAAGTCGGCCAGGAGCCGATCGAATCGTCCAAGGACCGCGGCGAGCCGCTGGCGATCCTGATCGGCCACGGCAACATCATCCCGGGCCTGGAGAACGCCATGATGGACAAGGAAGCCGGCGCGACCTTCAGCGTTGACGTCAACGCAGCCGATGCCTACGGCGAGCGCCGCGAGGGCCTGTCCCAGCGCGTGCCGAAGAAGCATTTCGGCAACACCAAGCTGGCTCCGGGCCAGCAGGTCGTGCTGCAGACCAACTTCGGCCCGCGTGCGGTGACCGTGCAGAAGGTCGGCATGAGCGTCGTCGACGTCGACCTGAACCATCCGATGGCCGGCAAGGACCTGCACTTCGACGTGGAAATCGTCGATGTGCGCGAAGCCGGCAAGGAAGAGATCGACCACGGCCACGTCCACGGCGACGGCGGTCACCACCACTGATCGCAGCGCGATCATGATGGCAGCAACGGCCCGCTTCGGCGGGCCATTGCGTTTCTGGAACACGGCGCGGGCATCCATGGCACGCGGGCCGGCGGCATAATGGCGGACCTGCCCGTCGGACGCCCCGTGAACGCCGCTTCTCCTTCCCTGCAGCCGGTGGCTTCCGGCGAACGCATCGCCGTGCTGGACGTGCTGCGCGGTGCTGCGCTGCTGGGCATCCTGCTGATGAACATCGAGGCCTTCAGCGGACCGCTGGACCTGGCCTTCACCGGCATCGACGTGCATTGGCAGGGTATCGACTACTGGGCCGATGCCTTTGTCTACGTGTTCGTGCAGGGGAAGTTCTTCACCCTGTTCTCGTTGCTGTTCGGCGCCGGCTTCGCGGTGATGGCGCAGCGCGCCGAGGCCGCCGGGCGTGACTTCACCCCGTTCTGCCTGCGCCGCAGCGCTGGCCTGCTGCTGATCGGCCTGTGCCACGCGCTGCTGGTCTGGTCCGGCGACATCCTGGTGATGTACGCGTTGGTCTCGTTGCCGTTGCTGGCCTGCCGCGAGGCGCCGCGCAGCTGGCTGCCGTGGATGGGTGTAACGGTCTATCTCGGCGGTGTGGCGATGATGCTGCTGGTCGGCGCGATGGTGTCGATGGCTTCGGCGGAGGACGTGCGGAAGATGCTCACCGACGCGCAGCAGAGCATCGATCTGCAGCGCCTGGTGTACGGGCAGGGCAGCTGGATGCAGGCCAATGCGCAGCGGCTGAGCGAGTTCGGCACGTCGATGGGGGCGATGCTGATCACCGGCCCGGAAGTGCTGGGCATGTTCCTGATCGGCAGCTGGTTTGCCGGCAGCGGCGCGCTGGCCACGCCGGATCGCTTCCCGCGGCTGTATGCGGTGTTGCGTTGGGGGGCGCTGCCCTTCGGCCTGCTGGTCACGCTGCTGGGTGTTGCCTGGAAGCCGTATCTGGCGCCGGGCGCTTACGATCTGCCGGTTACGGCGGCGATGGCGCTGGTGACGATCGGCGGCCTGCCGATGTGCCTGGGTTACCTGGCCTGGATCGTACACTGGCGCGCGCGGCTGGGCTGGCTGGCGCCGGTCGGGCGCATGGCGTTGACCCATTACCTCGGCCAGTCGCTGCTGTGCACCTGGCTGTTCTACCACTACGGCCTGGGCGCGTTCGAAACGATGCCACGCAGCGTACAGTTGATGTTCGCGCTGCTGCTGTTCACCGTGCAGGTGGGCATCTCGCACGTCTGGCTGCGCCGCTTCCGCTTTGGGCCGATGGAATGGCTGTGGCGCGCGATGACCTATCGGCAGTGGCCGCCGATGCGGCGCGAGGCCGGCCAGGGCTGATCGATGCAGGGCGCGCGCGAGGATGTGATCGTGGTCGGCGCCGGTGCCATTGGACTGGCTGCCGCACTCGCGCTGCGTGCACAGGGCCGGCAGGTACGCGTGATCGACCGTGGGCGTGTCGGCGGCGCGACCTCGCATGGCAACTGCGGCACCATCACCCCCAGCCACGCGCCACCGCTGGCAGCGCCTGGCGTGCCGTTGCGCGCGCTGCGCTGGATGCTCGATCCGCGTGCGCCGCTGTACGTGCGTACACGCCTGGACCCAGCATTGTGGCGCTGGCTGCTGCAGTTCGGGGCGCGCTGCAACGCACGCGACTGGCTGCACGCCACGCGGGCACGCGGCGCATTGTTGAATGATTCACGGCTGCGCCTGGCGCAGTGGGTGCAGACGCATGCGCTGGACTGCGAGTTCGAGGCGCGCGGTCTGGACTATGTGTTCGGTGACGCCCGCAATTTCGATCACCACGCTGCCGAGTGTGAGGCGCTGAACGCACAGGGCATTGCCTCGGCGCGCATCGATGGCACCGACTACGCGCGCGACAATCCGGCGTTCCATGATCGCCTTGCCGGTGCGATCCACTTCCCCGGCGATGCCCAGCTGCGTCCGGACCGCTACACCGCCGAACTGGCGCGCGTGCTGCGCGCACAGGGCGTGGTGATCGAAGAACAGTCGGACGTGGAGGATTTCAGCGCCGATGCGCAGGGTGTGCGCGTGCGTGTCGGTGAACGCATGCTGCAGGCGCGAGAGCTGGTGCTGGCGACCGGGCCGTGGTCACCGCGCTGGGCGCGGCAACTGGGTCTGCGCGTGCCGATCCAACCCGGCAAGGGCTACTCGCTGACCTGGTCACGACCGGCGCAGGTGCCGCAGCGTCCAGTCGTGCTGAAGGACCATTCCGTGTTCGTGATCGCCTGGCGCGAAGCGCTGCGGCTGGGCGGCACCATGGAATTCGCCGGTGCCGATCCGCAGCTGCGCACGACCCGCCTGCAGGCCCTGCAGCAGGCCGCCGACCACTACCTGCGCGCGCCACGTGGTGTGCAGTTGCAGGAACAGTGGTGCGGGTGGCGCCCCATGAGCGTGGACGACGTGCCGTTGATCGGCGGCGCGCCCGCGCATCCTCACGTCTGGCTTGCAGCGGGGCATGGCATGCTCGGCATCAGCATGAGCGCCGGCCCCGGCCAGCTGATCGCCGATCTCGTCTGCGGCCGCATGCCGGCGATCGATCCTGCCCCTTACCGACCCGAGCGATTCCGATGAGCACTGCACCCTATGATTACGACCTGATCGTCCTTGGCGGTGGTTCCGCCGGCCTGGCTGGCGCGATCCGCGCCGCGCAGCACGGCAAGCGCGTGGCGTTGCTGGAGCCTGGTGAACTGGGCGGGACCTGCGTCAACGTCGGCTGCGTGCCGAAGAAGGCCATGTGGCTGGCGGCCGACCTGCACGAGCGCATCGGCCTGGCCAGTGCGATGGGTTTCGATGTCAAGGCACGCCCGGCATTGTCGTGGAAGGAGCTGGTGATCCATCGCCAGGCCTACATCAGCAACATCCACACCAGCTACCACAAGCGCCTGGACGAAACCGGCGTGGTGCGCGTTCCGGCGCGCGGTCATCTGCTCGATGCGCATACCGTGGCCTGCAGCGATGGCGTGCGTTACAGCGCTGAACACATCCTGATCGCCACCGGCGCGCACCCGCTGCGGCCTGACATCCCCGGTGCCGAACTGGGCCTGGTCTCCGATGATTTCTTCGATCTGCGCGCGGCACCGGCCGAGGTGGCGATCATCGGTGGCGGTTACATCGCGGTGGAGCTGGCCGGCCTGCTGCAGGCACTGGGCAGCAAGGTGAGCCTGCTGGTGCGTGGCCAGCGGCTGCTGGATCGCTTCGATTACGAGCTGACCGATCAGCTGGCCGAGAACCTGAAGCAGCAGGGCGTGCGCATCCATTTCGGCTATCGCCTGCGCGAACTGCAGCGCGATGGCGAACGCGTACGTGCATTCGGCCATGATGGCCCGCTCGACAGCGTGTTCGACGCGGTGTTCTTTGCCACCGGCCGCCGTGGCAACAGCCGCGATCTGGGCCTGGAAGCGCTCGGCATCGGTATCGGCGAACACCAGCAGGTGCAGGTGGACGAATGGCAGACCACGTGTGTGCCGAGCGTGCACGCGGTGGGCGACATCGCTGGCAAGGTCGGCCTGACCCCGGTGGCGGTGGCCGCTTCGCGGCGGCTGATGGACCGCCTGTTCGGTGGCCGCCCGCAGTCGAAGATGGATTACGAGAACGTGGCCAGCGTGGTGTTCTCGCATCCACCGCTGGGCGCGGTGGGCATGAGCGAAGAAGAGGCGCGCGCGCGGTTCGATCAGGTGAGCGTCTACCACAGCCGTTTCCGTCCGATGCTGCAGGCGCTGGCCAACGGCACCCAGCGCAGCCTGTTCAAGATGGTCTGTGCCGGTCCGGAAGAACGGGTGGTGGGCATCCACCTGCTGGGCGAAGCGGCCGACGAGATCCTGCAGGGCTTTGCGGTGGCGGTGAAGATGGGCGCGACCAAGGCCCAGTTCGACGACACCGTGGCGATCCACCCGACCTCGGCCGAGGAAGTGGTGCTGATGCGCTGAGCTGGACGGTTTTAGAGCCGAGCCTATGCTCGGCTGCGTTCCGTGCAGACAGGGGGCAGCCGAGCGCAGGCTCGGCTCTCCAGGTCACCAGGCGCACCCATGCGACAATGGACGCCCTTGCGCCTTCCCTGGCCGCCCCGTTCGGCCCGCCGTCGTCCTGATGTCCAGCCCCGCTTCCCGTATCGCCACCGCTTCCCCACGCATCGCGCTGGGAGGCATCGGCTTGGCCGCGATCGGCGCCATCGCCGCCTCCGGCAAGGCCATCATCGTCAAGCTCGGCCTGCGTCACGGCGTGGATGCCACCACGCTGCTCGCCTTGCGCATGCTGATGGCGCTACCGCTGTTCGTACTGATCGCACTGTGGGCCGCGCGCCGGGCCGAGCCGCTGACCTGGGCCGACCGTGCCCGCGTGTTGTGGCTGGGCTTCACCGGCTACTACCTGTCCAGTCTGCTCGACTTCCAGGGCCTGCAGTACATCAGCGTGACCCTTGAGCGCCTGATTCTTTACTTGAACCCGACCCTGGTGCTGCTGATCAACGTGCTGCTGGCGCGCCAGCGGCCCGGTCGGTGGCAGATCGGCGCGCTGGTGCTGAGCTATCTGGGCGTGCTGCTCGCCTTCGGCCACGATCTGCAGCGCGAGGGCGGGCAGATCATCGTCGGCAGCCTGCTGGTACTGGGCAGTGCGCTCAGCTACGCGCTGTACCTGTTCGGCAGTGGGCAGGTGGTCGCACGCATCGGCGCGGTGCGGTTGACCGCCTATGCCAGCTGCGTGGCCAGCGTGCTGGTGCTGCTGCATTTCGCGGTGACCCATCCGTTGCCGTTGCTGTGGCAGGCACCGGCGCCAGTGCAATGGCTGTCGCTGGTCAATGCCACCGTGTGCACGGTGCTGCCGGTGCTGGCGATCATGCTGGCGGTGCAGCGCGTGGGTTCGTCGCTGGCCGCGCAGGTCGGTATGCTGGGCCCTGTTTCCACCATCGTGATGAGCCTATGGCTGCTCGACGAACCGATGGGGCCGGCGCAGATCGCCGGCACCGTGCTGGTACTGATCGGCGTTCTGCTGGTGACCCGCCTGCGGCGCTGACGCCGGAGCAGGCGCGTGCCCGCATTCTGGCGGTGATCCGCGCGATCCCCGCAGGGCAGGTGATGGGATACGGCCAGGTGGCGATGCGCGCGGGCCTGCCCGGGCGTGCACGCCTGACCGCGCGCATTCTGGGCCAGAACGACGACCCGGACCTGCCCTGGCACCGCGTGCTGCGCTCGGATGGGCGAATTGCCATGGAAGAAGGGTCGGCCGGATGGCGCGAGCAGTCACAGCGGTTGCGCGCGGAGGGCGTGGTGGTGGAGAACGGCCGGGTGCGGATGCCGGCGGCTGATCCGGCAGCGGCACTGGATGCCGCTGTGTGGGGCCCGGGCTGAGCACCGCTGGCGACTGAACAGGCCGGACCTGAGGGCCGCCAACAAGACACGGTGCTGCGGCTATGATGGAGGCCGTTCCATGCCGGTACTCCCATGTTCCCGCGACTGCCAACCGTCACCAAGGCCCTGCTGATCGCCAATGCGATCCTGTTCCTGCTGCAGCAGCCGTTCCTGCTCGGCATGCAGACCTTCGAGCCGTTCATGCTGCAACCGCTGCAGCAGGGCTTCGATGCGTTCTCGCCGGGGGGCAACTTCCAGCCGTGGCAGCTGCTGACCTATGGCTTCCTGCATGGCAGCTTCGGCCACCTGTTCTTCAACATGCTGGCGGTCTTCATGTTCGGCGCGCCGCTGGAGCAGACCTGGGGCGAGAAGCGCTTCCTGCTGTATTACCTGGTGTGCGTGGCTGGTGCAGGCGTCTGCCAGCTGCTGGTGGGCACGCTGCTGGAAAACCCGGCGACGGTGCTGGGCGCCTCCGGTGGCGTGTTTGGCCTGCTGCTGGCCTACGGCATGCTGTTCCCCAACCAGCGGGTGATGCTGCTGTTCCCGCCGATCCCGATGAAGGCGCGCACATTCGTGATCCTGTTCGGCGTGGGTGAGCTGGTGCTGGGCATGACCGGCTGGCAGCCGGGCGTGGCCCATTTCGCGCACCTGGGCGGCATGCTGTTCGGCTGGTTGCTGATCCGCTACTGGCGCGGGCAGCCGCCGTTCAACAAGCGCCGCCCGCCCGGCCCCCCGAAGCGCCCGAACCATCTGCGCAGCGTGAAGTGAGGCGCGATGCGCCTCGCTTCACGCGGGTAGGTGCCAACCTTGGTTGGCACGCTTTGAATGGGATCATTTGACGCCGTAGGTGCCGACCGTTGGTCGGCACACCTTGTCCCACGCGGGTAGGTGCCAACCTTGGTTGGCACGCTTTGAATGGGACCATTTGACGCTGTGGGTGCCGACCGTTGGTCGCCACACCGCTACAGGTCCCGCAGCACCACCTGCGCCGCATTGTGCCCCGGTGCACCGGTAACACCACCGCCGGGATGGGTACCCGAACCACACAGGTACAGCCCGGGCAGGGCACCGCGATAGCCGGCCTGGCCGACCATCGGCCGCGCCGAGAACAACTGGTTGGCGCTCAGTGCGCCGTGGAAGATGTCGCCGCCGACCAGGCCGAAGGTGCGTTCCAGATCGAGCGGGGACAGCACCTGACGACCGAGCACGCTGTCAGCGAAGCCGGGCGCATAGCGTTCAACGGTAGCGATCATCAGGTCGGCTACCGTCTCGCGGTGGTCATCCCAGTGACGCCCATTAGGAAGTACCGGCGCCACGTGCTGGCAGAACAGGCTGGCCACATGCTGCCCGGGCGGTGCCAGTGAATCGTCCAGCGTACTGGGTATCAGCATTTCCACGATCGGTTCGCGCGACCAACCGTCGCGGCGCGCATCCAGCCAGGCGCGATCCATGTAGTCCAGGCTGGGTGCCATGATGATGCCGGCGCTGAGGTGATCGCCCGGACCGGGCAGGGCGCGGAACTCCGGCAGCCGCGACAGCGCCACGTTCATCCGGAAGGTGCCGGAACCGCAGCGCCAGTTCGTCATGCGTTCGCGTGTGGCAGCCGGTACCTGCGCCGGCTCCAGCAGCTGTTCGTACAGCAGCTTCGGATTGACGTTGGCGACCATCGCGCGTGCACGCAGGGTTTCGCCGTTGGCCAGTTCCACCCCCACGGCGCGGCCCTGTTCGGTCAGTACCCGTCGCACGCCGGCATCCACGCGCAGCTCGGCCCCGGCCTCGCGCGCCGCGCTGGCGATGGCCTGGCTGATCGCGCCCATGCCACCCATCGCATGGCCCCATGCACCCTTCACGCCATTGCACTGGCCGAACACGTGATGCAGCAACACGTAGGCGCTGCCCGGTGTGTATGGACTGGCATAGTTGCCGACGATGCCATCGAAGCCGAACAGCGCCTTGATCGGCTCGCTCTCGAACCAGCGGTCCAGGTATTCCGCCGCCGACAGAGTGAACAGGTCCAGCAGCTCCTGCCGCAGCGGTGCATCCAGCGCCGCCAGTTCGCGGCCGAGCTTCCCCATCTGCCAAAGTGCGGGCAGGCCGCGCCAGCCGCCGGCAACGCCGATGTCCGGTGGCGCGCGGAGAGCCCACGCGCGCAGTACATCGGCGAAGATCTCCAGGCGTGCTTCGTACGCTGGCAGGCGCTGTGCATCCCGAGCGGAGAATCTAGCGACTTCGGCCTGGGTGCGGCCAGGTGCCGACAACAGGTAGCGGTCGTCGGGCAATGGCAGGAAGTTGTTGGCCGGGCGCGTGACAATGCGCAGCCCATGCGCATGCAGTTGCAGGTCTTCGATCACCTTCGGTTGCAACAGCGACACCGTGTACGACGCCACCGAGTTGCGGAAGCCGGGATGGAACTCCTCGGTGACCGCCGCTCCGCCGAGCATGCCGCGCCGTTCAAGGACCAGCACGTGCTTTCCGGCCTTCGCCAGATAGGCCGCACAGACCAGGCCGTTGTGGCCACCCCCGATGATGATTGCATCCCAGGACATCAGCACCTCAAAAAAAGGGGACGGAGGGGATTAAGTCGCAATTCGCACTGGGTCGGCAGCGGTGGGCAGAAACGACTTAATCCCCTCCGTCCCCTTTTTTTATCGCCGCTTCGATGGTGGCGATGTCGATCTTCTTCATCGGCATCATCGCCTTGAAGGCGCGCTTGGCCAGTGCCTTGTCCTTGCTGGTCACTGCTTCGATCAACATGCGCGGGCTGATCTGCCAGGAGATGCCCCAGCGATCCTTGCACCAGCCGCATTGGCTCTCCTGGCCACCGTTGCCGACGAGCGCATTCCACAGGCGGTCGGTCTCGGCCTGGTCCTCGGTCTGGATCTGGAAGGAGAACGCTTCGCTGTGCTTGAACGCGCTGCCGCCGTTGAGGCCGACGCAGGGAATGCCGCAGACGGTGAATTCGACGGTCAGCACATTGCCTTCCTTGCCGTCGGGGTAGTCGCCAGGTGCGTGATGCACGGCGGTCACCGCGCTGTCGGGCAGGAGGCTGGCATAGAAGGTGGCGGCCTCGAGCGCGCCGTTGTCGTACCAGACACAGATGGTGGTCTTGTGTGCC
Source organism: Stenotrophomonas sp. PE591 (assembly GCF_018320795.1). Classification (NCBI taxonomy): domain Bacteria; kingdom Pseudomonadati; phylum Pseudomonadota; class Gammaproteobacteria; order Lysobacterales; family Lysobacteraceae; genus Stenotrophomonas; species Stenotrophomonas sp. PE591. The sequence goes on from NZ_JAAOKO010000002.1 coordinate 304,776, forward strand.
ATTTCGGGGCTCCGCGATGGACGAGGCCGCAGCGATAGCACGCCGGGTGTTAAGCCGGGATGGGTATCACGGCGACCGGAGACTGGGGGCGGAAACGGGAGGAGCGGGCTGCAAGCGGCTGATTAATAAACAAAACTTGAACAAAGTTCATGTTTGTATCAAAACTTTTCCTTCAATTTCAATTGGTTATTTTTGTTCAGCTGCCATTGCAAATTAAGAATTGATGAAATTAATATTTGGTTCAGCTACATGGGGCTGTCGCTTCCGTGCAGCAATTCTGCAACTGCAGCCTGATCTTCACCGAATCAAGGAAACTCCATGACCAGCAGCAAGCACGTCGCAAGGTTGAAGCGTACCGCCTTGGCGGTCGTCCTGACTTCTTTCATCGGCGCCGCAGCCGCGCAGAGCACGACCGGTTCGTTGTACGGCAGTGCGCCTGCCGGCACGACCATCGTCGTGCAGAGCGATACGGGCCTGAAACGCTCGGCGACCGTCGACAGCAATGGCCGCTACAACCTAGGCTCGTTGCCGGTGGGCAAGTACACCATCATCCAGCAGCGTGACGGCCAGACCGTCGATCAGCGCGAGAATGTTCTGCTGAAGGTCGGCGTTGGCACCGAGGTGTCGTTTGCCGGTGGCAGCAGTGCCGCCACCACGCTGGAGGCCGTGAACGTCGTCGCGGCGAATGTGCCGAAGATCGATGTCACCAATACGGTGTCCAAGTCGGTCATTACGTCCGAGCAACTGGATGTGTTGCCACTGGGACGTAGCGCCGAAGCCATCGCATTGCTGGCGCCAGGTGTTGTCGCAGGCAGTGGCGCGTTCAGCAATGGCTCGCGTTCGGTGCTGTCTTTCGGTGGTTCCAGTGTTACTGAGAATGCCTACTATCTGAATGGCTTCCTGGCCAACAATCCGCTCAGCAACCTGGGTGGTATCAGCCTGCCCTATGGGTCGATCGACCAGCAGGAAACGTTCATGGGCGGCTACGGAGCGGGATACGGGCGCTCCACCGGTGGTGTGATCAACCAGCTCGGCAAGCGCGGCACCAATGAATGGCATTTCGGCGTGCAGGCCACCTGGGCCCCGGACTCGCTGTCGGCTTCTGCGGCCACTGTCATCTATCCCAATCGCCAGCTGCCAGATGGATACAGCTACACCGATGACTCGTTGCCTGGTTCGCTCTATCGCTACCGCAAGGACGATGTCGCCACGCGTACCACCTACAGTGGCTATGCCAGTGGCCCGCTGATCGAGGATCGTCTGTTCATTCACCTGGCTGCGGAAAAGGACCGCACCGAAGGTGTGTCCACGAACAGCTCTGCAGCAACGCAGCAGGTGCGCAACCACTACACCATTGATGCGCCGAAGTTCTATGGAAAGATCGACTGGAACATCAACGACAGCAACACGCTGGAATACACCCGCGTGCAGAACACCGATCGCAACGGTGGCTACTACCGATCGTTCGACTACGAGGACCTGGCCGAAGGTGATCGCACCGGCACGTTCCCGAACACCACGAAGCTCAAGGACGACTTTGACATCTTCAAGTACACCGGCTACCTGAACGATGACCTGACCCTGAGTGCGGTATGGGGTCGCAGCAAGGAGAGCAATCTGGAGTCGAATCCGCTGGATACGGCCAACCCCTATCTCAGCAGCCCGGGCAATCAGGATCCGTCCATTACCGGTGGCCGCCCCATCCGCAACGACCAGTCGGCGCTCTATACCAAGTCGTCAGATGCGGGCAGCAAGACCCGAGGCCTGCGTGTAGACCTGCAGTACCGCATCGGCAACCACGAGCTGACCGGTGGTATCGATAACATGTACTTCCAGGGGCATAACGAAGGTCAGGCGATGACCGGGCCGGGGTATGCCTGGATCTATGGTCGTGTTGATCCGGCCTCGTCGCCGAATCCGGGCTTTGATATCACCCCGCCGGGCGGCAATGGCTACTTCGTGCAGAAGTACATCTTCTCCACGACCACCAGCATGTCGGTCAAGCAGAAGGCCTACTATCTGGAGGACCGCTGGCAGGTCACGCCGAACTGGTTGGTGACCCTCGGCATCCGCAATGACAAGTTCACCAACTACAACAGTGCGGCCAAGCCTTACGTCGACAGCGGTGACCAGTGGGCGCCGCGTCTGGGCGCGAGCTGGGATGTGTTTGGCGATTCGTCGCTGAAGGTGTTCGCCAACCTGGGCCGCTACTACCTGGCGTTGCCCAACAGCGTTGCCATTCGTGGTGCTTCCGCCTCGACGTTCACCCGCGAGTACTTCACCTATAGCGGAATTGATGCCAACGGCAACCCGACCGGGTTGACCGCTCTGGGCCCGGGCCCGGTGTCAGCCAACAATGAATATGGCCAGACCCCTGATCCGTTGTCGATTGCGCCGACCGACCTGAAGTCGCAGTACCAGGACGAGCTGATCCTTGGCTTCGAGAAGACGCTGGGCGAGCGCTGGAGCTCCGGTGCCAAGTTCACCTATCGTCGCCTGCAGACGGCCATCGACGATACCTGTGACTCCGATCGCATCCACGACAAGCTTGCCGCGATGGGCGTCGACGACAGCAATCTCGATGTCCCGGGCTGTGTGATCTTCAATCCGGGCAAGACCAACACCTTCATGATCCGACACGCGGATGGCTCGGGTTACACGCCGGTGCAGATGAGCTCCGCCGACTGGGGTTACGGCAACAAGAAGGCCAAGCGTGACTACATCGCCGTCGATCTGTTCATCGAGCACCCGCTGAGCGACAAGTGGTACGGACGTCTGGATTACACCTGGTCGCGCAGCTTCGGCAATACCGAAGGCCAGGTGAAGTCGGATATCGGCCAGGATGACGTCTCCAAGACCCAGGACTGGGATGCCGCGGCACTGATGGAATACGCCGGTGGCTATCTGGCGAACGACCGCCGTCACCAGCTGAAGGGCTATGGCGCCTATATGTTCAACGACGAGTGGTCGGCGTCGGCCACCCTGCGGATCATGTCGGGGGCGCCGAAGAGCTGCCTGGGCTACTACGGCACCGATGAGAGTGATCCGCTGGGCTACGACGCGGCCTATCACTATTGCGGTGGCAAGCCGTCGCGTCCGGGTGACGCCGGCCGGCAGCCCTGGACGACCCGCCTGGATCTGGGCGTGATGTATCGCCCTTCGTTTGCCGATCACAAGCTGGCTTTCAGCCTGGATGTTTTCAATGTGCTGAACCAGCGTCGCGCCGTGCAGTCTGACGCGGTCTATGAAGATGGCCCCTACACGGTGTCCAACACCTACGGCATGGGTACCTACTTCAGCGCGCCTCGTTCGGTCCGTGTCAGTGCGTCCTACGACTTCTGATCGCAGCACCTGATCGATCTCTCCAGAAAACGACCTGGACCCCGGCCATGCCGGGGTCCCTTTTTTGGGTCGCCAAGCGAAAAAAAGGGCGCCCGAAGGCGCCCTCTGCATTACCAGTTGCAGCAGTTAGCTCAGCGCCAGACCTTGATCTGCTCGGCTTCGCTGCGCTGCATCGGCTGGCCGGCCTTGCAGCTGAAGGTGGCACCGAACGCCGGCAGGTTGGCCAGCGTGCCGTTGCTGCGCCACAGGCCCGGTGCACGGATGTCGGCGGTCAGGCGACGCACGGCCTCGTTCGGCGACAGCTGCTGCGCCCACAGCGCCGACCAGGCGCGGAAGAAGCCCTGTTGCTGTGCCTGCTTGGCCTTCGGCTCCTGCGCGGTGTACGCGGCCCAGGCCAGTTCCAGACCGGCGATGTCAGCCAGGTTCTCTTCCTGGGTGAGCGTGCCGTTGACCTTGGCACCCTTCACGCCCGGGAAATCGTAGGCGCCGTACTGCGCGGCGACGCGGTTGCCGAGCAGGGTCCAGGCGGTCTTGTCGGCCGGCGTCCACCAGCTGCGCAGTTCGCCCTTGGCATCGACCAGTGCGCCCTTGGCATCGATCGCACGGGTCAGCTCGTGGCCGACCAGGCCACCGAAGCTGCCGAACTTGTCGGCAGCGTCGGCCTTGGCGTTGAACACCGGCCCCTGCAGGATCGCAGCGGTGACGATCAGGCGGTTCTGCGCCAGGTCATAGGCCAGCGACGGCTGCTGCGGCAGCACGTCCCAGCGGCGGTCGGCGTTGCCCTTGCCGATGCGCTTCATTTCCTCACGGTGGCGCCAGGTCGACGCGATCAGCATGTTGCCGCCAAACGAACCACGGCCCATCGGCTGCACGCTGTAGTCGAGATCACGCAGCGGGGTACCGATCTCGATCTTCAGCGCGGCCAGCTTGGCCTGCGCTTCGGTCTTGGCTTCGGCACTCATCCAGCTGCTGTTCTTGACCGCTTCGATCTGCACTTCGCGCACCTTGTCGACGATCCATGCGGCCTGGCGACGGTCTTCGGCCGACAGGTAACGGGCGGCGTATTCGCGACCGAGCATCGGGCCGGCGGCCACGTTGATCGCCTCCAGCACGTCTGCCCAGCGCTGCGGTGGCAGGGTTTCGCCACGCAGCACGCGGCCACGGAATTCGAATTCGGCGTCGCGATAGGCTTTGGACAGGTACGGCGCCATCGAGTCGCCCACGCGCCAGCGCAGGTAGGCCTTCCACTGGTCCGACTTGAGCTTGGTGACCATGCCGTCGAGCTGCTTGAACAGGCCCGGGTCGGCCAGCGAGACCAGGTCGTCATCCACGCCCTGTGCCTTCAGGAAGGCATCCAGCTGCAGATTGCGGTAACGGCTGTTGAGCTCCTTGGTGGAGATCGGCGCGTAGTTGTTGAACGGGTTGTTGATGCCGGCCAGCGACTGCGCATTGCGCGCCAGTTCGGTTTCCAGCGCGATCACCGCCTGCGACTCGGCATCCAGCTTGGCGGCCGGGGTGCCGGTCAGCGCCAGGATCTGCTTGACGTAGGCGCGGTAGCGGCCCATCAGCGCCACGGTGTCGGCGTCGGTGCGGGTATAGAACGCCGGGTCCGGCAGGCCCATGCCGCCCTGCATGAAGTAACCGATGTGGCGGTCCAGCGCCTTCAGGTCCACGTCCGGGCCGAAGTTGAAGGCCACCGGGATGCCGACCTGGTGCAGCGCGGCGATCGAGGCCGGCACATCCTTGGCCTTCTTGATCGCGTTGATGCGGGTCAGCAGCGGGGCGATCGGATTGGATCCGTCGGCTTCCACGGCGGCTTCGTCCAGGCCGCTGGCCCAGAAGTCGCCCAGCAGTTTCTGCACGTTGCCCTGCGGCGCCTTCATCGCTGCGTCGAGCAGTTCACGCTGCTGCTGGCGGCTGCGGTCGACCAGCTGGCCCAGCGCGGTGGTGGCACCGGTCTGTGGCACCGGGTTGGCCTTCAGCCAGCCTGCGTTGGTGGCGTCATAGAAGTCGCTGCACTGGGCGCTGACGGCCGGGGCGCGCGCGGCCTTCTTCTTGGCGGCGGCGAACGCATCATGGGTCGGGACCAGGGTCGCCAGGCTGATGCCCAGGGCGATGGCAAGCGGACGGAAATTGGGCATGTGGAACGAATCCGTGATGGATTGAGGGCGCGCGCACTATAGCAAGCCGCGCATCGACGCGGCATGCACGCATCACGCTGCTTTCGCCGACCAGGGGCGGCCGCTAGCGGGGAGCGCCGAGATCATTGGATCCACACCATGTGTGGATGAAAAACACCCCGGAAAAACAAAGGCCCGGGAATTCCCGGACCTCTGCAGGTCTGCCGCGGCGTCAGCCGTGGCTTACCAGATCACCACCTGCTGGTCGCCGCTGCGGGCCATCGGCGAACCGGCCTTGCACTGGAACGCGGCCGCGAAGGTCGGCAGGTTCGACGGCGCACCCATGGCGCGGAACTGCGCGGGGGCGTGCGGGTCGGTCGCCAGGCGGACCTTGGCGTTCTCCGGGGTGTACTTGGTGCGCCACACGGTGGCCCAGTTGAAGAAGAAGCGCTGGTCGCGGGTGAAGCCGTCCACCTTCGGGTCTTCCTTGCCGGCGCTGGCCTTCTGCAGGGCATCGTAGGCGGTAGCCAGGCCGCCCAGGTCGGCGATGTTCTCACCCAGGGTCAGGTGGCCGTTCACCGCCTGGCCGTCGACCTTGTACTGGTCGAACTGCTTGACCAGCTTGCCGGTCAGGCCTTCGAAGTTCTTCTTGTCAGCGGCGGTCCACCAGTCTTCCATGTTGCCGGTCGGCCCGAAACGTGCGCCCTGGTCGTCGTAACCGTGGGTCATTTCGTGGCCGATCACCGCGCCGATGCCGCCGTAGTTCAGTGCGTCGTCGGCCTTCGGATCGAAGAACGGCGGCTGCAGGATGGCGGCCGGGAACACGATCTCGTTCTGCAGCGGGTTGTAGTAGGCGTTGACCGTCTGCGGGGTCATGCCCCACTCGGTCTTGTCCACCGGCTTGCCGATCTTGGACAGGTTGAACTTGTAGTTGAATTCGTTGGCCGCGCGCACGTTGCCCAGGAAGCTGTCGCGCTGGGTCTGCAGGCCCGACCAGTCACGCCACTTGTCCGGGTAGCCGATCTTCGGGGTGAAGGTTTCCCACTTGGCGATGGCCTTGGCCTTGGTTTCATCGCTCATCCAGCTCAGGCCCTGGATGCGGTCCTTCAGCGAGGCGGCCAGGTTCTTCACCAGTTCTTCCATCTTCGCCTTGGCTTCCGGCGAGAAGGCCACCTTCACGTACAGCTGGCCGAAGGCTTCACCGGCGTCATTCTCGATGGTGCCCAGCACACGCTTCCAGCGCGGCTTCTGCTCCTTCTGGCCGTTGAGGGTCTTGCCGTAGAACTCGTAGTTCTCCTGCACGAAGGCGTCGGCCAGGTACGGCGAGGCGCTGTCCACGGTGTGGAAGCGCAGGTAGGCACGCCACACCGACGGATCGGTGTCGCCCAGCGCCTTGCTCACTTCCTCATGGAAGGCCGGCATGGCCAGCGAGAACTTCTCCGGTGCGGCCACGCCCTGCGACTTGAAGAACTCGGTCCAGCTGAAGTTCGGGGTCAGCTTGTCCGCGTCGGCCACGGTGACCGGGTTGTAGTACAGCTCGACGTTGCGCGACAGTTCGACGCGCGACTTGGACGCCTTGGCCAGGCGGGTTTCGAACTTGACCACGTCCTCGGCCTGCTTGGCAGCGTCGGCAGCAGCGACGCCGGACAACTCCAGCACCTTGGCGACGTGCGCCTGGTAGGCCTTCAGCTTGTCGGCGTTCTTGGCATCGGTGTAGTAGGTGCTGTCCGGCAGGCCCAGGCCGCCCTGGCTGGCGTAGGCCATGTTCACGGCCGAGTTCTTGAAGTCGGCTTCGGCGCCGAAGCCGAACAGGACGTTGTCACCCTTGGCGGCGCTGGAGCGCAGGTAATTAGCGATGGCCGCCTTGTCCTGCAGGCCATCGATCACGGTCAGGTCGGCCTTCAGCGGCTCGATGCCCTGGGCGTTGATCTTGGCCTCGTCCATGCCGGTGGCCCACAGGTCGCCGACGATCTTCTCGATGTGGTTCGGAGTCTTCACCTGTGCCACCTGCTCGGCCAGCTGGTGCTGCACGGCCACCGAGCGCTCGTCGAGGATGGTGAACGCGCCCCAGCTGGTGCGGTCGCCCGGGATTTCATTGGCGGCCAGCCACTTGCTGTTGACGTAGTCGCCGAAGGCGCCGCAGGCGTCCTTGCTGGTATCGAGGTCGCTGGGCTGGAAGGCGTTGTAGGCCGGCAGCTTGCTCTCGTCCAGGGTGTACTGGGTGGCTTCGGCCGCAGCCGGCGTGGAGGCGGTGGCGTCCTTGGCCGGGGTTTCGTTCTTGCCGCAGCCAACCAGCGCGGCCGAAACGGCCAGGGTCAGCAGCACGATCTTGGGAGTACGGGTCACTTTGATGGCCTCCAGGCCGAGTGAGTCAGGGAAGGGCCGCAGGGACGGCCGTGGGCCGAACGATACGCCGCCGGCCTGCCCTGCAAGGGTGTCGAAGGTCATGGCCGGGCGCAAGGGGCCGACGGCGACGCGCCACGAAAGGAAAAAAGAAGGGCCCGTGCGGATCGCACGGGCCCTCGGGGTCAACGATGCTGCCGGATGATCAGAAATCGTATCGGGCAGTGAAGCGGAAGTAGCGCGGGGTCGAGTAGTTCAGGTCACGACCGTACTCCGGGTTGTAGTCCGCTGCGCCGCGGTACGGCGAGGCGGCGTAACGCGAGTACGTGCTGCCAGCCACCTGGCGATTCAGCACGTTGATCACATCGGCCTGCAGGGTCAGGCCCTTCGCCCAATCCGGCGTGTACGCGACATTCAGCCCCAGGTTGAACTGCCACGGCGCCTTGCCGTGCGAACCGCGCGGCGAGGAACCGTAGTCCGCCGACGGCGGCACGTAACCGGCCGTGCCCGGTGTGGTGCCGCTGCCCGGCAGGCCGCAGTACCAATAGTAGGAGCCATCGTAGAGGCCCTTGTCTGGGGTCGGGTACATGCTGGTGCAGTTGTTCGGACGACCTTCGGCAACGGTCAGGCTGCCACCCACGCGCCACTCGGGGGTCAGCTTCATGTAGCCGAACGCCTTGAGCACATGGCCACGGTGGTTCGGCAGCAGCCCATTGGCGCCCTGCATCAGCTGCGGCAGATCCCAGTCCTGGGTGACCGACACATCTTCCTGGCCACCGGTACCGGTATCCAGGTCGGAGTTCAGCTGGCCTTCGGTATTGCCGTAGTTGCGGCTGAAGGTGTACATGACCTTGCCGTACCAGTTGTCCGTACGCTTCTCCAGGAACAGATCCAGCGCGTAGTACTTGCGCTTGAGCTTGGGCAGGCCAAGGTCAGCTGCCGAATAGTGCACCTTCTCGTAGCTGCCATCGGCCTGTTCTTCCCAGAAGGTGTTGCCCACGCCGGGGTTGAACAGGAAGCATGCGCCGCCCAGCGCGGGGGTGCAGGTGTCGTCGATCGCGCTCTTCAGTTCGCGGTAGGTGAACTTCGCGCCCCAGACGGTATCAGCCGCAAGCTGCTGCTCCATGCCAATGATGTACTCGTCCTGGTAGTGCGACTTCATGTCCACTGCGGCCAAGGTGCGCGGATTCGGCGCACTGCCGCATTCCAGGTTGCTGGCGACAGCGTTGGTGCCCGGGCACAGGTACCCCTTCGAGGCATCGACCGGAATGGAATTGAGCCCCGTCGGTGCACCGGTGGTCGGATCGACGCCGGTGTAGGTGAAGTACTCGTTGGTGTTGAGCGAGCCGGAGGCTGCACGCACTGCCACGTTGTTCGGCATGGCCAGGTGGTAGCGACCGGCATTGGCGAACAACTTCAGCGACGAGTCGCCATGAACGTCCCAGGCCACGCCCAGACGCGGTGCCAGCTGCGTCTTCTGGCTCGCATACTTCTCGCCCGTGCCGGTGTAGTTGGTGAACTGTTCGTTGCGCAGACCCAGCGATAGCAAAACGTTGTCCGAAACCTGCCAGCGGTCTTCGATGTACTGCGAGGCCTGCTCGGTCTTCGGCTGTGCCAGCTTGGTGCTGTAAAGGCGATAGACGTAGTAGCCCTGTGCGCCCAGGCCGCCACCGGAAGCTGCCGAGCTCACGCCGTGCGATGCATCGATCGGGGTGTTCGGGTTGGTGGAGCGACGATAGATCCAGCCGTAGCCACCCGGATACTCGGTGCCGGTCAGCGACTCTGCATCCTGGCGGTCGAAGCCGAAGCGGAGTTCATGGTTGCCCAGACGCCAGGTCAGGTCGATACGCCCGCCCTTGGTCTCGTCGAAGGCGCCGTCGGCGTTGACCAGCGAGGTCGTGCTCTGGCAGCCGCTGTAGTTCAGGCCCGGCACGCGTGCAGTGGTTCCGGCACTGATGTACGGGCAGCTTGCGTCGTAGTTGTACAGGCCCTGCGAGTGTTCGATCTTCTGGCGACCGTACAGCGCCGACAGGGTCAGGTTGTCGGTCAGGTAGCCGGTGTACTTGCCGATGTAGAGTTTGGAGTCTTCCTTGGTGCTGATGCCGCCGGTCTGCACGTCGCCATGTGTGAACTTGTTGTAGTCGAACGAGTAGTACTCGGCGTCGTACTTGGTAACGTCAGACACACCTGTCAGCTCGATGACGTGGTTGTCGGTGATGTTCCAGTCGATCTTCGCCGTCCAGCGCGGATATTCATAGGTGTACTCGTTCCAACCGCGGGTCAGGTTGGCCGGGCTGGTGTTGGTCGCGTAGCGGGCGCTGGTGCCGTCAGTCTTGGTGAACTCGCCGTTGACGAAGAAGAACAGCTTGTCCTGGACGATCGGGCCGCCGACATAGGCACCGGTGGTGTTCTGCCAGGAGTTGTTCTTGTTGCGGTACTGATACAGCTTGCCATCGGTCTGGTAAGCCGCGCCGCGCGGATCATTGGCGGTGAAGTGGCCGGTGTTGGCGTAATACATGTTGCGCGGAGATGCACGCAGCGATTCCGGGCTCCAGATCTCGTACGCGCCGGCCTTCCATTCGTTGGTGCCGCGACGGGTCACGATGTTGACCACGCCACCGGTGGAGCGCCCAAAGTCCGCGCCATAGCCGCCGGTGAGGACCTGTTCCTGGGCGATGGCCTCAAAGGGCAGTGTGGTCGAGCCGATGCTGGTCAGCGGGTTGGTTACCGCAAAGCCGTTGATGTAATAGGCATTCTCCGACGCAGCAGAACCGCCGAAGCTGGGTACGCCGCTGTAGCTGTTGCTGGCGATCGCACCGGGTGCCAGCAGGGCAACAGCAGTGATGTCGCGCGGCAGCGGAAGGCTGCGCAGGTCTTCGTAGCTGAAGACGGTCCGGGTATCGACCTGCGAAACGTCGATCGATGCCATCGACGCGGCGCGCACCACGATGCCGTCCAGATCAGTCGCCTTGCCGCCGGCGAAGGAGACCTCGGTGCCGGAGGCGATGTTGACCGCCACGTCATTCTGTGTCGTGACCGTGGCACCGTCACGGCGCAGTTCCACCGAGTAGCGGCCGTTGGGCAGGTCGGACACGCGGTAACGACCATTGGCATCAACCGGCAGGGTGCGCGTGGCGCCGGTCCCCAGGTTGCGGACAACCACGCTCGAACCCGTGCCGGCCGGCGCCTGGCCGTAGATGTAACCGGTCACGGACTGAGCGTGGGCGATCGAGAAAAGGCAACCAGACAGGGCGGTAGCCAGCGCCGCGCGGCGCCAGAACTTCGTTTGCATCAGGACTCTCTCCGGGGTGTAGTGGGTGCGCCTCGTGGCCAAACAGGAACGCGGTCACAAACGGCGTGCCTCATTTATAAATGCCTCGTGAACAAAAATGCAATGAATCCTGAATGAAATTTTTCAGGTGAGAAGACTTGGAAAAGCCCTGGGTTGCTAAATTCGACATACTGAAGCTAAGTTCTGGGAAAATGCATCTAAAATCATTGTCGTGTGATGGGCGACGCGATCGCTGCATGAGGTGGAATTGTCATATTTTTCTGACATTCATGAATGCAGCCGCGAACGATCGGGGATGGTCACCGACGCGCAGCATCCGGAGAGATGCGGTGGAAGACCCACGCAGGCAAAAAAAAGCCCCGCCGGAGCGGGGCTTCTGCTTCCATGTGCGCTTGGCTGCGCTTACTTCCTGCCGAAGTCGTACTGGGCCTGGACGTAGATCGCCCGTCCGTAGGCGTTGTACAGGGAGTTGTTGTACGGCACGTCGATGTTGCCCGCGTAGGAGTGCTGCTGGTTGTCCGGCACCTTGTTGAACAGGTTGTTGACCATCAGCGAGAACGTCAGGTTGTCCATCGCGCGGTAGTTCACGCTCAGGTTGTACGTCGTGTAAGAGCCCCACTTGCCAGCCTTGTAGCCGGACGTCGGATCGACATAGTCATAGCCACGGCCCAGGTAGGACAGGTAGTTCGGCGTGCGGCCGATGTAATTGAAGTACAGCGTGGTGGTGAACTTGTCGATCGCCCAGCCGATCGAGCCGTCAGCCCGGACCTTGGCGTAGGAGTCGTACACCCACATTGCGTACGGGTTGCCCAGCAGATCCAGGAACGGGTCGTTGAGCTGCGGCTGCAGTTCACGCTTGAGCATGTTGGTGTAGTTGCTGGAGAACTGCAGCGAACCGAAGCGACCGATGTCCTGTACGTACTTGAAGCTGGCAGTGACCGCCTCGAGGTTCTGCCGTGCCACGTTCAGCTTCGGCGTGTAGATCTCCTCCAGCGCGCCGGTGGCATCACGGGTGACCCAGTTGGCCACTTCCTCGCAGGTGGCGCCGGCGGTGTTGGTCAGGCCGTTGCGGCAGTAGTACTCGGCCAGCAGCAACTGGTCGGAGCTGAGGGTGTTGACCTCGTTCTTGATCTTCCAGTTGTAGTAGTCCAGGGACACCGACAGGTTGTTGATCGGCGCCCACACCAGGCCCGCGTTCCACACATCGGCGGTAATCGGCTTCAGCTCCGGATTGCCCGACTGGGTGCCGAACACCGACACGCTGCCGTAGCGGCAGTCGACCGTGTTGGACGGATCGAACCCGAGCTGGCCACAGCGGTAGTAATCCTTGGACCCATTGGCGTAGTAGCCGCTCTTGCCCTGGAAGGCATCGGGCAGGGACGGGGCGCGGAACGCGGTGCCGTACTTGCCGCGGACCAGCAGGCTTTCGAAGGGGCGGAACTCGAGGCCGATGCTGTAGGTGGGCTTGTCTACGGTATGGCCGGCGATCTTGAAGTTGTCGTAGCGGCCGGAAGCGGTGACCGTCAGCATGTCATGCAACGGCAGACGCAGTTCGCTGGTGACAGCGTAGTTGCTGCGATGGCCGTTGCCCGCCACCGAGGTGGTACCGAACACCGTGCCGTCGGTCAGGCGCACGTCCGGCGTGTAGTTCCACCCTTCGCTGCCGCCTTCAACCACGGCGGCGAAGCCAGCGTCGCCACCGGGCAGCTTGAACAGCGAGCTGTTGGTGATCTGCGCGCGGGTCTGGGTCTGCCAGGTGCGGCTGCGGCTGGTGGTGAAGCCGGTGAAGCTCTGGAAGGCCCCTTGCGGCAGCTGGGAATAGAAGGCGCCCCAGTTCGGGTTGTAGATGTTGTAGCCGTCGTCGGTCTGGCCCAGCACCGGTCCCAGCACGTTGTCGGCGAACCAGTTGTTGATCGGGTCGTTCCAGCGTGCATAGCCACGCTCGTTGAGCTTGTACTCGCCGCGGGTGACGCTGGCCTCGTAGTCCCAGTTGCTGCCGATCGCGCCGCGTGCACCGAGCGTGACCTGATAGGACTTGCTGCGGTCGGTATTCATGATGTCGCGGTAGCCAATGCCGCCGATGTCTTCGGGTGCGAACACGCGTTGCAGCCCCAGATAGCGACCACTGGACTGATCGAAGAACGGACCCATGCTGATGTCCGTGCCCCAGTAGTTGTAGCCGGCACCGGTGTTGTACTTGACGGTTTCGTAGCTGTAGAGGACATCGCCGAACAGCTGCAGGTTGTCATTCACATCGTAGGTCAGCGACGAATAGAACTGGCTGCTTTCCTTGCTGTTCTTGATCGTCTTGTAACCCGCACCGAACGCGGAGCCGCAGGATTGTCCAGCGCGGCGCGTACCGAGGATGGTGGTGCCGCCGAACTGGCCGGAAACGCCGGCGCAGTTGTTCGGATCCATCATCAGGAAATCATTGGTGTCCGCGTCGAAGACCAGGAAGTCGTTCGAGGGCAGCTGGCGCGTGTAGCCATGCGGATTGTTCTGCTTGGTGATGTCGCGCTGGTAACCCCAGATCGGGTTGGTCTTTTCATACTGCACATTGACCAGGGCGCGGAAGCGATCGTCCTTGCTGTTGAAGCCATTGGCGCCGCTCACGCGGAAGCTGGCGCCACCGCCATCGGAATAGGCGCCGCCGCGCACGTTCAGCGTGCCGCCGTCCATGCGTTCCTTGAGGATGATGTTGACCACGCCGGCGATCGCGTCCGAACCGTACAGGGATGACTGGCCACCGGGCAGCACCTCGATGCGGTCGACGATGTCGATGGGGATGCCGCTGATGTTGTTGAACGCGTCGCTGCCGTTGTACAGCGCCGGATACGAGAGCATCGGGCGGCCGTTGATCAGGTACTTGGTGTAGCCCGGGTTCAAGCCGAACATGCCAGCCGCTTCAGCACCCTGGGTGAAGGATGCCGAGGTCTGGCCGCCTTGCAGGCCGCCGGTGGTCAACGAGGACTGCTGCAACACTTCGGCAACGCTGGAGAAACCGCGCGCCTGAATCGCCTCGGCGCTGATGGTCAGCACCGGCGTCTGGTTTTCGATCTGCGTCTGCGGGATCAGCGAGCCGGTGACCGTGACCCGGTCGAGGTTGGTCGCGGCCTTGCTGCTGTCCTGGGCGAGTACGGTGGCGCTGCTGCCGGCCAGCAACAAGCCGCAGGCGACGGCGTGGGTGAGCGGGTGGTGCGAGAATGCGAAGCGACGACGAGACATGCGATTACTCCGTGTGATCGTGATGACGCGTGTATCCCTTTCCTGGGATTTCGATTCTGTTCAGCTGCCTTGCCTATGCGGTTTGGCGGCGTGGCGTCAACGTAACACACGCTTAACGTGCCTTGCGCAGTTCTGTAACGGTCGGTGACGGACGGTTGCGCGCTTGGTGAAAAGCCCCTTCTCCACAGGCATTTCTGCCCTTTTCCGGATTATCGGAAAGCAGGGAAAATGAATACTTGATAAATTCAACTGACATTAACAATCGATACGTCGCGGGCTTTCCCCATGCCGCATAGAAGGAAAAAAAAAAAAAAGGCCCCGCCGAAGCGGGGCCTGGTCCAGACACGAAGTCCGGAAAACGACGGGATCAGAAGTTGTACTTGACCTGGGCCGAGATCTGGCGGCCGTAGACGCTGTAGAAGCCGTCATTGAACGGGGTCGATTCGTTGCCCGGGTAGTTGTAGCGCTGGCCTTCCGGCAGCTTGTTGAACACGTTGTTGACCATCAGCGACAGGACCAGATCGTCCTGTGCCTGGTAGTTCATGCTCAGGTTGTACGTGGTGTACGAACCCCACTTGCCGGCCTTGGCGCCGGAAGAGTGGACATAGCCGTAGCTGCGGCCGGTGTAGGCCAGGTAGTTCGGGGTGCTGCCAACGTAGTTGGCGTACACGGTGGTGGTGAACTTGGCGATGTTCCAGGCCACCGACAGATCGCCACGGACCTTGGCGAAGTTGTCGTAGTACCACATGTTGTACGGATCGCTCAGCAGGTCGAGCTTGGCGGCGCCCGGCATCGGCTGCACTTCACGCTTCAGCATGTTCGTGTAGTTGCCGGAGAACATCAGCGAGCCGAAGCGGCCGATATCCTGCTGGTACTTGGCCGCCACCGTCACCGCTTCCAGGTTCTGGCTGGCGACGTTGAGCTTCGGCGTGTACACCCGGGTCAGGTTGCCGCCGGCATCGCGCGACACCCAGTCGGTGACGTTCTGGCAGCTGGCCGAGGTGTTGTTCGGCAGCCCGTTGTGGCACTGGTACTCGGCCAGCAGCAGCTGGTCGGTGCTGAGGGTCTTGACCTCGTTCTTGATCTTCCAGTTGTAGTAGTCGGCCGACAGCGAGAAGTTGCTCACCGGGGCCCACACCACGCCTGCGCTCCACACGTCGGCGGTGATCGGCTTCAGGTCCGGATTGCCGGACTTTTCGCTGTACACCGAGGTGTTCTTGTAGAACGAGCAGGCCTCGTCACGCAGGCCGTAGCCCAGCTGGCTGCAGCGGTAGTAGTCGTTCTGGCCGGACGAGTACGAGCCGCTCATGCCCTGGAAGGCATCGGACAGGGTCGGTGCACGGAAGGCGGTGCCGTACTTGCCGCGCAGCAGCAGGCTCTCGATCGGACGGAATTCCAGACCGATGCTGTAAGTGGCCTTGTCGACGGTCTTGTCGGCGATCTTGAACGCGTCATAACGGCCCGAGGCGCTGACGGTCAGCTTCTCCAGCAGCGGCATGCGCAGTTCGCTGGTGACCGCGTAGTTGCTGCGGTGGCCGGCGCCCGCGACGGCGGTGGTGCCCCACACGTTGCCGTCGACGAAGGCCTGGTCCGGCGAGTAGTCCCAACCTTCGCTGCCACCTTCCAGCACGACGGCCAGGCCGGCGTCACCGCCCGGCAGGCTGAACAGCGAGCCGTTGGTCACCTGCACGCGACCCAGGTTCTGCCAGGTCTTGCTGCGGTGGGTGCCGTAGCCGGTGAAGCTGGCGAACTGGTCCGGGGTGATCGGCGAGTAGAAGGCGGCGTAGTTCGGGTTGTAGATGCCGAACGTGGCGGTCGGGTCCTTCGGGTCGGTGTAGGTGCCCAGGCGCGGGCCCAGCACGGTCTGGCCGAAGAAGTCCTCGATCTTGTCCTTCCAGCGCACGAAGCGGTTCTGGTCCAGGCGGTACTCGCCACGGGTGAAGCTGGCGCTGTAATCCCAGTCGCCGACCATGCCCTTGCCGCCCAGCGTGACCTGGTAGGCGCGGCTCTCATCGGAGTTCAGGATGTTGTTGTAGTCGCCCGCGCCGATCTCCTCCGGCGCGAAGGCGCGCTGCAGGTTCACGACCTTGCCTGCGCCCTGGTCGTAGAAGCCACCCATGACCGACTTCGTGCCCCACCACAGGGCGCTGGAGCCGGAGGTGAACTCGGTCTTTTCCTTGCTGTACAGCACGTCGGCGAACAGCTGGAAGTTGTCGTTCACGTCGAAGGTCATCGACGAGTAGAACTGGCCGCTGTTCTTGCCGTTCTTCAGGGTCTTGTAGCCGGCGCTGTACACCGAACCGCAGGACTCGCCCGACGCGCGCTTGCCGACGACGGTGGTGCCGTCGTACAGGCCTGCCACGTTGGCGCAGCGGCTCGGGTCCATCATCAGCAGCTTGTTGTCTGCATTGGTGATGACGGCGAAGTCGTTCGACGGCACCTGCGCGGTGTAGCCGACCGGGTTGTTCTGCTTGGTGATGTCACGCTGGTAGCCCCAGATCGGGCTGCCGTTCTCGATCTGCACGTTGACCAGCGCGTGGAAGCGGTCGTCGAACGCGTTGAAGCCCTTGGCTGCGCTGAAGCGGATGTTGCTGCCGCCGCCTTCGGTGTAGGTGCCGCCACGGACGGTCATCGTACCGCCGTCCATGCGCTCCTTCAGGATGATGTTGACCACACCGGCGATCGCGTCCGAGCCGTACAGCGAGGACTGGCCACCGGGCAGCACTTCGATGCGCTCGACGATGTCGATCGGAATGCCGCTGATGTTGTTGAAGGTGTCGCTACCGTTGTACAGCGCCGGATACGAGAGCATCGGGCGGCCGTTGATCAGGTACTTGGTGTAACCCGGGTTCAGGCCGAACATGCCGGCTGCTTCAGCGCCCTGGGTGAACGAACCCGAGGTCTGGCCACCCTGCAGGCCGCCGGTGGTCAGCGAGGACTGCTGCAGCACTTCAGCAACGCTGCTGAAGCCGCGGGTCTGGATGTCTTCGGCGGTGATGGACATCACCGGGGTCTGGGTTTCAACCTGGGTCTGCGGGATCAGCGAACCGGTGACGGTGATCTTGTCCAGGTTGGTCGCCTTGTCCTGGGCCATTGCCGGGGCGGCGGCCATCAGGGCGGAAATCAGGGCGACGGCGAGCGTGTTGCGACGTGCGGTGTTGCTTGCGTATTTCATGTAGTTCCAATAGAGAGCAAAAACAAAAATCGGCACTGCGCATGCGCCATCGTGCGCGCTGGAAACCAGCTCCGCAGCCCAAAACAGTGCTTCAGGAACGTAACATGAACTTAACAATCTGTGCACGAATCTGTAGCAATCCTGAATTTCAGTCAGGCTACGTCCAGCTTGTATGATGTTGGGTTATTCCCCCTGATACAGCTGGTGCCCGTTGTGAACAGTTCCCCCCGCCGCCCCCATGCCAGCCAGGTCCAGAAGGGACTGACGCCACATGCCCGCATCCGCAATGTCATCGCGGTCGGCTCCGGCAAGGGCGGCGTGGGCAAGTCGACCACCGCGGTCAATCTGGCCGTGGCGCTGCAGCAGCTGGGCGCACGTGTCGGCGTGCTGGACGCGGACATCTACGGCCCCAGCGTGCCCGCCATGCTGGGCTTGTCCGGGCGGCCGGAAAGTCCCGACAACAAGAGCATCGAGCCCCTGCGCGCGTTCGGCGTGGACACGATGTCGATCGGTTACCTGATCGAAGAGGACACGCCGATGATCTGGCGCGGTCCGATGGCCACCTCGGCAATGACCCAGCTGTTCAACGACACGCTGTGGGATGACCTGGATTTCCTGCTGATCGACCTGCCGCCGGGCACCGGCGACATCCAGCTGACCCTGACCCAGAAGATTCCGCTGGCCGGTGCGGTGATCGTCACCACGCCGCAGGACATCGCCACGCTGGATGCGAAGAAGGCGCTGAAGATGTTCGAGAAGGTTGAGGTGCCGGTGCTGGGCATTGTCGAGAACATGGCCGTGCACACCTGCAGCCACTGCGGGCATGTCGAGCATCTGTTCGGCGAGGGCGGTGGCGAGCGCATGGCCGCGCAGTACGGCGTGCCGCTGCTGGGATCGCTGCCGCTGCAGATCGGCATCCGCGAGCAGGGCGATAGCGGTACCCCGATCACCGTGGCGCAGCCCGATTCGGTGCCGGCGCAGGCCTACCGCCATGCCGCGCAGCGCCTGATCGAGGAAGTGGGCAAGCGCCCGCGGGCGTCGATTCCGATCCTGTCTTCGCTGCTGTAAGCACCTCGGCCGGGTCCGTCGGCGATGCCCGGCCCCCTGCTAGAATCCTCGCGCCCCTCGTATCCCCCAGGACAAAGCATGAGCATCAAGAGTGACCGTTGGATCCGCCGCATGTCCGAGCAGCACGGCATGATCGAGCCGTTCGAGGCAGGGCAGGTCAAGCAGGCCAACGGCGAGCGCATCGTCAGCTACGGCACGTCCAGCTATGGCTACGACGTGCGCTGCTCGCGCGAGTTCAAGGTGTTCACCAACATCAACTCGACCATCGTCGATCCCAAGCATTTCGACTCGGGCAGCTTCGTCGACATCACCGCCGACGAGTGCATCATTCCGCCGAACAGCTTCGCGCTGGCGCGTACCGTCGAGTACTTCCGCATCCCCCGCGACACCCTGGTGGTGTGCCTGGGCAAGAGCACCTATGCGCGCTGCGGCATCATCGTCAACGTGACGCCGCTGGAGCCGGAATGGGAAGGCCACGTCACCCTGGAATTCAGCAACACCACGCCGCTGCCGGCGCGCATCTACGCCAACGAAGGCGTTGCACAGATGCTGTTCTTCCAGGCCGCGGCCGATGACATCTGCGAGACGTCGTACCGCGATCGTGGCGGCAAGTACCAGGGCCAGACCGGTGTGACCCTGCCGCGGACCTGAAGATTGCAGGCGGTTTGTGGAGCCGAGCCATGCTCGGCTTCAAGGCGGGGCAGCCGAGCATGGCTCGGCTCTGCATGAACGAGGGCGGCGCAATGCGCCGCCTTCGTTATTTTCCGCGCCCGAACAGCATCGCAATGCCGACACCCACCAGCGCCACCGGCCACCAGGTCAGCAGCAGCTTGGACAGGTTCAGGTGCGTCCAGCCGAGGTTGCTGGCGAGCATGAACAGGCCGATCAGGATCAGCAGGATGGCGGCAACGAGGTTGAATCGCATCGGGTCGGCGAAGGCTCAGGTGTGGGCCGGATATCCTAGCCGTTCCTTCCAGTAGGCGACATGCTGGTCCAGTGCGGCCGCTTCGTAGCGGTGCGCGGGACCGCTGCCCCAGACCGGGCCCGGCCAGGCCGGATCACCGTCATGACGGCCGATCACGTGGAAGTGCAGCTGGCGCACGATGTTGCCCAACGCGCCGATGTTGATCTTCTCCACCCCGTCGGCGCCCTTCAGGGCCTTGCAGGCGCGGTTGAGCTCGGTGCGCAGCTTGTCCTGCTGCTCGCCGTCCAGCTCGATCCACTCGGTGACCCCGGCCAGGCGCGGTACCAGTACCAGCCACGGGAATCGTTCGTCGTTCATCAGCCGCACTTGCGACAACGGTCCTTCGGCCACCAGCACGCTATCGGTGGCCAGGCGTGAATCGAGTTCGAATTCGCTCATCCAAGATGCTCCGAGAAGAAGTCCAGGGTGCGTTGCAGCGCCAGGGCGGCGCTGTCTGGATCATACGCATGTCCGACCTCCCGGTTGAAGGCGTGGTCGGCCGGATAGACGAAGGTGGCCATCTGCGGCAGCTTCTCGCGATGGGCCTGGACCGCTTCCGGCGGGATGCTGCGGTCCTGGGCGCCGAAGTGGAAGATCACCGGCGCCTTCGGCGTCTCATCGAGGAACTGGACGTTGCGCGCGCCGTAGTAGCTGACGGAGGGCAGGCCCAGGCGCACTGCGGACAGCATCGCTACCGTACCGCCCCAGCAGTAGCCGACGGTGCCGACCTTGCCGTAGGGGGCAAGCCGGGTGGCTGCCGCGCGGACCACTTCCAACGCCTTTTCCATGCCCAGCGCGCTGACCCGGTCCAGGCCCTGCTTCACGCCGTCGGCGTCGTAGGGCAGGGCGTCCGGGTCGGCATCGGGGCCATCGACCAGGTCGAAGAACGACGGTGCCAGCACCGCATAGCCCTCGGCGGCGAAGCGCTCGGCCACGCCGCGGATGTGCGGGTTGGCGCCGAAGATTTCCTGCACCACCACCAGCCCGCCTCGCGCGGTGCCCTCGGGGAGTGCCTGCCAGGCCCGTACCGCGCCGTGGTGCGTATCCAGGGTGATCCACTCGGCCATCGTCATCTACTCTCGTTGCAGGGACAGGACTGCATTGTCGGTGCTGCGCCGGTTAGCGCGGTGTCAGCGGCTGTGCGCGATCGGGCGGCTGGCCATTCAGAGCCCGGCCGCCAACCCCGGTATACTGGCGCCCTTTCAGGCCCCGGCCCCCAGGAACCCCTGCCATGCCGGCAGGGGCCCAGGCCCCCAGAGTCCCGCGATTCCATGTCCCAGCTGAACCCCAAAGTCGGCTTCGTCAGCCTTGGCTGCCCGAAGGGGGTGTCACCTATACTTTTTGGTGGCTAGTGAACCTCGCTTGTGGACGGGGCGCTAAATAGCAGGGGAGTACGCGTCTACGACCATCTTAAGGTGGCTTACGTCGCTTCGAACTTGTGCGATTGATTCAGTATCGCCAAGCTAGGTCAGATGATAATTCGAGCTTGGGTGATCGGTTTACTGTTGATTTTTTCAATCAATGGCATTAGGTCCCGAGTTCTATGGCGGCTGATGGTCCGATGGTGCTAATGTTGGGCTTCATTTTAATGGGGGACCAGCAGTGGCCGAGCTTTCATCTCAACCTACTCCAATTCAGTCCCTCTACGGGATGTACAGCCAGGGTAAGTTGATCGTCAATCGCAGATATCAGCGCAAGCTGGTCTGGACGTTGGTCGAAAAACAGAAGCTGATCGATTCAGTGCTTAATAAGTACCCGATTCCGGCAATTCTTGTTGCCGAACGGAAGGATGAGCCCGGTGTCTTTGAGATTATCGACGGTCTTCAGCGTCTTCATGCAATAGTCTCGTTTATTGAGGTTGCTTTCCCAGTGATGGGTGGGGAGTATTTTGCGCTGGAACACTATCCAACCGCTAAAGCGCGGTCTGACTCTGGGGTGTTTGCCCCTCCAACCGAAGCTCCACTACTGTCTGCAGCCCAGGTTTCAACGATTTTGGACTATACCGTAGCGCTTTCAGTGATGCGAAATGCTAGCGATGCTGAGGTGAATGATGTATTTGGGAGAATTAACACTTATGGGCACCGTTTGAGCGATCAGGAGCGACGTCAAGCAGGTGTCAGTGATGCATTCTCTGATTTGGTTCGAAATCTTGCCTGCGGCGTTCGAGGTGATGCCTCCCCAAGTACGCTGCTCCTCTCCGAGATGCCAAGCATTAGTATTGATTTGCCGATGGCAAAGCATGGCTACGATGTAAAGGCCGAGGACGTGGTTTGGGTAAGCCATGGCATTCTGCGTTCCACTGAGCTGCGCGACAGTATGGATGAGCAGTGTATCGCTGACATTGCTGCTTGTATTGTCGGCGGTAGACCGATTGAGCGTTCTAAAGAGGCGCTTGATGAAATATATACAGATGGTTCGGAGGAGTCGATTCGCATTAAGAATGCCCTTGATGTTTATGGTGTTGAGCGATTCTCCGAGGAGTTTAAGTTCTGCCTTGATGAAATATTGAAGGTTTGCTCTGCGGGCAAAGATCAAAAATTGAGGGAAATTATATTCAAGGACAGGAATACGAATTCATTTCCTGCCATCTTTGCGGTTCTATTGATTGCTTTCCATGAGATGATCGTTGGAGATAGGAAGCTCGTTTCGGATTACGCGGGTCTAAAGCGCGCTATTACCGATGTGACGGAGCGCTTGATCACGAGCCGTAGGGCCGGCTCGGTGGATGGTCGGCGAGGAAATATCGACACTATCAAGGGTCTCATTTCGCAGTTCTTTACTCCGGCGGATGTTGAAAAGGAGATATATGGAAATCCGGCGACGACCGATATTGATGTAATGATTCGTCGTTCCGAGGTTGAGTTGGCGAACTATGAGTTGAAGCAGGGGGTGCTACAACTGTCTTCGGCTAGAGACGTCGATGGCGAAGTTTTTGATAAGGTAATTAATACGATTTGTGCCATCGCCAATGCAGGCCCTGGTCGCGTGGGGAAGATATTTATCGGTGTTACTGATAAGGACGCCGACGCGGAGAGAGTTGCTGAGCTTGATAGGATCGAGCCGCGAAAGGTTGGACGCCGCTACGTTGTTGGCGTGAGGAGGGAGGCGGAGCTTCTGAAGATCTCCATGGAGGAGTACCTAGGGAAGTGGCGGGACAAAATTGCTAAGTCTCAGCTCAGTTCTCCACTGAAGGAGGATGTGCTTGCACACATCGATTTCAACGAGTACTACGGATTGGGCGTGATCATAATTAATGTTCCAGCCCAGACGCAGGCATCCACAGTTGGGGACTCGATGTATTGGCGAAACGTTGATCAGACGACTTTGGCTACTTCGATGAAGATGGCGGCGGAGATCGGCGCAAAGTTTGCTCGCTAGGCTCTTGTCTCATTTCGCGTGCGCACTAGGGGGGGCGAAGTACCCCTCCTTGATTGATCCCGTCCCAACATACTTGGAACGGTTGGCGGTGCGGCCCTAGGGGCCGCACCTGCCTGACGGTAAAATGCCTGAAGTATAGTGATGCTTTGGGTGCTAGGTTCTGTGGAAAATTCAATAGAATAAATGGTTAATTTTGGGTTTCAGCCCCGAGTTGGGTTCGTTTCATTCGGACCCCAAAGATTTGCGTGATTTACTTTTATCGTGCGCCATAAATTGCGCGCAGTTCTCGGGTCAGGGTGCCCTCCACCGCAGTGATCAGGCCTTTGGGGAATGGCACGTAGACCACACCTGCCAGATTCGTGGGAATGCTAACGCCATCCTCGTGCAGGAGGATCACACGCGACCTACCGTAGCGACCGTGGAAATAACCGATCTCGTGCATCACATTCTCGCGAGTGCGAGCTTGGCCATCACTGTCAGCGTCGTCGCCGGTCATGACAATCACTGCGCTATCGCATAGGGCTGCGCTGCGCTCCAGCTTTTCCATGATAGTGGCGCCGCCGTTTGCTTCTTGGGCAAGCTCGAGGGTCGGGATACCAACATCCTTCTCGATGAACGACTGAACCTGACGCCAATCTGGTGCCCGGCCATGGCTTAGGAATACACGTGGCTCAACCTTGGCGGGAAGGGCGGCAGGCATAGTCAGCTCGCAATTCGCGCGGATCTCGAAAATTTCATCAATTGATCGAACCAGTCGCTCAAGCTGATAGCGCGCATACTTTCCAGTGGGCCTACCATCCTTGTCTCCTGCCAATGGCAGAACCGCGATGTCCCTAAAGTCACCAAAAAGGTCGGGGTGCGCAGCTTTAAGAATCTTCAGTTGGTTGACGACGCCCATAAAGTAGGGAAAAGCATCTGGATGGGCATAGGTGGATTTCAAGAAAGGGTTGGCGGGATTGCCCCGCTTACCTTCGTCCAGGGCGGCGATAAGGCCCTTCCTGATGCCAGCAAGCTTTGCCATCGCTACGCCTATGCCATCCATGTCCCTTCCCTCTGTTTTGATTTGAGGGCGAGTCTAACGGAACCATGGGCCGCGGGACGCCCTAGTCTGAGGGGTTTTTCAATGCTCGCAGGTGCCCACAACCGCGCAGATGGTTGCGATACGCCTCGACTGATGCCGCCCACGCTGCTCTGGCCACGGCAGGCCCAGCTGCCACTACCCGGCCTTGACCGTCGACCACCGCGAGCTGAGCCGGACGGCCTTCGCCATCGGTGACGGTTATCCCTTCAAAGACAACCGCACCGATGGTTGGGGCGCCGGCGAGCTTTTCAGCCGCGCCCATAGCCAACTCCCGCCTCGCGCTTTATCGGCGACGATTGTTCTGCCAAGCCGAGCTTGAACTGCACAACGTTGTCGGCCGTAACAGGCGGGGCAGCTGGGCGCGCGCTGCGCTCGGGACGGTTGAGCCGGCGCCATGCAGCGATGGCCTTGTCGGGGTCGGCATGCTTGCTGGTCGACCTGCAGGCGCACTCGACCAGGTGGCCACCGCCGGCGGAGGCGCAGCGCTTGTCGTGGATGTGGCGCGCGCGGTGGCCGGCGGTGCAGTTCGGCAACCCTTCCGGGTGGCTGATATGTTCCTGGGTCATGGCTTGTTGCACTCCTCGATGTGGGATTCGAGCTGTTCAATCAGGAAGGTGGCTTCGGTAGCCCTGCGGCGGCGTTCGTGCGCGCTGACCGGAGCCGGGCCGGCGTCCCGGATCCACTTCAGTGGTTCGAGGAACCAGCTCGGTTCGACGGGTAGGCGCTTGCGCGGGTCGACTTTCCGGACCAGGGGCTCACAATCCGGGCCGGCCCAATCCTCGCTGTCGCCGCAGCGGACGCACACGCGTCCACTGAACTGGTGCAGCTTCTCCGGCTGGATCACGCGTGGGGTTTCGAACAGGGCGCGGACAACGAGCCCACGCTGGTGGGCGCCGTAGACGTGCCCTGCGTCGGCCTGCATCCAGCAGCCTGGCGCGAAGTCGCCCTTGAGCCTGTACTCCCAGCGCACAGGCTGCGCGGTGTAGAGCGCGGTCATCAACGTATCGGCCCAGGCGCGCACCTGGTCGGCGGCAACGGGACCGCCGGCGGGGTCGATGCGACGCATGGCAGAGACAACCGCGGCGACAGGCGACGATGCCTTGGTGGCCTCGACAGCCGTGGCCGGGGAAATGGGCAGTGGTGCGGTCATGCGAACAGGTCCAGTGGGGCAGCCTGCGCCGGAGCGCGCAGCTGTGCAGGCGGCGATGCGGGGGTAGCGGCGCGGAGGCGCGCGCGCTGTGCAGCGTTGAAGGCGAACCAGAAGCCGAGGCCGTGTCGGCGTGCCCGGCATTCGGTCAGCAGTACGCGCGCTGTGTGCTTGGCCTGTGCAGCGGTGAGCAGCTGGTCAGTCATTGAACGACGCGCTCCACGCCGGCGAGGTCTTGTATGCTGAGGAATGGGTTGGTTGTGACAGGGCAATTAAGTGGTCGAGCGAGCGCGATGGCACGAGTACTGGAACTTCAAGATCAGGGGAAGAGACGTGACGGTCCGTGTAGCTACCGATGGCCCCGGCAGGGGCGAGGTGACTGCTATCCACGTGATCTATGGACCCAGTCAGACCGGCTTGGCCATTCCGGTGACTTCGCAGAAGGACGCCATGGAGAAAGCCGAAGCTCTGCTTAGCGATCTGATGGGCTCGAGCTGGTACTGACATAGCGCTCGCCGGCGCCGCAATCTTGTTGGCATCGCTCATGCCTGCATGTCCTTGCTGTTGGTGGAGCGCGCGCTGTGCGCGGCGAGGTGTTCCCAGCGTTCGGCTTCGCCCACGTAGTACGCGTGGCGTTCCTGCCGGACGGTGGCGGTGAACTGCACGTCGTGCAGTGCACGCTCGGCGGCGGCGCGGTTGGCCGCTGCCATGCGGGCTGGGTCGTGATCGAAGATGTCGAGCTGGTTACGCAAGCTGGACTCCTGGGAGGGATTGCCGGCTGTTGGAACCCGGCCGGCGCGGGTTCCCTGCGCTAGAGGGGGAGAGCGCAGGGCAGGGGATTAGTGGGTGTCGTCGGTGCAGACTGGAGCGGCTGGCGGCCCAGGGTTCCGCACGGGCGGCTTCCAGCCTTCCCGCCGTTGTTCGCGACGGCGGCTCATTGCCGCGGCGAACGGTGGCCATGCCGCGCGGATCTCGATGTAGGCGATGACGGCCCACAGGATTGCTGCGACCAGGAAGGCGGCGCCGAATCGCGAGCTGACGCCGTTGGCGAATGCTTCGCCGAGGGCGACCCCGAGGAACACGACGCAGAAGAAGGGCAGGGCCAGGTGGCGCATCAATTGCCCTCCACTTCAGTGATGAAGTCGCGCAGCTTTCTGCTGGAGGTGGCGGGCAGCGCCACGTAGGCACGGTCCACGATGACGTGATGCTGGCCGGCGTTCTCGCTGAAGGTGGGCGCACCGTCGGCGGAAGCGAACATGACCATGACCCTGGTGCCCTTTGTGCGACGCCAGCCCGAGACGCTCCAACCAGCCGGATCCCGCATGGCACGCAACCGCATGCCGCAGCCGGGGACTTCGATGACGGCGAAGTCTGGAATGGTGGTGGCGCTCATGCAGCACCGCCTTTGGCGCGCGCTGCGCTTCGGACAGCGGCAACGGCACCTGCAGCGCTTTTGCCCTGCCGTAGGACGGCATTGGCGGCGAAGCTGGCGGCGGCGATGACCTGGTTGGGGAGGAGGCCCCAGCGGCGCCCGGCACGGGCGACGATGCCTGCGGCTGCAGCGGCGCGCTGAGCGTTGGAGTGGTGGGCGAGGGCGGCGCTCATCGGTTGGCCTCCGGAGTTGGGCAGCTACTGCCGGCGTCCGGCGAGTGATCCGCGACTGGCGTGTGGTCTGCGATGAAGGCCGCGAGGATGAATTCGATCTGTGCGGTGACGCTGCGGTTGTTGTCGCCGGCCAACTGCTTGAGCGCGGCGAGCAGCGAATCATCCAGACGGATCTTGAAGTGGGCCTTGCCGTCGCCGGCATCGGTTGCAGGCATGGCAAGTCCTTCGAAGGTGCTGATCAGGCGCGAAATCATTTCGGCGTTGACGGAGCGCCGGTTTTCTTCGGCCGCCTTGCGCAGCGCGGCCATCAGCTCGTTAGGTGCCCTGAGCTGGGTCGCGGTGAACTCCTTGCGGTGATTGACCAGGACGCGGCTCATGCGGCGGCATCCTGGCTTTCGCCGCTCAGCTGATGCGCAGCGTGCTGGATCTCCACCGAGAGGCGGTCTGCCTCTGCCACTTCAATGTAGAGGCTGGCGGCGCCCACCTTGATGGCGACCACGCCGAGGGAGGGAATCGCTACGACGGTGGGTGGCGCCTTGCTGACGCCCAGGGAAAGGGTGGCCATGCGTGATCTCCTGCGCCCTGCCCCCGGATGGGGTGGTGTTGGGCGACAGGTCGTAGACTACGGAATACCGTAATGCCGTGTCAAACGGAATTCCGTAGTTAATTATGAATCTACGGAATTTGGTTCATGAAAGGCTCGACCACCCCTGCAAGTGATACGGCTGAGCCAGGCTGGGACACTGGACTGAAGTAGTAGGGATACTAATGACGTGGAGCAGAGTCGCGGCTATGATCCGCCTGCCCAGGAAGGGCTCACAGGGGAAAGGCAGTGGCACAGACGACCGTAAAGCACATTCAAAGCAACGCGTACACGAGCGCGATGGCTAGTGGCTTGATCATCAACGGGCCCAGCCCAGATGGGTTCATCCACGTTACTTTCTGGCGCGAAGGGATGCGCCTGACGGAGGAGCAATTTGAACAAGAACTCTTCCATCACGAAGGCGTTCAGGTTGCCAAGATGACGCCTCAGGGGAACACCGTGGAGCATTTCCGAGAAGACGTGTCCACGATGATCATTCCCGTCCCAAAGCTGAGCGAGTTTTGCGACGCGCTATGCAAAATGCGAGATGCTCTGGGCAAGGCCGAACAGGCCCGGGATTTGTTCATGGCCCAAGACCTTCACGTTGCAGCGGCTGATCCTGCGGCAAGCTGACCATGGCGGACATTGATAAGGCAGGTGGGTCGACATTTGTCGTTCAGCCGCCGGTCGCCGTCGTGTCGTCTTCTCCAGAGGGGCTGAGAACGGTAGTTGTTAGAGTAAGCCCGTCAGCCCCAACTCTGAAGACGTTGGAAACCCCTGTGTCGAGTTCGGGTCCGCAACCTATGACTGATTTTTCGAAGTTCGATGACCGGCTCCGCGCGGTCGAAATCGATGTTGCGACGATCAAGGAGCGCATCACTCATATGCCTACTACCGTGAAGATGTGGGTGGCGATAGCCTCCATCACGATTCCGGTGGGAGCGGCCGTTGTGGGAATCTTGAGTTGGGTTCTTCAGAACATGCTGGAGCCGCTACTGAAGACCGCGACGTAATCCCCTTTTGCCTCTATAGAAAAGCCCCGCCGAGCAGCGGGGCTTTCTTGTTGTCCCAAATTGGGACGGTAGTAGAAATTTTCTCGCTACTTAGAACTTTCTCAGGCCTGCATGGATCAGCGCCTTCCCCAGGATGCTCACGTCGCCCGGATCCGGGCGGTAGGCCGGGAAGTCAGTGTTGACGCTCACGACGTAGAGACCGTCGCCGCGCTTCTGCAGCATCTTGATCTGCGTCTCGCCACCGATGTTGATCAGGTAGTAGTCGTCGCCGTCGAAGTAGTCGCAGCTGGTGTCGATCCAGACAATGTCGCCGTCTTCGAGCTTAGGTTTCATCGACGGCCCGCGGCCGGTGATGATCTGGATCCTGCCTGGCTTGGGTAGGTAACCGAGCTTCCTGCGGACTTCCCATTCTGCGACCTCGATGGTCTTCACCACCTCTGGGTAGTCCTGGTTGACCATCCCTGCGCCCATTCCCGCACCCCCTTCGAACAAGTCGAAGCGAACATAGCCGGGTGGCGTCTCAGTCTCCGAGAACGATGCGACGGGAACCCCATCGCTGCCCTTGGGGCCGCGCCCGGTTTCCAGCCAATCGGTATGGACGCCGAGCCGAGCGGCGATCTTGTGGAGGGCGGTGCTGGACTTCGATAGGCCCAGTTCAAGATTCGAAAGAGTGGTCGGCGCGATGCCGGCGAACTTCGCCAGTTCCCCGCGACTGATCCCCTGGGCTTCGCGCTCTGCGCGAATTCTTGTGCCAATAGTCTCCATTCCATCATTTGAACGGAACTCCGTAACGGAATGCCGTTGACTGGCGCCTACGGAATACCGTAGTGTGGTCGGTATGGACAAATCTTGGGCTTCCATCATCGGTGAGCTTCAGTCGGCGGGCATGACGTATGCCCAGATCGGCGAGGCGATTGGCGCAGCTGGATCAACCGTAGGTGATCTCGCCACAGGGCGATCACAGTCGCCACGAGCTGCGAGTGCCTTTGCGTTGCTGAAGTTGCATTCGAGCCGGTTCCTCCAAAGCGGTTCGGCGGAAGGCGCAACCATTCGCCACCTGGTTGACAGTCGCATGAGCAAGCGCGCGCTGCGCGCTCGTCTGGGTATTGCCAGCGACAAGCACCTGGCCACTTTGCTGCAGCTCCCGGCCGAACAGGTGGAGGCGTGGCCGGAAGACGGTGCGTTGCCCGCGCTGCCGCAGATCCAGCGCCTGCTCGGCGGAGAGCCCAAACCGCCTGATCCCGTAGCACCCACGGATTTCGACCATGACCGAATCGTCCCGGTCGATGCGGCCTGACTTTCCGCGCGCTGTAGCAGTTCGTTTCACAACTCCCTCCTGAACTCTCATACGGATATGTACGCAGATCCTTCGAACCTTCGTGACAACCCGATCAAGGTCCGGTTCAACGACACGGAAAAGGCCTTGATCGATGCGGCGGCGAACTTCAACGGGCGTCAGCCCGCGGTGTTCGTTCGTGACCTGGTGCTGGCCGGCCTTGCCGCGTTGGAACAGCGTAGCCCCGACCGTGATGTGGCCTGAAGGACCCAACGAGTCCCTGGGGAGGGTCCATGGAAATTCAGCTGTCGCGCGACCAGCGAAAGCAGCTTGATCAATACGCGGCCTCGCGCGGGATCACTCCCGAGGAGGCTGCAACAGAGCTGGCACGCGGCGAACTTGGGCGCCGCTACCGGCTCCCGAGAAGTAGCGGCGAAGTTGTCCCTTTTCAGGGCCTGAAACGTCCCGAAGACTCCACGAGGTAGTACCGATGAGCAGCACGCTCGCGCGCTCCACTGATCCGCACACCAGCCATGCCGCCGCTGCCGACCTCGTCGCCAGCGGAGCGCTGCGCGTCCAGCACGCCAAGACCGAGGCTGCTGTGATTCGCCATCCTGGCCAGAGCAGCCTGCATCTGTCGACGCTGACAGGCCTCGACCGCCACATGCTGGGCCGTCGGCTGCCCGAGTTGGCCCGAGAGGGACGCATCTGGCGTGGCCCCACGGCGCCGTGCGGCACATCCCACAAACCTGCGTGCACCTGGTGGCCGGTGGCGCCGGGCGAGAACCTGGCGTTGGGGCTCTGACATGTCGACCATCATCATGTCGCAGTGCTGGCCGCTGCAGGGCCTGAGCGTCACGCAGAAGTCTGTGCTGATATCGCTGGCTGATCAGGCCAACGACGACGGTGTGTGCTGGCCGGCGGTGGGCACCATCGCCGCTCGCTGCTGCATGTCGGCGCGCGCTGTGCGCACGGCAATGGATCATCTGGAGGCCGTTGGCCTGCTGACCCGTGACCGCCGGTTCAACAGCAGCACGGTCTACAAGGTCACCCCGGCCAACTTCGACAAGGCCGTTGCGCCGTCGAAGGCTGGCCGCAAGGCAGGAAAAGCTGGCACTGCACCGGGCGCAGGTGCTGCGCCCCATGCAGGGGGGGCGCCCGCTGCAGGAGGGGATGCGCCCCATGCAGGGGGGGATGCACCGGGCGCAGGTCTGGGGGTGCGCCCCGTGCCGCCTAACCATCATATAACCCTCAATGAACCGTCAGGAGAACCGTCATCTCCGGCGGGCCTGCCGGCCGCGCCGCTGGCGGTGGATTCCGAGACCGACCTGCAGGCTGCGTGCCGTGCTACCTGGACGGCCTACGCCAGTGCCTACCGTGACCGCCACGGTGTGGCACCGGTGCGCAACGCGAAGGTCAACGCCAACGTCCGGCAGATCGTGCAGCGGCTCGGCCACAGCGAGGCGCCGCTGGTTGCCGCGTGGTTCCTGACGGTCAACGAGCGCTACGTGGTGCAGAACATGCACGACCTGGGCGCGTTGCTGGCGAAGTGCGAGGCATACCGCACGCAGTGGGCCACCGGCCGGCAGGTGACCGAAGAGGCCGCGCGGCAGACCGACAAGACGCAGACCAACCTGGGCGCCGCCGACGCGGCCAAGGCCCTGCTGGCACAGCGGAGGGCGGCACGTGCTGGGTAATCAGGAGCAGGATCGGCTGGTCGATCTGCTGGTGGCCACCGCCGAGGTGATTGGCGACCAGCTCAGCCCGAACGCCGCGGCCTACATGGTTTCGGATCTGGCGCAGTACCCGCTGCCGATGCTGGAGCGCGCGCTGGCGTCGTGCCGCCGGGAGCTGAAGGCGCGGCTTTCGCTGGCGGCGATCCTCGAACGCATCGAGGACGGCCACCCGGCACCGAATGAGGCATGGGCCAACGCGATCCGTGCCGCCGACGAAGGTGCAACCGTGGTGTGGACTGAGCAGACCCGCGATGCGTGGGCGGCCGCGCTGCCGCTGGTGCAGGCGGGCGACAAGATCGCGGCCCGGCCGGCATTCCTGGAGGTTTACACCCGGCTGGTGAAGGAAGCGCGCGCTGCACACCGCACCGCCGCGTACCAGCTGTCCCTGGGAGCCGATGTGTCAGGAAGGGATAGCGTGCTGCAGCAGGCCGTCGCCGCTGGCCAGCTGACGCACGAGCGGGTGGCGGAACACCTTGCACTGCCTCCGGCAACGCCCGCCTTCAACCCAGTGGCGCTGTTGGCTGGCACCGTTGAGGCCTCGCCGACCGCCAATGCCCGAACCCGTCAGCGCCTGGCAGAAATCGCGGAGCTTCTGGGAGACAAGGCCGCATGAGCCCCGATCACTTCAATGTCGAGGTGCGCCCCGTCAGCGAGCCGGTGGCCGAGGCGGGCTGGTATCTGGCCTACGGCTACGGGATCAAGCCGATGGTGGTCTACGCGACGCGCGGGATGACTGTCTGGCGCGACGGCATGCGGCGTATCCCGATCACCCGCTACGCCGGCCCGATCCCGGAGCTGCGCTGATGTGGTCGAACGCACCGGCGCCGACGAGAGAGGAGGTGGGCCGGATCGAGCTGGCCAAGACCGGCCCGTGCATGGCCTGCCTGGCGCTGCAGATGCAGGGCCTGCTGGACCCGGAGTTGGTGGTGTACGGCTGCGACTACAACCACGCGAAGAGCGGGAATCTGCGGCGCGGTCACATGTTCGGCTACGCCCTCTGCAAGTGGCACCACATGCGGCATCCGATGGAGGGGAACACCTTCGCGACGATGCGCCAGATCTACGGCCCGAGCCTGATGGATGGCTCGCGGACGTTCCACGAGACGTACGGCTCCGACGACGAGCTGATTGCAAACCAGACCTACATCAACGAACTGAGGGCGGCAGCATGAAGAAGACGAAGGCCATGGCGCCGAGGATCAACCCCCAGCGTGCGCCCCGCGAGCGGCGGATGGACCACAACACGGTGTCCCGGCCCAAGCGAGCCAAGGCACGTGTGCTCGCCGATGGCCCGGCCGAGACGGTGGAGCAGTTCGAGGCACGCGGCGGGCAGGTGCAGCGCCTGACGGCCAGCTGGGAGCGCGCAGCATGACGGTCCTCGACCTGAAGCCATGCCCGTTCTGTGGTGGCTCGGCCAGCGTTGAAGCCTTCTCGCAGGAGCACTTTATCTACGGTGACGTTCCTTGGCGGAGGATCCATTGCCAGTGCATTTCCGCGTTGGAACAACTTGCTGAGGAATGTGAGGCACACATTGTTGCGGCATGGAATCAACGCGCCCAGGTCGGAGAGAAATGGCTGCCCATCGCGGACGCGCCACAGGACGGGACGCGGCTGATGCTGTGGGACTCGGTGAGCAAGCGGCCGGTGTTCGGGAGCTGGCGGGGTGACAACCCCAAGATCACGCACTTTGCGGCCGAGCCGGCCGGCCCGGAGGTGCCTTCTTGACGGGCCAGAACCGGACAGAGAAAGAGGCCCTCAAAAGGCCCGCACTGAATGACCACGAGGCGCGATCGCGCGCTGCACGAGCAATCCACCAAGGGGAAGGCGCATGGAAATGAGCAGGGCACGCGAGCTGCTGGCAAGCCGCATGGGGCCGAAAACGCAGCGGTTTGACGCATGCGGCGGCGGTGGACGCCCCGAGCTGACGACGCAGGACATTGCCGCCGCCATGGCGTACGTGCAGGACGGGCTCGGTCGGGAGCTGATGGAGGCGCTGTGGTGGCCTGAGAGCGCTTCTCGCCGCCGCGATCATCTGCGCAAAGCGGTAATCGGGCTGGTAGCCCCGGAGTTCATCCGGCAGATGCACGACCTCGCTACCGCACGAACGGAGTTCGGTATCGCCAAGGCGTGCATGGGGTGGGGTGGCAGCCAGGTAACGGATGCGCAGCGGCGCGAACTACAGAGGACCGAGAACGCGCTTGATGAGGCGCGCGCTGCAGCCTGGCCGAACAACACCATGGAGCAGCTTGGGGTACTGGCCGGCGCAGTGATTGCGGAAATGGCCAGCTGTGGCTGTTGCAAGACGTGCCAAGGCACGCGGGTTCAGGCCGCGCCGACGGGGAGCGGAGTCGTTGAGTGCGAAGCATGCGGCGGCATGGGGCTGGAGCAGCTCAGCGGCCGCAAGCGTGGGGCGGCGATCGGTGCCGACGACGCGGCGTATCGACGGTTCTGGCGTCCGGTGTACGAGTGGATGCTGGAGCGCATGCGAAGTGCGGAGCATGTTGCTGCCGAGCAGTTCTCCCGGGCACTGAATCGCGCTGCGTAGTGAGGACTTGCAGGGTCCGCAGATTGGCGGGCAAATTGACCACCATCCAAACGCAAGCCCCGGCCCAGCCGGGGCTTTTTCTTTGCCCGCGTCCCAGCCGGACAAACTCTCGTGCCCAGCCGGCGCTAGGGGCGGGCACCAATCAACCGGGAGGGGCATATGCCGAACCGGACGAGCTACGGGGCCACCATGAAGGACGAAATCATTGGCACTGCCGCTGGTGCTGTAGCGAAGGCTGCTCCACCGGTGACGGTAGCCGGCGCGGTCGCCGCAGGAGCGAACCTCGATCGCGTGGTGGTGGTCCTGACGATCATCTACCTGGTGGGTCAGATCAGCTATCTGGGCTGGCGCTGGGTTCGCGAATGGCGGCAGAGGGCGCGAGCATGAAGGCCAAGATCATCGGTAGCAGCGCCGCCGCAGTCATTGCTTTGGCCGCGGCCGCGCTGGTTAAGCCATGGGAAGGCTACTCGCCGACTCCCTACGTCGACATGGTCGGCGTAGCCACCTACTGCTACGGCGATACCAGCAGACCGGATAAGGCGGTCTACACCGAGCAGGAGTGCGCCGAGAGGTTGAACAGCCGGCTTGGGCAATACCTGACCGGCATTCAGGCATGTATCCGCGTGCCACTGAAGCCCCACCAGGCTGCGGCGCTGCTCAGCTGGACCTACAACGTGGGCGTGGGCGCTGCGTGCCGCTCGACATTGGTGGGGCGGATCAACGCTGGCCAGCCCGCCGCGAGCTGGTGCCCGGAGCTGGACCGCTGGGTGTACGCCGGCGGGAAGCGCGTGCAGGGCCTGGTGAACCGTCGGGCCGCTGAGCGCCGGATGTGTGAATCCGCAGAACCGATCAACTGAGCCCCGGAGGGCACCGTGAACGACAAGACCATCGAGCAGGAAATCCAGGACAAGGGCCTGACCGCGCCGCGTGTTACGCCGAACGCCATCGAGGCCGAGATCAGCGGCGAGTACTTCTTCACCGCAGAGGAAGGCGTGCAGGCTGCGGCGCACTGCAACCCCGAGGCAGTGGCGGCCGGCGTCCACGGCGAGCTTCGCCTGCTGACGTTCTGCGTCCTCCGTCTGCGCAACGGCTTCACCGTCACCGGCGAATCGGCCTGCGCCAGCCCAGAGAACTTCGACGCCGAGATCGGCCGCAAGATCGCGCGCCAGAACGCGGTGCAGAAGATCTGGCCGCTGCTGGGCTTCCGCCTGCGCGACGAGCCGGCAGCCAAGGCCTGACCATGAATCGGATCCTTGCCACGGTCGCTGCCTTCGTCCTGTGGTCAGGTGCCATGGTCGGCGTTGGCTGGGCCTGGCGCAGTGATCAGGCAGAGGGCCGGGAAGCCACCCAGCGCGCCGCCGGCGCCGAGGCAGTCGCCGCCCAGGTGAACCAGACCCGTGCCACCGAGCACGCCCAGGCCGAGACACTGGCCACCATCGGAGCGAAGCATGAAGAAGACCGCGCTGCGGCCGCGACCGTCCCTGCTGCTGTTGTGGCTGACTTGCGCGCTGGTCGTCTCCAGCTGCGCGACGACCTCGCCACCTGCAGCACCAGCCTCCTGTCCCAAGCCGTCGCCGGCGCCGTCGAACGTGATGCGCGCGCCGAACTACGAGCAGAGGTTGCGGCAGCTGTTGTTCAAGTCGGCAGAGAAGCCGACGACCAGCTCCGCGCCAGCCAAGCAGTGATCGCGGCCGACCGGCAATCGGTGACGCCATGAACCGCCGTGTGCTGGCGCTGGGCCGGTTGAAGACCGGCGAGATGAACAAGACCGAGGCCGCGTATGCCGAGCGGCTGCGCGCGCTGCAGTCTGCCGGTGAGGTCCAGTGGCACCGGTTCGAGGGCCTGAAGCTGCGCCTGGCCGACAACACCTTCTATACCCCGGACTTTGCGGTCATGGCTGCCGACGGCGTCATGGAGTGCCACGAGGTGAAGGGGCACTGGCAGGACGATGCACGGGCCAAGATCAAGATCGCAGCGGCCATGTACCCGTTCCGCTTCATTGCGGTGAAGGCCAGGCCCAAGCGGGACGGCGGTGGCTGGGAAGTGGAGGAATTCTGATGCACGCGACAGTGACTGCGTCGGTCCGCCTGCGCTGGTGGCTGCGGTGGTATCTGGCTGCCGTGGTGTGGTTTGCCCGGGCCACGGGCATGGAACCGGACTGGGAGCGGGTTGAGTGGTGGATACGCCGCGGCCTGGTGCTGCGAACGACGAGGGTTGGTGATGGACGCTGCACGGATTGAAGAGGTGGCGCGCGCTGCGGCTGTTACGGCCCTGGCGGGGCTGATTGAGAGCAGAACCGACAGCCGTATCGACCGACTGGTCGGGATCATCGAGCAGCAGGGCAAGCAGATCGCCGAGCTGGCAATGCACGTTGGCCTGTTGGTGCAGGCCGTGGCGCAGCTGCTGGGCGAGGAGGCCGGCACGCCGGTGCATGACGAAGGTGCCGAGCCGGGGCGAGTCGACCTGGACGGGAAGCCTTACTGATGCCAACTCGGCCACCCCAGCACCGTGCGGCCGGCTGGCGCCCCTACAAGGAGACCACCGCCCAGGTCCGCAAGAGGCAGGCACGCCGCGCCCTGCCCACCAACTGCTCGCTGTGGCGCCGGCTCCGTGCGGTGGTGCTGGCTCGTGAGCCGCTGTGCAGATGCTGCGCTGGGCAGGGCAGGGTGCGGCCGGCCACCGAGGTCGACCACATCGACGGGGACGACAGCAACAACGCCGACAGCAACCTGCAGCCGCTGTGCCGGCCGTGCCACAGCGCCAAGACGGCACGGGAGAATGGCGGGTTCGGCAGGGATGCCCGCCCACATGGCGGAGCTGGACGAGTGGCGAGTTATCCACCGAAAGCTGAACGGAAAGGGAGGGGGGAGGGTCAAAGTTGAGGGCCTTCCTCGCCCGATACGCGCGCCCCCCTTTCTTCTCGCGTCCACAGAATTTGAATTTTGGATTTGGAGCTGACCGGCGATGGCCAGGCACAAGCAGCCCGCCGAGCTGGCAAAGCTCAAGGGGGCGGACAAGCGCAACCCGCAGCGTTACAGGGCTGAGGTGCCAAAGACGGGGAAGGCCCTGGGCAAGGTGCCCGGCCACCTGCCGGACGAGGTCGCGGTGGTCTGGAAGGAGCTGGAGAAGTGCGCCCTGCCTGGCGTCCTGACCAGCGCCGACCGTTTCATCATGGAGGTGGCGTCATCGCTGCTTTCCGAGTTCCGTGCCAACCGCGGCGAGTTCGTTGCGGCCAAGTACTCCCACCTGATCGGCTGCCTGGCGCGCCTGGGCCTGACCCCGGCTGACCGTCAGAAGCTGGGGACCGAAAAGACCCCGGAGGGCAACCCATTCGACGAGTTCTGATCCATGACGCCGAGCGAATCAGCCAAGGCATACGCCAAGGGCGTCACGTCAGGAAAGATCCCGGCCGGCGAGTTCATCCGTCTGGCGTGCCAGCGGTTCTTGGATGACCTGAAGCGCAAGGGTGCCGACTGGCCCTACAAGTACGACGCCGAGAAGGCGGACCGCGCGGTGCGGTTCATGGAGAAGATGCCGCACACGAAAGGAAAGTGGGCGGCGCAGAAGCGCCTGCTGGTGCTGGAGCCCTGGCAGCACTTCATCGAGTGCAATCTGTTCGGCTGGGTCCACAAGAAGACCGGGCACCGGCGCTTCCGCCGCGCATATGAGGAGATCCCGCGCAAGAACGGCAAGTCGTTGCGACTGGCTGCCCGAGGTCTGTACCTGTTCTGCGCTGACGGCGAGGCGGGCGCGGAGGTCTATTCGGGCGCGACCAGCGAGAAACAGGCGTACGAGGTGTTCCGCCCGGCTTGGCAGATGGTCCAGAAACTGCCGGCCCTGCGCGCCCGCTTCGGTATCGAACAGGCGGGCAACCCGAAGAACCCGGGGCCGCTGTTCGTCATGGAGGACATGTCCAAGTTTGAGACCATGATCGGCAAGCCTGGCGACGGCTCCAGCCCGCATGCGGCCTTGGTGGACGAGTACCACGAACATGACGATGACCACATGGTCGACGCCATGGAAACCGGCATGGGCGCGCGCGAGCAACCCCTGCTGTCGATCATCACCACGGCGGGCACCAACCTCTCCGGTCCATGCTTCGAGATGCGGGGCGATGCCATCCGCATCCTGCGCGGTGAGGTGACTGACGAGACGGTTTTCGCGGCGATCTACTGTATAGACGAGGGCGACCGCTGGGACGATCCGGCGAGTTTGCGCAAGGCCAACCCGAACTACGGAGTTTCCGTCTTTGAGCAGTTCCTGCTCGACCAGCTCGCCAAGGCAAAGCGGTCGGCCAGTAAGCAAAGCGCGTTCCGTACCAAGCACCTGAATGATTGGGTCGGCGCCAAGCTGGCATGGATGAACATGCTGGCCTGGCAGCGGCAGAAACGACGGTTTGAGGTGTCCGAATTTGCGGGCTGTCCGTGCTGGGTCGGCGTCGATCTGGCATCCAAGCTGGACGTGGCTGCCGTAGTGCTGCTGTTCGAGAAGGGCGATAGCTACTACGTCATTCCCCGGTTCTACGTGCCGGAGTCGGCCGTGGAGGAAAGCGAGAAGTACCAGCAGTTCCTGCTGGACGAGCTGATCGTGTCCACGCCCGGGAACATGACGGACTACGCGTTCATCGAAGAAGAGCTGAAAGAGCTTGCGGCACAAGGCATCGACGTGCAGGACATTGCCTTTGACCCGGCGCAAGCGGCGTACCTGATGACGCGCCTTGAACAGGAAGGACTGCCGACCGTGGAGATGGCGCAGTCAGTGCGCAACCTCTCCGAGCCCATGAAGGAAGTGGAAGCCCTGATTCTGTCGCGGCGCCTGTGGCACGACGGGAACGCGGCCATGACCTGGATGATGGGCAACGTAGTGGCGCGCGTGGATGCCAAGGAACACGTCTATCCCCGCAAGGAAAAGATGGAAAGCAAGATCGACGGCGCGGTGGCGCTAATCATGGCCATGGGCCGCGCCATGCAGGCGCGGGACACCGGCAAAACCCAACAAGGCTTCGTGGTGATCGACTGATGTTCGGACTATTCGAGAAGAACCGGCGGGCCGATGCCCGCGACCGTATCGAGCCGACGATCAGCAACCTGGTCGACGGCGAGGTGATCCAGTCCTCCGGCATGGGCATGTTCGAGGTGTTCGGGAATCCGACGACGGCCTCCGGCGCCGTGGTGAGCCCGGAATCAGCGATGCGGGTCTCGGCGGTGTTTGCCGCCGTCTCGCTGCTTGCTGGTGCGATCGCCCAGCTGCCGCTGCCAGTGTTTGAGCGGGTGGATGGCCATCGCAAGCGGGCGGAGCACGACTACTGGTGGCTGCTGAACGAGCAGTTCTCCTCCGGCTGGTCGAGCGCCACCGGCTGGGAGTTCATCGTCGGCCAGATGCTGCTGCGCGGTGATGGCGTGGTGTACGTGACGCGCAACCGTGCCGGGGTGGCGACCGGGTTGATCCCCTGGCCACGCGACAGGGTGATGATCCTCAAGCAGGAGAAGACCAGCCCGCGCGAACCAACGCGCCTGCAGTACACGTTCCACGACGCGGACGGGTACTTCACCGTTGACCAGGACGATGTGCTCCACTTCCCCGGCTTCGGTTTCAATGGCGTTCACGGCATGTCGGTGATCCAGTGGGGCGCGCGGAACGGCATCGGCATCGCCATCCAAGGTGACGAGCACGCCGGCAAGTTCTTCAGCGAGGGCGGCAAGCCCGAAGTGGCCATCCGAACGCCCAACAAGATGACCAAGGAGCAGCAGGATGATTTCCGCGACGCCTGGGTCAAGAAGTACGGCGGGGTGCAGGGTAACCGTCGCATTCCGCTGGTTCTGACCGAGGGGCTGGAGGTTCACGAACTGACCATGTCAGCGGTCGACCAGCAGCTGCTGGAGTCGCGTCAGTGGCAGGTGATCGACGTAGCCCGCGCCTTCGGTGTGCCGCCCCACATGATCGGTGAAACCACCAAGTCGACCAGCTGGGGCAGTGGCATCGAGAGCATGGGCATCGGCTTCGTGAAGTACACGCTGGGCCCGCACCTGAAGCGGATCAAGGACGAGTTGAACCGCAAGCTGTTCCGCACGCCGCGCTACTTCGTTGAGCACAACGTGGACATGTTCATGGCCGGCGACTCGAAGACGCAGGCCGAGTACTTCAGCAAGGCGTTGGGAGGCCCTGGCACCCAGGGCTGGATGGTCGTCAACGAAGTCCGCCGCCTCAAGAACCTGCCTCCCATCGAGGGCGGCGACAAGCTCTACCAACCGAAAGAACCCGCGCCACCGGCGAAGCCGGACAGCGACGATCCTGAAAGGAACCCTGAAGATGCCGATTCCTAAGTTGCTGCAGCTGGCCAAGAACAACGCCGGCCAGTCCAAGCCCATCCGGGCGGAGACCGAAGGTAAGGAGGCGACCATCTACCTGCACGGCGTCATCGGCGGGTGGTGGGGCGATATTGACGAGACGATGTTTGCCCAGGCCATGGCCGGCATCGACGCGGACGTGATCCATCTGCGCATCGACTCGCCCGGCGGTGACGTGTTTGCGGCCCGATCGATGATGACCGCCATCGCCCAGCACAAGGCCACTGTCATCGCCCACATCGATGGCTTGGCTGCCTCGGCTATGACCGGGGTCTGCATGGCGTGCGACAAGGTCGAGATCAGCCAAGGCGGTGCGTTCATGATCCACAACGCATGGACCATCACGGTCGGCAACAAGGCCGACATGACCAAGACCGGTGAACTGCTGGCCAAGATCGATGCCGGCCTGGCCGGCGATTACACCCGCCGTACTGGGAAGGATCAGGCGCAGATCGTCCAGTGGATGGACGAAGAGACCTGGTTCACGGCCGACGAAGCCAGGGAACACGGCTTCGCAGACGAGGTGGTGGAGATCGTGGGCAAGAAGAAGGCATCCAACACCTGGGACCTGTCCGCCTACGACAACGCGCCTGCCGCACTGGCCAACCGTACTCCCGATCCCGACGACGGCGCCGCCGCCGCCGCCCACAAGGCCGACCTGTCGCGCCGTCTGGCGCTGCTGGAACGCTCCGCTGCGTAAGCGACTCCCGCCCGCAGTTCATCCTGACCGCCGAAAGGCGGTTTTTTTTCGACACGAGGAAATCACCAATGCCCTTCAACATTCAGGCCGAGCGGGAGCGCCGCACCGCGCTGGCAAAGGAAACCCGCAATCTGCTGGATACCAGCACCGGCGACGGCAACAAGTGGACGCCGGAGAACCAGGCCAAGTACGACAACAACATCGCCGAGATCGAGCGCATCGACGCGGCGATCGAGCGTCATCAGAAGGTCATGGACCTCACGGCCGACGAGGCACTGCGCGAACAGGGCGTGCGTGAGCACGACACTGCCAACCGCGGCGGCCGTGACCTCTCCAACGAGGAGCGCCTGTTCGACCGCTGGGCGCGTGGCGGTGACAGCGCCCTGAGCGCCGAGGACTGGAAGCAGGTCAACGCGGCCATGTCGGGCAATCCGGCCGTCAACCCGGAGCAGGGTGGCTACACCGTTCCGACCACGCTGGCCGAGCAGATCCTGGATGCTCTGAAGGCATTCGGCGGCATGCGCCAGGTGGCTGATGTGTTCAGCACTGCCGGCGGCGAGCCGATGCAGTACCCGACCAGCGATGGCACCTCCGAAGAGGGCGAACTGGTCGCTGAAAACCAGTCGGCGAACGACCAGGACGTGGCCTTCGGCACCAAGGGCCTGCAGGTGTACAAGTACAGCTCCAAGGTGGTGACCGTGCCGTGGGAGCTGCTGCAGGACAGCACGGCCGATATCGCCGGTTTCATCGAGAAGCGCCTGCAGACCCGCCTGGGCCGCGTCACCAACCGCCACTACTCCGTCGGCACCGGCGTTGGCCAGCCGATGGGTGCCTTTACTGCCGCGACGGTGGGCAAGATCGGCGCTGTCTCGGCGCTGCCGATCGTCACCTACGACGACCTGGTCGACCTGGAGCACAGCGTCGATCCGGCGTATCGCCAGCTTGCCAAGTGGATGTTCCACGACGACATGCTGAAGCTGATCCGCAAGGTGAAGGACGACCAGGGCCGGCCGATCTTCGTGCCGGGCTACGAGCAGGGCAATCCGGGCGGTGCGCCGGATCGTCTGCTGAATCGCGATATCCAGATCAACCAGCACGCCCCGGCCCCGGCCGCAGGCGCCACCTCGATCGCGTTCGGCGACTTCAGCTACTACAAGATCCGCGACGTGATGGCCGTGACCCTGTTCCGCTTCAATGACTCGGCCTATGTGAAGAAGGGCCAGGTGGGCTTCATGGCCTGGATGCGCTCTGGCGGCAACCTGGTCGACGTGGGCGGCGCGGTGAAGACCTTCAAGCACGGCGCTGCGGCTTAACCGCCTCGGCCCACGAACGGAGGGACGCCCCAGCGCGGGCGTCCCTCGGAGACGATCATGGCAAAGCAGAAGAACACCTCCGCGCAGGTGGCCAGCGGTCCGGCCGACGCGCAGGAAGCGCCAGCTGCCGTAGTGGACGCAGCGGCTGGC
The DNA here is from genome assembly GCF_018320795.1 of Stenotrophomonas sp. PE591. Classification (NCBI taxonomy): domain Bacteria; kingdom Pseudomonadati; phylum Pseudomonadota; class Gammaproteobacteria; order Lysobacterales; family Lysobacteraceae; genus Stenotrophomonas; species Stenotrophomonas sp. PE591. The sequence continues at coordinate 347,179 of NZ_JAAOKO010000002.1, forward strand.
CAGGGCGAGCAGCCGGACGCCGAAAGCCCCGACGCTGGCGCGGCAGATGCTGTCAGTGAGCCGGAGACGGACGAGGGCGGAGACAGCCAGAGGCCCGAAACCGTGGAGGCGGACAACGACCTGCCGCCATCGGATGAAGTACCGGCTCTGCCGGAGGGCGAAACCGTGCCCGCGCTGGTGCTCAGTAACAACCACCTCGGGAAGGTTGGCCAGGTGATCCAGGTCAACGCTGCACACGTTGAGGCGCTGCGCCTTGGCGGGCTGATCGACCCCCACCCCAATGCCATCAAGTCGGCCACGCCGGAGGAATGACCCATGCTGCGCACGTTGACCCCGGCGGCAGAGGAACCCGTGTCGCTGAGCGAAGCGAAGGCGCACCTGGTAGTTATCCACGATGCGGACGACGCGCTGATCGGCGCCTTCATCACCGCCGCGCGTGAGTCGGTGGAGCGCACCACGGGGTATGCGTTGGCAGCAGCGACCTATGAGTGGACCCCGGTCGGTGAGGGCCGCTCTCCGCTGCCGATTGAGCCGGCCGCGCTCGACAGCGAGCCGGGCGCCTATCCGGTCAAGTTCACGACGACACCTGGCCCGCTTCCGGGGCCGCTGCGCGCAGCCGTACTGCTGTTGCTGGGTGACCTGTACGCCAACCGCGAGGCGGTGGTGGCTGGCTCGCAGTTGGCCGAGAACCCGACCCTGGACCGGCTGATGTTTCCCTACCGGCGGGTGCTGCCATGAGGCGGGCCGGCAAATACCGGCATCGCATCGAGCTGCAGGACTACGGCCCGGTGCGTGATCCGCTCGGCGGGGACGTGAAGCAATGGCGTAGATGGCGGGCTGACGTGCCGGCAGAGGTGGTTCCGCTCTCGGGTCGAGAGTTCACTGCGGCCTCGGCCGAGCATGGACAGGTGACTGCACGCATCGAGATCCCTTACCTGCCCGGGGTAGTGCCGACCATGCGTGTGGTGTTTGACGGGCAGATGTATGCGATTCGTGCGGTGCTGCCGGATGCGACAGCACGCGGGCATATCACGCTGATGGTCGATGCCGGGGTGTCCGATGGCTGAGCAGGTGAAGATCGACGGCCTGGACGGCCTCCTGCGTTCACTGCGGGAGGCACCCAAGGCGATTCAAGGGCGAGCCGTGCAAGCCGGTATGCGCAAGGGTGGCAACGTCATCCGTGACGATGCTCGCCGCCGGGCCCCGAGAGCATCGGGGTTCATGGCCTCGCAGATCGTCACCCGCCGGGCCAACACCAAGAGCCGGCAGCGCGCAGGTGTAGGTCGAGACGGCGAGTACTTCACGGTAGGGGTTAAGACCGGTCGCCGCCGCAAGTACGCCAACACCAAGCGCAACCGGCGCCGCGGTCGCGTCGGGAAGGTCTATGAGGAGGCGGGCTGGGCCTATTACTGGCGCTTCAAGGAATTCGGCACCAGGAAGATGAGGGCCGAGCCGTTCCTCACACCGGCAGGCGAGGCCAAGGGGCCGGAGGCGGCGCAGGTGATCATCAAAGAAACCTGGGCGGCGCTCGACAAGCAGCTGAAGAAGGATGGATGGCGATGATGGTTCCCCTGATCCAGTCCCTGCTGCAGGGTGATGCAGCGGTTCGGCACGTTCTGGGCGACCCGATCCGGTTGTGGCCGGGAACCGCGCCACAGGATGCAGCACTGCCCTACGCGACGTGGGAGGTGGTCGGCGGTTCGCCCACCGCGATGCTGTCCGAGGCGCCGCCGTCCGACGGCTGGCGTGTCCGATTGACCGTGTGGGGCAAAGCCCTGACGCAGGCCAACGGCGCGGCCGTTGCCATCCGCGACGCGATCGAGCGCGTAGGCAGCATCGAGTCCTACAACCCTACGCCTGACAGCGACGGCACGGACGCCTTTGGCATCTCCTTCGACGCCAGGCTCCTGCAACTGCGCTGATCCACACAACTGCAACCCACCGGCCCCGCAAGGGGCCTTTTTCATGCCCGGCGACGGGCGCAACACAAGGAAATCCCTATGGGACAGGTAATCAAGTCGAAGCACTCCCAACTGTTCGTCGCCATCGGCGCGGCCGAGGTCATCAAGGTGACCCGCCTGCGTTCGGTCGGCTTCCCCGATGGCCAGGCATCGGAGATCGATATCTCCGACTACGACGATGACTGGGACCAGTTCGTCGCTGGCCGCAAGCAGACCGGCAGCACCAGCATCGAGATCATCTACGACAGCGTCGACCACGAGAAGCTGGAGGAGCTGCACGAGACCGGTGCCGTCGTGAACTGGCTGGTGACCGCGCCGAAGTCGGAAACCGAAGGAGCGGCGAAGCCGGCCGCAGTCGCCGGCAAGATCACCCCGCCCACTGATGTGCTGTCCAAGCAGTTCGACGGCTTCGTGCAGAACTTCGCGGTGACCAGCCAGGACAACGATGTGTGGAAGGCGACGATCACCATCCGCGGCTCCGGCGCCGTCACCACGCACCGCCCGACGCCGTAAGGCTGCGGCAACGGCGTACACCCAGGCCCGCTTCGGCGGGCCATCTCTCTGACGGGGCGCGCGGATCCTCCGCGTATTAGCCGTGCGCGGCCCGCGCGCCCTGTCGCCATTCGAGGAAACGGCCAATGAGCAAGACCAATGACACCCCCCAAACCCAGCCGCAGCAGCCCCTGAGCGTCCTGCAGTCGTTCACCAACCTGGGCATGTTCGCGTCCAAGGACGTGCGCGCCGACACGATCACCCTGCCCAACGGAGCCAAGGCGCAGTTCCATGTCCGCGAGCTGCCGGATGCGGAGTTCCGCAAGCTGTGGGGTGAAGGTGACCGCGCCAAGCTGATCGCAGCGACCATCTGCGACGAGGACGGCAAGCCCGTCATGAACGTGGAGCAGGCCGCGCAGCTCAAGCCGCTGGTTGCCGCTGAGCTGCAGCGTGTGGCCATGAAGCATTCCGGCTTCGGCGAGGATGCTGCCCAGGCACAGGCCGACGCGGGAAACGGCTAAGGCAGCGCGGCGAGGACTGGTTCTGGAAGGTCCTCGCCGGTCACCTGCACCGGACGGTGTCGGACCTGCGGGCCACCATGTCGCGCCGCGAGTTCCTGGAATGGTGGGAGTTTCACAAGCGCAACCCCATCGACCCCGTGAGCCTGCACATCAAGCCCGCTGCCTTCGCCGCGTACATCACCGCCTCGCACAGCCAGGGCGGGACCAAGCGCTCCTTTCAGCACTACCTCGACGCCCTCTTGCCCCGCTCCGATGAGGACGAGGCGCAGGACTGGTTCGACGGACTGGGATGACCATGACCGACACTTTCGGGCGGTTCGCCGCCACGCCCATTGGCCCGGTACTCGCTGCGCGAGATGGCGGGCTGACCCTGGCCACCACCGGTGCAACCACGTTGGCCAGCCACGCGCGCTCCGACTTCGGCCTTGATGCCGGGACGGTGGGCGTGGAGTTTGCGGTGTGGGGCGATGACCCCGTTGCAGCCCTCGTAGGCTTCGCCACCGGCCCCGCAGCGCTGAACAAGGCGCTGGGTGCGGATCTCGCCAGCATCGGCTGGGACCTCGCCGCCGGGCGCCTGCTGCAGGCTGGAGGAGCGATCGCCACTGGCCTGCCGGCGGTGACCCACGGCGACATTGTCGGGCTGCAGGTCGTGTTCTCGACCCCTCGCCAGCTGCGGCTCTACCTCAACGGCGCGCAGATCCTGGTGCGCGAGCTGCAGCTGTCCGGGCCGCTGTTCTTCGCCGCGTCACTGGCCGCCACCAAGGCCGGTGGGCTGTGCCTTGCGGTCAACGCAGGGCAGTGGGGGCCGCGAAGCGACGCGGCTGCAGCCGGTTGGCGGCTCCCCAGCTCTACCGCCAGCCCCACGCGCTTGGCCGACGTGGACTGGCTGTCCGCGCCCGGCGACAGCCCGGCGAATGCCCGTTACGAGGGGTTGGTGGCCGAGGGCGTCAACCTGATCCAGGAGCTGGCGTTCTGGCCGTGGGGCGGTGACCCGGTATCCCAGGCCGCGGCCGCCGAGTGCGTCTTGGTCGATGCGGAAGGATTGCTGGACGGAATGGCTGGCACTGGTGCCTCAGGCAGTTCGGTGCAGATCCTGCTAGCACCTGAGAGCGGCATGCGGGCTGACGCCGTCCCAGCTTTCCGTTGCGCGATCGAACAGATCGAGATCAACGACGACGGCACCAAAACGCTGCACCTGCGCGATGCGCACGACTACCTGGACGAGACGCTCAACCGGGGCGTTTTCTTGCCGAACATCGCGTCCCTGGCATGGAAGCCGCAGCCCGTGGTAATCGGGGCAGTGGCGAGCATTCCGGCGATGGGGGCCAACTCCGACGCTACCTCAATGTTCGTGGCCGACGGACGGGTCTACGTCGACGCCGTGATGGATCGCGGCGACCTGATGGAGGTCGGCACCTACAGCGAGGCGCCGGACGGGCAACAGGTGTTGCTGAAGTCACCACCGGTGACGCCTGTGGTCGTGGATGCTTCCAGTGTTGGCGCTGGCATGAAGCCCGCCAGTCTGGAGCAGGCAGTAGGAGACGTGATGGCGCGGCTGGGCCGCGAGGCGTGGTCGGCCAGCGACTGTGTGGCGATCGATCAGGCCACGGGCTACATGGGTATCGGATACTACGCGGGCTCGGCGATCACCGGTCGCGCAGTATTGAATGCCCTGCTGCCCAGCTACGGCGCCGGGTGCTATCAGGATCCGGCCGGAGTGCTGCGCTTCGTTCGCGTGATCGCGCCCGAAACCCACGCAGGGCCGCTCGCCTTTGATCTGTCTGAGGCAGACGATCTGGCGGCTGACCTGGTCATGGTGCCCGATGATGCTCCGAACCTGACCCGGCGTATGGCCTACCGCCCGAACGCCCAAGCGCTGGCCGCATCGGATTTCGTCACCGACGTGGTCGACGTTCCGCAGGCGCGCCGCGATGAGCTGACTGGCCTCTACCGTGGGCAGGTGTATGGGGCTGGCCCGCTGCATGCCCACTACCAGCGGGCGGAAGCTGCTGATCCTGTCATCTCGTTGTTCTGGCATGCGGCCGACGCGCAACAGGAGATTGATCGCGTCCTCGGCCTGTACCGGGTGCCGCGCCACTTCTACCAACTGGCGGTGCGCGGTGATCAGGATTTGGCGCCGCTGCCAGGTCAGATCGGCAGGCTCACGTACAGCCGGTATGGGCTGGAAGACGGCAAGCCGGTGCTGGTGCGCCGAGTAGAGCGCAACCCTGCCACGGGGGACGTGGTGCTGACGGTGTGGGGATGATGACGTGTTGATTGGATATGGCATGCCGGCAGTCACGACGGTGACCCTCACCGGTGGCACGTGGCTCAGTGCGGACCAGGGCTCGGCGCTGTTCGATGGAAAGCCTGGCAGGGCGTCTCGGATCCGCCGCACCAGTTCGCTGGCGATCACGATCACCCTGGCCGAAGCTGTTGTGCCGGGGATCATCGCGATTCTCGGCCTCAACATTCCGCCCGGCGTCCAGGTGAGCGCCGCCGGCGCGAGTGCCACCACCGTGCGACTGCCAGACGGCAGTGTCTGCGCCTGGCTCTTCCCGAAGGCCAGCGCCTTGGTATCGACGGTGTCCGTCGAGATCGACACAACTGCCACGAACGTCGACGTGGGCGAAATTGCGATCTTCCGGGCGGTTGACGTTGGTATCAAGGACGGCTGGGCCGTGGCCACTATCGACTCCAGCGTTCATGCCCGGACCAAGGGAGGCCAGGTTAATACGGTTCCCGGGGCGCTGTACCGCCGCCTGACCTGCACGCTGACGGGCCGCTCCACGCCGGTTGTGCGCGGCGGTGGGCTGGGCGGAACCGATTGGGAGACGGTGGCCGCCGCGATCGCGGGACGCCGGCGCTCCTGCGTTGTGCCGCAGTACCGGGACATGGTCAGCAAGGCGTTCGACCCCCTACTGGCGGCGCGGTCGGCGCTCTACGGCTACCCGACACAGCTGCCGTCGGCGGAGAACATCAGCCGGCAGTACTTCACGGGGTACATGGAATTTGAGGAAATCCCGACGTAGCTGGCATGATCCCCGCAGATATCGGGAGGTCCTATGAAGCATCTAATCAGGTTGGCGCCGGTGCTACTGCTCTCGCTGGCAGCTGGCTGTTCGACGGCACAGGACGATGGAGCCAAGCGCGGGTTGCTGAACTGCATGAGCGCGATTCAAGCGGCGTCAGCGGACCCGAACCGCACCAAGGTGCCGTACGTGAAGGACATGGGATCCGCCAACGAACACTATTTCGCCTGGCCTGCCGGGGCCGGGCTGGTCCTTTCTGAAACAGGCGGTTCCACAAAGCCTGCATCCGCGTCGTGTGTCACGAACGCTGAGGGAACCGTGACACAGATGACCATCAACGGGTCGGAAATCCCGATTCCGTAGAACATTTCTCCATCAGCCCAAGCCCGCCATGTGCGGGCTTTTTTTTTGGAAGCGCGATGAGCCTCTACACCCTTACCGTCGACCTGCTGCTGAAGTCGGGATCGTTCGAGCGCGACAGCGGGAAGGCCGCGCGCGTCGTGCAGCGCGACATGGCTACGATCCAATCGTCTATGTCAGACGCCGCACGCCGCGGCGCCGATGAGGTCGCGGCCGGATTTCGTCGGGTAGCGACTGAGGCGGTGGGTCTTACATCAGCCTTGGTGGCCGTAAAAGCCGCAATTGGCAAGGCCGACGAATGGACGAACCTCAACAACAGGCTGCGGCTGGTCACGCAGGGCCAGGCGCAGTTCGCTGCCGCGCAGGCTGACGTGATCCGGATTGCCGGCGCAGCGCGACAGCCTCTGGGTGCGACTGCGGAGCTGTACCAGCGAATCGCGATGAACCAGGAGGCCCTCGGTCTGTCTGGGAGAGACTTGGCACGCGTTGTCGAGACCATCAGCAAAACGATGGTGATCAGCGGCACGTCCGCGGCGGGTGCCGATGCCGCCCTCGTGCAGCTGGGGCAGGCGTTTGCCTCTGGCACCCTTCGAGGTGAAGAGCTGAACTCGGTACTCGAGCAGGCGCCAGCCCTGGCCCAGGCCATCGCCAAGGGCCTGAACGTACCGATCGGGAAACTGCGTGAACTGGGCGCCGCGGGCAAGTTGTCGTCACAGCAGGTGATCAACGCGTTGCAGAGCCAGGCTGGCGCCGTGGACGAGGCGTTCGGCAAGATGGATTCCACCGTTGGGCAGGCAATGACGCTGTTCAACAACAACCTGCAGGTCATGATTGGCCGTGCCGACGAGGCAACCGGCGCGTCCAAGGCGCTTGCAGCCGGCATCGGTGCCCTCGGCAGCAATCTGGAAATGGTAGCTGTCGCAGGAGCCGCAGTCGCATCTGGACCGCTGCTGAAAGCCCTACTGGCGCGGGTCGCTGCGGCCAACGCTGGTATGGTGGCAGATCGGGCCGCAGCGGCTCAGAACTTGGCCGCTGCGCAGCAGCTCGAGCTGCGGACGCGTGCCGCAATGCTCGATGCGGAGGCGGAGGTGCGCCGCACGGCTGCGATCGGCGGTAGCGTGTCCGTGAGCAGCAAAGCCGCTGCAGCGACCCTTGAGCATCGACAGGCCACGCTGCTGCTGGCTCAGGCCCAAACGCAGGCCGCAGCGGCCAACGCCGGCTGGCTTGCGCGTGCTGGATCAGCGACGCTTGCCATGCTGGGAGGTCCGGCGGGAATTGTGACCATGCTGGCCACTGCCGCCGCGGGCTGGTTGATCTTCCGCGACAACACGAAGATTGCGTCGGCTGCGCTGATCGATTTTGGTGGTGCGGCTGACACTGCCATCGAGAAGTTCAAGACCCTCAACGCCCAGATGCAGGCCGGCGAGGTCCTTCGACTGCAGAAGGAGATCGACGAGAACTACCGGACCATCACCAGCTCGATTACGGAGATGGTCGCTGCGGCGACGAACTTTGCCACCGCGAGCCAGGCTTCAGAGTTCATCCAGGAGACGCAGCGGCTGGATGCCGCGTTTAAGGCCGGCAAGATTGGCGCCGATGAGTTCTCCGATGGTCTGGAGGCGGCATGGCGAGCAATGATCGCTGGCTCGCCAGCTGCTGCCACCGTGGCCAAGAGCCTCACGGAAGAGACCGCTGCCGCGGCCACTGCTGGCAGGGAGGTCGATCGTAAGCGTGCGATCCTCGACGCCTTCACGGGCAGCAGTACTCAAGCGAAGAGCGCAACTGACGCCCTGTCGGGTTCGTTCAACGTTCTGGGAGACTCGGCAGGCGCGGCTGGCAAGCGCATCGCGTCGGCAATGCAGTCGCTGCCGGGTCAGCTCGCCCGCGTGGGCAAAAGTGCAGCCGAAGTGGCAAAGCTGGACGTGAATGACTGGTTCAAGGAGGCCCAAGCCAGCGGCGTCGACTTCTCCAAGCGCGATGACCCCAAGGTCAAGCAGTACATCGAGCAGGGCGCACAGTACATCCGGCTCCAGACGGAGCTGGCCGCTGCGCAGAAGAACTTCACGGAGTCGCGCAAGGCGTCGGCAGCCGCTGAGCGCGCAGGCGCCAAGGATCGCAAGGCAGATGCGGAAGCGATCAAGCGCTACAACGAGCAGGCTGCAATGGCTGCGGCAACGATGGCCGGGCCACTGGCCGAGGCCACCGAGCGACAGAAGCAGCTCGAGGACAAGCTGAAGGAGGCGCTGAAGGAAGGGCGCATCGAGCGGGCCGCGTACAACACGCTGATCCTGGAGTCGCAGAAGGCGTTGGAGCAGTCCAGCGCGGAGATCAAGAAGGCCCTGGCCAGCCCCGAGGCGCTCCTTGCGACGATGGATGCCGAGGCCGCCATGCTGGGCAAGGTCGGCCGTGCGCGTGAGCTGTCGCGGCGCGAGATGATGAACGAGCGAGACATGCGGCAGGAGCTGCAGAAGGCGGTGGAGGCCGCTGGCGGCAAGGAGGCGCTGGCGCTGTCCAAGGGGGCGGCGAGCTACGAGCAGTACGAGCAGTCCATGCTCGGCGCCGCCCGGGCATCGGCCGATCTGTCGCTGCGTGCGGAGGAGGCTGCTGCCAATGTTGAGGCGTGGGCCGGCGTGGTCATCAATGGCGTAGGCCATGCCGCTGACGCCATGGCCGACTTCGTTGCCGGCGGCATGCGGGACTTCGACAACCTGTGGGACGACCTGAAGGACGCCGCCAAGCGCGGGCTGCGTGACCTGGCCCGCGAGTTCCTGCAGCAGAAGCTGGTGATCCCGATCCAGACGCAGATCCTCAACGGGATGAACGGGCAGGGCGGTGGCTTGAACCTGCAGAGTCTGATGGGGTTGTTCGGCGGCAATGGCTCTGCGGCCGGCGGCCAGAACGTGAGCACCGTGGCCGGGCTGCTTTCCAAGGGCCAGGGCCTGTTCGGGTTCGGCCGTTCCGCCGGGGCCGCAGCGGGAACCCTGACAGGCTTCGGCGACGTGACCAGCATGGCCGGGATGACCGGTTCCAGCTTCTCCGGGTTGATCGGTGGTGGCAGTGCAGGAGCCGGGGCAGGTGCGGCGGGTGCAGGCGCTGCTGGCTCAGCAGCGGCGGCGGTCCCCATCATCGGCTGGATCGTCGCCGGCATGATGAAGAACGCCCAGTTGTTCGACCAGGGCTGGAACATCGCCAATGGTGAGAGCTGGGCCGGCAAAATCGCCACCGCCGGGGCTGTCGGCTTGGCCGACAAGGGGTTCCGCGCCTTGGGCTTCAACGACAAGGTCGCGTCGATCCTGTCCGGCTCCAGCATCCACGCGAAGCTGTTCGGCCGGCAGGCTCCCAAGGTCACCGGGCAGGGCATCACGGGTAGCTATGGCTTCGGCGGATTCGATGGCCAGAGCTATGCCGATATCAAGGCCAAGGGCGGTCTGTTCCGCAGTGACAAGAAGTGGACACAGTTCGGCGCGCTGGACCCTGGCATCGATCGCACGTTCGATATGGCCGCGCGCCAGGTCCGCGGTGCTGCAACCGATCTGGCCAAGCAGCTGGGCGTGGATCTGACCCAGAAGCTCGGTAGCGTGAAGGTGGACCTGGGGAAGCTCCAGTTGTCGGCCGACTCCACTGAGGCCAAGGCGCAGCTGGAGGCATACCTCAGCGACATGACCAATCGGTTGTACACCGAGGCGGTCAAGGCGGCGGGGTTCGGTGGCCAACTCGACGGCTACTTCGAGGCGTCGGATGTGTTCACCGCGCTCAGTGCGTCGATCGCGCTGGCCGTTGGCAACGCCGATGAGTTGGGCCGGGCGCTCAACGGCCTGGAGGTCGACAAGGTCAACAAGGCGGTCGACTACTTCCAGGATCTGGCCGCCGTCGCAGGCACGGACTTGGCCACCCAGGTGCAGAAGGTGACCGGGCTGCTCGGCAACTACGCCAGCCTCATGGCCGATGTGAGCACCCAGCTGATGACGGCCAACCTGACGCAGTACCAGTCGCAGGCGCTGTCGATCGAGCGCACGTATCGCCAGCAGGTGAAGTCGGCCAACGACTACGCCAAGGCGCTCGGCTTGTCCGGCGCTCGGGCGGAGGACCTGGCCAAGATCGAGGCGCTTCGTGCCACCAACATGGGCAAGCTGCAGGCGCAGATCGACAAGGACAAGAAGGCCATGCAGTACGGCCTGTCGATCAGTGACCTTTCGCCGCTGACGGACCAGGAGAAGCTGGGCGAGGCGATGAAGGAACTGGAGCGGGCGGTGTCCGGTGGCGACACCAGCGCCGCGCAGGCGGCCGCACAGGCAGCGCTGGGCTTTGGTCGGAATCTCTACGCCAGCGGGCAGGACTACAACAGCCTGTACGGCCGCGTGAGCGGCCTGATCGACGGCATGAAGGTCGGCGACCTCAACCAGACGGACGGCACGAACATGGGGGCGCTGGCGGACGCGATCGAGGCGCTGCCGGACAACTTCAGCCGGGCCGTGTTCGACCTGGTCGTGAACAACGACGCTCAGACGCAAACCACCGCCGCCATACAGCAGAGCAACGCTCTGCTCGCCGAACAGAACCAGCTGCTCCGCCAGCTCGTGTCTACCACTACCCAGGGCGTACGCAACGCCAGCAGTTCAGCGCTGCGCGAAGCACTCAACGCGAGGTAATCAGCAATGCAAGCAAGGAAACTCACGCTGGTGGAAATCGGCGTGGGCGGGCTGCCGTCCGCGTCACCGGTGGCACCGCGCTTTTCGACGTGGTTCCCGGTGCCCTTCAAGGCGCCGGACGTGCCGCCGGCGAATGGGGTCAATCCCACGCCGGTGGCCGACGGCGTTGTCCTCGAATGGGATGCCGTCGATCTGGAGGGCGTGATCTACGTCATCTCGCGCAGCGAGAGCCAGGACGGCCCTTGGACGGAGATTCACCGCACCACCGAGACGCGCTACGTCTATAGTGACGGCAGCGGCAAGACGTGGTGGTTCCAGATCACCCCGACCGTTCGCGGCAAGGCAGGCACCGGAACCGTGGTGGGCGTTGTTCCGCCCACCACTTCGAAGGACCTGGCCGAACAGCAGGCCAAGCTGGCGGCGGAGATCAGTGCCCGCATCCAAGCGATCGCAGACGAGGCGGCTGCTCGCGCCGCCGGCCTGGCGCAGGCGGCACAGGACTTGGTCGCCGAGGCCCTGCTGCGGCAGCAGGGCGTGACCGAAGCCATGCAGGCGATCAGCGCCGAGGCCCAGGCCCGGATCGATGCACTGCTGAACGAGAAGATGGCGCGCGAGGCGGCGATCAGCCGCGAAGAGCAGCTGCGGCAAAGCGCCGATGAATCGTTGGCGCGCGCGGTGTCGGAGGTCGCGGCCGGCAGCGGAACGCAATTCGACAGCATCAAGCTCTGGCCGTTCAATCAGACCATTGAAGGGTGGACGGGCAACGGTGCGCCCACCCTCGTGGATGGCTGGCTGCGGCCCGCCAACCATGCCACTGCGCCCTGGGTGCAGTCGCCGGTGGCCTTGGCCGTCGACGGCAGCGCCTATCGCTTCGTCAAGCTGCGCGTGAAGCGTGTGGGCAGCCCGGCGTGGGGCGGATCCCTACAGTGGATCACGACCACGGATCAGGCATGGAGCACGCAGAAGCGCGCCGTCATCCCGGAGCCGGCGTGGGACGCCAGCGGAGTGGCCACCGTGGACGTACAGGACATTGCCTGGTGGCCGGCTACGGTCGACGCTATTCGCCTGCAGCTGGGCACCGAGCAATCGGTGGCCAACTACTTCCTGATCGACTACGTCGCCGTCGGACGCCCGCAGCCTGGGGCGTCCATGGCGGTGGTTCAGGCCGAAACGGAGGCCCGGATCTCGGCCGATGCTGCCGAGGCCGCCCAGCGCAATACGCTGGCGGTGCAGATCCGAGGCAACTACACCGGCTCGGACCCGCTCCAGTTGACCTCTGGCCTGGCATACGAGGAGCTGAAGGCGCGCGTTGCGGCAGATGCCGCGCAGGTGCGGCGCATCAGCACCATGGAGGCCAGGATGCCCGCGGGTGAGGGGGCGCTTGCTACTGCTGCGTCGGTCACATCGCTCGAGGAAGCCACGGCGACCACAACCGGTGCGCTGGCGCAGTCGATCACGACCATCAATGCCTCGCTGCCGGCGATCATTGACCAGGGCAACAACAACGCTCAGGCGATATCGGATCTCAGCACCAAGGTTACCCAGCATGACGAGACGATCACGTCGCAGGCAGGGCTGATCACCGCTTTACGCAGCGATGTGACCGAATTGGCTGGAACAACTGCGGCCAACACCACCGCCTTGCAGCAGCTGACGACGCGCGTCACAACCGCCGAGGACAAGATAGAGACGACCTCGCAGCAGATCACCCAGCTGCAGACCGGCGTTGATGGGGTGAATGCCAAGGCAGATGCCAATTCCGCTGCAATCCAGGGGCTCACCGCGACGGTCACCCAACAGGGGCAGAAACTGGAGGCGACGGCTCAGGACTTGACCAGCCTAAAGACGCAGGTTGGCGACGTGAACGCAACCGCATTCAACCAGTTGCAGACCACGGTGGTCCAGCAGGGGACCACGCTGGATGCGACTGCGCAGGACCTAGTGAGCCTGAAAACACAGGTGGGTGATGTATCGGCCAGCGGCTTCAATCAGCTGAAGACCCAAGTGACAGAGCAGGGGCAGGCGCAGGCGTCTCAGGCGCAGCAGATATCGGGCATACAGACTTCGCTTGGCGGAAAGGCTGACGCATCTGTCGTACAGACGATGGAAGCTCGGGTGAAGACGTTGGGTGGTGGCGGCAATCTTCTGCGCACTGCAACCATGACTGGATCACTGGATCCAGCGTGGTTCACGCGCTGGGCCACTGGAAGTTGGGAGCGCTCGAATCTGATCATTCAAGACGCTCGAGTTCCGCGAGGCATGAGGGCGATGGTTCATTACGCCAACGTTGGCCAAGCCGTGAATATCCAAGTTCTAACGGCTCAGCAGGTCCCGGCAGAACCGGGAAAGTCCTACATGGGCTCGGTCTACTGCAATTCGTATCTGGGCAGGTCGAACATCAGCGTCTTCTTCGTGGATGCCAACGGAAACCTGATTGGATCTGAGTTTGCCTCGTCTGCCAGCCGGAAGTACGGAGCTAGCGGCTCTTTGGCTGACTATGAGCGATTGTTCGTCCTTACAGGTCCTGCACCTGCGAACGCTAGTTCGGTCTGGCTCCAAATCGCCACGACCAAGGAATCCCCTGCAGGTCAAGACTGCGCAGGGTGGTACGTGCAGCCCATGCTGGAGCAATGCCCACCTGACGCGTCCTTGCCGTCCCTATGGTCTGCGGGTGGGGGTGAGGCATTGGCCCAGTGGGGAGTGGCTGTGCGCGCGGACAGGAAGGTCGGCGGTGTCCAGCTCACCGCAACGGGTGAGATATCTGCCTTCGACGTGTTGGCTGACATGTTCCGTGTGTCATCCCCAAGCGCCGGTATGCGCACTGAGTACAGCGACGGAAACTGGCGTGTTTACGACCAGAACGGGCGCCTGCGTATGCGATGGGGCGTTGTGCCTTGATCAACCAAGAAGGGCCGGGAACCCGGCCCTCCGCAACCGACAGGAGGCGGCATGCAGATTGTGATGGAAGTGAACGATGAGAACGGCAATCGGCTATGGGACCTCGCCAGCCGGTTGGGCCTGCTGTGCGGTGTGGCGTGGTCGGATGCAACGCCCGGCAATGGCTTTGCTGCCAATCTGCCGCCAGGGGAGTTCTTCTACATTCCCATCATTCCTTCTGACTCGCTGGGCTACGTTCCCGTGGTCGGCTACGCGAATGGTCGGGTGTACTGGGCACTGAACAAAAATGGCAGCGGTCAGTTCGTCGGCACTATCAAGCCGGTCAAGTTCTACTACGGAGTGCGATGATGGCAAAGGCAGCGGTGGAGATTCTGAGCGACGCTGGGACCACGCTGATTAGCGAGGACACCCCGTCGCTGGTGCTGAAGCAGAAAATACGCATCGATGTTTCGCCGGTGACCTACCCAGGAAACAACCCGGGGGGCAACTGGAAGTATGCAGAGATGATGATCAATGCCGAGGCCCCGATGGTGGCATTTATCGGTGACCCGTATCCGTTCTTCCCTCAGCTTCAGGAGATCGGTCCGAATCAGTTCCGGCTGACGCTGTGGACGAATACGCCCGCGCGCCTGCAAGGCTGGGCGTACGTGTTCGATCGCCCCGCCAACGAGGATGCGCAGTATCTGGCATTGTGGGATGCGAATGGCCGGCTGACGTACGCGCTGGGTGCAAAGCCCATGCGGATCATCGGTGTAGGCGGCGTCTTTCCCAATGGTGGTATGGAAGAGGACAGGTTCCCTGACTTCACCGGCAAGACGGTCGCCGGGGTGATCTGCGCCCCGGCCACCAGCACTTTCCAGAACAGCTTCACCGTGATGGGGATCGGCAACGGGCGGGGCGTTAGCGGGAAGCACGGCCTGTTCGGCAACGCCATCACCATCCCGAAAATCGGGACTGGCGGCTCACCAAACCAGGCCGTTGTCGGGATCGTGATGGCGGTGGACGTGACGAACTACTGACCGGTTGCACCGGACCGAGATGCCGCGGGGGTTCGGTTGAAGCGCGCCTATGCGACCTGCTGCAGCAGATCTTCGACGTTGTTCCGCGGCGTGTTCACCGCGCGGCTGACGCGGTAGGCCTCCATCGCCGGCGGCTCGCTGGCCAGCAGCATGGCCATGGCGTCGTCGGTGCTGGCGGCCATCCACTCATCGATCTGTCCGGCCTGCAGCCACACTGGCATGCGGTCGTGAATGTCGGCCGAGACGCCGCTGCTGTCGCCGGTAATGATGGTGAAGGTGCCTAGGTTGCCGTCGGGCAGCAGCGGGCTGGTGTCCTCCCACAGGCCAGCGGCCAGCAGTGGCCCGGTGGCGTGGATGAACCACGGATCCTTCTTGCCGTCCTCGGGGCTCACCGACCACTCGTAGTAGCCGGCCATGGGTATCACGCAGCGGCGCTTCTTGAACGCCGACCGGAAGGCGGGCTTGGTGGCCACGGTCTCGATCTGGGCGTTGATGGTCGAACCCTGCAGGCCCTTGGTTTTGGCCCAGAATGGCAGCAGGCCCCACGCCAAGCGGGTGACCTGCCGACCTTCGCCGCGGTCCAGGATCACCGATGCGCGCTGCGTCGGCGCCAGGTTGTAGCTGGGCTGGATCTCGGCCAGGCCGGGGGCAAGGTCAGCCAGCCCCGGCTGGCCGAAGTCGATCACGGGGAGCTGGACGAATCGGCCGCACATGGCCGGATCGTAGGCTGAGGGAGTGTATCCGGCGCGTGTATTAGGGATGGCTAAGTTGTTGATAACCATCGAAACTTACTTGACTGCGCAGTTTGGATGGGCATCGCATAAGTTATTGATCCGCGCGCCGATGCTGGAACCCTTGCAGCACAAAGGATTGCCGAATTTCACTACATTTGGCGTTGACGAGGCTGAACCGCCTCACTATCTTGTGGCCGTCGGGATTCCCCGGCCACCGTCGGGGCAATAAAAAGCCCCGCCTAGCGCCAACTAGGTAGGGCGGTGTTACGCAAGCAGTGCCGAGCAGTGGCAACAACTTACCTAGAAGTAACGGAGCGAATCATACGCCGTATGTCATATGTGTCAATCAGTCGTTACTAACGATTTGTGACGTGCGTCGTAGTTCCGCTAGTTGAGGCCATGGCTTTGCCTGCAACACAAGAGGCTAAGTCCACATGACCAGCAACACCCAGCAGCTGTCGCTGCATCTTATCCATCGTCAGATGGAGAACACCCTCATTGAGCAGCGCAAGCTCGATGGGTACATCAATGCAACCGCCATGTGTCAGGCCGTTGGGAAGAGGTTCTTTGATTACCGTCGTCTCGAAGCGACGGGGCAGTTCCTTGACGAGCTGGCTGCGGAAACGGGATATCCCGTTTCCGAGCTAATTCAAGTAGTTAAGGGGAACGGGCCGCAGGGAACTTGGGTGCACCCGGACGTCGCAACCCATCTGGCCCAGTGGCTTTCTCCGAAGTTCGCTGTCGCTGTTGCCAAATGGGTGCGGGAATGGCTCTCCGGCCGACAGCCCAATGGCGGGCCTGCCCCTGGGCTGCCGCATCACATCCAGCGCTACCTGGCTAACAAGGACAAGGTGCCCTATACGCACTTCTCGATCCTGAGCGAGTTGGCGATTTCGTTGATCGCGCCACTCGAAGCTCTCGGTTACACGCTTCCCGAACGTATGGTCCCGGACATCTCTGAGGGCAAGATGTTCGCTAAGTGGCTTCGTGGCCAAGGAGTTGATACGTCGAAGGTGCCCACCTACAGGCAGCGATATGCGGATGGCCGCGTTTGCGATGCAAAGATGTACCCGATCGGCTATTTGCATGCATTCCGCCTTCACTTCAATGAGGTCTGGCTGCCCAACAAGGCCCATCAGTACTTCCGCGAACGTGATCCTGCAGCTTTGCCGTTCCTGGACAGGCTACTGCTGGAAGCGCCGGGCGTTCCGAAGCTCCCGGCTGCGTGATTAATCGGCCCCGCCCGGACTGGGCGGGGCCACTTTTCAGTTGGGTACACACGGAGGCTGACAATGTCATTGAGCAATGAGTGGGAAGACGAACACCTGACACCGTCCGGTTGGGTAAGTGGTAGTCGCAAGCACGATTTCGGACGCGAAGAGCGTCCTGTTCCGCTGGACGCTGTTTTAACGGTGCGCAAGCATGTCGTCGTGGGGGCCATTGGCGCATTGCCGCATGTTGATGTGAGTGAAACGAATCTCACGGATGACATAGGTCTAATCGCTTCTCTCCGCAAGACGTTCGGCGAGCCGAAGTTCAGTTGTTGAGCAAGCCCGAGGCGGGTCGTTCTCGATGCGACCCGGCTTTGAGTAGGGCGCTTTCCTCGATCGACTTCGAATGCTTCAGGAACGTGGGCTTGGCGTTCGCAAGATCTGCGACGCCTGGCCGTATCCTCCCGGCCATGCTTCCCTCGCACGGCTACCAAGGTTTCCGCACCGCCCCGATTCCCGCTGGCTGGGTCCAGACCGGTGAGCGCTGGGCGCTCTGGTACAACGGCCGGGAAACGGCGAACGTCACGCTCGATGGCGGTCCTGGCGTCCGGCTGTGGATGGAGGGCCAGAAGATGTGGCACACCAAGGAAGCGCGCGCCGCCAACGTCCGACAGGCGAAGCGCTACGCCGAGCGCTGGTGCGCCGCCAGGTTGTATCCCGAGCTGCCTCTGCGTGCGGCCGTTGCCCGGCTGACCGACAGCACGCCAATCCAGTTGCCCCCGCCACTGCCTGGTCTCCCGCCGACCCGCGAGCAGCAGCAACAGGCCCGGCGTCTGGCCGAGGCCGGAGCAAAGGAGATCGAGCGGATCAAGGCAGCGCTGGAGCCGCGCAAGCCGCCTGTAGAGACGAAGCCCCGAGCGAGGGACGTCCGCAGCAAGACGCGGTTGAGGGCAGGGCTGGAGCAGCTTCGTCGGGGTGTCTGACCCGCCTACTGGATGGGATCATCCGGCAGATCTCGAACTTCTTCGCCGCCCCGCCATTCGCCCGTCTGGCGGTCAACATGAAGGATGCGCGCGCTGCCGCGCTTCGCCACTAGCACCAGGTCTATGGTGCCCTTCCAGGAGCGCGTCTGCTCCGGCTCGGTCCCCCTGTGGTAGATCGAGATACGCTCGAAGGTGTCGGCTACCAGCTGGCGCGCCTTGGTCCGCGCGTCATAGTCCAGTGCCTTCACGCCTTCCTGTAGGTCGGCCCAAGCCTTGGCCACGGCAGGTGTGGGTGAGCTAGCGACCGCTGCAAGTTCGTGCTCTAGCGCGTCAACTTCGGCTTGTTGCTCGACAAGCGATGTTTCCAATTCTCTCGCCCGGCGCATGAATGCGGCCGGCGCGTCTCCTGCGTCATCTGCCAGCATGGCATCGGTGATCCGCTCAACCTTCGCGGTAGTGTCAGCTACTCGCGCCCGCGCAATGGCCAATTTGCCAGCCAGCGCCTCAGATCTATCCCCACCCTCGAACAATCGGGCCAGGTTCATCTGGTCCGCGCAGTAGCTCATGATCGCGTGTTCAATAGGTACGACGCTGCAGCTGCCTGCAACGGCGCAGCCCATGCCTTGGGAGTTGCCCACGCATATCAACCGCCGATGCCCGTGCTGTGGTCCGCCGTCTTCACGGCGTCCGCGATTCATCAGGTTCTGCGCGACCATTGCCGATCCGCAATAGCCGCAGTAGGAGATCCGCAGGCCAGTGATCAGACCGGGAATCTCCCCAGTGCCCTTCTGTTTCGCGCGCTGCTCAGTCGCCTGCTGCAGGTCCGCGAACTGTTCCGCGCTCAAAAGGGAAGGGTAGTACCCGGCCAGTCGGTACTCTTCGCCGTCGATCTCCAACACCTTCTCGCCGATCAGGGCCCTGTTGCGGAGGATCCGGTAGAGCTGGCCGGCCGGGTTTCCCCCGTTGGTCAGCTGCAGGCCTTCTTCGGCAAGGGTGCGCATGATCCTGACAGCACCGTGGCCGTCTCTGAACATCCGGATCGCCAGCTTCACAGCCTCGGCTCGCTCGGGCACGAGCTGAAACGCCTTCGTCTCAGGGTCCAGCCGGGTCCAGCTCGGGTCCTTGCCGTTCCTGATGACGCCGCGCCAAGTCCCATCCTGCCATCCCTTGCATTGGCGGTGGATGGCAGCGCGCACGCGCTTGCTTTTGGTGTCCGATTCCTCGTGCGCCCGGATCATCACCAGCAGGCTGTAGACGAGGTCCATGGGCTGGGCCTTGAGGCCGGCGCGGTTGTATTCGCGGCCGTCGCTGGCGGTCACCACCGTGATTCCGGCATTGATGATCTGCGCCAACTGGGCCTGCGCCTGAATGGGTTCAGCGCGGCTCAGTCGGTCGAGGCCTTCAACGATCAGAACGGACCCTGCGGGGATGCGTCCCTCATCAATAGCGGCCAGGAAGACACCCAGCGCACCCTTGGTTACGTGCCGTTGGTGGTAGGCGGAAAGGCCCTCATCCTGCATGGATAGGGCTGCGTCGAGTGCCATCCCATGCTCGGCCGCCCAGCGCTTGGCGTACTCCAGCTGCCGGTCGGCACTGCTGCCGGTGGCCTGTTTCGGGTCACTGAAGCGCAAGTAGCTGTAAACTCTCGCCTTTGTAGCCATAGCGCCAGGTAGAGCAGTGTCGGATCGCAGAAGTATAGGGTTTATTTCATTGGGGTGCCCGAAGGCCCTTGTCGATTCCGAGCGCATCCTTACCCAGCTCCGCTCGGAAGGCTACGACATCGTCCCGTCCTACGATTCGGCCGACGTGGTGGTGGTCAACACCTGCGGCTTCATCGATTCGGCGGTGACCGAGTCGCTGGACGCGATTGGCGAGGCGATGAACCAGAACGGCAAGGTCATCGTCACCGGCTGCCTGGGCAAGCGCCCGGAGCAGATCCGCGAGGCCTACCCGAACGTGCTGGCGGTGTCCGGCCCGCAGGACTACCAGAGCGTGATGGAAGCGGTGCATGAAGCACTGCCGCCCAAGCACGATCCGTTCGTGGACCTGGTGCCGGACTACGGCATCAAGCTGACTCCGCGCCACTACGCTTACCTGAAGATTTCCGAAGGCTGCAACCACAAGTGCAGCTTCTGCATCATCCCGTCGATGCGCGGCAAGCTGGTCTCGCGCCCGGTCGACGAGGTGCTGCGTGAGGCCGAGCGCCTGGTGCGTGGTGGCGTGCGCGAGCTGCTGGTGGTGTCGCAGGACACCTCGGCCTATGGCGTGGACGTGAAGTACGCCGAGAAGATGTGGCGCGACAAGGCCTACCAGACCCGCCTGAAGGCATTGTGCGAAGGTCTGTCCGAGCTGGATGCGTGGGTGCGCATGCACTACGTCTACCCGTACCCGCACGTGGACGAGGTGGTGCCGCTGATGGCCGAGAACCGCATCCTGCCGTACCTGGACATTCCGTTCCAGCATGCCAGCCCGCGCATCCTGCGCCTGATGAAGCGTCCGGGTGCGGTCGAGAAGACCCTGGAGCGTGTGCAGAACTGGCGCCGCATCGCGCCGGACATCACCGTGCGTTCGACTTTCATCGTCGGCTTCCCGGGCGAGACCGAGGCCGAGTTCGAAGAACTGCTGTCGTTCCTGGACGAGGCACAGCTGGATCGCGTCGGTGCGTTCGCCTACTCACCGGTCGAGGGCGCCACCGCCAACGACTTGCCCGATGCCGTGCCGGAAGAAGTGAAGCAGGAACGCCTGGCCCGTTTCATGGGGAAGCAGGCGCAGATTTCCGCCGCGCGCCTGGAAGCCAAGATCGGTACCGTGCAGCAGTGCCTGGTCGATGCCATCGAAGGTGACATCGCCGTGGCCCGTTCCAAGGCCGATGCGCCGGAGATCGACGGCCTGGTGCATATCCAGAACGCCGACCAGGTGCCGCTGCGCGTGGGTGAGTTCGTCGACGTGGAAATCACCGAGAGCGACGAGCACGACCTGTACGGTGATGCGCTGCCGGCCGCTACCCGCCCGGCATTCGATCTCAAGATGCTGTGACCGCGGCGACGACCGCCGCCGGTGACGGCAGCGGTGTGCGCCGCTTCGTGCCGCCGCCGCGTGCGGCGGTCGATCCGCAGGTGTTCGCGCACCCGGTGTTTGCCGGGTTGCGCGACGTCCATGACCTGCTGGCCAGCCCTGAGTGGCCGTCCATTGCAGCGCTCGAGGCACGCCTCACGCTGCCCGGCAAGCACCTGGTCGAGCAGGATGCCGCGCTGCTGGCCGACGGCCTGCACTACGAAGCCCGCATCGCGCAGGGGCGCATCGCCACCCGCGCCGACAACTGGCATGACCTGTTCAATGCACTGGTGTGGGCCCGTTACCTGCAGCTCAAGCAGGTGCTCAATGTGCAGCAGTGCAGGCATATCGCATCCATGCCGCCGGGCCAGCGCAATCGCGCGCAGGCCGCGCTGACCCAGTTCGACGAAACCGGTGTGATCGTGCGTGTGCGCGATGAGGACGTGTTGGCCGCATGGGACGTGCATGATTGGCCGGCGTTGTTCGAGCCTGCGCGCTGGCAGAGTGGTGACATCGCTATCGCTGCGATATTCGGGCACGCGCTGATGGAGCAGGCGCTGCTACCGGGGCGCCTGCTGGTCGGCAAGTGCGTGGTGGTGCACGGTGAAGTCGATGATGCCTGCGTTGACGCAGTGACCGCGGCCATCGCCGAGGGCAGGGCAGTGACCGATCCCCTGCAGTTGCGTCCGCTGCCGCTGGCGGGAATCCCGGGCTGGCACCAGGGACAGGACGCCGCTTTCTATGCAGATGCCGCGTACTTCCGCCCGCTGCGTGCCGGCCGCCAGTACCCGCCGCCGTTGCACGGGGCTATGTAGAGTCGACTGTCAGTCGACTGCTCTTCGTTCCGAGGCCGTGAACGCCCGACAGATGGCTTCGACGAGTCATCGACCGCGATGAGGAGCGCGGTGCGTTTACCGTCCGGCTGCGGAGGTTTGTGCCGCGCTTGGCGCGGTGGTCGACTGACAGTCGACGCTACAACGGCTCGTATTCCACTCCGATCACCGCAAAGGTGAACTGGCCGCCGGGCAGCTCCACCGAGAACTCATCATCCATTCGCTTCTTCAGCAGCGCACGCGCCAGGGGGGAATCGATGCTGATCCAGCCCTGCCCAGCATCGGTCTCATCCGGCCCGACAATGCGATAGCGGCTGGTCTCACCGCTGTCCACGTTCTCCAGTTCCACCCATGCGCCGAAGAACACCGCCAGCGGATCGGTCGGCGTGGTGTCGACCACGCGTAGCGATTCCAACCGCTTGGTCAGGTAGCGCACACGACGGTCGATCTCGCCCAGCTGCTTCTTGCGATAGGTGTACTCGGCGTTTTCCGAACGGTCGCCTTCCGCAGCGGCCGCGGCCAGTGCCTTCACCACCTCGGGGCGGCGCACACGCCATAGGTCATCCAGTTCGGCCTTCAGCCGGGCGTGGCCGGAGGCGGTGATCAGGGCGGTACTCTTTTCTGCAGGGGGACGCCAACGCGACATGTGGTGCGACTTCTTTTCAGGGGAACGATGGGGTCGGATCCTTTCCGCAGGAAAGGGATCCGACCCCAGTAGTGGCAGATCAGCGCTTGCCGCCGAAGATGCCACCCAGGATGCCACGCACGATCTGGTTGCCCAGCTTGGTGCCGACGGTGCGCGTGGTCTGCTTGGCCATGGTTTCGATCATGCCCTGGCGGCGCTTGGTGCCGAAGATCGCGTCCTTGATCGCCTGGCCGAAACCGCCTTCCTGCGCTTCGTCCTGCTCGCGGCTGCGCGCGGCCGGTGCCTGCGCCTGTTCGACGGTCTTCTGCGCACGCTGGGCCAGCAGTTCGGCGGCCGATTCGCGGTTGATCGCGGTGTCGTAGCGGCTGCCGACCGGGCTGCCGGCACGCACCTGGGCACGCTCGGCGTCGGTGATCGGCCCCATCCGGCAGCGCGGCGGCGCGATCATCGTCTGCTGCACCGGCATCGGCACACCCTTGTCCTGCAGCGTGGACACCAGCGCTTCGCCGGTACCGAGCTGGCTGAGCACCTTGGCCACGTCCAGCTTCGGGTTCGGCACGAAGGTCTCGGCAGCAGTCTTCACTGCCTTCTGGTCGCGCGGGGTGAATGCACGCAGCGCATGCTGCACGCGGTTGCCGAGCTGGCCGAGGATGTTGCCCGGTACGTCATCAGGGAACTGCGAGCAGAAGTAAACGCCCACGCCCTTGGAGCGGATCAGGCGCACCACCTGCTCGATGCGCTGCACCAGCGACGGCGGTGCATCGTCGAACAGCAGGTGCGCTTCGTCGAAGATGAAGACCAGCTTCGGCTTGTCCAGGTCGCCCACCTCCGGCAGCTGCTCGAACAGCTCCGACAGCAGCCACAACAGGAAGGTGGAATACAGCTTCGGCTTGAGCACCAGCTGGTCGGCGGCAAGGATGCCGATCATGCCGCGGCCGTCGTGATTGACCCGCATGATGTCGGCCAGTTCCAGGGCCGGCTCACCGAAGAAGTTCTCGCCGCCATCCTGCGCCAGGCGCAGCACCGACCGCTGGATCGCAGCGATGGACTGCGCGCTGACCAGGCCGTACTCGGTGGAGATGTCCTTGCGCTCCTCGGCCACCAGGCCGAGCAGGGCGCGCAGGTCGTCCATGTCCAGCAGCAGCAGGCCACGGTCGTCGGCCAGCTTGAACACGATGTCGAGCACGCCGGACTGGGTGTCGTTCAACTCGAGGATGCGCGCCAGCAGGGTCGGGCCCATCTCGCTGACCGTGGTGCGCACCGGGTGACCCAGCTTGCCGTACAGGTCCCAGAAAATGGTCGGGCTGGCGGCCGGTGCGTAGTCGGCCACGCCGATCTCGGCGGCGCGCTTGAGCAGGTTCTCGGCGCCGGTGCCGGGCACCGCCAGGCCGGACACATCGCCCTTCACATCGGCCAGGAACACCGGCACGCCCAGCCGCGAGAAGCCCTCGGCCAGGGTCATCAGGGTCACGGTCTTGCCGGTACCGGTGGCGCCGGCCACCAGGCCGTGGCGGTTGCCGAGTTTCGGCAGCAGGGTGACGGCCACATCGTCGGTGATGCCTTTGCCGAGCAGAATCGGATCCATGGTCCAGCCCTTGTGGTGAATAGCCCAATGTTAACCGCCGGCGGTGACGGTCCGAAGGTCGGCTTGCCCGGACCTTGGCGGCGCCGCTACTCTGCCTGCCTGTTTCGCACACAGTGCCATCAATGCCCGTTCCTGTCCTGATTTCCCGCGGTTGGCCGCTGCTGGCCCTGGCCGGCCTGGTTTCCCTGGCGCCCGACGCCCATGCGCAGCGGGTTTCGGCCCGGGACAAGGTGAAGGTGGATGCGCTGCAGCAGCGCATGACCGTCGCCGAGAAGCGTTACAGCGATGCGCTGCTGCTGGTCGCCAATGCCGACCCCAAGGGCAGCAACGAAGCCGACGCCGCGCTGGAGGACATGGAAGATGTCCTCAACGACTGCGTGAAGCAGAAGGGCTGCCAGATGGGCACCCTGCTGGCCAGCTACAAGCGCCTGCTCAAGCACGACGCCGACGCGGCCGCCAGCGATGACGTGGCCGACGAGGGCGGTGACCGCCTGGAAGCCGACCCCGACCACATCGGCCCGCTTACCGCCGACGTACCGGAGGCCGCGCGCGCTGCCGCGCTGCTGAACGACAAGCGGCACGCCTTCGACAGCATGGTCGAATACAACCCGGCGGTGCAGGCCGGCATCCGCCGCTGGCTGACCGACATGCGCCCGGCGTTGCTGACCAGCTACGAGAACTACCAGAACCTGCGTGCGGTGATGTGGCCGGAGTGGGAGAAGCGTGGCCTGCCTGAAGCGCTGCTGTTCGGCATCATGGCCAAGGAGTCCAATGGCCGCGTGCATGCTTCATCGCGCGCGGGCGCCGCCGGGTTGATGCAGTTCATGCCGGCCACCGGCCGCCGCTTCGGCCTCGGCCCGGATGGCACCGGCTTTGACACCCGCTTCGATGCACGCAGTGCGGCCGAGGCCAGCGCCAGCTACCTCAACGAACGCCTGCGCGAACTGAACAACAACGTGGAAATGTCGGTGGCCGCCTACAATGGTGGCGAAGGCCGCGCCGCGCGCGTGTTCAAGCAGAGCGCCGGGCAGAGCTTCTGGACCGACAGCGTCTACAACCAGTTCCCCGGCGAGACCAAGGACTACGTGCCGATGGTGATCGCCGCGGCCTGGATCTTCCTGCACCCGCAGCAATACGGCGTGGAGTTCCCGAAGATCAGCGCGCAGCCGGCCACGCTGCGCCTGGCCAAGTCGACCACCATCTACGAACTGACCATCTGCCTGGGCAGCCACGGCACCCGCGATGGCTACATGCGCGCGCTGCGCAACCTCAACCCGCGCTATGAGGCCGATGGCTGGATCCCGGCCGGCACGCTGATCAATGCCACCACCCGCATCGCCGGCCTGTACCAGCGCAACTGCGTCAGTGGCCCGCGTGCCGACCTGGCCCGCACGCTGATCACCGCCGATCTGAACGCAGCAATCAAGCGCCCGGCTGCGACCAGCTACACCGGAAGCGTGGCCGTGGGCGGCGTGGTGCCGGTGGCCGATGCGGCGGCGTCCACCAGCGTGCCGACCACGCCGGTCGCTCCGGTGGCCACGCCGCGCCCGGCGGCGCGCCCGAAGCCGGTGCGCAGCCACAAGGTGGGCCGGGGTGAAACCCTGGGCGCCATCGCGGCCAAGTTCCAGTGCGACGTGCCCACCCTGGCCCGCGCCAATGGCCTGAAGGCCCCGGCCTACAGCCTGCGCCACGGCCAGACGCTGAAGCTGCAGGGCTGCGACAAGTAATCCCCCCGACCCTGGAATCCGCATGGACCTCGAAGACACCCGCAACCTGTTCGCCAACCTCCGCGAAAACACCGACTGGGACATCACCGGCCCGTTGCTGTGGGGGTACTTCTTCGTGCACTCCACTGCCGAGCCGTTGCAGGCACTGGCGCAGCACCTGCAGGCGCAGGGTTACACCTTCGTGGAATTGTTCGAACAGGATCCGGAAGAGGGCGACGCGCCGTTCCACGTGCTGCATGTGGAGCGCGTGGAGATCCACGACGAAGCCTCGCTTGACCGCCGCAACCAGGAATTCGCAGCGCTGGCCGCGGAGAAGGGCGTGGAAGACTACGACGGCATGGACGTCGGTCCGGCCCCGTCCCTGCAGTAACACGCGACCGGTAGTGCCGGCCGCTGGCCGGCAATGCTCGACGCGTTGGATCAGCGGAGATGCCGGCCAGCGGCCGGCACTACCGAAGCCTCAGCGCAGCTTCGCCAGCGCCTGGCCCAGCTGCACCGGGCTTTCAGCGCCCAGCTGCGGGGCGAAGTCAGCCACGCCTGGCGGCAGCAGCACGATCACGGTGGAGCCGTAGTTGAAGCGCGCCATCTCGGCAAAGCGCTCCAGCCTGATGCCCTGGCCGCGGTAGTCCTTGCGGGTGATGCGGTCGCCATAGTGCGGAATCTCCTCGCCGCTCCACACGGTTTCCACCCCGGACACCAGCAGCGCACCGACCATCACGCTGACCATCGGCCCGAAGCTGGTGTCGAAGTGGCAGACCAGGCGCTCGTTGCGGGCGAACAGGCGCGGTACGCCGTTCACTGCCGCCGGACCAACGCTGAACAGGCGCCCCGGCACGTGCACGGTCTCACGCAGGGTGCCGGTCCACGGCATGTGCACGCGGTGGTAATCGCGCGGCGACAGGTACACCGTGGCGTAGAGGCCATCGTTGTATGGCTTGGCGTCCTCGTCACTGCCCAGCAGTTCGGCAGCGGTGAATGACTGGCCCTTGGCCTGGAAGATGCGGCCGGCCTCGATCTTCCCCAGCTGGCTGATGCGGCCGTCGGCCGGCATCACCAGGCTGCGCGGATCGGCGTCAGCCACGCGCGCACCCGGCTTCAGCGCACGGGTGAAGAACTGGTTGAAGGTCGCATAGCTGCGCGGGTCCGGGTTGGCCGCTTCGTCCAGGTTGACGTTGAACTTGCGGGTGACCGTGTCGATCAGCCAGCGCGATACGCGCGGATCGTCCGAGTACGCCAGCGAACGCGCCATCGAGGACAGCAGGCGGTGTGGCAGGGCGTACGTCAGGGCGGTGGTGAGGCTCATGGGGCGGTTTTCTCGGTCAGCTTCTGCAGGTCGCGGGCAATGGCCGGCGCGTTGAACGGGGGGCGTACCAGGCCGGCAAGGCGGCCCTGCGGGTCGAGCACGGCCAGGCTGGCCGAATGCTCGACGGTGTAATCCTCGGGGTTCTCGTCGAAATGCTTGCCCGGCACCTTCTGGAACACGAAGCCCAACGAGGTGGCGAAGCGCTCCAGCGAGGGAACGTCAGCGGTGGCGGCCAGGGTGTCCTTGTGGAAGCCGTGCACGTACTCGCCGAGGCGGGTGGCGCTGTCGCGGTCGGGGTCGACCGAGATGAACAACACGCGTGGGCGCAGGCTGTCGGGCAGGGCTTCCCACTGGTTCTGCGCGCCGGCCAGCTCGGCCAGGGTGGTCGGGCAGACGTCCGGGCAGAAGGTGAAGCCCAGGAATACCAGGGTCCAGTGGCCCTTCAGTTCGCCCGGGATCAGGCGGGTGCCGTCGGACTGGGCCAGGTTGAAGTCGGGCAGTTCGCGCGGCTGCGGGTACAGCGTGATCGCTTCGGTGGCCGGGGCATTGGCCGGCGGCTTCGGCGCGAACAGCTGCTGGGCGGCCAGCAGGCCGAGACCCGCCGCCAGGGCGATCAGCAGGATGATGCCGGCGTTGCGATTGAACATGGGGGCTCCCGCGCGAAGTGGGCCCCATCATACCGGCTGTGGCCCGAATCGTTTCCGCCGCAACGGATGCCGCCACGGGCGCCAGCCCCTATAATCGGGGGCCACTTTGCCCGCAGTACCGCCATGACCGCTGAAACGGCCGCCGAACTCCACACGATCATCGATCTGATCCGCTACGGCACCAGCCGTTTCAACGAAGCCGGACTGACCTTCGGGCACAGCTACGACAATGCGCTGGACGAGGCCACCCAGCTGGTGCTGCACAGCCTGCACCTGCCGCACGACCTCGGCCCGGCCTATGGCCAGGCGCGCCTGCTGCAGGCCGAGAAGCTGCGCGTGCTGGAGCTGTTCCAGCGTCGCATCGACGAACGCATCCCGGCCGCCTACCTGACCGGTGAGGCCTGGTTCGCCGGCC
Source organism: Stenotrophomonas sp. PE591 (assembly GCF_018320795.1). Classification (NCBI taxonomy): domain Bacteria; kingdom Pseudomonadati; phylum Pseudomonadota; class Gammaproteobacteria; order Lysobacterales; family Lysobacteraceae; genus Stenotrophomonas; species Stenotrophomonas sp. PE591. The sequence continues at coordinate 375,249 of NZ_JAAOKO010000002.1, forward strand.
TGAGCTTCAAGAGCGACAAGCGCGCCCTGGTGCCGCGCTCGCCGATCGCCGAACTGATCGAATGCGGCTTCGAGCCGTGGCTGGCCGGCCGCGATGTCAGCCGTGCGCTGGACCTGTGCACCGGTTCGGGCTGCATCGCCATTGCCATGGGCCACTACTACCCGAACTGGGAAGTGGACGGCGTCGACCTGAGCGACGATGCATTGTCGCTTGCCGAAGAAAACAAGGAGCGCCTGCAGGCGCACAACGTCACCCTGCTCAAGTCGGACCTGTTCAACGGCCTGACCGGTCGCCACTACGACCTGATCGTCACCAATCCGCCGTACGTCACCAACGACGAGACCGATGCCCTGCCGCAGGAGTACTCCTACGAGCCGGAAATGGGCCTGCGTGCCGGCGACGACGGCCTCGACCTGGTGCTGAAGATCCTGCGTGACGCCCCGCTGCACCTGAGCGAGGACGGCCTGCTGATCTGCGAAGTGGGCGAATCCGAGCAGCACCTGATCAAGCTGCTGCCGGAAGTCGACTTCGCCTGGATCGAGTTCAAGGTCGGCCAGATGGGCATCTTCGCGGTCGAGTGCCGCGAGCTGATCGCCCACAGCGCGCGCATCACCGAACTGGCGGCGCAGCGCCCGTGAGCTCCAATTCGTTCGGCAAGCTGTTCACCGTCACCACGTTCGGCGAGTCGCACGGGCCGGCCATCGGCTGCGTGATCGATGGCTGCCCTCCGGGGCTGGCGCTGGACGCGGCCGAATTCGCCCATGACCTGCAGCGTCGCGCGACCGGCAAGAGCCGGCACACTTCGGCCCGCCGCGAGGCCGATGAGGTCGAGATCCTGTCCGGCGTGTACGAGGGCCTGACCACCGGCACCCCGATCGCGCTGCTGATCCGCAACACCGACCAGCGCAGCAAGGATTACGCGAACATCGGCCAGCAGTTCCGGCCAGGTCATGCCGACTACAGCTACTGGCACAAGTACGGCATCCGTGATCCGCGCGGTGGTGGCCGTTCCTCGGCGCGCGAGACCACCATGCGCGTGGCCGCCGGCGTGGTCGCCAAGAAGTGGCTGGCCGAACGCTTCGGCGTCACCGTGCGCGGCTACCTGTCGCAGTTGGGCGACATCACCCCGGCTGGTTTCGACTGGTCGGCGGTGGAAGACAATCCGTTCTTCTGGCCGCATGCCGCACAGGTGCCCGAGCTGGAGGCGTACATGGATGCGCTGCGCAAGTCCGGTGATTCGGTCGGCGCGCGCGTGGACGTGGTCGCCGACAACGTGCCGCCGGGCTGGGGCGAGCCGATCTACGGCAAGCTCGATGGCGAACTGGCCGCCGCGCTGATGAGCATCAACGCGGTGAAGGGCGTTGAGATCGGTGACGGTTTCGCCAGCGCCGCACAGAAGGGCACCGAACACCGTGACCTGCTGACCCCGCAGGGCTTCGCCAGCAATCATGCCGGCGGCATCCTCGGTGGCATCTCCACCGGCCAGCCGGTGGTTGCGTCGATGGTGTTGAAGCCGACCTCCAGCCTGCGCCTGCCGGGCCCGTCGCTGGACACCGCCGGCAACGTGGTCGAGGTGGTCACCACCGGTCGCCACGATCCCTGCGTCGGCATCCGCGCCACCCCGATCGCCGAGGCGATGGTGGCGATGGTGCTGATGGACCAGGCGCTGCGCCATCGCGCGCAGTGCGGCGATGTCGGCACGATCACCCCGCGCATTCCCGGGCAGATCGATGGCTGACACGCGGCCGACGGTGTGGGTGAGCCAGCCGCTGATCGACGCGGCCATCGCGCCGCTGCGCGATCGCGTGCAGCTGCGCAGCACCGATGCGGTCACCGCCTGGTCGCCCGACCAGATCGCCGAACAGCTGGCCGGCGTCGACGGCGCGATCATCACCCTCAACGAGCGCATCGGTGCGGCCCAGGTGGCCGACGCCGCGCAGCTGCAGGTGATCGCCAATGTCGGCGTCGGCTACAACAACCTGGATGTCGATGCGCTCAGCGCGGCCGGCATCCTCGCCAGCAACACGCCGGACGTCCTGACCGAAACCACCGCCGATCTCGGTTTCGCCCTGTTGATGGCGACCGCGCGCCGGATCACCGAATCCGAGCGCTGGCTGCGCGAAGGCCAGTGGCAGCAATGGTCGTTCCAGGCCATGCTCGGCGCAGACATCCATGGCAGCACGCTGGGCATCCTCGGCATGGGCCGCATCGGCCAGGGCATCGCCCGCCGCGGCGCGCATGGTTTCGGCATGGAGGTGCTGTACCACAACCGTTCGCGCCTTCCGGCCGAGACCGAGGCTGCGCTCGGCGCGACCTACGTGGACCTGGACACGCTGCTGGCGCAGTCCGACCACCTGGTCACCGTGCTGCCCTACACGCCGGCCTCGCATCACATCATCGATGCGGCTGCGCTGGCGAAGATGAGGCCCTCAGCCACCCTGGTGAACATCGCCCGCGGCGGCATCGTCGACGAACTGGCGTTGGCCGACGCGCTTGCCCGAGGCCGTCTGGCCGCTGCCGGCCTGGATGTCTACGAGGGTGAGCCGGCGGTGCGCCCCGAACTGCTGGCGCTGCGCAATGTCGTGCTCACGCCGCACATCGGCAGCGCCTCGCTGGCCACGCGCACGGCGATGGTACAGCTGGCCGTGGATAATCTGGTTGCCGGGCTCGGCCTGGACGGCGGCCCGTCGCGCATGCCGAGTGCGATCAACGCTGATGCGGCGATGGCCGCGCGCGTGACGCTGGGCAAAAAAACCGGGAAACGATAGGGAACCTCCGCGCGCCCCGCTTGAGGAGGTTCCCCGAACCCAGCTGTCGTGCGTGTTTCTTCCCCATTCCCGTTTTCGTGAGAGTTCCCCCATGAGCAATGCACAGCGCAGTTTCCACGTCGCCGTCGTCGGCGCCACCGGTGCGGTCGGCGAGACCATGTTGTCGATCCTGGCCGAGCGTGGTTTCCCGGTCGGTACCCTGAGCGTCCTGGCTTCCGAGCGTTCGGCCGGCGGCGAGATCGAATTCAACGGCCAGAAGGTCAAGGTGCAGGACCTGGCCACCTTCGATCCGAGCGGCGTCGAGATCGCGCTGTTCTCGGCCGGTGGCAGCGTGTCCAAGGAATACGCACCGAAGTTCGCCGCTGCCGGTGCGGTGGTGATCGACAACTCTTCGGCCTTCCGTTACGACGATGACGTGCCGCTGGTGGTGTCCGAGGTCAATCCGGAACAGGTGGCCAACCGTCCGCGCGGCATCATCGCCAACCCGAACTGCTCGACCATGCAGATGCTGGTGGCGCTGGCGCCACTGCACCGCAAGTACGGCATCGAGCGTATCAACGTCTCCACCTACCAGTCGGTGTCCGGCGGCGGCCGTTCGGCTACCGAGGAACTGGGCAAGCAGACCGGCCAGCTGCTGAGCTTCCAGGAAATCGATCCGCAGCGCTTCCCGGTGCAGATCGCCTTCAACCTGATCCCGCACATCGACGACTTCCAGGACAATGGCTTCACCAAGGAAGAAATGAAGCTGATCTGGGAAACCCGCAAGATCCTCGGCGACGACAGCATCCTGGTGAACCCGACTGCGGTGCGCGTGCCGGTGTTCTACGGCCACTCCGAGTCGGTGGCGATCGAGACCCGCGACAAGGTCACCGTCGCCGAAGCGCGCGCGCTGCTGGAGCAGTCGCCGGGCATCGAAGTGGTGGATCGTCACGAAGCCGGTGGTTACCCGACCCCGGTCACCCACGCCTCGGGCACGGACGCGGTGTACGTCGGCCGCATCCGCGAGGACCTCTCGCACCCGCGCGGCCTGAACCTGTGGATCGTGTCGGACAACGTGCGCAAGGGCGCGGCGTTGAATGCCGTGCAGCTGGCCGAGCTGGTCGCCGCCGAGCAGCGCTGATCACAGCGGTTGCCTCACCGGTAGTGCCGGCCGCTGGCCGGCATTGCCGTGATCCATGTGCCGGAGTGCATGCCGGCCAGCGGCCGGCACTACCTCAAGGGTCTTTCCGGTGGGTGCGGACCCCGGTCCGCACGCTTTATAGTGTCGCCCATGAATAAACGGGCCAGGGGCGCAAAGCGCCCGCTCCTCTATCTTTCCACCGCGCTGCTGGCCCTGGCCAGCAGTTCGGCACTCGCATTGGGCCTGGGAGACATCCGTGTCCTGTCCAAGCCGGGGCAGCCATTGCTGGCCGAAATCCCGGTGGTGTCGGCGGACCCGTCCGAACTGGAAAACCTGCGCGTGGCGCTGGCCTCGCCGGTCACCTTCGAACGCGTCGGCCTGCAACGGCCGACCGGGCTGGTCAGCGAGCTGCAGTTCGAGCTGACCCGCAATGCGCAGGGCAGAGCGGTGGTGCGCGTCACCTCGCAGGCCCCGGTGGAGACGCCATCGCTGAGCTTCCTGATCGAAGCTGACTGGGGCCAGGGCCGCCTGGTGCGCGAGTACTCCGCGCTGGTCGATGCGCCGTCCAGCGCGCTGGCCGTGGCCGAGCCGGAGATCGTCGCGCCGGCAGGCACGCTCTCCAATACCATCGTGCGCGAACCTGCACCGGCTTCGGCAACGGTGCCAGCGGCAGAGGCGCCCACTACGCCGCCACCTGCGGTGGCGCCTGCACCGGCACGCCCGCGTGCGGCCTCCGCGCCGGTCGCTGCACCGCCGGCCGACGGCAGCATCACCGTGCAGCGCGGTCAGACCCTGTCGCAGATCGCCAGCGCGGTGGCGCGTGGCAACCAGGTCAGCCGCGACCGCGCGATGATCGCCCTGCTGCGCGCCAATCCCGAAGCCTTCATCCGTGGCAACGTCAATCTGCTCAAGCAGGGCGCGGTGCTGCGCATGCCGGGCAGCGATGCGCTTGCCGCTGTCGATGCCGCCGAGGCCTCAGCGCTGGTGCGCGAGCACGCCGCGCAATGGCGGCAGGCGCGCACCGTGCCGCAACCGGCGGGTGCGGTCGCGCCGGCCGCCAGGGCGGCAACCGCGAACGCTTCTTCCCCGGCTGCCGCCAATGGGGCACGACTTGAGATCGCTCCGGCGCTGGCGTCCGACGCCGCGCACGCGGGCACAACCACCGGCACCGCTGCCGGCAGCGAGGGTGACATGCTGGGCAACGAACAACTGCGACAGGCGCGTGAGGACATCGCCACCCGCGATGCCGAGATCGGTGAACTGAAGCAGCGCGTGGCTGATCTGGAGAAGCTGAAGGAGCAGCAGCAGTCGTTGATCGCGATGAAGGACAACGACCTGGCTGCCGCGCAGCAGCGCCTGGCACAGGCGCCGGGTTCCCGTGATGCGGCGACGCCGTGGTACTGGCTGGGGCTGCCGGTGCTGCTGTTGGCGGCGGGCGCGGCCTGGCTGCTGCGTCGTCGCAAGCCGTCGCCGCTGCCGCCGCTGCGTGAGGAAGACGATGCCGCCGGCCTGGCCGCTGCGGTGCCGGCAGGTGCGGCGCTGGATACGCTGGCCGAGCAGTCCTCGTGGTCGTCGGCTGTTGCCGACAATGGTCGCCAGGAACCGGCGATGCCTGCCTGGGCGACCGAAACCGAAGTACACGACGTGGTGGTCGCCGAACCCGTCGCCGAGCACGCGGTGCGGGCCGAATGGCAGGCCGAGACACTGCGCGACGAGGACGCGGTGGCATTGCCCGAAGCGGTGACCGATCTGCCGCGCTGGGACGATTCCGCAACCACCGGCGACGAGGTTGTCGTCGCCGAGCCGCTGCAGGACGAACGCGTTGTACCGCAGGCGCCGGCCGAAGTGGCGGTGCCGGACTACGCACTGCATGCCGAACAGCAGCCGCAGTTCCGCGGAGTGTTCGATCTGCCGGCTGACGCGCATGAGAACGAGGCTCCGGCGGATACCGTACGTCCGGAAGCCATCGACAGCATCGACCATGGCAGCGTCGAGGCCTCTCATTCCGACGATATCGCGCCGAGCGCGGCCGCGCCCGCCGGCGACGCGGGCTGGTCGCCGCGTGCCGGCCAGGAGCGCCTGGAACTGGCCATTGCCTACCTCGATCTGGGCGACGCGCAGACTGCGCGCACCCTGTTGCTGGAAGTCGCCGAAGGCGGTGACCTGCACAGCCAGGCCCAGGCCCGCGAACTGCTGGCCCGCCTGCCGTGACCAAACCTGCCGACAAGGGCCCTGCCATGAGCCGCGAGCGTCGCATCGACTACGTTGAATTCGCTTCCAGCGACCCGGCCGCAAGCCGCGCCTTCTTCGAGAAGGTGTTCGGCTGGTCGTTCGTCGATTACGGCAGCGACTATACGGCGTTCGACGATGGCCGCCTGCAGGGCGGCTTCTTCCGCGGCCAGCCGCAGCGGGCCAGCGACAGCGGCGCACCGCTGCTGGTGCTGTATGCCGACGCACTGGCACCGGTCGAGGCCGCCGTGCGCGACGCCGGCGGCGAGATCGTGCGCCCGGTGTTTTCCTTCCCCGGTGGCAGCCGCTTCCAGTTCGTCGAGCCCGGTGGCAACGAACTGGCGGTCTGGTCCGAACGCGATCCGGCCTGAGCGCCGCCCCATACGCAATATCGAGGTAGCACATGCGTTACGCGCTTGGCGTCGAATACGACGGCAGCGATTTCAGGGGCTGGCAGAACCTGGGCGAGGGCGGTCCCAGCGTGCAGGCCAGCCTTGAGCAGGCCCTGTCGTCGGTTGCCGATTCGCCGCTGCAGGTGGTCTGCGCCGGCCGCACCGATGCCGGCGTGCATGGCCAGTGCCAGGTCGTCCATTTCGATACCGACGTGGTGCGCGACCCGCGCGCCTGGATGCTGGGCACCACCACCCGCCTGCCGCGCTCGATCGCGGTGCGCTGGTGCGTGCCGGTGGCCGACGATTTCCACGCCCGCTTCTCGGCACGCGCGCGCCGCTACCGCTACCGCCTGCTCAACCGCGAGGTGCGGCCGGCGCTGGACCGGCAGACCCTCAGCTGGGAGCGCCGGGCGCTGGACGAGACGCTGATGCACGCCGCCGGCCAGGCCCTGATCGGCGAAAATGACTTCAGCGCGTTCCGCTCCGTGCAGTGCCAGGCGCTGCATGCGCGGCGTGAGCTGCAATCACTGCAGGTCAGCCGCCAGGGCGAAGTGATTGAAGTGGCCGTGCAGGGCAATGCATTCCTTCATCACATGGTCCGCAATATCGTCGGATCGTTGATCCTGGTGGGCAGCGGTGAAAAACCGGTGGAATGGATCGCCGAACTGCTGGCCGGGCGCGATCGCACCGTAGCCGGTCCCACCGCACCGCCGCAGGGCCTGGTGTTCCTTGGGCCCCTGTACCCCGACAACTGGCATCTGCCCGCCGAGGTCACGCTATGAGCCGCTCCTACTACCGCACGCGCATCAAGTTCTGTGGCATGACCCGTGCCGGCGATGTCCGCCTGGCCGGTGAGCTGGGCGTGGACGCAGTGGGTTTCATCTTTGCCCGCGAGAGCAGCCGCCGGGTTGCGCCTGCCGAAGCACGCGCGATGCGCCAGGCGATCGCGCCGATGGTCGATGTGGTGGCCCTGTTCCGCAACAACAGCAAGGAAGAGGTGCGCGAGGTGCTGCGCACGGTGCGGCCAACCCTGCTGCAGTTCCACGGCGAGGAAGACGAGAGCTTCTGCCGCAGCTTCAACATGCCCTACCTGAAGGCGATTGCCATGGGGGGCCGGGAAGAGGTCAATGCGCGCACGTTGCAGCTGCGTTACCCGAGCGCGGCGGGGTTCCTGTTCGACAGCCACGCTCCCGGCGGCGGCGGCGGTACCGGCGTGGCCTTCGACTGGGGCCGTATCCCGACCGGCCTGCACCGGCCGTTCCTGCTGGCCGGTGGGCTGAACCCGGAAAACGTCTACGACGCTGTGCTGGCCACGCTTCCCTGGGGCGTGGACGTGTCCAGCGGCATCGAACTGGAGCCGGGCATCAAGGACGGTTACAGGATGCGCACCTTCGTCGAGGAAGTGCGCCGCGCGGACTGCACGGTCCTGGAGTGATCCGCGCCCCCTGAGGGCGCACCCGGAACGTCATCGCCAACGGTGCATTCCGCCGGGTCTGTGTTCTTGCCTGTCGCGTGCCGTGCCATGAAGGCGGACGTCTACTGAATGCGGTGAGCATCCCGCTTTCGGGTAATTCAGGATCCAGCGCCAGGAAGTCGACACCCCCCGAGCATCTGATCGGACACAATGGGCCCGGCCTGACCTGGCTGGGTGCGATGCGGTGTGCGTGTCGCTGGCCGCACCCCTGAGATACGCCTTGGCTTTCGAACGAGGACGCAATGGATATGCCCCATCTCTCTTCCCGCCGTTTCCGCCTGGACCGCCTGACGATGATGCCCGGCCTGCTGCTTGCATTGGGCGCGTGTGCCGCCGGTGACTCGTCCGCCCCGACTGCATCGGCACCGGCCGCTGCCACACCGGCAGGCGCACCCGCCACAGCACCGGCCACGGTTCCGGCGGCAGCACCGGCTGCCGACGGCCTGGCGGCGCTGATCCAGGCCAGTGGCGTGAAATGCAGCAACGCCAGTACGAGCGGCGGCTGCACGGCCGGCGATGTGGACAGCGGTGATTTCTACGATGTCGAACTGTCGCCGGACTGTGGTGACCAGGGCTTCTTCGCGGGCGTAGCCGACGCCAAGGGTGTGGAGACGTTGAATGCGGTGCCATCCACCGGCAGCAAGGCCAGCGTGACCGCAAAGCTGTCGAAGGGGCAGCTGGTCTGCGTGCAGGGCATCGGGCGTACCGGACAGAATCCGCTGTTCTATTACGTCGTGGCGGTTCCCGCAGCAACGGTCGGCAAGTGCAAGGGCAACACGTTGTGCGAGACCTATGGCGACAGGCCGATCACTGGCCTGGCGAACACGGGGGGCGAGGCCTGCCATGTGGCGGCGCCGGGACGTTACGCCGGGAACTGCGCGCAGGGCTGGGTCAGTGCGGACGTGCTCGACGTGTTTTCCAACGGAATGTAATCACGGTATCGATGCGGCCGACAAGCTGCAGAGCATCACGGTGCAGGATGGCAAGGCGTTCGTGATGGGCACGACGTCGGGCTTCCGCACCGCCATCGATCTGGCTCAGGCGCCACCGCCGCTGGAGCAGACCAGTGCCAAGCTGCTGGCAGATCCGTCGCACCAGCAGCGGGTGCATGAGGAGCAGCAGCGGGTCGCGATGGGCGGTCGCTGAGGCTTGTGTTGCCGGCTTCGGGGCGAACGCCACCCGGAGCCTTGTCTCATCGCAGCTGTGCTGCTGCCCAGTCGGCCAGGGCGTCCACCCGTGCATCGGCCGGGCCATCCGGCCGCGCCAGCACCCAGAAGCCGCCGGTGGCGGTAAATCCCCACGGTGCGACCAGCCGGCCTGCGGCCAGGTCTTCGGCCACCAGCGGTTCCGGTGCGATCGCCGGGCCCAGCCCGGCCACCGCGGCTTCCAGCAGGTAGTACAGGTGCTCGAAGGCGGTGCCCAGCTGCAGCTTCGGCACGTCCAGATCGTGCGCCTGTGCCCATGCCGGCCATGCCTGCGGCCGTGAGCTGGTGTGCAGCAGCGTCTCCTGCAGCAGCGCCGACGGCGGTGCATGCCGCAGGCGCTGCGCGGCCGGATGCGATGGCGCCACCACCACGCCGACCCGTTCCGGCGCCAGCTCGCGCACCTGCCAGCCTCGTGGCCACGGGCCCTGCGCCAGCAGCAGCACGGCGTCCAGCGTCGCCTGCGCTTCGGTGAAACTGCCATCCAGTGCCGACCACTGCAGGCGCACGCCGGGCAGGGCAGCCTGCAATGCTGGCAGTCGTGGAATCATCCAGCGCGCCAGCACGCTGCCACTGCAGCCCAGTACCAGCGCCGGGGCTGCTGTCGGCCGCCGCAGTTCGCGCACGCAGTCTTCGATGCCGCTGAAGGCCTCGCTGCATGCTGCCTGCAGCCGCGTGCCCGCAGCGGTCAGGCGCAGGCCACGGCCGGCCCGCTGGAACAACGCCAGGCCAAGGTGATCCTCCAGCAGCTTCAACTGCCGGCTGACCGCGCCGTGGGTGACGTGCAGGTCCTGCGCGGCGCGCCCAACGCCGCCAAGGCGGGCCGTCGCTTCGAACGCGCGCAGCGCATTGAGGGGAGGCAGCAGGGAACGGCTCATGTGAGATTTCCTGACGATATGCGCCAGATAATATCCATTTTCCGGTCATGACCTGTGCGCTAGAGTATCCACCTGTCTGAACCACCGGTCGTATCCATGTCTGCCTCCCCCATTGCCGACTATCACGCCTTCCCGGATGCCCAGGGCCACTTCGGCCGCTACGGCGGCAGCTTCGTTGCCGAAACCCTGGTCGGTCCGCTGCAGGAATTGGCCCAGGCCTATGACCAGGCGCGCCAGGATCCCGCATTCCAGCTGGCCTATGACCGCGATCTGGCGCACTACGTGGGCCGGCCGAGCCCGATCTATCACGCCCAGCGCCTGAGCGATCACGTCGGTGGCGCGCAGATCCTGCTCAAGCGCGAGGACCTGAACCACACCGGCGCGCACAAGATCAACAACACCATCGGCCAGGCCTTGCTGGCCGCGCGGATGGGCAAGAAGCGCATCATTGCCGAGACCGGGGCCGGCCAGCATGGCGTGGCCAGTGCCACGGTTGCCGCGCGGCTGGGCCTGGAATGCGTGGTGTACATGGGCGCCACCGACATCGAGCGGCAGAAGATCAATGTTTACCGCATGAAGCTGCTGGGCGCGACGGTGGTGCCGGTCACTTCCGGCTCGGCCACCCTGAAGGACGCACTCAACGAAGCCATGCGCGACTGGGTGACCAACGTGCAGGACACCTTCTACATCATCGGCACCGTGGCCGGCCCGGATCCGTATCCGCGCATGGTCCGTGACTTCAATGCCATCGTCGGCCGTGAGGCGCGCGAGCAGATGCTGGCCGAGTACGGCCGCCTGCCCGATGCGATCACCGCCTGCGTGGGCGGCGGCAGCAATGCCATCGGCCTGTTCCATGCCTTCCTCAACGATCGCCAGGTCGAAATCGTCGGTGCCGAAGCCGCCGGTGATGGCATCAGCACCGGCCGCCACGCCGCGTCGATCGCTGCCGGTCGCCCCGGTGTGCTGCACGGCAACCGCACCTATGTGCTGTGCGACGACGACGGCCAGATCATCGAGACCCACTCGGTATCAGCCGGCCTGGACTATCCGGGCGTCGGCCCGGAGCACGCATTCCTGGCCGATACCGGTCGCGCACGCTACCTCGGCATCACCGACGAGGAAGCGCTGCAGGCCTTCCATCTGCTGGCGCATACCGAAGGCATCCTGCCGGCACTGGAGTCCAGCCATGCGTTGGCGCAGGCGATCAAGCTGGCGCGCGAGCGACCGCGTGACCAGATCGTGCTGTGCAATCTGTCCGGCCGTGGCGACAAGGACGTGCACACCATCGCTGCGCGCGAAGGGCTGGTGCTGTGAGCGCGCGGCTGCGGAACAGCGGCGTGCTGCTGCTGGCGCTTGGGCTGGCCGCGTGCCAGCCGCCGGAGCCACCGGTACTGGCGCCGGCCGCCAAGGCCACCACGCAGCCGGCGCAGCAGCCCGCCGCCAATGATGACCTCGACCCGATGGCGCGCACGCCGATCGACGATCCGCCGTCTGTGGACGATACCGACAGCGATGACGCACCAGCGGTGGCCTCGGTGGCGCTGGACCATGCCGGCGAGGTATTGATCGGGCAGCACATGACCGATCTGAAGGCCTTCGGGCCGTGGACGGCACAAGGGGCTGTCGAAGCCATCGGCGGTAGTTGCGAATACTACGACGGCAAGGGGCTGCCGCCCGGCGTGTCGATGATGACCGATGAAGATCGGGTGGTCCGTTTCGACCTCGGCCTGGATCCGGAAAGTGGGGCGCCGACCCAGCAGCCAGGTCCATTCGGCCTGCGCGTCGGCATGACCCGCGTCCAGGCGATTGCCCGGTTCCCGAAGCCGCCTGTGTCCAGCCCGCATGCCTACGATGGTGAGCAGGGCGAGTATCTCACCTGGCAGGACCCGGGCTCGGCCCTTGGCATCCGGGTGGAACTGTTTGAAGGGAAGGTCATCCAGATGTACTGGGGGACCAGTGATGCGATTGAACTGATTGAAGGATGTGCCTGAGATGCCTGTATCCCGACTCGATGCCTGTTTCCAGCGCCTGCGCGAGCAGCAGCGCAAGGCGCTGATTCCCTTCATCACTGCCGGTGATCCCTCGCTGGAGGCCACCGTGCCGGTCATGCACGCGCTGGTTGAGGCCGGTGCCGATGTGATCGAGCTGGGCGTGCCGTTCTCCGACCCGATGGCCGATGGCCCGACCATCCAGCGCAGCTCCGAGCGCGCGCTGGCACGGGGGGCTGGCAGCCGCTACGTCCTGCAGGCCGTGGCGCAGTTCCGCGAGCGCGACGCGCAGACCCCGGTGGTGCTGATGGGCTACCTCAACCCGGTGGAGATCCATGGCTACGCGGCCTTCGCCAAGGCCGCCGTCGACGCAGGCGTGGACGGCGTACTGCTGGTCGACCTGCCGCCGGAAGAAGCGGTTGAAGCGCAGCAGGCCTTCGATGCAGCCGGCCTGGCACTGGTCCTGCTGGCGTCGCCGACCACCAGCGAAGCGCGGGCCGACAAGCTGCTGGCGCTGGCCCGTGGCTACCTCTACTACGTCAGCTTTGCCGGTGTCACCGGCGCGTCCGAACGCCTGGACAGCGATGCCGCCAGTGCCCGCCTGCAGGCCCTGCGCGCGCGCGCTTCAGTGCCGGTGGTTGCTGGCTTCGGCATCAAGGACGCCGCCAGTGCGGCGGCGATGGCGCGCCAGGCCGATGGCGTGGTGGTCGGCAGTGCATTGGTGGCGGTGCTGGCCGAAGCGGGCTCGGCTGAAGAGGCCGCGCAGCGTGCTGGAGACTTCCTGGCCCCGCTGCGGCAGGCGCTGGACGCGTAACGGTCGTGCCGGCCGCTGGCCGGCATCTTCCTGACGGCCACATGCAAGTGCTGCCGGCCAGCGGCCGGCACTACCCATGGGTCTGCACGTAGGGGCTGCCGGCCAGCGGCCGGCACTACCCATGGGTCTGCACGTAGGGGCTGCCGGCCAGCGGCCGGCATGACCCAGCACCTAAACGTACGTCCCAGCATGGTTTTTTCCGGCGGCTCCGTGGCCGGCAAGGGGTGCACGGGCAGGGAAAGCGGAGCTAGACTGTCCGCCTTTGCGGCCCTCGGGCCGCCCTGAACGGAAGTGTCCTCCCGCATGAGTTGGCTCAGCAAGTTGATGCCGTCCGGCATCCGCACCGACAACACCCCCAGCAAGAAGCGCAGTGTCCCCGAGGGCCTGTGGGAAAAGTGCAGCAACTGCGGCAGCGCGTTGTACCGTCCGGAACTGGAAGAGAACCTGGAGGTCTGCCCGAAGTGCGGCCACCACATGGCGATTCGCGCGCGTGCGCGCCTGGCCGCCCTGTTCGACGCCGACAGCACCACCGAGATCGGTGCGCGCCTGGGCCCGACCGACCTGCTCAAGTTCAAGGACCAGAAGAAGTACAGCGAGCGCATCAAGATCGCGCAGAAGAACACGGGTGAGTACGACGCGCTGATCGCCATGCGCGGTCTGCTCAAGGGCCGTGCACTGGTGGCCTCGTCGTTCGACTTCGCCTTCATGGGCGGCTCGATGGGCTCGGTGGTGGGTGAGCGTTTCGCGCTGGCCGCCGAAACCGCAGTCGAGATCGGTGCCCCCTACGTGTGCTTCTCGCAGAGTGGCGGCGCGCGCATGCAGGAAGGCCTGTTCTCGCTGATGCAGATGGCCAAGACCTCGGCCGCACTGGGCAAGCTGCGTGAAGCGGGCCTGCCGTACATCTCGGTGCTGACCCACCCGACCACCGGTGGCGTGTCGGCCTCGTTCGCGATGCTGGGCGACATCAACATCGCCGAGCCGCAGGCGCTGATCGGCTTCGCCGGCCCGCGCGTGATCGAGCAGACCGTGCGCGAGAAGCTGCCGGAAGGCTTCCAGCGTTCGGAGTTCCTGCTGGAGCACGGTGCCATCGACCAGATCTGTGACCGTCGCGAGATGCGCGACCGCCTGTCCGATCTGCTGGCGATGCTGGGTCGTCAGCCGGCGCCGGAGGTGGCTTGATGGGTGGCCGCAAGTACTTCGGTACTGACGGCATCCGTGGGCGGGTCGGCCAGGGCGTGATCTCGGCCGACTTCGTGCTGCGCCTGGGCAACGCCCTGGGCCGTGTCCTGGTCGCCCAGCGCGGCCAGGACGGGCGCCGGCCGATCGTGGTGATCGGCAAGGACACCCGCATTTCCGGCTACATGTTCGAAGCGGCGCTGGAGGCCGGCCTGGTCGCTGCCGGCGCCGACGTACAGCTGCTGGGGCCGATGCCGACCCCGGCGGTGGCGTTCCTGACCCGCACGCTGGGCGTGGACGCCGGCATCGTCATCAGCGCTTCGCACAACCCGCATTACGACAACGGCATCAAGTTCTTCTCCGCCCAGGGCGAGAAGCTCGACGACGCCACCGAACTGGCCCTGGAAGCGGCGCTGGACGTTCCGTTCACCACCGCCGAATCGGAGAAGCTGGGCAAGGCTTCGCGCGCGCGCGAAGCGGTCGGCCGCTACATCGAGTTCTGCAAGGCCAGCGTGCCGCGCGCGTTCGACCTGCGTGGCGTGCGCCTGGTGCTGGATTGCGCGCACGGTGCCACCTACCAGATCGCACCGCTGCTGTTCCGCGAACTGGGTGCCGAAGTGATCGGCATCGGCGCCGAGCCCAATGGCGTCAACATCAACGCAGGCGTGGGCTCCACCCATATCGACAACCTGGCGGCCAAGGTCCGCGAGACCCGCGCAGATCTCGGCATCGCCTTCGATGGTGATGGCGACCGTGTGCTGATGGCCGACGACCAGGGCAACCCGGTCGACGGCGATGACCTGCTGTACATCCTGGCCCGCGCCTGGAAGGACGAAGGCCGCCTGCGCGGCCCGGTGGTCGGCACGCTGATGAGCAACTACGGCGTGGAGAAAGCTTTCGCCGATCTGCAGATCCCGTTCGTGCGCAGCAACGTTGGTGATCGATACGTGCACCAGGCGCTGGTCGAAGGCGGGGGCGTGCTTGGCGGTGAGGCCTCGGGCCACCTGCTGTGCCTGGACCGGGCGACCACCGGCGACGGTATTGTCAGTGCCCTGCAGGTACTGGTGGCACTGCGCAACGGCGGCCAGACCCTGCGCCAGGCGCTGAAGGGTTTGGAGCGGGTGCCGCAGAAAACGGTCAACGTGCGGTTGGGCAATGTCTCGGCCAAGGCCACGGTGCAGGCCGCCAGTGTGCAGGCCGCGCTGGCGGCCGCGCAGCAGTCGGTGGCCGGCCGCGGTCGCGCGTTCCTGCGCCCGTCGGGTACCGAGCCGGTGGTGCGGGTTACCGTCGAAGCCGATGACGCCACGCTGATGCAGGAGACACTCGATCGCTTGTCCGCTGCGGTGCGCGAAGCCGCTGCCTGAGCAGCGTAGCAATCCCGCGTGTTGCACCCGACATGGCCGCGTATGCGGCCATGTTTTTTTTCTGGGAGGGGGACTCAACCGTGCGCGACCCGCGATCGCGTTCAGCTGCGGCTGCGCACCTTGTGACGCGTCGTGTACGGGCGTTTCCGACCGCTGGGTCCTGCCCGCATCAGCGCGCGGGCAGGTGCTGTGGCATTGCACCTTGTGCGGTGCGTGACATCGCCCGCTGCCACTTCCAGGTGTCCCGGCACATGTCGGTGAGATCGTGACGCGCCTTCCAGCCCAGCTCGCGCAGCGCCAGCGAGGCATCGGCGAAGCTGACCGCGATGTCGCCATCGCGCCGCGGTACGATGCGGAACGGAACCCGCACGCCGGTGGTGAGTTCGAAGGCCTGGATCAGTTCCAGCACGCTGTGGCCCTGGCCGGTGCCAAGGTTGAGGGTGATGCTGCGCCGCTGGTCGCGAAGGAACTGCAGGGCCAGCACGTGGGCGCTGGCGACGTCCTGCACATGGATGTAGTCGCGCACGCCGGTACCATCATGGGTCGGATAGTCGTCCCCGAAGACCTGGACCTCCGGCAGCAGCCCGGCGGCGACCTGCGCGATGTAGGGCATCAGGTTGCTCGGCGTGCCATGCGGAAGCTCGCCGATCAGCGCGCTGGCGTGGGCGCCGACCGGGTTGAAGTAGCGCAGCGTCGCGATATGCAGGTCCTGGCCCGTTGCCGCCAGGTCGGCAAGCAGCTGCTCGACCACCAGCTTGGTGCGCCCATAGGGCGTCATCGCACAGGTTGAAGCGGTCTCGGCCACCGGGCAGTGGTCCTGGTTGCCGTACACCGTTGCCGAAGAGCTGAAGACCAGCAACTGCACGCCTGCATCCTGCATGGCACCGAGCAGGGCAATCGAACCACTGATGTTGCTGTCGAAGTACTGCAGTGGAATCTTCTGGGATTCGCCCACGGACTTGAGCGCTGCGAAGTGCAGTACGGCATCGATCGCGTGCTCCTGCATCAAGGCGGCCATGCGCGGCCGGTCCCGGATGTCAGCCTGCACGAACACCGGTGCCGTGCCGGTGATCCGTCCGATGCGCTCGGCCACGCTGGCGTCGCTGTTGCACAGCGAGTCCACGATGACCACGCCGTGCCCCTGCTGCTGCAGCTCCACGCATGCATGCGAGCCGATGTAGCCAGCACCGCCGGTCACCAGTACGTTCATTGCCTTCACTGTTCCTTTGAGTCCATTCGAAAAACGGGTGCTGCCGCGATCAAGATGAACGTGGCCTCCTACGGGCCAGGCACCATCTTCTTCTGCCGCGCCTTGAAGCCGTTGAAGATCGGCGCGATCAACGGGTTGTAGCTCCATGCGATGCGCTTGCGCAGCCAGCTGGCCGGCCGGTTGCGGATCGCGAAGCGATAGATCCGCTCCGGATCGCCGCCAATCACGTTGCGGCCGAAGGGATGGGTGGTGTGCAGGTAGCGGAAGCCCTGTTCGCGTGCCACTTCGATGTAGTCATCGTCGAAGTCACCATAGGGCCAGCACAGCGTATCGGAGACTTCGCCGAGCTTCTCCAGCAGCGTCTGCTTCGCCATGGCCAGGTCGCCGCTGATGCCTTCGCGGCGCTGCGCACGGTCCAGGTCATCGCGCTTGAGCCAACGGGTGTGGCTGTGGGTATGGCAGTGGACCTCGAACGTGCCGGCTTCGATTGCCGCACGCGCTTCGCTCCAGCGCATCATCACTTCGTCGCTGCGGCCCTGCTTGTAGATCAGGTCCTCGCAGGCGCGATGTTCCGGCGTGGCCGGCAGCTCGGCGCCTTCGATGCCTGCATGCGGGCGGATCGGACCTTCGTGCATCCAGCCGGTGACCACGAACACCACCGCATGCATGCCGTATTTCTGCAGGATCGGATGGGCGTAGACCCAGTTGTCCAGGTAGCCGTCGTCGAACGTGATCACGATCGATTTGCGCGGCACCGGCTTCCCGGCGAGAAAGCCGGCGTACTGGTCCAGCGTCAGCGAGGTCCAGCCGGTCCGTGCGAGCCAGGCGATCTGGCTCTCGAAGTTCTCCGGGGATACGGTGATCATTCCCGGCGAGTTGCTGACATGGTGGTGCATCAGCACCGGTACGGTTCTGGCGTTAGCCATGACCCAGCTCCTTCAACCATTGGAGGTAGTAGTTTTCAGTGGCCTCTCCGTGGCCGGCCGCGCTGAACTGCTTGGCGCTGCGGATCCAGTCCCAACCGGCGCGGCCCATCTGCCGGCGACGTTCCTGATCATCCACCAGCAGCCGCAACGCACCAGTGAGGGCGGCGTCATCACCCAGCCGGGTGAGGATGGCATTGCTGCCTTCCACCAGCATTTCAGGCACGCCGCCAACGCGATGCGAGACGATCGGCAGTGCCGCCTGCGCCGCCTCGAGGAACACGGTCCCCGAGGCTTCCTTGTGGGTGGCCAGGGCGAAGATGTCGAAACCGGCCATCAGCCGGTGTGCGTCGCTGCGGAAGCCGAGCAGGTGCACCTGGCGCTCCAGCCCGAGTTCGCTGCGCAGGGCCTGCAGGCGGCCCATGACCGGCTCGCCGTCGCCGACCACGGCCAGGTGCAGGTCGGGATTGGTCTTGCATAGTGGCGCCATGGCGCGCAGCAGCTCGGCATGGCCCTTGGGCTCGCGCAGCACGGCCACGCAGCCGACCACGATGTCGCGCTCGGCGAAACCGAGTTCGGCGCGGACCTGTGCGCGGGTGGCCTGCAGGTTCTCCCAGGGATCGCCCTGCTCGGTCATGCCCCAGCGCGGCGGCGTCGCCATGGGGGGCACGATGCCGATGTGCTCGGCGGCAATGCCGCGGTCGACCAGCAGCCGCTTGACGAAATCGCTGACGGTGATGATCCGGTGCGGAAGACCGGTATAGGTCAGCAACGAATTGACCGGACTCATCAGGTGGCGCGAGCGCACCACCAGTGGCGTGCCGCCCAGGCGTGCGCCGGCCGCGGCGATCAGTGCGTCGCGGCGGCTGGTGGTGTTGACCACGTCGTAGCGCTCGCGGCGTACCAGGCGTGACACCGACCAGATGCCACGCAGCAGCCGTGCCAGGCCGCCCATGCGCAGGGTATGCACGGTGAAGCCATCGTCGCGCGCGAGCTGGGCCAGGCGGGCATCGGGCTGGCACAGCAGCGACACCTGGTGCCCACGCGCACGCATCACCTGCATGTGGCGGAAGATGTAGATCTCCTGGCCGCCCATTCCCCGGGCAGCTTCGGTATGCAGGATCCGCAGCGAGCGTTTCATGGAATCCATCCTCTGTGGTCAGCGGTTGCGGAAGCGGGTCAGCGCTTCCCATGCGGTACGGACGGCGCCGGCATCCGGGGGCTGGCGCGGCAGCGGGCGGTAATGCAGGTCAAGCGCCGTCGCATTGCCGAACTTGTCGAACACGTAGATGCCATTGCCATGGCGGACGGCGCGTTGTGACCAGCTTTCCACCACCAGTGCGCGCTCGCCTGCGGGTTCGGCCAGCAGATCCTGGCCGGTGCTGAAGTCGCTCAGTGCGTTCTCGCAGCCCAGGGCGTGGCGCATCAACGTCGGCACCCAGTCCTCATGTGAACTGGTGCGTGTCTCATGGCCGCTGGCCTGGCCGGGCCAGTGCAGCACGAACGGCACCTGCAGCTGGTAGTCGGAGAAGTTGCCGTTGTGGCCCCAGTAGTTCAGCTTCAGGTCGTTGAACTCCTCGGCGTGGTCGCCGGTGACCAGGACGATGGTGTTCTGATCCAGGCCCTGCGCGCGCAGATCGTCCAGCAGGGTGCCGACGAGGCTGTCGGCGTAATGCACGGCGGTCCGGTAACGGTTCAGTTCCGGGGCCGGGTCGTGGTCCGGACCGAACCTGAGGAAGTCGATTTCCTGCGCCATCGGGGTCGCCAGCGGCGGGTAGCCTGCGGGCATGTGGTAGGGCGCATGGGTGGAATCGAGGAAGACGAAGCCGAACCACGGCGTGTGCGCTGCCTGGCTTGCACGGATGTCCTTCTGAAGCGAGGCCACGATGCTGCTGTCACGGCCTTCCGAACCCAGGCCGGGCGGGCCCTGGTGCAGCTGGTCGCGGACGTCCGCAAATGCAGTGCGGTCGAATTCCGGGCTGTACATCGGCGCGCTGCCGTACAGATGCAGGTCGTACCCCTGCTGGCCCAGCACCTTGAACAGCTGCGAGCCGCGCTGTTCGTCAAGCATGCTTTGCCAGTAGCCGCCCGGCAGGCCGTAGAGCAGGCCGAACAGGCCATAGCGGGTGGCGTTGCCCGTGCTGAAATGGCGGTCGTAGACACGAGCGGAGGCCGCCAGTGCCGAAGTGTTCGGCATGATCTGCGGAGTAAGCGCATCGTGGCGCAGCGATTCCAGCACGACCATCAGTACATTGGGCCGCTGTGGGCTCTGGCAGCGCAGTGGCTGCAGCGGATACAGCAGCTGCGCATGGCGAGGATCGGGCAGGCCGACCTGCTGTTCACTGACCACGCCCAGCCTGCGCATGAAGCTCTTGGCGGTGATCGGCTGGGCCCAGGGCAGGTAGTTCCACTGGGCAATCACGTCACGGTCGCCGCGTGCGTCGTAGTAGGCGGTGGCCACCTGGCCGCTCGCCATCAGCAGGGCGACCACCGCCCAGGCCTGCAGCACCCTGCGCCGGCGGGGCGCGGCCGGCAGCAGCTTCCAGCACGCCCAGGCCAGGATGCTCTCGGCGGTGAAAATGGCCGCCACCAGCAGGCCGACCTGTACCCAGGTCTTCCACGACAACGCAACCTGGTCCTGCAGGGCGCCGCCGAACACCATGTTCAGGACCATGGCATTGAGGTGGAAGCGGTACAGGGTGAACACCTTGGCGTCGACCAGCAGCAGGCACAACCACAAGCCCTGCAGCAGTACCGCACTGATGCTCAGCGTGCGCGCGCTGCGCGGCCACAGGCCCAGGAGCAGTGGCAGCGCGCCGGCCAGCGCACCGAAGGCGAGCAGGTGCCCGGGCAGGGCAATCGCGAGATAGGCCAGGCCCTGGCGGCCGCCCGGGTTGTCGTACAGCGGCACGTTGCCGAGGGTGATCATCGTCGCCAGCAGCGCATTGCCCAGAACGAACAGGGACCACCACGCAAGCCGGCGCCAGCGAAGGGCAGGGCCCGCAGAGGGAAGGGCGATGGCGGCTGGGGCGTCGGGCATGGTGCGTCGGGTCGGGGAGGCGCGGTCGGGGCTTGCGCTGCCAACGTGATGGATTCGTTAAATTGTGCGCAGGTCGCGCATTGTATCGATTTGTTTCCGAGGATCGAGTAGCGTCCGCCGGGTGATCTGTCACAATGTTCAGGCGGGCCATGAATGCGCAGGCCCCCCAGACCCAATGACAAGCCAGGAATTGCTGTGAGCCAGATCCCCACCCTCGACATCACCCGTTTCGACAGCGACCGCGAGGCCTTCGTGGCCGAGCTGGGCGCGGCCTACCGCCAATGGGGATTCGCGGGCATCCGCAACCACGGCATTCCGCAGGCCGACATCGACGCGGCCTACGATGCCTTCAAGGCCTTCTTCGCCCTGCCGGAAGAGGTCAAGCGCAAGTACCACGTGGCCGGCAGCGGCGGCGCCCGCGGCTATACTCCCTTCGGCGTGGAAACCGCCAAGGGCTCCAAGCACTTCGACCTGAAGGAGTTCTGGCACATCGGTCGTGAAATCGCCGACGACTCCAAGTACCGCGACGTGATGGCGCCGAACCTGTGGCCGACCGAGGTCGAGGGCTTCCGTGAGCGCGGCTACGGCCTGTACCAGGCGCTGGACAACCTGGGTTCGCGCGTGCTGTCCGCGCTGGCCCTGCACATCGGCCTGCCGGAAGACTTCTTCGCCGACAAGACCAACTTCGGCAACTCGATCCTGCGCCCGATCCACTACCCGCCGATCACCACCGACGACATCCCGAACGTGCGTGCCGGCGCGCATGGCGACATCAACTTCATCACCCTGCTGGTCGGCGCCAGCGCCGCGGGCCTGGAGGTGCAGTCGCATGAGGGCGAGTGGGTGCCGTTCACCTCGGACGCGGACACCATCGTGGTCAACATCGGCGACATGCTGCAGCGCCTGACCAACCATGTGTACCCGTCGACGATCCATCGCGTGGTCAACCCCCCGGGCGAGCTGGCCCGCCAGCCGCGCTACTCGGTGCCGTTCTTCCTGCACCCGAACCCGGATTTCCTGATCGACGTGCTGCCCTCGTGCATCACCCCGGAGAACCCGAGCCGGTACCCGGAGCCGATCACCGCCCACGGCTTCCTCGAGGAGCGCCTGCGCGAGATCAAGCTGAAGTAAAGAAAAGTGAGGCCGCCGAAAGGCGGCCTTTGTCTTTGCAGGGTTGCACCCTGCACCCGCGGTAGTGCCGGTCGCTGGCCGGCAAGTCCAAAGCCAAAGCGGCTCTGGGTTTCTGCGTGTTGGGCGGGGCGGTGTGGGTTGGCAGGACGCGCCGTGAACCCCCAGGCCGGCCAAGCCCGCCAATCCAACCGGGCTCTCCGCGAGCAACCAAACCCCGCCCCCCGCCACGAGGGGCTGCGCCGTTGGCTGAAAATCCATGTAACCGCTTACAAGGAAACGGATTTTTGTCGCAGCGGGTATCATGACCGGCTGACTTCACACAGGAGCCACCCGCTCATGCGCCGCAAGATCGTCGCCGGAAACTGGAAGCTGCATGGCAGCCGTCAATTCGCCAATGAACTGCTGGGGCAGGTGGCTGCCGGGCTGCCGCTGGAGGGGGTGGACGTGGTGATCCTGCCGCCGCTGCCGTACCTGGGTGAGCTGGTCGAGGACTTCGGCGAGACCGGCCTGGCCTTTGGCGCGCAGGACGTGAGCAGCAACGAGAAGGGCGCCTACACCGGCGAGGTCTGCGCGGCCATGCTGGTCGAGGTCGGGGCCCGCTATGGCCTGGTCGGCCATTCCGAGCGCCGCCAGTACCACCACGAGAGCAGCGAGCTGGTCGCGCGCAAGTTCGCGGCCGCCCAGCACGCCGGCCTGGTGCCGGTGCTGTGCGTGGGCGAGACCCTGGAGCAGCGCGAGGCCGGGCAGACCGAAGCGGTCATCGCCAGCCAGCTGGCACCGGTGCTGGAGCTGGTCGGCGCGGCCGGTTTGGCCCAGGCCGTGGTCGCCTATGAGCCGGTCTGGGCCATCGGTACCGGCCGTACCGCCACCAAGGAGCAGGCACAGCAGGTGCACGCGTTCATCCGTGGCGAAGTCGCGCGTATCGATGCTAGAATCGCTGATTCACTGCCCATTGTTTACGGCGGTAGCGTGAAGCCCGACAATGCCGGGGAACTGTTCGCGCAGCCGGATGTCGATGGTGGGCTGGTCGGCGGCGCCTCCCTGGTGGCCGCGGACTTCCTGGCCATCGCAAGGGCGGCGGCCGCGAACTAATCCTAGAAGTATTGTCCGAGGGCGGTTTCCAATGCTGATGTTGATCCTCAATGTCGTCTACGTGCTGGTCGCTGTGGCCATGATCGCGCTGATCCTGATGCAGCGTGGCTCGGGTGCGGCGGCGGGTTCGGGCTTTGGTGCCGGCGCCTCGGGTACGGTGTTCGGTGCGCGTGGCGCCTCGAACTTCCTGTCCAAGTCGACCAAGTGGCTGGCCGTCGTGTTCTTCGGCATCAGCCTCTTCATGGCCTGGTATGCCGGTCATGGCAGCCGTCCGGCGGCCGACCAGGATCTGGGCTTGATGTCCGCCCCGGCGGCGGTCGCTTCGGCGGCTCCGGCAGGCGAATTGCCGGCCGTTCCGAAGGCTGATGCGGTCCCGGCCGCCCCGGTTCCGGCCGCGAATGTGCCGGCTCAGGCGGAATCTTCGGTTTCTGGTGAAGAAAAGCCTTCGGAAGGCTCCCAGAAACACTGAAGCCGGTTACAATACGCGGCGCATCGGGAAGATAGTCTGATGTGATCGTTTGCCCAGGTGGCGGAATTGGTAGACGCACTACCTTGAGGTGGTAGCGACTTAGGTCGTAGGGGTTCGAGTCCCCTCTTGGGCACCATTTGTAAGTAAAGCGGGTTCGCCTGGCGCGCAAGGCGCCAGGTAGATTCCCGTCCACTCCCCCATGCCAAAGCGCCTGCAGGCGCAGCGGCAGAGGCAAGAGAGAATCGCTGTGCTGGCCGAATATTTGCCGTCTCTGCTGTTTCTGATCGTTGCCACCGGTATCGGCATTACGCTGATGCTGGTTGGTCGATTCCTCGGTCCCCGCCGCCCCGATCTGGAAAAGCTGTCGCCGTACGAGTGCGGCTTCGAGGCCTTCGAAGACGCGCGCATGAAGTTCGACGTGCGCTACTACCTGATCGCGATCCAGTTCATCGTCTTCGACCTGGAAATCATCTTCATCGTGCCGTGGACCCAGGTCTTCATGGAGCTGGGCGCGCGTTCGCTCGTCACCATGGGCCTGTTCGTCGGCATGCTGTTCCTCGGTTTCATTTACGTCTGGAAGAAGGGAGCGCTGGAATGGGAGTGATTCAGACTCTCGATGGCCTCATGAACAACCCCACGCCGGAAGGCCGGGTTGATGACATCCTGCGGCCGGAAGGTGACAACCCGCTGCTGGAAAAGGGCTTCGTCACCACCAGCGTCGATGCACTGCTGAACTGGGCGCGCACCGGCTCGATGTGGCCGATGACCTTCGGTCTGGCCTGCTGCGCGGTCGAGATGATGCATGCCGGCGCCGCGCGCCTGGACCTTGACCGCTACGGCGTGGTGTTCCGCCCGTCGCCGCGCCAGTCCGACGTGATGATCGTGGCCGGTACCCTGGTCAACAAGATGGCCCCGGCGCTGCGCAAGGTCTACGACCAGATGCCGGACCCGAAGTGGGTCATCTCGATGGGTAGCTGCGCCAATGGTGGCGGCTATTACCACTACTCCTATTCTGTCGTGCGCGGCTGTGATCGCGTGGTGCCGGTGGACGTCTACGTCCCGGGTTGCCCGCCGACCGCCGAGGCGCTGGTGTACGGGATCCTGCAGCTGCAGAAGAAGATCTGGCGTACACAGACCATCGCCCGCTGACCCCTTCACCTGACAAGAGCGCGCCAAGCCCCCATGGCAGAGCAAGCATCCTTCATCGACCGACTCTCCGCACGTTTCGCTGGTGCGAAGGTCATCGTGGTCGAACCCCGCGGCGAAGTGACGCTGGAAGTGCCTGCCGCCGAGTGGCACGCCACCGCCCTGGCGCTGCGTGACGAGTTTGGTTTCGAGCAGGCCGTGGATCTCTGCGGCGTCGATTACCTGGGTTATGGCTCCGACGAATGGGACACCGCCGACGTGTCCTCGCAGGGCTTCAGCCGTGGCGTCGAAGGCAAGGCCCAGGGCCGTTTCGCGTGGGGTGAGTTCCCCACCGAGGAAAACGGTGCCGACGGTGCCCGCCCGCAGCACATGCCGACCCAGCGTTTCGCCGTGGTCGCCCAGCTGCGCTCGTACCAGCACAACCTGATGATGCACCTGCGCTGCTTCGCGCCTGACGAAGCACTGCCGGTGGTGTCCTCGCTGACCGGCATCTGGCCGGGCCTGAACTGGTTCGAGCGCGAAGCGTTCGACCTGTACGGCGTGATCTTCGAAGGCCACCCGGACCTGCGCCGGATCCTGACCGACTACGGTTTCGTCGGCCATCCGTTCCGCAAGGACTTCCCGCTGATCGGCAATGTCGAAGTCCGCTACGACGAAGAAAAGAAGCGCGTGATCTACGAACCGGTCACCTCGGTGGAGCCGCGTGTCGGCGTGCCGCGCGTGATCCGCGACGACGCCCGTCTGCAGACCGCAGAAGGTGAGCGCGCGCAGGAGGCAGTGAAGTGAGCCACGTACACCAGGCCGGCGAAGCATTCGCCAGCAACGCCGCCGAAAGCCGGCAGGAAATCCGCAACTACACCATGAACTTCGGCCCGCAGCATCCGGCCGCTCACGGTGTGCTGCGCCTGATCCTGGAAATGGACGGTGAAACCATCATGCGCGCCGACCCGCACGTGGGTCTGCTGCACCGTGGTACCGAAAAGCTGGCCGAGTCCAAGCCGTTCAACCAGTCGATCGGTTACATGGATCGACTGGATTACGTGTCGATGATGTGCAACGAGCACGCCTACGTGCGCGCGATCGAGACCCTGATGGGCATCGAGGCGCCGGAGCGTGCGCAGTACATCCGCACCATGTACGACGAGATCACCCGCATCCTCAACCACCTGATGTGGCTGGGCTCCAACGCGCTCGACCTGGGTGCGATGGCGGTGATGCTGTACGCCTTCCGCGAGCGCGAAGAGCTGATGGACTGCTATGAAGCAGTCTCCGGCGCACGCATGCACGCGGCGTACTACCGTCCGGGCGGTGTCTACCGCGACCTGCCGGACCACATGCCGAAGTACAAGGAGTCGCGCTGGCACAAGGGCAAGGCGCTGAAGCAGCTCAATGCTTCGCGCGAGGGCTCGCTGCTGGACTTCCTGGAGAACTTCACCGTCGAGTTCCCCAAGCGCATCGACGAATACGAAACCCTGCTGACCGACAACCGTATCTGGAAGCAGCGTACCGTCGGCATCGGCGTGGTGACGCCGGAACTGGCGCACCAGTGGGGCATGACCGGCGTGATGCTGCGTGGCTCGGGCGTCGCCTGGGACCTGCGCAAGAAGCGCCCGTACGCCAAGTACGATGCCGTCGATTTCGACATCCCGCTGGGCAAGGAAGGCGACTGCTACGACCGCTACCTGGTCCGCGTTGCCGAAATGCGCGAGTCCAACCGCATCATCAAGCAGTGCGTGGCGTGGCTGAAGGCCAACCCGGGCCCGGTGATGGTGAAGAACTTCAAGGTCGCTCCGCCCAAGCGCGAGGACATGAAGGACGACATGGAAGCGCTGATCCACCACTTCAAGCTGTTCAGCGAAGGCTACTGCGTGCCGGCCGGCGAGACCTACTCGGCGGTGGAAGCCCCGAAGGGCGAATTCGGCTGCTACCTGGTCTCCGATGGCGCCAACAAGCCGTTCCGCGTGCACCTGCGTGCGCCGGGCTTCGCCCACCTGTCCTCGATCGATTCGATCGTGCGCGGCCACATGCTGGCCGACGTGGTGGCGATGATCGGTACCTACGACCTGGTGTTCGGCGAGGTTGACCGGTAATGCCGTCCGCCACGCCAACGCCCGCTGCAGGCAGCCGGCGCAAGCCGGCGCCGCAGTTTCTGGAATTTCACGTTATGCATTTCGCTGAGGTCGGCCGATGAAGGCGACAGGTAATTTCGAGGCGGCGCGCGACGTCGACCCGATGGTGGTGCTGAGCGACAAGACCCGCGCTCACATCGATCACTGGCTGTCCAAGTTCCCGCCGGACCGCAAGCGCTCTGCCGTGCTGCAGGGCCTGCATGCGGCCCAGGAGCAGAACCAGGGCTGGCTGACCGACGAACTGATCGCCGGTGTGGCCAAGTACCTGGACCTGCCGCCGGTGTGGGCCTACGAGGTCGCCAGCTTCTACTCGATGTTCGAGACCGAGAAGGTGGGCCGCAACAACGTGGCCATCTGCACCAACATCAGCTGCTGGCTCAATGGCGCCGAGGACATCGTCCGCCACTGCGAGAAGAAGCTGGGCATCAAGCACGGTGAATCGACCCCGGACGGCCGCGTCTACCTCAAGCGCGAGGAAGAGTGCCTGGCTGGCTGCGGCGGCGCGCCGATGATGGTCATCAACGGTCACTACCATGAGCGTCTGACCCTGGAAAAGGTCGACGAGCTGCTGGACGGGCTGGAGTAAGGGCATGGCACATCACCACGAATCCAAGGGTCCGGTCGGCCCCGCGCCGCTGCCGCACCAGGTGGTCTATACCACCCTGCATTACGACACCCCGTGGTCGTACGAAAGCTACCTGAAGACCGGTGGCTACGCCGCCCTGCGCAAGATCCTCGAAGAGAAGATCCCGCCGGAGCAGGTCATCGAGATGGTCAAGGCCTCGGGCCTGCGCGGCCGCGGTGGCGCAGGCTTCCCGACCGGCCTGAAGTGGTCCTTCATGCCGAAGGGCAACATGCAGAAGTACATCCTCTGCAACTCGGACGAATCCGAGCCGGGCACCTGCAAGGACCGCGACATCCTGCGCTACAACCCGCATTCGGTGGTGGAAGGCATGGCGATCGCCTGCTACGCCACCGGTTCGACCGTGGGTTACAACTACCTGCGCGGTGAGTTCCACCACGAGCCGTTCGAGCACTTCGAGCAGGCCCTGGCCGACGCCTATGCGAACGGCTGGCTGGGCAAGAACATCCTCGGCAGCGGCGTGGACATCGACATCTACGGCGCGCTGGGCGCCGGCGCGTACATCTGCGGCGAAGAAACCGCGCTGATGGAATCGCTGGAGGGCAAGAAGGGCCAGCCGCGCTACAAGCCGCCGTTCCCGGCCAATTTCGGCCTGTATGGCAAGCCGTCGACGATCAACAACACCGAAACCTATGGTTCGGTGCCGGCGATCATCCGCAACGGTCCGGAGTGGTTCAAGGGCCTGAGCCTGACCGCCAACGGCGGTCCGAAGTGCTTCTCGGTGTCCGGCTGCGTGCAGAATGGCGGCAACTTCGAAGTGCCGCTCGGCACCAAATTCCACGACCTGCTGGAAATGGCCGGTGGCCTGCGTCCGGGCCGCACGCTGAAGGGCGCGATCCCGGGCGGCGTGTCGATGCCGGTGCTGACCGCGGCCGAGCTGAAGGACCTGCCGATGGACTACGACACCATCCGTGCACTGGGCTCCGGCCTGGGTTCGGGCGCGATCGTGGTGCTGGACGACAGCGTCTGCTGCGTCAAGTTCGCCTGCCGTATCAGCCAGTTCTTCCACAAGGAATCCTGTGGCCAGTGCACCCCGTGCCGTGAGGGCACCGGCTGGATGCACCGCGTGCTGGAGCGCATCGTCGCCGGCAAGGCCACGATGGAAGACCTGCACCAGCTGAAGGCGGTGGCCGGCCAGATCGAAGGCCACACCATCTGTGCGTTCGGTGAAGCGGCTGCATGGCCCATCCAGGGCTTCCTGCGCCAGTTCTGGGACGAATTCGAGTACTACATCGTCAACGGTCATTCGATGGTTGACGGCAAGAAGGTGGAGGCAGCCGCCGCATGAGCGCGCAACCCGTAAACCCGAACGTGCCACCGGATCACGTGACCATCGAAATCGATGGCAAGTCGCTGGTCGTGCCCAAGGGTTCGATGATCATCCAGGCGGCCGACAAGGCCGGCATTTCGATTCCGCGCTTCTGCTACCACGAGAAGCTGCCGATCGCCGCCAACTGCCGCATGTGCCTGGTGGACGTGGAAAAGTCGCCGAAGCCGGCGCCGGCCTGCGCCACTCCGGTGATGGATGGCATGAAGGTCGCCACCCGCAGCGAGAAGGCACTGAAGTTCCAGCGCTCGGTGATGGAGTTCCTGCTCATCAACCACCCCCTCGACTGCCCGATCTGCGATCAGGGCGGCGAGTGCGAGCTGCAGGACGTGTCGCTGGGCTATGGCCGTTCGGTCAGCCGCTTCAACGAGCGCAAGCGCGTGGTGCCGGACGAGGACATGGGCCCGCTGGTCGCCACCGAGATGACCCGCTGCATCCAGTGCACCCGCTGCGTCCGCTTCACCGCCGACGTCGCCGGTACCTACGAACTGGGTGGCATGTACCGCGGTGAGAACCTGCAGATCGGTACCTTCGACGGCAAGCCGCTGACCACCGAACTGTCCGGCAATGTCGTCGACGTCTGCCCGGTCGGCGCACTGACCAACAAGGTGTTCCAGTTCCGCGCCCGCCCGTGGGAACTGACCGCGCGCGAGTCGCTGGGCTACCACGACGCGATGGGTTCGAACCTGTTCCTGCACGTGCGTCGCGGCGAAGTGCTGCGCACCGTGCCGCGCGACAACGAAGCGGTGAACGAGTGCTGGCTGTCCGACCGTGACCGCTACTCGCACCAGGGCCTGTACAGCGAAGACCGTGCGGTCAAGCCGCTGCGCAAGGTCAATGGCGAGTGGAAGGAAGTGAGCTGGGCCGAAGGCCTGGCCGCGGCCGCCGAGATCCTCAAGGCCAACCAGGGCGACAACCTGGGCGTGCTGGTGCATCCGTCCACCTCGAACGAGGAAGGCGCGCTGCTGGCCCGCCTGGCCAAGGGCCTGGGCTCGAGCAACATCGACCACCGCATCAACAACCGTGATTTCTCCGACGCTGCAACCGCCGAAGTGTTCGGCCTGCCGCTGGCCGAAATCGAAGGCGCCGACCGCATCGTCGTTCTGGGCAGCAACATCCGCCACGAACTGCCGCTGCTGCACGCCCGCCTGCGCAAGGCGCAGACCACCAAGGGCGCGAAGATCCACGTCGTCAATCCGGTGGACTTCGACTTCGCCTTCAGCATTGCCGGCAAGCAGATCGTCGCGCCGTCGAAGTTCGTCGACGCGCTGGCCAACGCCGAGCTGCGTTCGGCCGTGCAGGGCGGCAACAACACCGTGCTGATCGTTGGTGGCATCGCCGAAAACCACCCGCAGGCTGCCGCCATCCGCGCCGCCGCGCGTGACTTCGCCGCCGCCACCGGTGCCAAGCTGTGCCGCATCCCGCAGGGCGCCAACGCCGTGGGCCTGACCCGCGCCGGCGTGCTGCCGGCCGGCAAGGACGTCGCCGCGATGCTGGCGCAGCCGCGCCAGGCCTACGTGGTGTACGGCCTGGAGCCGGGCCTGGATTTCGCCGATGCACCTGCCGCGCGCAAGGCGCTGGCCGGTGCCCAGGTGGTGGCCTTCAGCCAGTTCGCCTGTGCCTCGACCCGCGACGTCGCCGACGTGATCCTGCCGATCGGTGCGCTGCCGGAAATCGACGCCACCCTGACCAATCTCGATGGTCGCGAGCAGTCGGCCCGTGCCGGCGGCAAGCTGCCGGGCGAGGCCCGTGAAGGCTGGCGCGTGCTGCGCGCACTGGGCGGCGACATGGCGCTGGCCGGTTTCGACTTCACCGACCTGGCCGGCCTGCGTGCCAGCCTGGCCCCGGTGTCGGTCACCGTTGCCGCTTCGGCGCAGCCGGTGATTGCCGGCGAAGGCCTGGAAGTGGCTTCGACCGCCGCGATCTACCGCACCGATGCGGTGGTCCGTCGCGCCCCGGCGCTGCAGTCGCATCCGCTCAACAACGCCCCGCGCATCGTGCTGAACGCTGAAGATGCCGCTCGCCTGCAGCTGCAGGAAGGGCAGATGGCCAAGGTCGGCACCGATGCCGGCAAGGCCACCCTGCCGGTGGTGGTCGACGCCCGCGTCGCTGCGGGTTCGGTCTGGATTGAATCGGGCCACGGCGCGACCGCGCCGCTGGGTGCCGCTCGCGTAACGGTGGTGGCTGCATGAACGAATTGCTGTTGAACGCGGTCGACCCGCTGCACCAGTGGCTGCTTGGCCTCGGTGACATCGGCGCGCTGATCTGGATCATCCTGAAGATCCTGGTGATCACCGTTCCGGTGATCATCTCGGTGGCCTTCTACGTGGTCTGGGAACGCAAGCTGATCGGCTGGATGCACGTCCGCCACGGCCCGATGTACGTGGGCATGGGCATCTTCCAGGCCTTCGCCGACGTCTTCAAGCTGCTGTTCAAGGAAGTGGTCCAGCCGAGCAGCGCCAACAAGGCGATCTACCTGCTGGCACCGCTGATCACCCTGGCCCCGGCCTTCGCGGCCTGGTCGGTGGTCCCCTTCGATTCGCAGATCGTGCTGTCCAATGCCAACGCCGGCCTGCTGTACCTGCTGGCGATGACCTCGCTGGGTATCTACGGCATCATCCTGGCCGGTTGGGCGTCCAACTCGAAGTACGCGTTCCTGGGTGCCATGCGCGCCTCGGCGCAGATGATCAGCTACGAAATCGCCATGGGCTTCGCCCTGGTCGGCGTGATGATCGCCGCTGGCAGCCTGAACCTGAGCAATATCGTGATGGCGCAGGCCGGCAGCTCCGGCTTCTTCGACTGGTTCCTGCTGCCGCTGTTCCCGCTGTTCGTCATCTACTGGGTGTCGGGCGTGGCTGAAACCAACCGCGCGCCGTTCGACGTGGTGGAAGGCGAATCGGAAATCGTCGCCGGCCACATGGTCGAATACTCCGGCGGTGCCTTCGCGCTGTTCTTCCTGGCCGAATACGCGAACATGATCCTGATCAGCTTCCTGATCTCGATCTTCTTCCTCGGCGGCTGGCTGAGCCCGGTCCAGGGCTGGGTCAACTTCGGCGATGTCTCGCCGCTGGTCGACTGGATCTGGAAGGGTGGTGCACCGTGGCTGTTCGTCAAGGTGTTCTTCTTCGCCAGTGCCTACATCTGGTTCCGTGCCAGCTTCCCGCGCTTCCGCTACGACCAGATCATGCGCCTGGGCTGGAAGGTCTTCATCCCGCTGGCCATTCTGTGGATCGCGGTTACCGCCGTCATGGTGTTCTTCGGCGTGATTCAAAAGGGCGTCTAAAGTGATGAACAGGATTACCCATTACTTCAAGAGCCTGCTGCTGCTCGAACTGTTGGCGGGCCTCTGGCTGACGCTGAAGTACAGCTTCAAGCCGAAGTACACGATGATGTACCCGATGGAGAAGTTCCCGCAGTCGCCGCGCTTCCGTGGCCTGCACGCGCTGCGCCGTTACCCCAACGGCGAAGAGCGCTGCATTGCCTGCAAGCTGTGCGAAGCGGTGTGCCCGGCCCTGGCCATCACCATCGACTCGGCCAAGCGCGAGGACGGCACCCGCCGCACCACCCGCTACGACATCGACCTGTTCAAGTGCATCTTCTGCGGCTTCTGCGAAGAAAGCTGCCCGGTGGACTCGATCGTCGAAACCCACATCCTCGAGTACCACTTCGAGAACCGTGGCGAAAACATCGTTACCAAGCCGCAGCTGCTGGCCCTTGGCGATCGTCTCGAAAACGAGATCGCCGAGCGTCGTGCCGCCGATGCCGCTTACCGCTGAGGTCGAGAGATGGATTGGGTAAATATCGCTTTCTGGGTGTTCGCCATCGCGGCAACGGTTTCGGCCGGTGCGGTGATCAGCGTGCGCAACCCGGTGCATGCAGTGCTGTGCCTGGTGCTGACCTTCTTCTCCATTGCCTGCGTGTGGCTGCTGGTGGGCGCCGAGTTCCTCGGCGTGGCGCTGGTGCTGGTCTACGTCGGCGCGGTGATGGTGCTGTTCCTGTTCGTGGTGATGATGCTGGACATCGATCCCACCAAGATGCGTGAGGGCTGGGTGCGCTACCTGCCGGTCGGCCTGATCGTGGCAGTGGCGATGCTGGTGCAGATGCTGATCCTGATCGGCGTGAAGGGCAGGGCGGTCACTCCGTTCCCGGCCGACAACGCCGCTGCGGTCGCTGCCGACAGCTCCAACGTCACCTGGCTGGCGCGCACGCTGTTCACCGAATACCTGCTGCCGTTCGAGTTCGCCGCCGTCATCCTGACCGTGGCCGTGGTCGCCGCCGTGATGCTGACCCTGCGTCGCCGTACCGGCGTGAAGAGCCAGAACCCGGGTGAGCAGACCATGGTCAAGGCCGGCCAGCGCCTGCGCATGGTCAAGATGGGCGCCGAAGCACCGGTCGTGCACAGCAACAGCAAGCCGGCCACCGGCGAGGAGACCCAGCCGTGATTACCCTTGGCCACATGCTTGCGCTTGGCGCGGTGCTGTTCGCCATCAGCCTGGCCGGCATCTTCCTCAACCGGAAGAACGTCATCGTCCTGCTGATGTCGATCGAGCTGATGCTGCTGTCGGTGAACATCAACTTCGTCGGCTTCTCGCGTCAGCTGGGCGATCCGTCCGGCCAGCTGTTCGTGTTCTTCATCCTGACCGTCGCCGCCGCGGAAGCCGCCATCGGCCTGGCGATCCTGGTGACCCTGTTCCGTACCCGCCGCACGATCAATGTCGGCGAAGTCGATTCGTTGAAGGGCTGATCCACAGATGGAAATCACTCTCTCCAAGAGTCTGTTGATCGCAGTGGTGCTTGCACCGCTGTTCGGCAGCATCATCGCCGGCCTGTTCGGTCGCCAGGTCAAGCGCTTCGGCGCGCAGACCATCACCATCCTCGGCGTCGCGGTAGCCTGCGGCCTGTCGATGTACACGTTCTACCAGCTGATGTGGGGCGGCGCGCAGCCGTTCAACCAGAACATCTACACGTTCTTCGAAGTCGGCCAGTATTCGGCGCACGTCGGCTTCATGGTCGACAAGCTGACCGCGATGATGATGGTGGTGGTGACCTTCGTGTCGCTGCTGGTCCACATCTACACGATCGGCTACATGCAGGACGACCCGGGCTACCAGCGGTTCTTCAGCTACATCTCGCTGTTCACCTTCTCGATGCTCACCCTGGTGATGAGCAACAACTTCCTGCAGCTGTTCTTCGGCTGGGAAGCGGTGGGCCTGGTGTCGTACCTGCTGATCGGCTTCTGGTTCAAGCGCCCGACCGCGATCTTCGCCAACATGAAGGCGTTCCTGGTCAACCGTGTCGGTGACTTCGGCTTCCTGCTGGGTATCGCTGGCGTGCTGTGGGTGTTCGGCACCCTGGACTACTCGCAGGTGTTCTCGCAGGCCGGCATGCTGGCTGACCCGCGCGCCCAGCTGCAGATCTGGGACGGCACGATCCTGGGCATGCAGCTGCTGAACGAGCCGGTGATCTGGTCGATCGCCACCGTCATCTGCATCTGCCTGTTCATCGGCGCCATGGGCAAGTCGGCCCAGGTCCCGCTGCACGTGTGGCTGCCGGACTCGATGGAAGGCCCGACCCCGATCTCGGCACTGATCCACGCCGCGACGATGGTGACCGCCGGTATCTTCATGGTCACCCGCATGTCGCCGCTGTTCGAGCTGTCGCAGACGGCGCTGAACTTCGTGCTGTTCATCGGTGCCACCACCGCGTTCTTCACCGGCCTGATCGGCATCGTGCAGAACGACATCAAGCGCGTCGTCGCGTACTCCACGCTGTCGCAGCTGGGCTACATGACCGTCGCCCTGGGCGTGTCGGCCTACTCGGCCGCCGTGTTCCACCTGATGACCCACGCCTTCTTCAAGGCCCTGCTGTTCCTGGGCGCCGGCTCGGTCATCATCGCGATGCACCACGAGCAGGACATGCGCAAGATGGGCGGCCTGCGCAAGTACATGCCGATCACCTTCATCACCATGTGGATCGGTACGCTGGCCCTGGTTGGTACGCCGTTCTTCTCCGGCTTCTACTCGAAGGACACCATCATCGAGGCGGCCGAGATCCACGCCCACATGCAGAACAGCTGGGTGGCCACCTATGGCTACTGGGCGGTGCTGGGTGGCGTGCTGGTGACCAGCTTCTACAGCTTCCGCCTGCTGTTCATGACCTTCCACGGCAAGGAGCGTTTCCGCGACGCGCACGACGATCATGGCCACGGCCATGACGATCACCACGCCGCCGATGCCCGCCATGGCGATGCCCATGACGACCACGGCCATGGCCACGGTCCGCATGAACCGCATGAAACCCCGTGGGTGGTGACCCTGCCGCTGATCCTGCTGGCCATCCCGTCGATCGCCATCGGTTTCTTCAGCATCGGTCCGATGCTGCACGGCACCGACTGGGCCGGCAACCATGCGCACGAGGCGATCAAGGGCCAGGCACAGACGTTCTTCACCGGCATCGTCGACTTCTACGATCCGGCCAAGAACACCGTCGCGTTCCTGGGTGAAGAGTTCCATGGCCCGGTCGCGTTCGCGCTGCACGGCATGATGCTGCCGCCGTTCTGGCTGACCCTGGCGGGCTTCCTGCTGGCCGCGCTGTTCTACCTGTGGAAGCCGGACCTCTCGGGCAAGGCACGCAAGACCTTCGCCCCGATCGTTTCGGTGCTGGAAAACAAGTACGGCTTCGACAAGCTGTGGATCGATGGCTTTGCCGGTGGCAGCGTCAAGCTGGGCAAGGTCTCGCGCTGGATCGACAGCAACATCGTCGACGGCGTGGTCAATCTCTCGGCACGTGTTGTGGACGTTGCAGCCGGCGTGCTGCGTCGTACCCAATCCGGTTTCCTCTATCACTACGCCTTCGCGATGATCATCGGCCTGATTGCCCTGCTGGGCGTGCTGATGCATTACCTGCGTTGATGACCTGTACGGAATAAGAAGACGTGTCGAACTGGCCTCTACTCAGTGTCCTCATCTGGCTGCCGATCATCGGTGGCGCCCTGATCCTTGCGATCCGTGATGCACAGACTGCCCGCTGGGCGTCGCTGGGCGTCGCGGTACTCACCTTCGTTGCAAGCCTCTCGCTGCTGAGCGGCTACAACGCGGGCATCGACGGCCTGCAGTTCGTCGAGACCCATGCCTGGATCCCGGCGTACAAGATCGGCTACAACCTGGGCGTGGACGGCATTGCCGTGGCGCTGATCCTGCTGACCACCCTGGTCAGCGTGCTTGCCCTGATCGGCGCCTGGAGCGCCATCGACAAGCGCGTCAACCAGTACGTGGCGGCCTTCCTGATCCTGGAAGGCGTCACCGTCGGCATCTTCGCCGCGACGGACGCGATGCTGTTCTACGTGTTCTTCGAAGCCATGCTGATCCCGATGTTCCTGATCATCGGTGTCTGGGGTGGCCCGCGCCGCATCTACGCAGCACTGAAGTTCTTCCTGTACACCTTCCTCGGCTCGGTGCTGATGCTGGTGGCGCTGATCTACCTGTACATGAAGGGCGGCAGCTTCCAGCTGGCCGACCTGTACGCGCTGCCGCTGTCGGCCAAGGAACAGACCTGGATCTTCTTCGCCTTCCTGATCGCCTTCGCGGTCAAGGTGCCGATGTTCCCGGTCCACACCTGGCTGCCGGACGCCCACGTGGAAGCGCCGACCGCCGGTTCGGTGATCCTGGCCGCCATCGCCCTGAAGATCGGTGGCTACGGCTTCCTGCGCTTCAACCTGCCGATCGTCCCGGACGCGTCGCAGGAATGGGCCTGGCTGGTGATCGCGCTGTCGTTGATCGCGGTGATCTACGTCGGCCTGGTCGCCCTGGTGCAGGACGACATGAAGAAGCTGATCGCCTATTCGTCGATCGCGCACATGGGCTTCGTTACCCTGGGCACCTTCATCGCCCTGTGGCTGGTGCGTGAAGCCGGCAACGCCGATGCTGCCCGCCTGGGCCTGCAGGGCGCCATGGTGCAGATGATCTCGCACGGCTTCGTGTCCGGTGCGATGTTCTCCTGTGTCGGCGTGCTGTACGACCGCATGCACAGCCGCCGCATCGCCGATTACGGCGGCGTGGTCAACGTGATGCCGTGGTTCGCCACCTTCGCCATGCTGTTCTTCATGGCCAATGCGGGCCTGCCGGGCACCAGCGGTTTCGTCGGCGAGTTCATGGTCATCCTGTCGGCCTTCCAGCGTAATCCGTGGATCGCACTGGGCGCGGCCACCACCCTGATCATCGGCGCCGCCTACACCCTGTGGCTGTACAAGCGCATCTTCTTCGGTGAAGTGGCCAATAGCCATGTTGCCGAACTGAAGGACATCAACGGTCGTGAATGGCTGGTGCTGGGCGTGTTCGCCATCGGCGTGCTGGCCCTGGGCATCTACCCCAAGCCGCTGACCGACCTGATGGAGCCCTCGATCGCGAAGCTGGCGATGCAGATCGCATCCAGCAAGCTGCTGTAATTCCAGGATTTGATGATGACCACCTCGCCGCTGCTGCCATTGACCGCCGCTGACCTGCCACCGCTCGCTCCCGAGCTGGTGCTGATCGGCAGCGCCTTCGCCCTGATGATCCTCGACCTGTTCGTCAGCAACCGGAACAAGATCGTCACCCACCTGTTCTCGCTCGCTGCGCTGGCCGTGGTGCTGTTCATGCTGGCCACCGGCGTGGGCGGGCAGGGCGAGGTCTTCCATGGCATGTTCGTGCGCGATACCGCCGCGGACGTGATGAAGACCGGGATCGTGCTGCTCAGCGGCCTGACCCTGGTCTACGGCTGGCGCTACCTGCGTGACCGCAACCTGTTCCAGGGCGAGATCCCGGTGCTGATCCTGTTCGGCACCGCCGGCATGATGATCCTGGTCTCGGCCGGCAGCCTGCTGATGGTCTACCTGGGCCTGGAACTGCTGGCGCTGTGCTCCTACGCACTGGTTGCCAGCAACCGTGAGAACGGTCTGGCCTCGGAAGCGGCGATGAAGTACATCGTGCTGGGTTCGCTGGCCTCGGGCCTGCTGCTGTACGGCATGTCGCTGATCTACGGCGCCACCGGCAGCCTGCACCTGGACGTCATCCATGACGCCATCCCGCACTCGGAAGAGCGCGTGCTGCTGATCACCGGTGCGGTGTTCATGATCGCCGGCGTCGCCTTCAAGCTGGGCGCCGCACCGTTCCACATGTGGCTGCCGGACGTGTACCAGGGTGCCCCGGCACCGATCGCACTGTTCATCAGCTCGGCGCCGAAGCTGGCCGCCTTCGGCATGGCCTACCGCCTGCTGGAAATGGGCGTGGGTCCGCTGTCGACTGAACTGCAGCTGCTGATCGCCGGCCTGGCCGCGGTCTCGCTGGTCATCGGCAACCTGATGGCCATCGCGCAGAGCAACCTCAAGCGCATGCTGGCGTTCTCCACCGTCTCGCACATCGGCTTCCTGCTGATGGGCATCGCCGGTGGTGGCGCGCAGGGCTATGCCGCCGCGCTGTTCTACGCACTGGCCTACGCCATCATGTCCACCGCCGCGTTCGGCGCGATCATCGCGCTGTCGCGTGCCGGTTTCGAAGCCGAGAACATCGAGGACTTCAAGGGCCTCAATGCCCGCAACCCGTGGATGGCCGGCCTGGTGCTGTGCATCATGGCGTCGCTGGCCGGCATTCCGCCGTTCCTGGGCTTCTGGACCAAGCTGGCGGTGCTGGGCGCGGCCGTCAACGGGGGCCTGCTGTGGCTGGCCATCCTCGGCGTGCTGTGTGCCGTGGTCGGCTGCTTCTACTACCTGCGCGTCATCAAGGTCATGTACTTCGATGAGCCGGTGGGCGAGGCCATGCCGCGCAGCAACGACCGCGTGCTGGGCCTGGTGCTGGGCGTGAACGCGCTGGCGCTGCTGGCGCTGGGCCTGGCCTGGAACCCGATCATGGTCTGGTGCCAGCAGGCATTTGCGCATCTTGCATAAAAGTTGACACAAAGCTGCGCGATTCGTGTAATATGCGCAGCCTGAGTTGTCACTGCAGCGGTTCAGCCAGAACATCGTTGCGGTAGCCCTCCTCGAAAGAGAGCGGGGCAGCAGTTCAAACACTTCCGGTGCGGGGTGGAGCAGTCTGGCAGCTCGTCGGGCTCATAACCCGAAGGTCGCAGGTTCAAATCCTGCCCCCGCTACCAACTTCAGATCGGCGCCAACCGGTTTGATGAATGAGAGAAAGCTTGCATTTTTTGGAGCCAAAGCTCATAATTCCGCTTCTGATGCGGGGTGGAGCAGTCTGGCAGCTCGTCGGGCTCATAACCCGAAGGTCGCAGGTTCAAATCCTGCCCCCGCTACCAAGTAAAGAGATCGCCTTCTAAGTCCTGCTTCGAAGGCGTTTTTCTTTGGGTGGCTGCGTCGTTTCTGCGTGATCGGGGTCAGCTCCCTTTTCCGCGGGAAAGGGATCTGACCCCAGGTCCGCACCTTGCA
Organism: Stenotrophomonas sp. PE591; assembly: GCF_018320795.1. Classification (NCBI taxonomy): domain Bacteria; kingdom Pseudomonadati; phylum Pseudomonadota; class Gammaproteobacteria; order Lysobacterales; family Lysobacteraceae; genus Stenotrophomonas; species Stenotrophomonas sp. PE591. Next base: position 414,178 of record NZ_JAAOKO010000002.1, read on the forward strand.
CCAGCGCGGTGCAGCCGCTATCATCAGCGGCCTAGCAGTACCCCTGAAGGCGGCCTCCCGGCGGGAGTCCGGACCCGGAAGGAGGGCCGCAACCGGCAGGCACTGCAGGTTGCAACCGGAATCCAGTCACCGGAGTCTTTCCGGAAAAGGGGCCCAGCGGGCCCTTTGTCGTTTCCGGGGCGTCATGTTTTCACGCCGGCCAAGGCCGGCACCCAACCAAGAGATCAAGGCAGGCTGTGAGCGACAAGGCAACCGACATCGCGAATCTGCTCGCCCCGACCGTTGTGTCGCTGGGCCTGGAGCTGCTGGGCGTTGAGTATCTGCCGGCCCCCGGCGGTGCGACCCTGCGCCTTTACATCGACGTGCCGCTGGCTGAACAGCCCGAGCGCATCATCAATGTCGACGACTGCGAGCGGGTCAGCCGCGAAGTGTCGGCGCAGCTGGACGTCGAAGACCCGATCAGCGGCAATTACACGCTGGAAGTGTCCTCGCCGGGCGTGGATCGCCCGCTGTTCAACCTGGAGCAGTTCGCTCGCCACCAGGGGGAATCGGCCAAGGTCACGCTGAAGCTGCCGCAGGACAACCGTCGTCGCCTGCAGGGCCGTATCGAGGCAACCGACGAGGCCGCAGGCACCATCACCTTCATCGTCGACAAGACCGAAGTGGTGGTGTCGGCCGACAACATCGACAAGGCACGGATCATGCCCGACTGGGTGGCGCTGGGGCTGGCCCCGAGCAAGCCGACCGGTCCGGCGCCGAAGCGTCCGAAGCCGAACACGAATTCTTCTTCCAACGAGCCGGCGGCAAAGAAGCCGCGCGCGGAGTGAGCCAATGAGCAAGGAACTGTTGCTGGTAGTCGACGCGGTCGCCAACGAGAAGGGCGTGCCGCGTGAAGTGATCTTCGATGCCATCGAGGCCGCCCTGGCCTCGGCAGCGAAGAAGCGCTATCCCGACGAGGAAGTGCTGACCCGCGTGGTCATCGACCACAAGGATGGCAGCTACGAAACCTTCCGCCGCTGGGAAGTGGTGGCCGACGACGTGGTCATGGAATCGCCGGACCGCCAGATCCGCCTGATGGACGCCGTCGACGAAGCCGAAGGCGTGGACGTCGGCGACTACATCGAAGAGCAGATCGAGAACCCGGACTTCGGCCGCATCGCCGCCCAGGCCGCCAAGCAGGTCATCGTCCAGCGCGTGCGCGAAGCCGAGCGCCAGCAGGTCGTGGATGCGTGGAAGGATCGCGTCGGCGAACTGATCACCGGTGTGGTCAAGCGCGCCGAGCGCGGCAACATCTATGTCGACCTCGGTGGCAATGCCGAAGGCTTCATTCCGAAGGACAAGGGCATTCCGCGCGACGTGCTGCGCGCCGGCGACCGCGTGCGCGGCTACCTGGCCGAAGTCCGTTCGGAACCCCGTGGCCCGCAGCTGTTCATCAGCCGCGCCGCCCCGGAATTCATGATCGAGCTGTTCAAACTGGAAGTGCCGGAAGTCGGCCAGGGCCTGGTGGAAATCAAGGCCTGCGCCCGTGATCCGGGCGACCGCGCCAAGATCGCCGTGCTCGCCCACGACCAGCGCACCGATCCGATCGGTGCCTGCATCGGCATGCGCGGTTCGCGCGTGCAGGCCGTGTCCAACGAGCTCAATGGCGAGCGCGTGGACATCGTGCTGTGGAACGACAACCCGGCCAACTTCGTCATCAACGCGATGGCGCCGGCCGAAGTGCAGTCGATCATCGTCGATGAAGACAAGCACTCGATGGACCTGGCCGTTGCCGAAGACCGCCTGGCCCAGGCGATCGGCAAGGGCGGCCAGAACGTGCGCCTGGCCAGCCGCCTGACCGGCTGGCAGCTCAACGTGATGACCCAGGACCAGGTCACCGCCAAGTCGGAGGCCGAGCAGGCTTCGGCCCGCCAGCTGTTCATGGACAAGCTGGAAGTGGACGAGGAAATCGCCGGCATCCTGGTCAGCGAAGGCTTCGGCACCGTCGAGGAAATCGCATATGTCCCGGTCGGCGAACTGCTGGCCGTGGAAGGTTTCGACGAAGACATCGTCGAAGAGCTGCGCGCTCGTGCCCGCGATGCGCTGCTCAATGAGGCCCTGGCAGTCGAAGAAGGCCTTGAAGACGGCCAGCCGGCGCAGGACCTGCTGTCCCTGAAGGGCATGGACGAAGCCACCGCATATGCGCTGGCCGGCCACGGCGTGCGTACCAGCGAGGACCTGTCCGACCTGGCCGCCGACGAGGTCATGGACTTCGGCATCGAAGGACTGGATCAGGCGCGCGCCGCTGCGCTGATCCTGGCCGCCCGTGCCGAAGAGATCGCCCGACTGGAACGCGGCGAATGAGCCGGCAATGAACAGGGCCCTGAGCCGCTCAGGGCGTAGAATCCGCGCCACCTCCAGATGCGGGGGGGCGCCCACAAGATCATAGGATCCGAATGTCGCAGCAAACCACCATCCGCAAGCTTGCCGAACTGGTCAACACGCCGGTCGAAAAACTGCTGGAACAGCTGGCCGGTGCCGGCATGAAGTTCAGCGGTCCCGACCAGGTCGTGACCAGCTCCGAGAAGGTGAAGCTCCTGGGCTTCCTTCGTCGTTCGCACGGCAAGCCCGAGCAGGCCCCGGAAGAGAGCGATCAGTCTGCAAAGAAGATCACGCTCAACCGCCGGAAGCAGCAGGAAGTGACGGTCAATTCCGGTCGCAGCAAGACGACCGTGAATGTCGAGGTGCGCCAGAAGCGCACCTACGTCAAGGATGGTGCGCGCGCCATGACGCCGGACGAAGAGCGCGCCGACATCCTGCGCAAGCTGGAAGAGTCGCGCGCCCGCAACCTCGCCGAACAGCAGGCCCTGGCCGAGAAGGATCGTCTGCGCGACGAAGCCATCGTCCGTGCCCGTGAGGAAGAGATTGCGGCCAAGGAACGCGCAGAGGCCGAGAAGAAGGCTGCCGAGGAAGCTGCGGCCGCCGCCAAGGCTGCCGAGGCACTGGCTGCCACCAAGCCCAAGCGCGCTCCGATCGATGAAACCGCGCCGCGTCCGCCGCGCACGCCGGCCGCCGCTCCGGCTGCGCCGCGCAGTGCGCCGCCGCCGCCGCGCAACGACGACCGCAACAACCGCAGCGCGCCGCGCAACGAGCGTGGCCCGGGCGACCGTTTCGCCGGCCAGATGCACCTGTCGGCTGCCGACCGTGCGCGTCGTGGCAACAGCAACAACAGCAACACCCGTGGTCGGCCGGGTGGCCGTAACCAGGCCGGTGGCCGTCGCGACATGTCGCGCGGTGGCAACAATGCCGGCCCGCACGCCTTCGAGCGTCCGACCGCGCCGGTGGTGCGTGAAGTGGCGATCGGCGACACGATCACCGTGGCCGACCTTGCGCAGAAGCTCGCGCTGAAGGGCGGCGAGGTGGTCAAGGCGCTGTTCAAGATGGGCGTGATGGCCACCATCACCCAGTCCATCGACCACGACACCGCCGCGCTGGTGACCGAAGAACTCGGCCACAAGGCGATCCGTGCCAACGACAACGACGCCGAAGACGCACTGCTGGCCTCGACCGGTGAAAACCAGGGCGAAGCCACCCAGCGTCCGCCGGTGGTCACCATCATGGGCCACGTCGATCACGGCAAGACCTCGCTGCTGGATTACATCCGCCGCACCAAGGTCGCCACCGGCGAAGCCGGCGGCATCACCCAGCACATCGGTGCCTACCACGTGGATACGCCGAAGGGCGTGATCAGCTTCCTGGATACCCCGGGCCATGCTGCCTTCACCTCGATGCGTGCCCGCGGCGCCAAGCTGACCGATATCGTGGTGCTGGTCGTGGCCGCCGATGACGGCGTCATGCCGCAGACCAAGGAAGCGATCCAGCACGCCCGTTCGGCGGGTGTGCCGCTGATCGTGGCGATCAACAAGATCGACAAGTCCGACGCCGACCCGATGCGGGTCAAGAACGAACTGCTGTCCGAGCAGGTCGTGGCCGAAGATTTCGGTGGTGACACCCAGATGGTGGAGATCTCGGCCAAGACCGGCCTGGGCATCGACGATCTGCTGGACGCCATCTCGATCCAGGCCGAACTGCTGGAACTGAAGGCCGTCGACGAAGGCCGCGCCTCGGGCGTGGTGATCGAATCGTCGCTGGACAAGGGCCGCGGCCCGGTCGCTACCGTGCTGGTGCAGCAGGGCCGCCTGAAGAAGGGCGACTACCTGGTGTGCGGCATCCAGTACGGCCGCGTGCGTGCGCTGTTCGACGAAACCGGCAAGCAGCCGGAATTCGCCGGCCCGTCCATCCCGGTGCAGGTCCTGGGTCTGTCCGGCGTGCCGGAAGCCGGTGACGACTTCGTGGTGGTCGAGGACGAGCGCCTGGCCAAGGACGTTGCCCAGCAGCGTGAGACCAAGCGCCGTGAATCGCGCCTGGTCGCCACCGCCGGCAGCCGCATGGAAGACATCATGGCGACCCTGGGCAAGGGCGAGGGCCAGCAGGTCCTCAACCTGGTCATCAAGGCCGACGTGCAGGGTTCGGTGCAGGCCCTCAGCCAGGCGCTGGTGGCGCTGTCCAACGAAGACATCCGCATCAACGTGATCCACTCCGGCGTGGGCGGCATCACCGAATCGGACGCCAACTCGGCGGCCGCTTCGAAGGCCACCGTCATCGGCTTCAACGTGCGTGCGGATGCTTCGGCCCGTCGCATCATCGAATCCAACGGCGTGGACCTGCGCTACTTCTCGATCATCTATGACGTGATCGATCAGGTGAAGCAGGTGGCCTCCGGTCTGCTGGGCGTGGAGATCCGCGAAGAGATCATCGGTATCGCCGAGGTCCGCGACGTGTTCCGCAGCTCCAAGCTGGGCGCCGTTGCCGGCTCGATGGTCATCGAGGGCGTGGTCAGGCGCAACAAGCCGATCCGCGTGCTGCGCGACAGCGTGGTGATCTTCGAAGGCGAGCTGGAATCGCTGCGTCGCTTCAAGGAGAACGTCGAGGAAGTCCGCAACGGTACCGAGTGCGGTATCGCGGTGAAGGCCTACAACGACGTCAAGCCGGGTGACCAGATCGAGTGCTTCGAGCGTATCGAAGTGCCGCGCACCCTGTAATGCTGCAAGGTGGCCCGACCAACGGTCGGGCCCCACCATGGACCTGTAGCGCCCGACCGTTGGTCGGGCGACAATCGAATCAAAGGTAGCGCCCGACCCTTGGTCGGGCGACAACTGAACCAAGAGCTCCTCGTGCCCAAGACTTTCCATCGAACCGACCGTGTCTCCGCCCAGCTGCGCCGTGAACTCGGCACCCTGGTGCACAACGCCGTGCGCGAGCATGGGTTGCCCTCGGTGAGCGTGTCCGACGTGGAAATCACCCGCGACATGGCCCATGCCAAGGTGTTCGTCACCGCGCTGATGCCGGAACGTTCGGCCGAAGCCGTGGCCGGCCTGAAGGAGCTGGGCTACCGCCTGCGCATGGACCTGGCGCGCGCGATGAAGCTGCGCCACGTGCCGGAGCTGCATTTCCACTACGACGACTCGGTCGACCGTGGTGAGCACATCGACAACATCCTGCGCGACCTGCCCGATACGCTGGCCGCGGAGAAGCGTCGCGAGAGCGACGAAGAATAACCGCGTGGCGCCGGGCATGCCCGGCGTTGTTGCATTCCGGCTGCGCGATGTCTGATGCAGACCGCGCTGCGGCAGTCGAGCATGGCTCGACCCTACAAAATTCTGCCATGACCCGAATTCAGTTCCGCCGCCTGGATGGCATCCTGCTGCTCGACAAGTCGACCGGCATGAGTTCCAACGCCGCCCTGCAGGTAGCCCGCCGCCTGTTCCGCGCCGAGAAAGGGGGGCACACCGGCAGCCTTGACCCGCTGGCCACCGGCCTGCTGCCGCTGTGCTTCGGCGAGGCAACCAAGATCGCCGGCCTGCTGCTCGGCTCGGCCAAGGCCTACGACGCCGGGATCGTTCTGGGCCAGACCACCGATACCGACGATGCCGAAGGCCAGGTGCTGCTGCAGCGCCCGGTGCCGGCCATCAGTGCCGAAGCGCTGCAGGCCGCACTGGCGGCGCTGACCGGCAACATCCGCCAGCGTGCCCCGATCTATTCGGCGCTGAAGCAGGGCGGTGAGCCGCTGTATGTGAAGGCCCGCCGCGGCGATGTCATCGAAGCGCCCGAACGCGAGGTGCAGGTACATGCCATCGAGGTGCTGGTGCAGCAGCCGGAACGGTTGCGGCTGCGCGTGACCTGCGGCTCCGGCACCTACATCCGCAGCCTGGCCCGCGACCTGGGCGAGGCGCTGGGCTGTGGTGCCCACATCAGCGCACTGCGTCGGCTCTGGGTCGAGCCGTTCCGTGAGCCGGTGATGGTCACCCTGGACCAGCTGCGGGCGATGGTCGAGGCGGGTGACGAGGCGGGCATGGACGCGCTGCTGCTGCCGCTGGCGGCCGGCCTGGCCGAGTACCCGCGGGTCGACCTGGATGCCGACCAGGCCCACCGCTTCTGCGTCGGCCAGCGCCAGCGCGATCTGTCCTGGCCGCGTGGCCTGGTGGCGGTGTTTGGTCCGGACGACGCTGTCCAGGGCCTGGGCCAGGTCGACGAGAGCGGCCTGTTGGCCCCGCAGCGTCGTTTCAACCTCTGACCGGGCCCGGGCGGTTCAGCCCCGGTCCTTGTCCCGGAAGCCCCCGACCGTTACAATTTCGCGGCCGTTTTCCGGCAGCCTGCCTGGCGCAGGTTTCATCCTCGTAGTCCACGGCGAGCCTGGCGGTGCGCGAAGCGCGTTCCTGCCGGCCACGCATCACAGAGAAAAAGAAATGTCGATCGACACCCAGAAGGTCATTGAAGACAACAAGCGCAGCTCGGCTGATACCGGCTCCCCGGAAGTCCAGGTTGCGCTGCTGACCGCCCGCATCGAACTGCTGACCGGCCACTTCAAGACCCACAAGAAGGACCACCACAGCCGCCGCGGCCTGCTGCAGATGGTCAACCGCCGTCGCAGCCTGCTCGACTACCTGAAGAAGAAGGACGTCGAGCGCTACAAGGCCCTGATCGAGAAGCTTGGCCTGCGTCGCTAAGCAACGAATCCCCCGCGGCGCAGCGATGCGCCGCGGTTTTGTTTTGTAGTACCGCAATCCCCGATTCAGGCCGGAACGATCCGGCCACCCGCTGGCGGCAAGGGTCGCCGACGGTCCAAATTCGCAGACAGCATCCCCAAGGACACCCTCCGTGGCAAAAATCACCAAAACCTTCCAGTACGGCAAGCACACCGTCACGCTTGAGACCGGCGAAGTCGCCCGTCAGGCCAGCGGCGCCGTCATCGTCAAGATGGACGACACCGTACTGCTGGTCACCGCCGTCGCCGCCAAGAGCGCGCGCGAAGGCCAGGACTTCTTCCCGCTGACCGTCGATTATCAGGAAAAGTTCTACGCCGGCGGCCGTATCCCGGGTGGTTTCTTCAAGCGTGAAGGCCGTGCGACCGAGAAGGAAACCCTGATCTCGCGTCTGATCGACCGTCCGATCCGTCCGCTGTTCCCGGAAGACTACAAGAACGAAGTGCAGATCATCGCCACGGTCATGTCGTTGAACCCGGACGTGGACGGCGACATCCCGGCCCTGATCGGTGCCTCCGCTGCCCTGGCCCTGGCCGGCACCCCGTTCATGGGTCCGATCGGCGCTGCCAAGGTCGGTTACAAGAACGGCGAGTACATCCTGAACCCGACCGTCAGCGAACTGGCTGACTCGCAGCTGGAACTGGTCGTCGCCGGTACCTCCAACGCCGTGCTGATGGTTGAATCCGAAGCCGCGCTGCTGTCCGAAGAAGTGATGCTGGGCGCCGTGACCTTCGGTCACCGCGAAATGCAGAAGGTCATCAACGCGATCAACGAGCTGACCGTCGAAGCCGGCACCAAGCCGTCGACCTGGGAAGCCCCGGCCAAGAACGACGCGCTGATCTCCGCCCTGAAGGAAGCCATCGGCCCGCGCCTGGGCGAAGCCTTCCAGGTGCGTGACAAGCTGCAGCGCCGTGACGCCATCTCGGCAATCAAGAAGGACGTGTTCGAAACCCTGGCTGGCCGCGTGGCCGCCGAAGGCTGGAACCCGGCCGAGCTGTCGAAGGAATTCGGCGAGCTGGAATACCGCACCATGCGTGACTCGGTGCTGGACACCAAGGTCCGTATCGACGGCCGTGCGCTGGACACCGTCCGCCCGATCGCCGTGAAGACCGGCGTGCTGCCGCGTACCCACGGTTCCTCGCTGTTCACCCGTGGCGAAACCCAGGCCATCGTGACCATCACCCTGGGCACCGCCCGTGACGGCCAGGTCATCGACGCCGTTGCCGGTGAGTACAAGGAAAACTTCCTGTTCCACTACAACTTCCCCCCGTTCTCGGTGGGTGAGTGCGGCCGCATGATGGGCCCGAAGCGCCGCGAAATCGGCCACGGTCGCCTGGCCAAGCGCGGCGTGCTGGCTGTCATGCCGTCGCTGGAAGCCTTCCCGTACACCATCCGCGTCGTCTCGGAAATCACCGAGTCGAACGGTTCCTCGTCGATGGCCTCGGTCTGCGGCTCGTCGCTGGCCCTGATGGACGCCGGCGTGCCGGTGAAGGCTCCGGTGGCCGGTATCGCCATGGGCCTGGTCAAGGAAGGCGAGCGCTTCGTCGTCCTGTCCGACATCCTGGGTGACGAAGATCACCTGGGCGACATGGACTTCAAGGTCGCCGGTACCGCTGAGGGCATCTCCGCCCTGCAGATGGACATCAAGATCGAAGGCATCACCGAAGAGATCATGAAGCAGGCCCTGCAGCAGGCCAAGGCTGGCCGTCTGCACATCCTGGGCGAAATGGCCCACGGCCTGACCGCTCCGCGCGAAGAGCTGTCGGACTACGCGCCGCGCCTGCTGACCATCAAGATCCACCCGGACAAGATCCGCGAAGTGATCGGCAAGGGTGGTTCGACCATCCAGGCCATCACCAAGGAAACCGGCACCCAGATCGACATCCAGGACGACGGCACCATCGTCATCGCTTCGGTCAACGCCATCGCTGCGCAGGCCGCCAAGGCCCGCATCGAGCAGATCACCTCGGACGTCGAACCGGGCCGCATCTATGAAGGCAAGGTCGCCAAGATCATGGACTTCGGTGCGTTCGTCACCATCCTGCCGGGCAAGGACGGTCTGGTCCACGTGTCGCAGATCTCCAGCGATCGCGTCGAGAAGGTCGGCGACGTGCTGAAGGAAGGCGATGTGGTCAAGGTCAAGGTGCTGGAAGTCGACAAGCAGGGCCGTATCCGCCTGTCGATGAAGGCCGTGGAAGAAGGCGACGCCGCCAGCGCCGAATAATCGGTATTGCTGATTGTGCGGTGGGTGAGGACCGTTGGTCCTCACGCTTTCGCAAATGAAAAAGCGGGCTTCGGCCCGCTTTTTCTTTGCCTGGAATCCTGTGGATGAGGACCGTTGGTCCTTGCACTTACGCGCCTTCTTCGTCCTCCCCCAGCCACCAGACCTGGCCTGGCTCCGGGGCGCTCATCGGGTGCTCGCGCTGTTCGATGGCCTCCAGCACCCGGCTGGGGGCTGCAGCGACCCACACCGCCATGAGCTTTTCCACCGCAGCCCGGCCCTGTGCGGCCACGCCGAGGTCACGTTCGCGTCTCCATTGGTCTTCATCTGGCGCCTCATCACCATGCTGGTGCGGCGTGCCGTAGCTGCAGCGGCGGCACAGCCGGCGCACGGTGGCCGTCCAGTCCTCGACCATGCCGATGCCTGGCAGCGTGATGGCCTCCAGGGCAGCGATGTCATCGGCCGAATCACACTGCACGAACACGGTGAAGGTCGTCATGTCCGATGCCTGCAGGCGCTGCATCGCGTTGAACACCGGCACCTGGCGCTCGCCGTAGGTGCGATGGCCGGTTGATGCGCCGTCGTGCAGCACGATGTCGCCGAAGCGGAAGCCGCTTTCGGGCAGCGGTACGTTGTCGATGCGTGCACGCACCGGATCAATGCGGCTCATATACACCACTTCGGCATCGGACCACGGTGCCAAGCGCACACAGGCCACGCCGAAGTTGCCCTCGATCGGACCTTCGCCCTCGGGCAGGGTGATGCCACAGCGGGCCCATTGGCGGCGCGCTTCGGCCCAGTCACCGGCGCCGGTGGCGGCGATACCGGCATTCCACGCGGTGGCTTCATCGAACTCGCCGCGCAGCTGTTCTGATTGCCGGTTGTCCTGCAGCGAGGCAGCCCAGTCGCGCAGGTATTTGTGCGCCAATCCGCGCATGTAATGCAGATACGGCACTTCGGGAGCGAGTGCGATCAGCTCGCCGAACAGCGCCACTGCCTGCTGCAGGTCGCCCTCGCGGAAGACGGCGTAGGCGCGTGCCTCCAGTGCCTGGTGTTCGTCGAGGATTTCGTCGTCCAGCAGGTCGCCGTCGTCAATGTCGTTGTGGTCGGTGCTCATGTCCATGCACGGTTGGAGGTCCGCGGCTACCTTAGCCGATGCATGGGAGACCGGCGTCGGTGTGTGTCCTGCTGCAGTGCATGACGGCAATCGCATGTCTGCCCCGATGTCGTCAAGGGATGCGGCGCGCCTGTCCACTGGACGACATGCCGCGACAACCGTCCCACAGCCCCATCCGTTTGCTAACGTGGCTGCGCCTTCGAACCGGGAGATCCCATGTTCCGCCAGACCGTGGCTGTCCTTGCCGTGCTGATTGCCGGTGCCTTGCCCATTGCCGTGCATGCGGCGCCCGCGCAGCCACCGATCTTCGGTGCCTACTACCCCGGTGGTTCGGCCGCGCGCTACCCGGTGTCGAGCATTCCGGCCGAGCGCCTCACCCACCTGTTCTACGCGTTCTCCACCATAGAGGACGGGCGCTGCACGATCGGTGCCGAAGCGCCGAAGAATTTCGCTGCGCTGGCCGAGCTGAAGAAGGCGCACCTGCATCTGCGCACGCTGATCTCAATTGGCGGATGGGGCGCAGGTGGATTCTCCGATGCAGCGCTGACCGAGGCCAGCCGCAAGCGCCTGGTCGACTCGTGCATGGCGCTGTTTTTCGACCGCCATGCCGGCAGCTTCGATGGCGTGGACATCGACTGGGAGTTCCCGGTCAGTGGCGGACCGAAGGAGCTGGCGCACCGCCCGCAGGATCGCGCCAACCTGACCCGGCTCGCGCAGGCGTTCCGCGTGGCACTCGACGCGCACGGGCGCAAGGAGCGACAGCCGATGCTGCTGACCGCCGCGCTGGCCGCCGGTCGCCTGCAGACCGATGGCCCCTACGATCCAGCAGCGAGCTACGACCTGCCGGCGTTGGCCAAGGTGTTCGATTTCATCAACCTGATGAGCTACGACATGGGCACCGGTTTCTCGGCGGTGTCGACCTTCAATGCGCCGCTGCATGAAGTGCCGGCCGATCCGCTGGCCCCGGAGCTGCGGCGCTGGAACAACGTGGCCGGCGCGGTGCAGTACTACCGCGAGCACGGCGTGCCGGCCGATAAGCTGGTGCTGGGCGTACCGTTCTACGGGCGTGGCTTCAAGGTCACCGGCGATGCAGCGGATGGGCTGTACCAGTCCTACAGTGCGCCGGCCGATGCCGGCGACTGGCGGGTGATCAAGGCGCGCTATCTCGATCAGCCGGGTTGGACGAAACACTGGCAGCCGCAGGCGCAGAGCCCGTGGCTGTACAACGCCGGGCAGAAGATCTTCATCAGCTATGAAGACCCGCGCTCGATCGGCCTGCGTGCGCAGTTCGCCCGTGAGCAGGGCCTGGCCGGGGTGTTCATGTGGGAGCTGACCGGCGACGACGAACAGGCCAGCCTGCTCAACGCCATGCTGGGCCCCTGGCAGAAGGCGCGCATCGGCGATTGAGCTGCATCAGGCGATGCCCGGCGCAATGCCGCAACGCCATTGGCCCAACCCCGCACAGCATCGCCACGCCCGCAGCGTTACGCTGCGGGCATGATCCATCTTGAACGCCTGGACCACCTGGTCCACACCGTCGCCGACATCGACCGCAGCTGTGATTTCTACCAGCGCGTGCTCGGCATGCAGGTCGTGCGCTTCGGCGCGGGTCGTACCGCGTTGCAGTTCGGCCAGCAGAAGATCAATCTGCATGCTGCCAGTGCCCCGCTGCAGCCGCATGCGCTGCGGCCCACGCCGGGCAGTGCCGACCTGTGCCTGGTCACGCGCATGGCGACAGTCGATGTGCTGTCCCACCTGCAGGCGCAGTCCGTTGCAGTGGAGGAGGGGCCGGTTGCACGCACCGGCGCGCTGGGGCCGATCGAATCGGTGTATTTCCGCGACCCGGATGGCAACCTGATCGAAGTGAGTCGTTACCCCGGCTAGGCATGATGCTGCTTGGGTAGCGTCGAGCTTGCTCGACGGTGCTTGGCGCGAAATCAACAGCTGTCGAGCAAGCTCGACGCTACAGGGGGCGTTGCGCGCAATGGTAGGTAGCGCCGCGGCGTGCCCGGCGAAGGCTCAGTTGGCCCAGACGCTGTTGGGATCGCCATTGCGGGCGCGGCGCTGGCTGGCCACTGCCAGGCGGGCGAAGCCGAAGGCCATGGCCAGCGCGATGGCGTCGACCCAGAACAGCGGCCAGTGCCCACGCGCGGCGGCGCGCCACAGCCAGTCACCATTGAGTGCGCCGTGCAGCACCGGTACCAGCGCGGTACTGATCGCCGCCGCCCACAGCAACTCGCGTGCGGCCTGCGCCGGGCGTCGCAGCGCGGCCCACAGCGCACAGGCCGCCCAACTGCCGAAGCAGGCCCAGCGGATGCCGCGATCGACCGCCGTCGGCGCCAGCCGCTCCAGCACCAGCGCGGTGACGAACGCGACCGAGATCGCCACGCACAGGCCGATGCACACGCCGACCGTGGCCCGCGCCATGTTCACCCCGGCGCGCGGCTGCTGCGGCTGGCGACGCTTGCGCCGCGACTCGATCCACAGCAGGTTGCCCGAATAGAACAGGAACGCACCGCCAAGGCCGAGCAGGAAGTACAGCCAGACCACCACGCCGTTGCCGAATTCGCCGAAGTGCAGCGCGTAGGCGGCGCTGAGCGTGGCGTGGTTGGCGTCGCGCTGGCCCGGCAGCTGCGAGGCCAGAACGTCGCCGGTGGCCACGTCCAGCGCCACCGCGCCAAGCGGGCCGAGCGTACCGGTGGATTCGCCGGTGATCTCGATGGTGGCATTGGCATCGCCGGCATTGGCCAGCTTCAGGTAGGCCGGCTCGAAGTTGGCCACGCCCTGTGCGCGGGCGACTTCAAGCGCGCGCGCATGCAGCACGCGCAGGCTGCCCGGCGGTGCCGGAATGCCACTGGCATCGCGCACGGGCGCGGTGTCCATCGCCGTCGGCACCGCCTGCAGCGCCTTGCCGTCGTAGATCAACGGGTTGAGCAGGGCCATCTGCACGAACACCAGGCAGAGCAGGGCACCAGTGACCGCGAACATCAGGTGGAAAGGCAGGCTGAGCACGCCGATCACGTTGTGCGCGTCCTGCCACAGCTGCTTCAGGTTGCGGCCCGGACGCAGCGCGAACAGGTCGCCGAGCAGCTTCGGCAGATGGATCACCAGGCCGCTGAGCAGTGCCATGCCGTACAGCAGGCTGACAATGCCCATCACGTAGATCCCGGCCACGGGCAGGCCGAGGCTGTAATGGAGCTCGTTGACCAGTTCGGCCAGTCCGGTCTGCGGTGGTGTGGGGCTGCCGGCGATCTGGCCGGGCCAGGCATAGCGCCAGCTGCCGTCATCGGCCTGCCAGTACGCAAGCGGCTGCGGGTGTTCGGCGCCGGGGAAGGTCATGCCGACGTGGCGGCGTGCCTCCGGATGCGCAGCCAGCACGTCTTCCAGCAGGTACTGCGCATCGTCCAGCCCGGCGGGCAGTGCGGTGGCGGCTCCCGGGGTCTGCCACAGTGGCAGGTCGTGATGGAACAGGGTCAGCGCACCTGCGTAGAAGGCCACGAACAGGCCGAAGCCGGCCACCAGGCCGACCCAGGTATGCAGGGTGGTGAACGTGCGCAGCGTCTGCGAACTGAACTTCATGGGAGAGGTCTCATTGCACCGCGCCGGTCAGGCGCAGCAGCCCGAGCATGGCGAAGCCGGCGGCGGCGCTGCCACCCAGCACCAGCCAGGCGCGCAGCGCGCTGCGGAAACTGAACGCCCACAGGGCGGCCAGCATCCACAGCGGGATGAAAGCGATCAGGGTCGGCACCAGCGCCCGGTGCCAAGGGCCGGGCGGTACCCATGCCAGCAGGCCGGTCGCGGCCGCGGCCAGGAAGAAGCCGGCCACGATGCCAGCGAAGGCGCGCGGCCACATCAGGGCGACTCCGTGCCGGGACGGTGCCAGGCGGCCAGCGCCGGTAGCAGCATCGCGGCCAGCATCCAGGTGCACAACATCGCCACCAGGCCGGCGGCAAAGCCGAGCTCGGCCATCCACAGCCACAGCGCGGCGGCAGCGGCGACCAGGCCGATCTGGCGGCCCAGGCGGCCGGCGCGGCGCAGGCGCGGCCAGCGGCAATGCGGCGAAGCGGCATAGAAGGCCAGCGCCGAGAACATCGCTGCCAGCATGCCCAGGCTGCAGAAGCCGAGCGTGGAAAGGCCGACGGTGATCATTGCGGGCGGCCGGCGCGGCAGCGGGCCGGCGAACGCGGGGCACGGGCGGGGCCGGCGGAAGCCGGTCGGAGCGGGTGGCGCATCACGGGGTCCTGGGGGAAAGCGGGCAGGCTGGCACGGAGCGGCCTGCGCCGACATGGTAATCATTGCAATTTCACGCCGCCAGCGAGGCACATTCAGCCGACCGTACGGTAGCCCTTGGGCTTTCCGGTGCGCTGGTTTAAGATCATCGTAGAACCCTGACTGGAACAAGGTGGCCCGCGCCCAGCGCCGGCCGAGCGTGCGACATGAGCACTACCACCGCCCACTGTTGACCTGCCCCCGAAGGCCCTGTGTTCCAGGCGCCCTCGCGGCGCTTTTTTATTGCCCGGGCGCCGCCCCGGGAACGCTTTCCAGCCCGCCCAGCGGGCCCCGCACGAAGCCACTGCGATGATCAACATTACTCTTCCCGACGGCAGCCGCCGCGAATTTGAAAACCCCGTCAGCGTCATGGAGGTCGCCCAGTCGATCGGCGCCGGCCTGGCCAAGGCCACCATCGCCGGTGCCGTGGATGGCGTGCTGGTCGATGCCAGCGACGTCATCGACCACGATGCCAGCCTGCGCATCATCACCGCCAAGGACGAGGAGGGCGTGGAGATCATCCGCCACTCCTGCGCCCACCTGGTCGGCCACGCCGTCAAGCAGCTCTACCCGGACGTGAAGATGGTGATCGGCCCGGTGATCGCCGAAGGCTTCTATTACGACATCTACTCCGAGCGCCCGTTCACCCCGGACGACATGGCCGCGATCGAGAAGCGCATGGGCGAGCTGATCGCCCAGGACTACGACGTCATCAAGAAGATGACCCCGCGCGCCGAAGTGATCGAGATCTTCAAGGCCCGTGGCGAGGACTACAAGCTGCGCCTGATCGAGGACATGTCCGACGACATCCAGGCGATGGGCATGTACTACCACCAGGAATACGTGGACATGTGCCGTGGCCCGCACGTGCCGAACACGCGCTTCCTGAAGGCCTTCAAGCTGACCCGCATCTCCGGCGCCTACTGGCGCGGCGACGCGCAGAACGAGCAGCTGCAGCGCATCTACGGCACCGCCTGGGCCGACAAGAAGCAGCTCGAGGCGTACATCAAGCGCATCGAAGAAGCTGAAATGCGTGACCACCGCCGCATCGGCAAGCAGCAGGACCTGTTCCACCTGCAGGAAGAAGCACCGGGCCTGGTGTTCTGGCACCCGAAGGGCTGGGCGCTGTGGCAGGTGGTCGAGCAGTACATGCGCAAGGTCTACCGCAACAGCGGCTATGGCGAAGTGCGCTGCCCGCAGATCCTGGACGTGAGCCTGTGGAAGAAGTCCGGTCACTGGGACAACTACCAGGACAACATGTTCTTCACCGAATCGGAGAAGCGCACGTACGCGGTCAAGCCGATGAACTGCCCGGGCCACATCCAGGTGTTCAACCAGGGCCTGCACAGCTACCGCGACCTGCCGATCCGCTATGGTGAGTTCGGTTCGTGCCATCGCAACGAGCCGTCCGGCGCGCTGCACGGCATCCTGCGCGTGCGTGGCTTCACCCAGGACGACGGCCACGTGTTCTGCACGGAAAACCAGATCGAGTCGGAAGTGACGGCCTTCCACCAGCAGGCGCTGGCGGTCTACCAGCACTTCGGTTTCGACGAGATCCAGATCAAGATCGCGCTGCGCCCGGAATCGCGCCTGGGCGACGACGCCACCTGGGACAAGGCCGAAGGCGCGCTGCGCTCGGCGCTGACCGCCTGTGGCGTGGAATGGCAGGAGCTGCCGGGCGAGGGCGCCTTCTACGGCCCGAAGATCGAGTACCACCTGAAGGATGCCATCGGCCGTACCTGGCAGCTGGGCACCATGCAGGTCGACTTCATGATGCCGGGCCGCCTGGGCGCCGAGTACGTGGACGAGAACAGCCAGAAGAAGCACCCGGTCATGCTGCACCGCGCCATCGTCGGCTCGATGGAGCGCTTCCTGGGCATCCTGATCGAGCACCATGCCGGCCAGTTCCCGGCCTGGCTGGCGCCGACCCAGGTGGTGGTGGCCAACATCACCGACGCCCAGGCCGACTACGTCTCGGGCGTGACCAAAACCCTTGCGGAGCAAGGCTTCCGCGTCAGCTCGGATTTGCGTAACGAGAAGATCGGCTATAAAATCCGCGAGCATACGTTGCAGCGCGTGCCCTACCTGCTGGTCATCGGTGACCGCGAGAAGGAAAATGGGGCTGTGGCGGTGCGTACGCGTTCTGGCGAAGACCTGGGCAGCATGAGCCTGCAGGCCTTCATCGAGCGGCTCCAGGCCGAGGGCGCGTAAGCAAAGGTCCGGTCCGGGGGCACAGGCACCCGGGCCGGTTCGATACCCTTGGGAGAACGTAATATCAGCACCCCTGACAACAAACAGAACCGCAAGAATCAGGAAATCCGTGTGCCGCGCGTCCGCGTGATCGGCAGTGACGGAGAAATGATCGGCGTGTTGTCGCGCGACGAAGCGCTGTCCATGGCCGAAGATGAAGGCCTGGACCTGGTCGAAATCCAGCCGCAGGCCGATCCGCCGGTCTGCAAGATCATGGACTTCGGCAAGTTCAAGTTCGAAGCGCAGAAGAAGGCCAGCGAGGCCAAGAAGAAGACCAAGCAGGTCGAGATCAAGGAAGTGAAGTTCCGTCCGGTCACGGACGAGGGCGACTACCAGATCAAGCTGCGCAAGATGCGCGGGTTCCTCGAAGATGGTGACAAGATCAAGGTCAACATCCGTTTCCGTGGCCGTGAAATGAGCCACCAGGAACTGGGCCGCGAAATGGCCAACCGGATCGAGACCGATCTGGGCGAGGACATCGTCATTGAATCCCGTCCGCGCCTGGAAGGGCGTCAGATGGTCATGATGATCGCGCCGAAGAAGAAGACCTGAGGCCTGACGGGCCGCCTTCCGGGGCGCCTGGCTGAAGGGTTCAGGGTAAGGGACGCCGCTGGCGTCCCTTTGCTTTTGCAGGACGCCGGTGAATCGCCGGTAAAGGGTTGCAGGGGCTGGTGGCAGGGCGGTTTTGCCTGTATCATGCCCGGCTCGACCCACCCAGGACGGGTCGTACGCCGATCATGGCAGGACGGAAAGAGCGGCCCAGGCCGCCGCCAGATCAGTCAGAAACCAGGGTCATATCCCATCAAGGACATTGCAATGCCCAAGATCAAGACCAACCGGGCAGCGGCCAAGCGTTTCCGCAAGACCGCCTCGGGCAAGTACAAGTGCGGCCACGCCAACCGTAGCCACATCCTCACGAAGAAAGCGACCAAGCGTAAGCGTAATCTGCGTCAGACGGGCCATGTCCGTGCAGAAGACGCAGGCCGTCTGGACCGCATGCTCCCTTACCTCTGAGGAACTGAAAAATGGCACGAGTTAAGCGTGGCGTACAGGCGCGTCGCCGCCACAAGAAAATCCTGGATCTCGCCAAGGGCTATTACAACGCCCGCCGCAAGGTCTTCCGCGTCGCCAAGCAGGCGGTCATCAAGGCACAGCAGTACGCCTACATCGGCCGTAAGCAGAAGAAGCGCAACTTCCGTTCGCTGTGGATCACCCGTATCAATGCGGCTGCCCGCATCAACGGCCTGAGCTACAGCCGCTTCATGAACGGTCTGCTGAAGGCCGGCATCACCCTGGATCGCAAGGTCCTGGCTGACATCGCCGTGCACGACGCAGCCGGTTTTGCTGCGCTGGCCGAAAAGGCCAAGGGCGCGCTGGCGGCATAAGTCCTTCCCGATGCCGTAACCGTTCACTCGGACGGTGTCAGGTCAAGGCAATGCATGGGGAAGGGCGCAAGTCCTTCCCCATTCTTTTTTGGGTCCCGGCGAGGCCACGACGGCAGCGCGGGGACGGCGGTGGCGACAGGGGTCGGCCCTTCGCGCATCGCGATGGCAGATCGACTGGAGTTCCAGCCCCCCATGAGCGACATCCAATCCCTCACCACCCAGGCGCTGGCCGATGTGGCCGCCGCACAGAGCCCCGACGTGCTGGAGCAGCTGCGCGTGGCCCTGCTTGGCAAGAGCGGCAGCATCACCTCGCAGCTCAAGCAGCTCGGTGCCCTGCCGGCCGACGAGCGCAAGGCCGCCGGTGAAGCGATCAACCAGGCCCGCGACGTGCTGACCCGCGCGCTGGGCGAGCGCAAGGCGCTGCTGGAAGACGCGGCACTGGATGCGCGCCTGGCCGCCGAAGCCATCGACATCACCCTGCCGGGCCGCAATGGCGACCGTGCCGGCCTGCACCCGATCACCCGCACCCTGGAGCGCATCACCGGCATCTTCGGCCGGCTGGGCTACGAGCTGTCGGAAGGGCCGGAGATCGAGGACGACTGGCACAACTTCGAGGCGCTGAACTTCCCGCCGCACCACCCGGCGCGCGCCATGCATGACACCTTCTACTTCGGCGACGGCCGCCTCCTGCGCACGCATACCTCCGGTGTGCAGGTGCGCTACATGGGCGACCACGCGCCGCCGCTGCGCATGATCGCCGCCGGCAAGGTGTACCGCAGCGACAGCGACCAGACCCACTCGCCGATGTTCCACCAGGTGGAGGGCCTGCTGGTCGACGAGCATTCGACCTTCGCCGACCTGAAGGGCACGTTGGCCGAGTTCGTGCGCGCGTTCTTCGAGCGCGACTTCGAGATGCGTTTCCGTCCCAGCTACTTTCCGTTCGTTGAACCGGGCGCGGAAGTGGACATCGCCTGGCAGCAGCCCGATGGCAGCACCCGCTGGCTGGAAGTGCTCGGCTGCGGCATGGTGCATCCGAACGTGCTGCGCAATGTCGGCATCGATCCGGAGCGCTACACCGGCTTCGCCTTCGGCATGGGCGTGGAGCGTTTCGCGATGCTGCGCTACGGCGTCAACGACCTGCGCGCGTTCTTCGAGAACGATGTGCGGTTCCTGAAGCAGTTCGCGTAAGCCGCAACCGTGTAGAGCCGAGCCATGCTCGGCTGCTTTCTGGATGGACGCCTGCTTGCGCATGCGCTGGGCGACCCCAAAAACCGCAACGGGAGGCACGCCTCCCACCAGGGTGACACCATGAAATTCTCCGAAAACTGGCTGCGCAGCCACGTCCCGACCTCCGCCTCGCGCGATGAGCTGAGCGCGGTGCTGACCGCCATCGGCCTGGAAGTGGAAGAAGTAACCGCGCTTGGCGAAGGCCTCGATCACGTGGTCGTGGCACGCATCGTTGAAGCCGTGCGCCATCCGGAAGCCGACCGCCTGCAGGTGTGCAGGGTCGATGCCGGGCAGGGCGAACTGCTGCAGATCGTGTGTGGCGCACCGAACGCTCGCCCGGGCCTGGTCGCGCCGCTGGCGATGGTTGGTGCGCAGATCGGCGAGCTGAAGATCAAGCCGGCCAAGCTGCGTGGCGTCGAGTCCAACGGCATGCTGTGCTCGGCCAAGGAGCTGGGCCTGGACAGCGATGCGTCCGGCCTGCTGGAACTGCCGGACGATGCCCCGATCGGCCAGACCCTGGTCGAGTACCTGGGCCTGCCGGACGCCAGCATCGAGATCAAGCTGACCCCGAACCGCGCCGACTGCTTCAGCCTGCGCGGCATCGCCTACGACGTCGCCGCCGCCACCCGCAGTGAAGTGCTGGACTTCGCGGCCGACGCCATTGCGGCTGTCGGCAGCCGTGAGCTGGCCATCCAGCTCGACGCCGGCGCCGAAGCGCCGCGTTACCTGGGCCGTGTCATCGAAGGCGTCAATGCTGCCGCCAGGACCCCGCTGTGGATGGCCGAGCGCCTGCGCCGCAGCGGCGTGCGTCCGGTCTCGCTGCTGGTCGACATCACCCAGTACGTGATGCTGGAGCTGGGCCAGCCGATGCACGCGTACGACCTCGGCACCCTGCAGGGCAGCATCGCCGTGCGCCGTTCGCGCGCGGGCGAGACGCTGAAGCTGCTGGACGGCCGCGAAGCTGCGCTGGACGACAGCTTCCTGGTGGTCACCGATGCTGACCGTGCGGTCGGCCTGGCCGGCCTGATGGGCGGCTTCGACACCCGCGTCACCGACGCGACCACCGCCGTGTTCCTGGAAGCCGCGCACTTCGCGCCGGCCGCGATCATGGGCCGTGGCCGCAAGCTGGGCCTGCACACCGATGCCGGCCATCGCTTCGAGCGCGGCGTCGATCCGGCGCTGCCGCGCACCGCGATCGAGTACGCCACCCGCCTGGTGCTGGACCTGGCCGGCGGTACACCGGCACCGGTCACCGAGGCCGTGCGTGAAGCTGATCTGCCGCAGCCGGCGACCATCGTGCTGCGCCGCGCCCGCATCACCCGCGTGCTCGGCATCAGCATCGACGATGCCGAAGTCGAGCGCATCCTGCGCGCGCTTGGCATGGACGTGGTTGCCACCGCCGAGGGCTGGCAGGTCACGGCGCCGAGCCGCCGCTTCGACATCGCCATCGAAGAAGACCTGATCGAAGAGCTGGCCCGCATCCACGGCTACGAGCAGATCCCGACCACGCTGCCGGGCGGTGCCTCGCGCGTGGCGATGCCGAGCGAGACGCAGCTGGACGCGCTGAGCGTGCGCCGCCAGCTGATCGCCCGTGACCAGCAGGAAACCGTCAACTTCGCCTTCGTCGACGACGCGCTGCTGACCCAGTGGCAGCTGCGCGACGGTCTGGTGCCGCTGGCCAACCCGCTGTCGGCGGAACTGGCGGTGATGCGTCCGTCGCTGCTGCCGGGCCTGGTCGCCACGCTCGGCCGCAATGCCGCGCGCCAGCTGGGCCGCGTGCGCCTGTTCGAGATCGGCCGTGTGTTTGCCCAGCAGGGCGGAGACGGCCAACCGGCGCCGCTGGAAACCCCGCGCGTGGCCGCTGCGGTCTGCGGTGAGGCGCAGGCGGTGCAGTGGGGCTTGCCGACCCGCAAGGTCGATTTCCATGACCTGAAGGGCGACCTGGAATCGCTGGCGGCTGCCAGTGGCGCGCAGCTGGAGTTCCGTCCGTCGGCCCGCGCCTACGGCCACCCGGCGCGTTCGGCCGAGGTGTTCCGCGATGGCGTGGCCATCGGCTGGATCGGCCAGATCCATCCGCGCCTGGCGCGGGCGATGGAGATCGAGGCCGACGTGTACGCCTTCGAGCTGGACCTGGAGCCGCTGACCGCCCGTCGCCTGCCGCGTGCCGGCGAGCTGTCGCGCTTCCCGGCGGTGCGCCGCGACCTGGCGTTCCTGGTGCCTGAGCAGGTGGCCTGGGCCGACCTGGCGGCGACCGTCCGCCAGGCCGCAGGCCCGCTGCTGCGCGACCTGAACCTGTTCGACCGCTATGTTGGCCAGGGCGTCGAGCCGGGCTTCAAGAGTCTCGCTATGGGCTTGATTTTGCAGGACAAGTCGCGCACTCTGACGGACCGCGACGTGGATGCGGTGGTGGCCGAGGCGGTCACTGCCATCGAGCGTGAACACCACGCCCGGATCCGCGGCTGAGCGGGCAGCACTCGGGGGTAGCAGGCAATGGCATTGACCAAGGCGGAGATGGCGGAAAAGCTGTTCGACGAAGTCGGTCTGAACAAGCGGGAAGCCAAGGAATTCGTCGACGCGTTTTTCGATGTGCTGCGTGAAGCATTGGAACAGGGACGTCAGGTGAAGCTGTCGGGCTTCGGTAATTTCGATCTGCGGCGCAAGAACCAGCGCCCGGGTCGCAACCCCAAGACCGGCGAGGAAATTCCGATTTCCGCCCGTACGGTGGTCACCTTCCGTCCGGGCCAGAAGCTCAAGGAGAGGGTGGAGGCTTATGCTGGATCCGGGCAGTAACCGCGAACTACCGCCGATCCCGGCCAAGCGCTACTTCACCATTGGTGAGGTCAGCGAGCTGTGCGACGTCAAGCCGCACGTCCTGCGCTACTGGGAAACCGAGTTTCCCAGCCTTGAGCCGGCCAAGCGCCGAGGCAACCGCCGCTACTACCAGCGCCATGACGTGCTGATGGTGCGGCAGATCCGCAGCCTGCTGTACGAACAGGGCTACACCATCGGTGGTGCCCGCCTGCGTCTGGATGGTCCCGATGCCCGCGAGGAATCGGCGCTGAGCAACCAGATCATCAAGCAGGTGCGCATGGAGCTGGAAGAAGTGCTGCAGTTGTTGCGCCGCTGATCCCATTTCCATCGTAATCCGCTATACTTCACGGCCCGCCGCACTGGCGGGCACATCGCAGCATCAGTCGGGGCGTAGCGCAGCCTGGTAGCGCATCTGCCTGGGGGGCAGAGGGTCGTCGGTTCGAATCCGGCCGTCCCGACCACTGTGATGAATCAAGGAGCCTGCGCAGCAATGCGTGGGCTTTTTTGTGCGTTCTGCAGATGCTGATCAGTCTTCCGCGAAGCGGTAGATGAGTTCCGGATCGCCTTCATCCAGGCCATGCACGATGCCGCTGCCCACGAAGCCGGCGGCAGCGAGCAGGCGTTGCATGCCCGTGTTGGAGGCATTGGTCGAGGTGAACAGCTTGCCGCCACCGCGCCACGTGATCGCGTGCCGCAGCAGGATGGCGCCGATGCCCTGGCTGCGCTGTTCGCGCGCCACCATCAACATTTCAATGAAGGCTTCGCCAAAGAAGTGGTGATGGATGACCAGGTAGCCGACGATCTTGCCGTCCTGCTCGGCGACCTGCACGACGCCGTACGCCAGCCAGTCGGCAATCTGCATGATCCGCCGTGGATCAGTGGCTGCCACGCTGTCGAGCGCGATCAAGGCATCTGCGTCCTGCGGAATGCCGTCGCGCAGGTGCGGAGAAGAGGACGCCCGGTTCATCGCGGGCGCAGCTTCAGCAACAGGCCGCCACCCGATACAAAGCAGGCGAGCAGGACGGCAATCGACAGCGGCAGGTGGAATTCACTGCGACCGAACAGGGCAAAGGCCAGATGGATCAGTGCCGTGCCAATGCCGAGCCCCCCGCAAGCCAGTGCATAGCTGCGCGCCGTGGATGTGCCCAGCATGATCTGGCGATAACCCCAAAGCACGGCGCCGACTGCGAACAGGTTGAACAGCAGGAAGCCCTGGATGCCACCGGGGACATGGAACATGGCCCATTCCTGCCAGAACGCAGCGTCGATCTGATGCAGGATCAACGCCAGCAGCGTCGCCAGATACCATCGTTCCATGTCGTGCTCCCTGCCGTGCAGGCCATAGTCTATCGACTCCGCCTGGCACGCACGCCTGCTCGATGCAGCCAGCGCGCGGCCGGCAGTCAATACACACGGAACTCGGCACGGCAGCCGTCGCTGACCCACACCCCGCGGCGGTCCCAGCCCCAGTTGCGGTCCTCGATGCAGGCTGTCACCGATTTCTGCCTGACCAGCCGTACCTCATGGCGCACGCGAATCCGGCACTCCTTGTCCTTGTTCTCGTAGGACTCGCAGACCAGGCGTTCGCCCTCGTTGTCGCGATCACGGCTGCGGCCACGTCCCGGCCAGCGGCCGTGTTCGTCGGCGACGAACTCGGCGCGGCAGCCGTCGGTCACCCACAGCATGCGCCGGCTCTGGCCCCAGTTCTGGTCTTCCACGCAACGGGTCACCGACAGCTGCCTGGCCAGGCGCATCGGTCCCTCGATGGGGCATTGCTCGGTCTTGTTGAACTGGGATTCGCAGCGCAGCGCTGGAATGTGATCAGTGTCGTAGTCCTGGGCGGCCACGGCGGTGGCGGCCAGCAGCAGGGCAAGGGCGGCGCCGGTGATCGGCAGCAGCGGGCGAAGGGTCATGGGGGAGCCTCGGGCGGGGATTCGGGCGGCAAGAATGACCCAGCACGGGGCCGTCGGAACGCATCGTTCCGGAAGCGGCTCAGGAGGGATTTAGTAGTGCGCACCAGCCCATGCAGAGGCTTACATCCCGTATCATCGCTGCACATCCGATCGCATCGGTTTACACCTTCTTACATGTCTTCCACGCCTGTCGGCGCAGCCTGTGGCCGCCGTCACTGGTGTGCGGGCGGCCTGCGGGGGAGGATGCGCGGACCACGACGACCACAGGGGGTTGCGTTGATCAGCAGTACCGTCATTCATCGCTCGGCCGACGCAGGTGGCGCCGAGGTGCGGGTCCTGGACACTACGTTCAAGGGCAAGCATGTGTTCGTTGCCTGGGGGCTGCGCGGGCCGGAACTGACCCGCAGCGCGGACCCGGCTGCCACTGTGGCTGCGCGCAAGGCATTGCATGCTGTTGCCGGGCATAGTGAAGGGCCGCGCAGCCCGGAAGTGTTCATCGCCAACCAGTCGGCAGTGGCGATCACGGTCTATCGGCTGCTTACCGAAGCACGCTCCGGTGACGCCATCTTCTTCCTGTGCGATTCACCGGCGGTGGTCGAGTGGCTGATCACCGCGCTGGAGGTGCAGGGCGCGGACTGATTCCGCGCTCCTGCGCGCATTGATTCAAGCCAGGGCCGTGTCCACGGCGGCCCGCGCATGCAGGGCGGTGGTATCGAACAGCGGCACTGCACTGTCCTCCGGGCGTACCAGCAGCATGATCTCGGTGCAGCCAAGAATGATTGCTTCGGCACCGCGCGCCACCAGTCGCGCGATCACGCCGGCATAGACCTGCCGTGAGTGCTCGCTGACCACACCAGCGATCAACTCCTGGTAGATGATGTCGTGCACGCTGCGACGATCATCGGCTTCGGGTACCAGCACCTCCAGCCCGAAGCGATCCTGCAGCCGGCCGCGGTAGAAGTCCTGTTCCATGGTGAAGGCGGTGCCGAGCAGGCCCACCTTGCGTGCGCCTGCCTGCACGATGGCCTGGGCGGTGGGGGCGGCGATATGCAGCAGCGGCAGCGTGCAGGCCGCCTCGATGCGATCGGTCAGCTTGTGCATGGTATTGGTGCAGATCAGCAGCAGGTCAGCGCCGCCCGCCTGCAGGCGCCGCGCGCCATCGACCATGTGGTCACCCAGGGTGTCCCAGTCGCCTTCGTGCTGCAGCTGCTTGATGCCGGCGAAATCCACCGACCACAGCAGCAGCTGTGCCGAGTGCGCACCGCCGAGCCGCCGCCGTACCTCCTCGTTGATGAGCCGGTAGTACTGGGCCGAGCTTTCCCAGCTCATGCCACCGATCAGGCCAAGGGTCTTCATGCGCCGCTCCGTGCCAGGAGCCCTCATTGCAGCACAGATGGTGCCCGGTTGCCGATGGCGGCGATCTGTAACCACCACATCCATGCTGCGCTGTGTGTGCCGCGCCAGGCCCGGCGCACTCTATGCTGGTTGGATCTTCTGAAGTGGATGTGCGCTATGGCCCTGCATACCTGGTGGTGGTTCCTCGCCACGGTGTTCGTTCTGTGTGGTACGCCGGGGCCGAACATGCTGCATATCCTCGGCCGCAGCGTCGGGCTGGGGTTCCGTGGCAGCGTGCCGGCGATGGCCGGCTGCCTGCTGGCGATGCTGCTGGTGCTGGCGGCCTCCGCAGCAGGCCTGAGTGCGCTGCTGCATTCCTCGCCGATGCTGTTCGAGGTGCTGCGTTATCTGGGCGTGGCCTATCTGGCCTGGCTGGGCCTGAAGGCATGGCGTGACAGTTGCCGGCCGGCACCGCCGGTGACGGTCGATGCTACGCCGCCGGTTGCGGCCTCGCTGGGCGCGTGGAAGGTGTCCCGTGGTGGCCTTCAGGTGGGCCTGAGCAATCCCAAGCTGCTGCTGTTCGCGGCGGCGTTCCTGCCGCAGTTCGTCGACCCGTCACGCGGCCAGGCGCTGCAGTACAGCGTGCTGGTGACCACCTTCGCCGCGTGCGAACTGTTCTGGTACGTGATGTATGCGGCCGGTGGCCATGGCCTTCGCCGCTGGTTGGCCAAGCCGTTTGCGCGACGTTGGTTCGAGCGCCTGGTGGGCAGCGTGTTCCTGGCGTTTGCCGTCGCGCTGCTGCGCTTCCGTCCGCGCTGATTCACGCCGCGCACGCGGCCTGTTCACGATTGCCGCATCGGCCACGGTCTAGCCTGATCATCCAGTACGCAGTCCCCGCAGGGAAAGGTTTGACATGATCAAGTGGGCCATCATCTTCGCCGTCATCGGTGTGATCGCAGGCGTGCTCGGCTTCGGTGGCATTGCCGGTGCCGCGGTCGGTATCGCCAAGTTCCTGTTCTGGGCCGGCATCATCATCGCCGTGGTGCTGTTCCTGCTCGGCATGACCGTAGCGAAGAAGGTCAGCTAGCGTTGATCGCGCAGCAGCGTGCTCAGTGCGCGCTGCTGCGCGAGAACAGGTTGATCACCAGTACGCCGGCGCAGATCAGGCCGATGCCGATCAACGCCGGTGCATCCAGGCGCTGCTTGAACACCACCAGCCCGATCAGTGAGATCAGCACGATGCCGACGCCGGACCAGATTGCGTAGGCGATGCCGGTCGGGATCGACTTCATGGTCATCGACAGCAGGTAGAAGCACAGCCCGTAGCCGACCAGTGCGCCCAGTGTCGGCGCCAGCCGGCTCATGCCGTCGGATGCCTTCAGCAGTGATGTGGCAATCACTTCCAGCACGATGGCGGCGGCAAGGTAGAGGTAGGGATTCATCGAGCGCTCCAGCTCACTGCGGGTCGCACAGTTTCAGGGCCTGTTCGGCCATGGCCAATGCATTGGCACGTTCTTCCTCGTCCAGCGGACGCCCGTAGGCCGTGGCCCAGTAGCCATCGGCAGCGCAGCGCGCCGCGTACAGCCGCGGGTCGCCGGCTTCGCCAGGGAACTCGGCCAGCATCGCGCGCTTCCAGTTGCGCCAGTGCACAAGCAGGCCCGGTTCCATCAGGTTGCCCAAGGTCAGGCCGATGTCGTTGTCCTGCTCCTGCTGCAGCAGATGCTCGAAGTTGGCCTGCACATAGGCGCGGCTGAAGCGGCCATGGCCTTCGGGGTTTTCCTGCAGCAGGGCGCGCACGCGCGCTTCGAATTCTCCAATCAGCGCTCCGATGGCTTCATCCACCAGCACCTGCTTGCTGCTGAAATGATGGAACAACGCACCCTTGCTGACACCGGCGGCCTGCGCGACGTCCTGCACGGTCAGCGCGGCCAGGCCGTTACGGCCGATCACTTCAATGGTGGCCTGCAGCAGTGACTGGCGCACGCTGTCGGGCGCCTTGCGGCGCGAACGGGAGGGGGATGCGGACATGGCGGGAAGAAACCGACTGGACGGTACGATTGTAACGCAGGCCCGCCGCGTTACCGCGCGCTGCCGGCCATGGCCGGCAGCGGAACCCTCATGCGTCGACGCGGGCGAAACGCGGTTGCGGTCCGTGCTCGCCGGGCACCTGCTCGACGAACATGGCGTACGGGCGTACCCACAGGCCACCTTCGCCATACAGCGCGCGGTACAGCACCATCGGCTGCAGGGTCTCGCTGCTGCGGACGATGTCGAGCACTTCGTACTCGCCGCCCTTGAAGTGGCGGTAGCGGCCTGGGGCCAGGGTGGGGAGCGGACTCAGCTCAGCCATGGGCGGCGCGACTCACTTGCGCGCCGGGCTGGCCGGCTTCGCGCAGTAGGCATCGATGGCTTCGGCGGTGTTGGCCAGGCCCTGTGCCTGCGCCAGTTCCCACGGACGTTCGCAACGCTGGCTGTGCTCGCACCACTGGTAGCCGGCCGAACCGATGCAACCGTGGGCATCGCGGTCGCCACCGACCTTCGGCGTGGCAGGCGAAGTGGCCGCCGTATCGGCACGCGCAGCGGCCTGATGCTGGTTGGCACAGGCGGACAGCACCAGCAGGGCTGGAATCAGAAGAAGCGCTTTCATCGGGCGGGCTCCGTGCCTAAAGCGACAGTGTCTGTCGCAAATAGCCCTGCAGCAAGCGCTCAGTGCATGGCGGCGCGGATCAGTTCCTCGATCAGCACGAGGTAGCTGGCCACGAAATAGAACTTCAGCAGCGTCCAACGCTGCTGCGAGAAGAAGGTGCGCATGTGGAAGGGGCCCCTGTTGATGACGGTAGTGTGAAGCCCAGCTGACTCCGTGACAAGAATCACGGAATGAACAGGCTAAATGGACTCAGGGATGTGAGGGCAGGCAAAGGGCTGACCGGAGGGCGCGGCATTTTCGTACAAATCTGATGGGCCACCCCTGAGGTGATCGCTAGCCTGAAGGTGTACCGGCACGTGGACCGTCCGCCTGCCGTCGCATCCTTCCATCCGCAGGAGCCCCTCATGGTCATTACCGTTCAACGCAACGCCCGGCACTGGTCCGTGCTGGATCCGCAGGTGCATGACGCAACCCGATATGCGCGGGGCGCCGAGGCTTTCGATGTCGCCGCGGCGCGGGCCCTCGAGCACCACCGTCGCACCGGCCAGCGCAGCACGGTACGGGTCGAGGCGCTCGGCAGCGCGGTGGATGCCCTGCACGTAGGAGACTGACGCCGGTCGTTGCGGTGCAGTCAGCTACGGTTGCGTTGTTTGAATGGGGAAAAACCGGCGTCACGCGCCCCCCCTGTGCGCCGTGCCGCGAATCCCGGATGCTTGCGCCATCGTATTCATCTGGAGATCTCGATGGGCAAGGCACTCACCTGGCGTACCCTGGCCTGCACCCTGCTGCCGATGCTGGCGGCGGCGGGTGGCGCCCAGGCGCAGAGCTATGGCTACGGCTATGACGACGACCGCTACGGTGGCCGCGAAGGCAGCGGCATCGTGCGCTGCGAGTCGATCAAGAACCGTAGCAACGAGTGCCGTCTGGAGGGCCGCGCGCGGATGATCCGCCAGTTGTCCGGCTCGCCGTGCGTGGAAGGTGAGACCTGGGGCCAGTCGCGCTATGGCGTCTGGGTGACCCAGGGCTGCCGCGCCGAGTTCGTCGGCGAGTACCGTCGTGGCGGTGGCTGGGGCAATGGGGGTGGCTGGAGCAACGGCAACGGCAACGGTTGGGGCGGCGGTGAGGTGATCACCTGTCATTCCAATGGGCATCGCCAGGAGTACTGCGACGCCCGCATCCGCCGCGGCGTGCGCCTGGTTCGCCAGGATTCGCGCAGTGCCTGCATCGAGGGCCAGACCTGGGGCTGGGATCGTCGTGGCATCTGGGTCAGCGACGGCTGCCGGGCACAGTTCCAGGTGAACTGAGCGTGCCCCTCTAAAATCAGAAAAATCTGATACAGCTCACATTTTGAATTGCCGTATCTTCTGCGATCAGGGCATCTCTGTGTGTCCCTGATCTGTTGCGACGATGCCTGCCGTGATCGGCAGGAATGTCCCGCTACCGTCGATACGCTGCCTCAAGGAGTGAGCCGCATGTTGATCCGCCTGCAATGCGAACAGCGCCAATGGCGCGTGCTGCATCCGGACCGGCCGGAGCCGATCGATTTCCGCGACGGTGCCCGCGCCTTCGACTTCGCTGAAACCCTGGCGCGCCTGCACTTTGTCGATACCGGGCAGCGCGCTGCCGTGCGCGTGGAAGCCAGCGGCGCCTTCGTGGAAGCGGTCAGCTACGGCTGAGGGCGGGGTGTCCGGCCAGGTCCTGTTTCCGGGCCCCGCTATCCACGCCATGCGCGGATCCACTGGGTGGCAATCGGGCTCAGCCCGCCGCGCTCAGCGGCGGGGTACCTGTGGCCAGCTGCGGCCAACGCTTGAGCATGGCCGCACGGATGCCCGCGGCGTCGATGCCTGCTTCGGCCAGCAGGTCCTCGCGGCTGGCATGGTGCTGGTAGCTGTCGGGCAGGCCCAGGTGCAGGATCGGGCGCAGCACGCCTTCGGCATTGAGCAGCTCGCCGACGCCTGAACCGGCGCCACCGGCCACCACGTTGTCTTCGATCGTCACCAGGCCCTCGTGCTGGGCGGCGACAGCCAGCACCAGCTCGCGGTCCAGCGGCTTGATGAAACGCATGTTGACCACGCTCAGGCCCAGTTCGCGGCCGACCTGCTCGGCGGCGGCCACGGTGCTGCCGAAGGCGAGCAGGGCAATGCGGCTGCCCTGCAGGCGCAGTTCGCCCTTGCCGATCGGCAGGGTGGACAGGTCGGTGCCGGCTGCAACGCCTGTGCCGGTGCCGCGCGGGTAGCGCACGGCGGCCGGGCCCGGGTGCTGCAGGCCGGTGCTGAGCATCTGCCGGCACTCGGCTTCGTTGGACGGTGCCATCACCACCAGGTTGGGCACGCAGCGCAGGAAGCTCAGGTCGAGGTTGCCGGCATGGGTCGCACCGTCCGGGCCGACCACGCCGGCGCGATCGATCGCGAACAGCACGTCCAGGTCCTGGATCGCCACGTCATGTACCAGCTGGTCGTACGCGCGCTGCAGGAAGGTCGAGTAGATCGCCACCACCGGCTTGCCACCCTGGGTGGCCATGCCGGCGGCGAGGGTGACCGCATGCTGTTCGGCAATCGCCACGTCGAAATAGCGCTGCGGGTATTCCTTGCTGAAACGCACCAGGCCGGAGCCTTCGCGCATCGCCGGGGTGATGCCGTACAGGCGGGGCTCGGCGGCGGCGGCATCGCACAGCCAGTCGCTGAACACATCGGTATAGGTCGGCTTCTTGGCACCGGCCTTGGCCACCAGGCCCTTGTCCGGATCGAACGGGCCCACGGCGTGGTAACCGATCTGGTCGCCTTCGGCCGGCTCGTAGCCCTTGCCCTTGGTGGTCATCACGTGCAGCAGCTTCGGGCCCTTGGAGGCGCGCAGCGTCTTCAGCGTGGACAGCAGGGCGGGCATGTCGTGGCCGTCGATCGGGCCGGTGTAGTGGAAGCCCATCTCCTCGAACATCGTGGACGGCACGAACATGCCCTTCCAGTGTTCTTCCCAGCGCTTCACGAAACGCGCCGGGTTGTTCTTCTTGTCACCGAGGATCTTCTTGCCGCCTTCGCGCAGCGCATTGAGCGTGCGGCTGCCGGTGGCACGGCCGAGCATCTTGGTCAGGCCGCCGACCGCCTCGGAGATCGACATGTTGTTGTCGTTGAGGATCACCAGCAGGTTCGGTTCCGGGTCCATGCCGCCGGCGTGCATCAGCGCTTCGAAGGCCATGCCGGCGGTCATCGCACCGTCACCGATCACCGCCACGATCTTGCGGTCGTCGCCTTCGGACTGGCGGGCAATGGCCATGCCGAGTGCCGCCGAGATCGAGGTGGAGGAGTGGCCGACGCCAAAGGTGTCGTATTCGCTCTCCTCGCGCTTCGGGAATGGCGCGACGCCGTCCTTCTGCTTGACGGTGTGGATCTGGTCGCGGCGCCCGGTCAGGATCTTGTGCGGGTAGGTCTGGTGACCGACGTCCCAGACCAGCTGGTCGACCGGAGTCTGGTACAGGTAGTGCAGGGCCACGGTGAGTTCGATCACGCCCAGGCCGGCGGCGAAGTGGCCACCGCTCTTGCCCACCGATTCGATGAGGTAGGCGCGCAGTTCGTCGGCAACCGCCCTCAGTTCGGATTCGTCGAACGTGCGCAGGTCATCCGGCGTCTGGATGCGCGCGAGGCGGGGATAGCGGGCAGAGTCGATCATCATGTTCGCACTTTTTCTGAATGCCCATTTTCGCCCTCAAACGGGGGTGGGGCAAGCAAACGCCGCCGTCCGTGACAGGACGGTGAGGGTTGCATTTTCAGGCGTTCAGGTGCTCAGTTTCGACCGCTTGGGCAATTGCGCCTTCAGGAAGGCCATCTGGTCGGCCAGGATGTTGCGGTTGGACAGGATCAGGTGCTCGATCCAGCTGGGCCGGTAGGGCACGGCCAGCAGCGGCATTCCGGCCTGCTGCGGGGTGCGGTCGCTCTTGCGCGAGTTGCAGTGGAAACAGGCGGTGACCACGTTTTCCCAGCAGTCCAGGCCGCCCTTGGACAGTGGCACGACGTGGTCGCGGGTGAGCGTGGGGCGGTTGAACTGTTGGCCGCAGTACATGCACAGGTGGGCGTCGCGGGCGAACAGGGCCGGGTTGGTCAGGTTCGGCGTGGGGTCGATCGCGCGGGAGCGGGCATGGCCGCGCGCGGCGATGATCGGGTGCAGGTCCATGCCGCTCTGCAGGCCGCTGAAGCGGTTGGTGCCGCCGCGGATGTGCAGGCAGGGGTCGCCCAGCGTCCAGGCCACCGCTTCGCGGGCGTAGAGGCACGCCGCATCCTGCCAGGTGATCCAGTCCAGTACGCGTCCGTGGGCATCAAGCGAGAGCAGCCGGACCGAACCGGGGCGATGCAGCGTCGTGGCGTTGGGCGATGCTTCGGCGCCCGGAGCAGAAAACGGAGCTCCGGCTTCGATCAGACCCAAGCGTGTAGTGTCTGTCTCCATCGGGAGAACAGCTTATACCTGAATGTTGACGATTTGTGTATCGCCTGTCGGCGATACGCAAATCGCAACGATTCAGGTCCGCGCATTCCTCCTAATCCCCCGCACCTGTCGGTGCGCCCCCTTTAGCAACCCAGCCCGCCGTTGGCGCGCTGGGTTGCCCGCGCATTCTTCCTAATCCCCGCGCCTGTCGGCGCGCCCCCTTTAACAAAAGGGGGCTCTTCTCCAGAGGGATTTAGGGAGTTCTCATCCACGCGTGGCGTGGATCTACGCAGATCGCGGGGAACTGTCAGAGGCGGGGCGGTGTGGGTTGGCAGGACCGTTGGCGCCATGGATGGCGCCATCGAGCCCCCAGGGATGGGTTTACGGCGTGTCCTGCCAGCCCACACCGCCCCGCCATCCACCGGGATCCAGCTGTTGCTATTGCGGTTGCCGGGCAGCGGCCGGCACTACCGCGGGTGCCGGGCGGCAGCCGGCTCAGGCGCCGAAGCGCTCGTCGTCCATCGCCATCAGCGGGGCGGCGCCGGCCTGGATCGCGGCGGCGTGGCTGAGGGTGCGCGGCAGCACACGGGCGAAGTAGAAGCGGGCGGTTTCGCGCTTGCCCTGGGCGAAGGCGGCGCCGTGCGCGCTGGCGTCGGCGGCGGCCACGCTGCGGGCCCACCAGTAGGCCAGTACCACGTAGCCCGAATAGAACAGGTAGTCGTAGCTGGCCGCACCCAGTTCGTCTGGATTGCCGGCCGCGCGCTGCAGCACGTCCAGGGTCAGCTTGCCCCATTCGGCGGCCTTGGCGCGCAGCGGGCCGATGAACTCGGCCAGCGATTCGTTGCCTTCATGCTCCTTGGCGAAGGCTTCGATCTCGGCCAGCATCAGCTTCAGGCCGGCGCCCTGGCTGGAGGCGGTCT
Source organism: Stenotrophomonas sp. PE591 (assembly GCF_018320795.1). Classification (NCBI taxonomy): domain Bacteria; kingdom Pseudomonadati; phylum Pseudomonadota; class Gammaproteobacteria; order Lysobacterales; family Lysobacteraceae; genus Stenotrophomonas; species Stenotrophomonas sp. PE591. The sequence continues at coordinate 447,768 of NZ_JAAOKO010000002.1, forward strand.
TGCGGCCGATCAGGTCCAGCGCCTGGATGCCGGTGGTGCCTTCATACAGCGTGGTGATGCGCGCATCGCGGGCCAGCTGCTCCATGCCGTGTTCGCGGATATAGCCGTGGCCACCGAAGCACTGCAGGGCGTTGTAGGTGTTCTCGATGCCCCATTCGGTCTGGCAGGCCTTGGAGATCGGGGTCAGGAAGCTCACCAGGGTATCGGCGCGCTCGCGCTCGGCGGCGTCCTCGGCGTGATGGGCAACGTCGATCAGGGTGGCGGCGTGCAGGGCCAGCAGGCGGCTGCCCTCGACCAGCGACTTCACCGTCAGCAGCATGCGGCGCACATCCGGGTGCACCAGGATCGGGTCGGCCGGCTTGTCCGGGAATTTCGCACCGCTCAGGGCGCGCGACTGCAGGCGTTCACGGCTGTACTTCAGTGCGTTCTGGTAAGCGCGCTCGGACAGGCCGATGCCCTGAAGGCCGACGCCCAGGCGCGCGGTGTTCATCATGGTGAACATGGCCTGCAGGCCCTTGTGCGGCTGGCCGACCAGGTAACCCTGCGCACCGTCGAAGTTCATCACGCAGGTGACCGAACCCTTGATACCCATCTTGTGCTCGATCGAGCCGCAGCGCAGTGCGTTGCGCTCGCCGACATTGCCATCGCGGTCGACCTTGAACTTGGGCGTGACGAACAGCGAGATGCCCTTGGCGCCCGGAGGGGCGTCGGGCAGCTTGGCCAGCACCAGGTGCACGATGTTTTCGGTCAGGTCGTGCTCGCCGGCAGTGATGAAGATCTTGGTGCCGGTGATCGAGTAGCTGCCATCGGCGTTCGGCTCGGCCTTGGTCTTCAGCAGGCCCAGGTCGGTACCGCAGTGCGGCTCGGTCAGGCACATGGTGCCGGTCCAGCGGCCCTCGATCAGCGGCTTGAGGAAGGCCTCGTGCTGCCAGGCCTCGCCGTGCTGCTTCAGCGCTTCGATGGCGCCGTGCGAGAGCAGCGGGAAGTTGCCCCACGCCAGGTTGGCGGCGTTGATCATTTCGTTGAGCGGCACGCCAAGGGTGTGCGGCAGGCCCTGGCCACCCAGTTCCGGCGAGGCGGTCAGGCCGGTCCAGCCGCCATCGACGAACTGGTCGTAGGCCTGCTTGAAGCCGGGCGGGGTGGTCACTTCACCGGTGGCCTGGTCGAGCACGCAGCCGATCTCATCGCCAACGCTGTTGAGCGGGGCCAGCACGGTGGCGCTGAAGCGGCCAGCTTCTTCCAGCACGGCATCGACCACGTCGGCGGTGGCGTCGGTGAAGCCCAGGCGGGCGAACAGGGGTTCGACCTTGAGCACGTCGTGCAGGGCGAAACGGAGGTCGGAAAGCGGGGCGGTGTAGCTGCTCATCGGTACGTCTCGATTTGATCAGGGCAGGGGAGAGCGGCGCCAGGCGCCGCGACGGAAGGTGGAAATCAGCGCAGCACGCCCGGCAGGCCCGGGGCCTGGTTGAGGGTGCTGCGGCTGCTGATGTCGAAGCTGCGCTGCTTCTTTTCCTGCGGCGTGGCCGCGACCGTTCCCTTCAGGCCATAGGCCAGGGTGCGGTTGCCGGCCAGTGCATCGGCCACCACCAGGCGTGCGGCCGAACTGGGCACCAGGTCGACATTGATGACATCCGCGGAGGTGCCGCCGATGGAGATACCGGGCTTGGCCTGCAGGGTGCCGGCCTCGGCATCGCCCACGGTCAGCGCCAGCGACACATCATCGAAAGTCATCGGCATCGAGCTGAAGTTCTGCAGGCGCAGGGCCACGGTCCAGTTGCCGTCGGCGCGCACGGTCAGCTGCTGCAGGCTGGCCGCCGGTTCCGAAACACGCTTGACGATGCCGTTGCCACAGGCGGCAAGGGCGAAGGTGCTCAGGACGATCAAGGCGATACGGAAACGGTGGAGCATGGGCGCAGGTCCTCTGGAGGCGGTGCGTTGGAATAAGAATACTACGGCGTATGGTCGTTTGGATCGCCTGTGGCGAGCCGTCGCAGAGGGTAGCGCGTGAAGATGGCGGCGGGGCGTGCGTAGCGCTGGATCTTCGGGCGCACGGTGCGCGTACGGATTGAACTGCGGCTCAATCGGCGGGCGTATCGCGAAGCGGGGCCATCAGGCGCAGCGGGCGCAGGTCGTAGCCCATGGCTTCGGCTTTTTCCTTCAACTGCTCGAACCGGGCGCGGTCCATTTCCGGCAGGCGCGAGAGGATCCACAGGTATTTCCGGTCCGGTTCACCAACCAGGGCCCACTGGTAGTCCGGGTCCAGCGCCAGCACCCAGTAGTCGGCCCAGACCAGTGGCACCCAGCTCAGCCAGTCCGGAACGAAGCGCACCTGCAGTTGGCCGGGATGGCCAGCCACCGGGCGTGCAACGCCTTCGGCGATCACGCGTTCTCCGTTGGCGTTGCGGCAGGCATTGGTGACACTGATGCGGCCATCGCGGCGCAGCCCGTAGTTGGCGGTGATCTCGCCGACGCACTGCTTCTGGAATGACACCGGCAGGTGAGCGATCTCGTGCCATTGGCCTGCATAGCGGTCGATGTCCAGCGTGTCGACTGCACGCACCGGTTCGGCGGCGATCACCGGGGCGGCGGCCAGCAGCAGGCAGGCGAGCAGGGTGGGGCGCAATTGCATCGGCAGGCTCCGGCAGGAATCTGCAGCGTAGGTGCCGCGGCGGGTACCGGTGTAAATGTTTCGTCAACCAGACGGCGGTGGCCCGGCATGGATCGAGGCAATGGAAGGGGCCAGCGCCAGGTAGACCCACGCCATGCGTGGATGGCAGGCCGCACGCAAAAAAAAGACCTGCATTTCTGCAGGTCTCTGAAGATGGTGGCCGAAGACGGAATCGAACCGCCGACACGGGGATTTTCAATCCCCTGCTCTACCAACTGAGCTACTCGGCCAAATTGTGTGGCAACCGTGATCAAACCCGGTTTCCGGAAAAAAAAGACCCGCATTTCTGCAGGCCTTCGAAAGTGGTGGCCGAAGACGGAATCGAACCGCCGACACGGGGATTTTCAATCCCCTGCTCTACCAACTGAGCTACTCGGCCACATGTTTCGTTGCAGCGAGGTCGCTGCCAAGGACGCGTATATTACGGAGGTCGGCTGCCTTCGGCAAGCGTTTTGCCAAGATTTCTTCACATTGCCGTCTGCGGGCTCGCAAGTGCTTGATCCTCCGTTGTGGGGCGGGGGCGTGGTCAGTCGATCATCGTCTGCGGTGGAAATCAGCAGATCGCCGCGATCGCCAAAGCTGCAAGGGCAAGGGCTGCGCCGGACCCGCGCCGCGCCGGTCCATGGAACGCTGTTTTCATGGCCGTTGCCGGCGATCGTTGCGGCGTAGTGTCGGCATTCCTTTCCTGATGCTGGCAACAGCAGAGCCGGTCACCATGTCCGATTCCCTCGCTACCTCCCGTATCGTGCTGGCCTCGCGTCCGCAGGGCGCACCAAGCGCGGCCAACTTCCGCCTGGAACAGGCTGCGCTGCCGGCATTGGGGGATGGCGAAGTGCTGCTGCGCAACCGCTACCTGTCGCTGGACCCGTACATGCGTGGACGCATGGACGAGGGCCCCTCGTATGCCGCGCCGGTGGCGGTGGGCGCGGTGATGGAGGGCCAGACCGTGGCCGAAGTGCTGCGATCCAACGCCGAAGGTGTGGCGGTCGGAGATCTGCTGCTGGCGCCGGGCGGCTGGCAGACCCATGCGGTGCTGCCGGCCAAGGCGCTGGGGCGTCGGCTGGATCCGGCCGGCCTGCCGTTGAGTACCGCGCTGGGGGTATACGGCATGCCCGGCTTCACCGCCTATTCCAGCCTGCACGAAATCGCCCGTTTGAAGCCGGGTGAGACGCTGGTGGTGGCTGCCGCGACCGGGCCGGTGGGCGCGACCGTCGCCCAGCTGGCCAAGCTGCAGGGCGCGCGCGTGGTCGCCATCGCCGGTGGCGAAGCCAAGCGTGCCTACCTGCAGACGCTGGGCGTGGACGTGGCGCTGGATCATCGCGCGGCTGATTTTGCCGATCAACTGCGCGCGGCAGTGCCCGCGGGCATCGACGTGTACTTCGAGAATGTCGGTGGCCATGTGCTGGATGCAGTGCTGCCGCTGCTCAACGACTTCGCCCGCATTCCGGTGTGCGGCACCATCGCCACCTACAACGAGCGGGGCGTCGAGCAGCCCGGCCCGGACCGGTTGCCCGCACTGTTCAGCCAGATCCTGCGCCAGCGCCTGACCGTGCGTGGTTTCATCGTGCACGACTTCAACCACCTGTGGCCGGACTTTGAACGCGAGATGCGGCAGTGGCTGCGCGAGGGTCGCATCCAGTACCGCGAGGATGTGGTGGAAGGGCTGGAGAATGCGCCGGAGGCGTTCTTCGGGCTGCTGCAGGGGCGCAACTTCGGCAAGTTGGTGGTGAAGCTGGATTGAGGGCTTGGCGGCGTGCCGACCAAGGTCGGCAGCTACCGGAAGCTGAGCGTGCCGATCAAGGTCGGCACCTGCTTCAGGCAGTCGAGGCCTTTTCCCGGCGCAGCAGTTCGCGCTTGCGCGCTACGCCCCACGCATAGCCGGACAGGTCGCCGTCGCGGCGCACCACGCGGTGGCAGGGCACCGCCACCGCCAGCGGGTTGCTCGCGCATGCGCGGGCAACCGCACGGCTCGAGCGCGGGGCGCCGATGCGCGCGGCGACATCCGCATACGACGCAGTCTGCCCGCGCGGAATCTGCTGCAGTGCCTGCCACACCCGTTGCTGGAACGCGGTGCCGCGGATATCCAGCGGCAGCGTGGCGCCTCGCGAAGGATCCTCGACCAGGCCTACCACCTGTGCCACCAGTTGCTCATAGCCCTGGTCGGCACCGACCAGTTCGGCCTGGCGGAAGCGTTGCTGCAATGACTGCAGCAGCGTCTCCGGATCGTCGCCGAGCAGGATCGCAACCACGCCGATGGCACTGCTGGCCACCAGCACGCTGCCCAGTGAGCTTTCGGCAAGCGCGAAGTGGATGACTTCACCGCGACCACCTGCGCGCCATTGCTTGGGCGTCATGCCCAGCAACTTCGGTGCGTTCTCGTAAAAGCGCCCACTGGAACCGAAGCCGGCATCGTGGAAGGCATCGGTGATGCGCTCCTGTTGTTCCAGTCCGGTGCGCAGGCGGTCGGCGCGCAGCGCGGCGGCGTACTGCTTCGGGGTCAGCCCGGTGGCCTGCTTGAACAGACGATGCAGGCGCGTCGGGCTGCAGCCGGCGATGTCGGCCAGCTCCTGCAGCGAAGGTTCGTCGAGGCTCGCCTGAAGGTGGCGGCAGACCCGTTCGACGCGGGCATCGAGGGCGGTGGTGGCGGTACTGTCCATGGCCGGATTCTGGCACGTGCCGGTGCTGCGGAAACTCCGTTTCCTGCACCGACGGGCCAGGCCCGGAAACGGAGTGTCGGCAGGGGAGATGCGCGGCATCGTGGCGGCCACTTCACAACCGGTACTGCCACCATGCGCCTGAACAACAAGATCGCCCTCATCACCGGAGCCAGCGCCGGCATCGGCCGCGCCAGCGCGCTGCGCTTCGCCGCCGAAGGGGCGAAGCTGGTGCTCAACGCACGGCGGCCGGAGCCGCTGCAGGCGCTGGCCGAGCAGATTCGCGCCGCCGGTGGCGAAGCCGTGGCGCATGCCGCTGACGTGGCTGACCCGGGCACGGCACAAGCACTGGTCGATCTGGCCCGGCAGTCATTTGGTGGCCTGGACATCGCGCTCAACAATGCCGGCATGCTCGGCCCGGGCGTGCCGGCAGCGGAGTTCCCGGTGGACGCCTGGCGCGAGGTGATGGCCACCAATCTGGATGCCGCTTTCCATGCCGCACGTGCGCAGTTGCCGGCACTGCTGGCGCGCGGCGGCGGCTCGCTGGTGTTCGTTGGCACTTTTGTCGGCCACACCGTGGGCTTCCCCGGCATGGCGGCCTATGCGTCGAGCAAGGCCGGGTTGATCGGCCTGAGCCAGGTGATCGCCGCCGAATACGGTGCGCGCGGCGTGCGCAGCAACGTGCTGCTGCCCGGTGGTACCGATACCGAGATGGGCCGGCAGGCGGCACCGACCGGCGATGCGCGCGACTTCGTGCGCTCGCTGCACGCGCTCAAGCGCATGGCCGAGCCAGAGGAGATCGCCAACGCGGCGCTGTTCCTGGCCAGCGATGAAAGCAGTTTCGTTACCGGAACCGCGATGCGTGTGGAGGGCGGGGTATCGATCACCCGCACCTGAGCACGGTCACCGACGTGGCCGGTAGCGGATACCGCTGCTGGCCATGAAGCCCTTCGGATCGAAGCGGGCCCAGGCTTCGCCCCAGTCGAAGCGGGCGTGGCCGCCGGCCAGTTTGCGTCCCAGCGCCGCACCCAGCGTGCGGCGCATGAAGGCGACTTCGGCATCGATTGCCGCCTGGGTCGGCCAGCCGTCTTCCAACGTCGCACCGGGTAGATCGACGCCCATCGTCACCATGTCGAGCTGTTGCCCGTGAAAGCACAGGCTGATGCCAGCGGGCGCACCGCCCAGGCTGAGCCGGTGCAGGCTGAGCCAGACGTAGCCGGTGCCGACGTCGCGCTCTCCTCGCATCAGCGTGACGAAGGCGACACGTGCCTCATCCCGTGACAGGGTGGGGCCGATCAGAGTCGGCAGATTGCCGAGCTGGATGCTGCCGTCGGTCGCATCAATGATCATCGGCACGGCGTGTGCTGCGTGCTGGGCAGAAGAGGGCATGGCGTACCGGTGGGCGTTGGCCCTCGGATTCTGGCTGCGCGGGGGCAATGGCGGCAAGCCAGTGCCTGCACATGACGTTGGCGCAGGACTGACTTGTGGATTACCCGCCAGCCTCTAGCGTGGTGCACAGCGTTGGCCTGCCGCCGACGAGGGAGTTTTCGATGAACGAGCGAGACAAGGATCAGGACCCGAAGCAGGGCGTCCAGGAAAGCCGCCAGGACAGGAAGCAGGACGATGTGGCCAAGCAGCGGCCCGGGCAGCGCGACCAACAGGTGCGCGATGCGCACTCACGCGGCCCGCAGCGCAAGGACGGCGACCAGGAGCCGGCCTGAGTTGCCGGCGCTGAAAAGAAAAACCCGCAGATCACGAAGATCTACGGGTTCTTCTGAATAGTGGTGGAGCCAAGGAGGATCGAACTCCTGACCTCGTCATTGCGAACGACGCGCTCTCCCAGCTGAGCTATGGCCCCACGGCAGGGCTTCAGTCTAGCCAAGCGCCTGCCGCTTGCCAAGCCGATCAAAGGAATTTCGTGTCGAGACGCGAGGCACATCAGCGGGTGACTGTGCCGAAACCGCTTGTTTCGCCGGGTTTGGGCGCCGCGCAACGAAATCGTAACAATTTGGGGGATAATGGCGGCTTGCGCAGTTCTCCTCCTTTTTGCCGCCCGGCCCGCGCAGGCCGCACGGACGCCTCCTCAGAGCATTTCATGCCCTCCCATTCCGATTCCCGCCGCCTGTCGGGTCTGTCGTCTTCCTTTGTTTCCTTCCGCCGCCACCCGCTGGCTCTGGCCTGTGCCGGCCTGGCCCTGGTCGGCAGCTTCGGTGCCGCCGCGCAGGACAGCGCGCCGACCCCGACCGGGCTGGACACCATCACCGTGACCGCCGAACACCGCGAGCAGAACCTGCAGGAAGTGCCGGTCTCGGTGGGCGTGGTGCAGGGCGAGCGCATGCGCGACTTCACCGCCGGCGGCGATGACACCCTGCTGGCGCTGTCCGGCCGCGTGCCGAGCCTGTATGCGGAAACCACCACCGGCCGCATCTTCCCGCGCTTCTACATCCGTGGCCTGGGCAACATCGACTTCTACCTGGGTGCCTCGCAGCCGGTGTCGATCATCCAGGACGACGTGGTGCTGGAGCACGTGGTGCTGAAGTCCAACCCGGTCTATGACGTCGACCAGGTGGAAGTGCTGCGCGGCCCGCAGGGTTCGCTGTTCGGCCGCAACACCACCGCCGGCATCGTCAAGTTCGACACCCTGAAGCCGACCCAGGATTACACCGGCCGCGTCAGTGCCAGCTATGCGACCTATAACAGCGTGTCGATCGACGGCGGCTTCGGCGGCCCGATCAACGACATCGCCTCGTTCCGCGTGTCGGCCCTGTACCAGCACCGCGACGACTACGTCGACAACACCTACCGCGGCCCGAGCGCCGACGGCACGGTCAGCCCAAAGAAGAACGCCATGGGCGGCTTCGATGACCGCAACGTACGCGCGCAGCTGCTGCTGACCCCGAGCGACCAGTTCTCGATCCTGGCCTCGGCCCACGCCCGTGATTACGAGGGCACCTCGACCCTGTTCCTGCGCGGTGCGCTGACCAAGGGCTCGAACAAGACCGACGTGCCGCGTGACAAGGTCGCCTACGACGAAGCCGACAACAACCCGCAGGCCTACAAGACCTACGGCGGTTCGGTGAAGGCGCGTTATGACTTCGGCGCGATCGACTTCACCTCGATCACCGCCTACGAAACCACCTCCGGCTACAGCCGCGGCGACACCGACGGCGGCGCCGCGGTGAACTTCCCGGTCAACGGCGTGCCGAACGGCTACGGCCAGTCGATGGGCCGCATCCGTGACCTGGACCAGTGGACCCAGGAATTCCGCCTGGCCAGCCATGATGACAGCGCCCTGCAGTGGCAGGCCGGTGCGTTCTACTTCAACGGCAGCGACACCACCGACTTCTACCAGCGCGCGTGGTTCCTGCAGGGCGCGGCCCGCAATCCGAACAACTGGGTGCGCCTGCGCAACAAGAACACCTCGTGGGCCGGTTTCGGCCAGCTGAGCTACGCCTTCACCGACAAGTTCACTGTCACCGCCGGCCTGCGCCAGACCAAGGACGAAAAGCACACCCGCCTGCTGAAGACCGCTGACACTGCCGCTGGCGTGGTCACCTACAAGGGCCGCACCGACGTCAGGATGTCCGACACCACCCCGAGCTGGGATCTGAGCGCGATGTATCAGATCACGCCGGACGTGAGCGTCTACGCCAAGGTCGCGCGTGGCTTCCGCGGCCCGACCATCCAGGGGCGTTCGGCGGTGTTCAACGCCGATTTCACCACCGCCGATTCCGAGACCATCCTGTCCTGGGAAGCGGGTGTGAAGAGCAGCCTGTGGGACAACCGCCTGCGCCTGAACGCTACCGCGTTCACCTACACCGTCAACGACATCCAGCTCAACGGCAACGATTCGGACGGCAATGGCGTGCTGTTCAATGCCGACAAGGCCAAGGCCTACGGTTTCGAAGCGGACATGGAGCTGCGCCCGATCCCGAACCTGACCCTGAGCGCCGGCCTGAGCCTGCTGCACAGCGAGATCAAGGACAAGCGCGTGTATGCGCAGGTCTGCGGCCTCAACGGCCAGGTGGTCTGCACCGTCGGTGACCCGACCATCAAGGTCGGTGCCAACACCTTCGCCCAGATCGACGGCAACCCGCTGCCGAACGCGCCGAAGTACAACGTCAACCTGGCCGCCCGCTACGACTTCCCGGTCAGCGACGCGGGCACCATGTTCGTGTCCACCGACTGGAACAAGCAGGGTTACACCAGCTTCGTGCTGTACGACAGCAAGGAGTTCAACTCCAAGGGTGACTTCGAGGGTGGCCTGAAGATCGGCTACTCGGGCAACTACGGTGCCTACGAAGTGGCGCTGTTCGCGCGCAACATCACCAACGAGAAGAACCTCAAGGGTGTGATCGAGAACTACATGGCCGCGGTCTACAACGAACCACGTACCGTCGGTGTCTCGCTGAACATGAACTGGTAATGCGCTGTCGCGACGGCGGAGCATCCCGCCATCGCACTGCTGGAATGCAAAGGGCGGCCCGGATTACCGGGCCGCCCTTTTCGTTGCTTCAGACCGCAGTGAGGTTGCTGTCCTGGCTGCGCTGGCCGAAGGTCAGGGCCCAGGTGGCGCTGTCCACCTGCTGCCGGTCCTGTTCCTGCTGCTTGCGTGCGCGGCTGGCACCGAACCAGCGGCCTTCGCCGTTGATCAGCGGTGCCATGCGTACCACGTCCACATACTCCGGATCGATCTCGCTGGCACGCTGCAGCCAGGTCAGGGCGAGGAATGCATTGGCCGGGACGCCGTTACCGAAGTGGTAGATGTCGGCCAGATAGCCGGCAGCCCACAGCTTGTCGTCGTCGTCGCCGCGCCACCACAGCGGAATCAAGGCGCGTTCGACCGCTTCGCGCTTGTGCGCGTCGTTCCGGCCATCGAATGCCAGGCAGGCCAGGTTGCGGCAGGTTGGGCCCCACACGCGCTCGCCGGCCTCGGCCTCATCCAGGCAGCGCAGGTACAGCTCGCGCGCACGCGCTTCATTCTCCGCGCCGCCTGCGGCGACGAGGCGTACGGCCAGGTTGTAGGTGGCGATCAGGTCGCCGCCTTCCACCGCACGCTCCTGCCAGTAGGCGGCCTTTTCCGCATCGGCGAACTGCGGTTGGTCGCGGCCACCGAGGCGGCCCTTGTACAGGTCGCACAGCGCCGACATCGCGCCGGCGTCGCCATCGTCCGCCATGCGCTGCAGCAGCGACAGGCCTGCGGCTTGCGAAACATCACAGAACAGATTGGCGGCGAACGTCACCGCCGAGGTGTCGTCCTGCTGCGCAAGCTTCAACGCGCGCTGCAGCAGGACACTGGCGCGTGTCGGGTCGCTGGCCTGGCCGAGCAGGCCATGCTCGATGGCGGTGGCGGCCCAGAGCAGGCCGATCGCCGAATCGCCTTCGCGCGCGGCATAGTCCACCACCTGTGCGAACAGTGCTTCGGCACCGTCGACATGGGCGAACCAGGTGCAGGCCTCGAGGTTGCTGAGCCCCTCATGCAGGACCACATCGCGGTCCAATGTCCATGCCTGCTGCAGATCTTCAAGCACCGCCTGCATGTGGTCCGGATCCCACTGCACGACGCCTTCGCTGTCTTCAACGCGGCCAAGACGGTAGCGCAGCCCGGCGCGCTGGGCCAGCACCTGCGCGCGCAGGTGGCGGTCCAGGTGCCAGTCGAGGATCTGCGTGTAGGCGCGCTCGTGCGCGGCCACGGCCTCGGCATCCTCACGGTGGGGCAGATCGCCCATCCAGTCCTGCTCCTTGTGCCACCGCAGCGCGTTGCTCTGCGCCAGTTCCAGGCCACGGCACCAGCTACCCTCGATGAAGTTCTCCATCGCCTCATGGCTGCCGCCCCAGCGCGGGTACAGGAAGTACAGGGTGTCCTCCAGCGTGGCCAGATCGTCCGGGCGCTGCTCCAGTACCAGGCGCATCCAGTACGCCAGTGGTGCGTCGAAATCGTCCTGGCTGCGCTCGCGCAGCAACGGGGGCAGCGTATCCGGCAGCGTCTGCAACGGCGTGCCGAAGCGCGACAGCAGCTGCAATGCCTTTGGCCAGGCTTGAGGGTAGTGCTCGGCCAGCGTGGCGTCATCGGATGCGGCGGGTTCCCCGGCCTGCAGCGCACGCAGCCAGTTCGGTTCGCGCAGGTAGCTGGTGATGCGCTTGATGCCATCCAGCGCCAACGCAGGTCGTGGCGACAGCGGCATCGCCTGCAGGTAGGCGTGCACGGCATGGTCGCGGGCCAGCTGCGCCGCCAGCCACTGGCTGTCTTCGACCAGTGCTGCAACATCGGCGCTGCGCAGTTCGCCGGCAGCGTCCTGCCAGCAGACGCCCAGGCAAAGCCAGGCGTAGTAGCTGCCGGGGGCGGCCGAGGCCCACTGCTGGGCCTGTTGCAGGCGGGCTTCCAGCGTCAGCGTGGCGTCGTGCAGGTTGCGCAGCCGCCAGCGGATGCCGGGCAGCGCATTCTCTCCCTGCAGCCAGGCCAGCTCATGTGGAGCAAGCAACGCATCCAGTTCGGCATAGCGCCGTTCCTGCAGCGCAGTGCGCGCCTGCACGCGCCAGGCAAGGTCTTCGGGGGAAAGCCCGTCTTTTGCAAATCCGTTTGTCATTGCTGCAATCCAGCGAGTACGAGGCTGGACATTAGAAGCGCGGTCGTTAGCGGCGGCAAGCAGGACATGCGGCTGCCATGTCGGTGGCATTCAGCAGGAGGCTTGAAGGTGAATCCCGTCACCCGGAACAGGCGTTCGCGTTGCGGATCGTCCATGTGCAGCGGAAAGGCAAGCAGCAGCTCGGGCCGGTAGGCGAGTGTGCCCTGGCCCTGTCTCTACGCCTCGATTCCGGGAAATAGCCGTGCATCAGGGCGTACGGATGAAGCCAGGGTTCGAGCTTGTCCTGCTCGCTGGCAGCGGGGGCCTGTTCGATCAGGCGTGCCGCAAGCGCGAGGTAGTGAACCGAACGGGCCAGATCCAGCCCGCCCGTCAGTGCCGCGTAGGCGTTGAGCTGGCTGCTGCGATCCATGCAGGGGTGCTGCTGGCCAGCAGCAGCGAGCGGATCATCCATCGTGACATGCAGGAAGAGGGCCATGCAGGCACGCAGCAATGTCCTTGTCGAGCATTGGCAGGGCCGCCCCGTGAGGCGGCCGATGCGGGTTGCTAGTTCGCCGGCAGCAGCGCCTGCAGGCGCGACTCCAGTTCCTGCTGGCGCCAGCCGGCCAGTGCGGCGGGCCATTGGCGACGTTCCAGATAGCTTTCCAGGTGCTTGCGCGAGGCAAGGATGCCATCTGGCAGTCCCAGTTCGCGGCTGCGTTCGGCCACGGCATCCTGCAGCTTCTTCAGCGCCTGCTTGTTGCTGTCGTTGGCCGGCAGCGCCAGCGGCGCGTCGGCTTCGTCGGCCAGCGGCGTGGACAGCGCCTGCCACACGGCGCCGGCCAGTTTGCGCGGTGCCTTTGGGAACTGCTCGAACAGCTTGCCCAGCGCTGCCTCGTCGGCCGGAGGCGTGCGCGCCAGAGTGGCGGCCAGTTCGTTGTCCAGGATCCAGCTTCGCGGGCGGTCGCTGCTGCGTGCCTGCACATCACGCCAGCGCAGCAGGCGCAACAGGCGGTGCTGCGCGGCGTCATCAAGGAACTGTGCCGAGCGCATCGCCAGGTGCGGCCAGCGATCTTCATCGTTGGCGACACTGGCCAGCAGGCGCTCGCCATCGTCGTGCAACCACTGCTGGCGGCCCAGCGCCTGCAGCCTGGCATCAATGGCGTCGTGCAGTGCGAACAGGTGCTCGACATCGTCGGCGGCGTACTGCAGCTGCGACTCGGACAGCGGGCGGCGCATCCAGTCCGAGCGGGTCTCGCCCTTGGCCAGCGCCACTCCGGTGATCTCCGCCACCAGCTTCTGGTAGCCCATACCGCCGCCGATGCCGGCCAGCGATGCCCCGATCTGGGTGTCGAACAGCGGTCGCGGCAGCACGCCGCAGGCCCACTTGAAGGCAACCAGGTCTTCGCTGGCGCTGTGCATTACCTTGGTGATGGATTCATCGGCCAGCCAATGCGCAAGCGCCTCGGTCATGCCGGGAATCAGCGGGTCGATGAGCAGGATGTCCTGCCCGACCGCCATCTGCACCAGGGCCAGCTGCGGCCAGTAGGTGCGTTCACGGATGAATTCGGTGTCCAGGCCGATGCGGGTCGGGCGCTGCTGGAAGTACGCTTCCAGCTCGGCGGGGGTGGTGATCCAGGTTGCCACGGGTCAGGGCCTACTACTCGGGTTTGCTCAGGCAGGGGAGAATAGCCTAACGTCGGTCCGCGTCTGTGCCGAAGGAGGCTCTGCTTGCGTTTTCCGTTGTCGCCCGTGTTGTGCACCGCCCTGGCCGTGGCCCTGGCCGGCTGCACGCCGTCGCCGTCCGCGCCGGCGGAACGGGCCGCCAGCGAAGAGGCGCGCGCGGCCGAGGGCGCCGACACCGGCGCCAATGCCAGTTCGCAGGCCGGGCAGGGCAGCGTGACCATCGCCGGTGAAGATGCCGCCGAGGACGTACAGCAGTGGACGCCGCCACGGGTGGACCGCCAGGGCCGCAGCCTAGCCCAGTTGCGGCGCGCCGCCGAGCAGGCGTTCGCTGAAGGCCGGCTCTATGAAGATGCGGATGCCGCCATTCCGCTGTGGCTGGCGGTGCAGGAAGAAGACCCGGATGACCGCCAGGCCCGGCTGGGCCTGCAGCGTGCCCGCCAGCGACTGCAGCAGCTGGCCGATGCCCTGCTGGTGCGGCCGCTGAAGCAGCGCGAGGCGCTGGCCGAGGCCAGCCGCCAGGCACTGGTGTTGCTGACCCTGTCGCCGAAGGACGAGCAGGTGCGTGCGCTGCAGGCGCGGGTGGAGCTGGCGCAACGGGTGGTGGCCTACAACCGTGCTGGCGAGGAGGACCTGCGCTCGGACCGTATCGGTGAGGATGGCGACGGTGCCATCGGCAACTTCCGTGAGGCGCTGGCGCTGGATGAAGACAACAGCCGCGCACGGCAGGGCCTGGCCGCAGCCGAGAGCGGGTTGATCCGCCGTGCCGAACAGGCTGCTCGGGCGCGCGATTTCGCCAGTGCGGGTACCTGGCTGGCCGAAGCCAGCAAAGTGCGCGATTCGTCGCCGACGATCGCCGACGCCTTCGAACGCATCGAGCAGATCCGCGCCGCCACGCTGCTGCAGCTGCGTGATGACGGACTGCTTGACCTTGCCACGCCACAAGGCCTGAAGCCGGCGCGCGAGAAGCTGGCCGAGGCGCTTCGCATCGCTCTGCCGGGTGATGCAGTGGTGGGCCAGCTTCGCGAGCGCATCGACCTGGCCACCCATTACGGGAGCTTCCGGCCGGGACAGGTGTTCAGTGATGCGATGCGCGATGGGGGGCGCGGACCGCAGATGGTGGTGGTGCCCCACGGTGGCTTCCAGATGGGTGCAGGCGATGCCGAGCCGGGCTCGAGTGATGCCGAGCGTCCGTCGCACTACGTGCGCTTCGATCGCGGCTTTGCCATGGCGATCACCGAGATCACCGTCAGCGATTTCGAGCGCTACGTGAAAGCCTCCAATGCGCGCCCGCGCGCGACCCGGCGTGGCCATTCGGTGGTCTACGACGAACGCAGCGGCAATTTCATCCGCCGCAGCGGCGTGGACTGGCGTTCCGACTACGACGGCGGTCGCGCGCTGGGCAACTCGCCGGTGATGCACGTCAGTGTGCGTGATGCCGAGAATTATGCGGCGTGGCTGTCCGAGCAGACTGGCCGCAGCTACCGGCTGCCCAGCGAAGCCGAGTTCGAGTACGCGCTGCGCGCTGGCAGCAGTGGCCGCTATCCGTGGGGCGATGCCGGCGTGCCGCCGCCAGGCAGCGGCAACTTCACCGGCAGCAAGGACGTTTCGCCTTCGGGACGGCACTGGCACAACGCGTTTATCGGGTACGGCGATGGCTGGTGGGGGCCGGCGCCGGTGGCCAGCTTCCAGGCCAATGCCTTCGGTCTGCACGATATGGGCGGCAACCTCAGCGAATGGGTGGCCGACTGCTGGCATGCCAGCTACCGCCGCGCACCGTCCGATGGCGTCGCCTGGTTCAACCCGGGCTGCCGGTCGCGGGTGATCCGCGGTGGCAACTGGGCCAATGCCCCCGAGCAGACCCGCGCGGCCTGGCGGCAGTCCCAGGATTCGGATACCACCAATGCCCGCATCGGCTTCCGCCTGGTGCGCGGCATCTGAGCGGCACCCGGCTTCACCCGCTGCGGGCAGCGGCGCACTAAGATTGCGCCGTGCCCGCCAGCCGGCGGGGCCAGCAGGAAGTCCCCCGATGCGCAACGATCCCTTCTCCCGCTCGTCGCAAGGCCCACAGCGGCGTGGCCTGTTCGGCAACATCCGCTGGTGGGTGCTGCTGCTGGCCGCCGGCTATGCGCTGTTCTACTGGTTCTCCAACCGCACGGTCGATCCGTACACCGGCGAGAAGGTGATGATCGACAGCAGCCTGGACGCGCGCCAGGAAACCGCGCTGGGGCTGCAGGCCTACCAGCAGATCCTGTCGCAGGAACGGCCGATGGACCCCAATGCACCGATCGCGCGCGATGTGCGCGATATCGCCCAGCGCCTGATTGCCAAGGTGGACGTGGTGGAGACCGCGCTGGCCCAGGAGCACGGCGTGCAGCCGGCGCATTTCGCGCGGGATTTCCAGTGGGAAGTGAATGTGATCCCGTCCGACCAGGCCAATGCGTTCTGCCTGCCGGGCGGCAAGATGGCGGTCTACACCGGGCTGGTGCCGGTAGCACGCACCCGCGATGCGATGGCGGTGGTGATGGGGCATGAGATCGCCCATGCGCTGCTGCGCCATGGTGCACAGCGCATGGCCCAGCAGAAGCTGACCCAGATCGGCCAGGTGGCCGGCGCCGCCAGCGGCATGGATGCGCAGCAGCAACAGATGATGATGTCGGCGATGGGCTATGGCTACCTGCTGCCGTATGCGCGCAGCCACGAGACACAGGCGGATGAAGTGGGGCTGATGCTGGCCGCAGCGGCGTGCTTCGATCCCCGCGAGGCGGTGCCGCTGTGGCAGCGCATGGGCCAGGCGAGTGGCGGCCAGGCACCGCCGGAGTTTGCCTCCACCCACCCGAACCCGGGCACCCGCATCCAGAACCTGCAGGCGCTGATGCCGAAGGCGCTCGAGTACCGGCAGAAGTTCTGCGAGCAGGCGAAGTAGGGTGGTGTTCGGCAGGGCTGCGCCCTGCACCTGCCGAAGCCAGAGCAACAGCAACAGCAACAGCAACAGCAACAGCAACAGCCGAAGCAAAAGCTGGCTATCCGTGGGATGGCGGGGTGGGTCCGGTTGCGGGAGACGCCGTAAACCCGTCCATGGGGGCTTGGCCGCGGCATCCATGCCGCGGACACTCCCGCAACCGGACCCACCCCGCCTTCGACAGATGTCCGCGATCTGCCGGAATGGCGCTTGGGGTCAGATCCGTTTTCCGCAGGAAAACGGATCTGACCCCGAATTGATTCGATATCTGACAGAGATTCATCCACGCATGGCGTGGATCTACCGACCGTCATCGGGAAACTGTCGAGGGTGGGGCGGTGTGGCTGTGCAGGACCGTTGGCGCCATGGATGGCGCCATCGAGCCCCCAGGGGTGAGGGCGCTTCGTTTGCGAAGCACTGCTTCGCAAGCGCCCGAACGCACAGCCGCCAGCGGCTGGGCCGGACCGCGGAGCGGGGTTTACGGCGTGTCCTGCACAGCCACACCGCCCCGCCAAACCATCAGCAATCCAGAGCCGCTTTGGCTGTTGCTGTTGAGGTTGCCGGCCAGCGGCCGGCACTACCGTGGGTGCAGGGCGCAGCCCTGCCGAACACCCCTTTACTTGACCTGCACGTCGATCACGCCGTCGCCAACGCGGGCCTGCAGCGCGTCACCGGGCTGCACCTGGTCGACCTTCCGTACCAGCGTGCCATCGTCGCTGCGGGTCAGGATGCTGTAGCCACGGGCCACGGTGGCCAACGGGCTGACCGCTTCCAGTGAACGCGCCAGTCCGCGCAGTCGCAGTGCATCGCGCTCCAGCAGACGCTGCATCGCTGCCTGCGGCCGCCCGCGCAGGGCAGCCAGGCGGCGCTGCATCGCGTCGAGCTGGCGTTGCGGATGGTGCCCGCGCAGTACCGCGGCCGCATGGCGCAGGCGTGCGGCACGGCGCTCCTGCTGCTGGTTGAAGACCGCATGCAGGCGCCGGCCCAGATCGAGCTGGCGGCGGCGCAACAGGTCCAGCCGCGCCTGCGGGCTCTGTGCGTTCAGGCGCAGCAGGGCGCGGTCGGCACGCTGCATCGCCTGCTGCATCGCATGCCGTTGCAGCTGCACCATGCGCGCGGCCGTACGGCGCAGGCGCAGGGCCAGTTCGCGCTGGTCCGGTACCAGCAGCTCGGCTGCCACCGACGGCGTTGGTGCGCGCAGGTCGGCGGCAAAATCGCTGAGGCTGAAGTCGGTTTCATGGCCCACCGCCGACACTACCGGGGTGCGGCTGGCTGCGATCGCACGGGCCAGTGCTTCGTCATTGAACGCCCACAGGTCTTCCAGTGAACCGCCGCCACGGGTCAGCAGGATCACGTCGTAGCGGCCACTGGCATCGGCGGCCTGCAGCAGGCGGGTGATCTGTGCAGCGGCGCTGCCGCCCTGCACCAGGGTCGGCAGCAGGTCCACTTCCAGCAGCGGGAAGCGGCGGCCGAGCACGCTCAGCACGTCGCGCACGGCGGCGCCGGTGGGAGAGGTGATCACCGCCAGGCGCTGCACGTGCGCCGGCAGCGGCCGTTTGCGTGCCGGGTCGAACAGGCCCTCGGCCTCCAGGCGTGCCTTCAGCTCCTCGAAGGCGCGGCGCAGTGCGCCTTCGCCGGCTTCCTCCATGTGGTCCAGCACCATCTGGTACTCGCCACGGGCGTCGTACAGAGTCACCTTGCCGCGCACCAGCACGCGCATGCCTTCGCGCGGCACGAACTTCAGGTACTGCGCCTTCATCCGGAACATCGCCGCGCGCAGCTGGGCACGTGCGTCCTTCAGGGTGAAATACAGGTGCCCGGAAGAAGGACGCGCCACGCTGCCCAGTTCGGCCTCGACCCAGATCGCCGGGAAGCTGCCTTCCAGCAGGTCGCGGGCCAGGGTGTTGAGCTGGCTGGGGGTGAGGATGTCGTTGTTGCGTGGCTGCATGGGAACGGCGTGCTGCGGGCGGAACGGGGGCTCAGGATCGCACGTCAGCGCACCGTGTGCTGGCCCAGCGCCCACTTCACGTGTTCACGCACCAGCGGCGAGGGATCATCGACGCGGGTCTGCAACGCGGCCAACGCTTCGGCCGAGGACGGTGCATTGCCCAGTGCCACGGCGATGTTGCGCAGCCAGCGTTCATGGCCGCTGCGCCGGATCGGGCTGCCTTCGGTACGGCGCAGGAATTCAGCTTCGTCCCAGGCAAACAGCTGGTCCAGACGGGCAGTGTCGAGGTTGTTGCGCGCGCGGAAATCGGCTTCGTCGGTACGCTTGGCGAACTTGTTCCAGGGGCAGACCAGCTGGCAGTCGTCACAGCCGTAGATGCGGTTGCCGATCAACGGCCGCATGTCTTCGGGGATGGCACCGTCGTGCTCGATGGTCAGGTAGGAAATACAGCGCCGCGCGTCCAGCCGCTGCGGGCCGGTGATGGCCTGGGTCGGGCAGACATCGATGCAGCGCGTGCAGGTGCCGCAGTGTGCCGTGGCCGGTGCATCGATCGGCAGCGGGATATCGATGTAGATCTCGCCGATGAAGAACCAGGAGCCGCCACGGCGGTCGATCAGGCAGGTGTGCTTGCCGATCCAGCCCAGGCCGGCATTGCGCGCCAGTGCGCGTTCCAGCACGGGCGCCGAATCGACGAACACGCGGTAGCCCAGCGGTGCCACTTCATCGTTGATCTGCGTGGCCAGCTTCTGCAGGCGGTTGCGCATCAGCTTGTGGTAGTCGCGGCCCAAGGCGTAACGGGCCACGTAGGCGCGGCCCGGGTCGGCCAGGGTTGCCCAGGCTTCGGTGTCGTCCTTGTGGCTGTAGTCCATGCCCACCGAGATCACCCGTACGGTGCCGGGCAGCAGCTCGGCCGGGCGCGCGCGCAGGGTGCCGTGGCGCGCCATCCAGTCCATCGTGCCGTACAGGCCCTGGCCCAGCCAGTCGGCCAGGTGCGCCTCGTCCTCGCCCAGCTCGATGCCGGCGATACCGCAGCGCTGGAAGCCATGCGCACGCGCCAGTTCGCGGATGCGCTGCACGGCCTGGGCCGGATCGACAGGGACGGGGGCGGGGGACATGTGCACCAGTATAAAATCCCCGCATGGCCAACCCTGCCGATCTTTTCGATTCCGCTGCCGCGCGTGCGCTTGATGCGCAGGCCTCGGCGCTGGCCGCCGAGGGCGGTTGGGGCCTGATGGCGCAGGCTGGTCAGGCCGCCTGGCAGTGCCTGCTGCAGCATTGGCCGCAGGCGCAGCGGATCGGCGTGGTGGTCGGAGCAGGCAACAACGGTGGCGACGGCCTGGTGCTGGCCCGCCATGCACGGAAGGCCGGGCGCGCGGTGACGGTGATCGCCTTGCCGGGCAAGCCACCGGCGACGTCGCTGGCACTGCGTGCAGCATCGGAATTCACGTCCGACGGCGGCACCATCACCGATTTCGACGGCGCGCTGCCCGAGGCCGATATCTGGGTTGATGCCCTTTTCGGTCTGGGCTTCGATCGCGCGCCGGAAGGCGCGGCGCAGGCGCTGATCGCCGCCCTCAACGCACAGACGGCACCGGTGCTGGCGCTGGACGTCCCCAGTGGCGTCGATGCCGACCAGGGCGCCGTACCGGGCGAGGCGGTGAAGGCTGCTTTGACCCTGCAGTTCATCGTGCTGCATCGCGGGCTGTATACCGGCGATGCGCTGGATCATTGCGGGCGGAAGACGTTGGCGCCGCTGCAGCTACCCACGGCCGCATGGCAGGGCGTGTCACCCGCCGCAGAGCACTGGACCCAGGCTCGCTTGCCGCCACTGCTGCCGCCGCGTCGTGCCAATACCCACAAGGGCGAATCCGGGCACGTGCTGTGCGTCGGCGGCAACCATGGCAGCGGTGGGGCCATCGCGATGGCGGCCGAAGCGGCACTGCGTGCCGGCGCGGGACTGTTGAGCCTGGCCACCCGGCGCGATCACGTCGGCCCGTTGCTGGCCCGGCTTCCCGAGGCGATGACCCATGCGCTTGAAGATGGCGATGTGCTGCCGGCGCTGCTGGACAAGGCCAGGGTGGTGGCGATCGGCCCCGGCCTGGGCCAGGACGAATGGGCACGCGCAATGTTTGCGCAGGTGCTGGACAGCGACAAACCGCTGGTGGTTGATGCCGATGCACTGAATCTGCTGGCGCAGGATCCGCGCGCGCTGCCGGAGGCGATCCTTACGCCACATCCGGGCGAGGCCGCGCGTCTGCTCGACTGCAGTACCACTGACATCCAGGCCGATCGCTACCGCTGTGCGCAGGCGTTGGCCGAGCGATTCCACGCCGTGGTGGTGCTGAAGGGCGCGGGCAGCATCGTGACGGCGCCCGGGCAGGTGCCACGGCTGATTGCTGCAGGCAACCCCGGCATGGCCGTGGGGGGCATGGGCGACCTGCTCACCGGCATCATTGCCAGCCTGCGCGCGCAGGGCCTGGCCGCCTTCGACGCTGCCGCCGCTGGCGCACTGCTGCACGCGCTCGCCGGCGACGCTGCGGCCGCCGACGGCGCGCGCGGCATGCTTCCCACTGATCTGCTGGTGCCGCTGCGGCAACTGGCCAACCCGGAACGCTCTTCATGACTGAATTCTTCCTTGCCGACAGCGATGCCACCGAACTGCTCGGGCAGTGGCTGGCGGCGACCCGACCGCCGCAGGCGCTGATCGAACTGCGCGGTGACCTCGGCGCCGGCAAATCCACCACCGCACGCGCGCTGCTGCGCGCACTGGGCGTGCAGGGCGCCATCCGCAGCCCCACTTACACCCTGGTCGAGCGCTATCCGCTGGCCAGCGGTGGCGAGGCCTGGCACCTGGACCTGTACCGGATCGGCCAGGCCGGCGAACTCGATTTCCTGGGCCTGGACGAGGGCAGCGCGGTGTTGTGGCTGGTGGAATGGCCGGAACGCGGCGCTGGCGCGCTGCCGCCGACCGACCTGGTGGTGGCGTTGGAGATCGAGGGGCAGGGACGTCGCGCCCGTCTCACCGGAGCCAGCGACGTCGGACATGAGTGGCTGAAGCGGCTTCCCCAAGGGGGCGACTTGCAGGCCATTTCTGTCGGCTGACGAGAACAAAGACCGGCAGGTTACGGATTATTAAGGAAAAAGGTGTTGCATTCCGTTCAGCGCGGTGATTGAATCCTGAGCCATGCGCCCGGGGAACCGTCTCATCGCTATCTGTGCCGCCGTCGGACTGGGTCTGGCGAGCGTCAGCGCGTGGGCCGGTGAAGTCCGCCAGGTCCTGCTGAACACCGGCGCCACCGGCACCCGTGCCGAGATCTCGCTGGTCGGCAGTGGCGGCTACAAGACGCTTTCTCTGGCCGGTCCGAACCGTCTGGTGGTCGACTTCCCTGACTCCAGCGCCATACGCAACCTGAAGATGCCGGCTGCGCAGGGCGTGGTCACGGCGGTGCGTACCGGACAGCCGGTGCCGGGGACCTTCCGTGTCGTTTTCGACCTCGCTGAATCGGTGGCGCCGTTCCGCCCGCAGATGCAGCGGGAGGGCAATGAATCCAAGCTGGTGATCGAATGGCCGGGCGATGGCCCGGCCGTGGCCGCCAGCCGTCCGGCAGCGACACCGGCGGTGCAGCCGCAGGCACCGGTGGCGACGCCCGGGCCGACCCCGGCTGAAAGCGCACAGTCGCGTTCCGATGCCGCACGTGCGACCGCACTGCTGACCGCGCAGGTGCGGCAGCAGGCCAGTGCCACTGCCGCCACACCGGCCACGCCGACCCCGGCGCCGTCCACCGCGCCGGCCCAGGTTGCGGCGGCCGGTACCGTGGCCAGCAGCTCACCTTCTTCCTCGCCGGCCGCGATCCTGGCCGGCCAGCGCACCGCCGCCGTGGTGACCACGCCGCCGGCTACCGTGCCTGCACCGGCGCCGACGCCGGTGGAACCGCCGCGCCCGGCCATGCCCAGCGATGCCTCGCGCATCCGCATGCAGGCCGGCATGCGTCATCTGGTGGTCGCCATCGATCCCGGCCACGGTGGCCAGGATCCCGGCGCGATCGGCCCGACCGGCAAGCGCGAAAAGGATGTCACCCTGGCGGTGGCGCGTGAGCTGGCCCGCCAGGTCAATGCGACGCCGGGCCTGAAGGCCTATCTGACCCGCGACAGCGACGTGTTCATCCCGCTGCCGATGCGTGCGCAGAAGGCACGTGCAAACAAGGCCGACATCTTCATTTCGATCCATGCCGACGCGGCCGAAAACCGTTCGGCCACTGGTTCGTCGGTATACGTGCTGTCGACCAAGGGCGCCTCTTCGCAGCGCGCCCGCTGGCTGGCGGACAAGGAAAACGCGGCCGACCTGGTGGGTGGCGTGCGCCTGCAGCAGACCGAAGGCACGCTTGCCAACGTGCTGCTGGACCTTGCCCAGAGCGGTTACATGAAGGCGTCTGAAGATGCCGCCGGCCACGTGCTGGGCGGCCTGAAGCGGATCGGCAACAACCACAAGCCGAACATCGAACGTGCGAACTTCGCCGTGCTGCGCACCTCGGACATGCCGGCGATGCTGGTGGAAACCGCGTTCATCTCCAACCCGGACGAAGAACGCCGCCTGATCGATCCGGCCTACCAGCGCAAGATCGCCGGTGCCGTGCTCGACGGCGTGCACACCTTCTTCAGCCGCCAGCCACCGCCGGGCACGCTGTACGCAGCCCGTGCCCAGGCCGAGATCGACGCTGCCGGGACCATGGCCGGCGGCAGCAAGTAACCCGCCGAAGGCGGGTTGCTGCTTTCTGTAGCGTCGACTGTCAGTCGACTACGCGCGCAGCGCGGGGTTTTCGCCGCCCGGCGGAGGGCAGTCGACTGACAGTCGACTCTACACGGGGCGGCTCCGCTATCATCAACCCATGAAGTCTGCTGCCCATCCTCTCCCATGAGCGCGCCCGGACCGCGCCCGATCCGGCCGTTGCCGGAAATCCTGATCAACCAGATCGCCGCCGGCGAAGTGGTCGAACGTCCTGCGTCGGTGGTCAAGGAGCTGGTCGAGAACGCGATCGATGCCGGTGCCAGCCGCGTTGATATCGATCTTGAAGAGGGTGGTGTCCGCCTGATCCGCATCCGCGACAATGGCAGTGGCATCGCGCCGGAACAGCTGCCGCTGGCGGTCTCGCGCCACGCCACCAGCAAGATCGCCGATCTGGACGACCTCGAATCGGTGGCCACGCTCGGTTTCCGTGGCGAAGCGCTGCCGTCGATCGCCTCGGTCAGCCGCTTTACCCTGTCCTCGCGTCGCGCACATGACGAACACGGTTCGGCACTGCAGATCGAAGGCGGCAAGATCGGCGAAGTGACGCCACGTGCGCATGCACCCGGCACCACGGTGGAAGTGCGCGAGCTGTTCTACAACGTACCGGCGCGGCGCAAGTTTCTGCGCGCCGAGCGTACCGAACTGGGCCATATCGAAGAGTGGTTGCGTTCGCTGGCGCTTGCGCGACCGGATGTCGAGCTGCGCGTGTCGCACAACGGCAAGGCCTCGCGCCGCTACAAGCCGGGCGATCTGTATTCCGATGCGCGCCTGGCCGAAACGCTGGGCGAGGATTTCGCCAACCAGGCCGTGCGCGTCGACCACAGTGGTGCCGGCCTGCGCCTGCACGGCTGGATCGCGCAACCGCATTATTCGCGCGCCAGCGCCGACCAGCAGTACCTGTACGTCAACGGCCGTTCGGTGCGCGACCGCAGCGTCGCCCATGCGGTGAAGATGGCTTACGGCGATGTGCTGTACCACGGCCGCCAGCCAGCCTATGTGCTGTTCCTCGAGCTCGACCCGACCCGCGTTGACGTCAACGTGCACCCGGCCAAGCACGAGGTTCGCTTCCGTGATTCGCGGCTGGTGCACGATTTCGTCTACCGCACGCTGAAGGACGCGCTGGCTGATACCCGCGCCGGCATGTCGGCGCAGGAGATCGGTGCGGGTCCGGTGCATGCGGTGGACGCCGCTGCTGCACCGATGGCATCGAGCGCGGGCGCATCGGGTTTCGGGCTGGCGCGTGGACCTGCGCCCGGTGCCGGCTCGGGTGGCGGTGGTGGTGGTTTTTCCGGCTGGCGCCCGCAGCAGCCCCTTGGACTGCAGGTGGCCGATGCACCGGCGGCCTATGCCGCGCTGTATGCCGCGCCGGCCGGCGCCGAACGCGGTGCTGCGCTGCCGCCGATGCCGACCGAGAACGGACTGCCGGTGACCAGTGCCGACGCCGGCGTACCGCCGCTGGGCTACGCGATCGCGCAGCTGCACGGCATCTACATCCTGGCCGAGAACGCAGAAGGCCTGATCGTGGTCGACATGCATGCCGCGCACGAGCGCATCGGCTACGAGCGCCTGAAGAACGCGCACGATGGTATCGGCCTGCAGTCGCAGCCGCTGCTGGTGCCGATCACACTCGCCGTGGGCGAGCGCGAGGCCGACACCGCCGAAAGTGAAGCCGAAACGTTGGCGGCGCTTGGCTTCGAGGTGACCCGTGCCGGCCCCGGATCGCTGCACGTGCGCAGTATTCCAGCGCTGTTGGCGCATGCCGAACCGGAGGGGCTGCTGCGCGATGTGCTGACCGACCTGCGCGAGCACGGCCAGAGCCGCCGCGTGGCCAGCGCACGTGACGAACTGCTGTCCACAATGGCCTGTCACGGTGCGGTGCGTGCCAACCGGCGCCTGACCGTGCCGGAAATGAACGCGCTGCTGCGCGACATGGAAATCACCGAACGGTCTGGCCAGTGCAACCACGGCCGGCCGACCTGGGCCCGTTTTTCGCTGGCGGAGATCGACCGCTGGTTCCTGCGCGGACGTTGAGGGGAGCATCGATGCGTTATCGGGGAATGGGCGGCCTGCTGGCCGCCTTGCTGTTGGCCGCGTGCAGTCCGGCAACACCGCCGGCGCCGAAGGTTACCGAAGATCCGGCCTATGCGGCCGCGCAGCAGCAATGGCGGGTGGCCCGCTACCAGGACCTGACCCGGCCCGATGGCTGGACGGCCCTGGTCGGCCTGCACTGGCTGCAGAACAAATCACACTTCGTCGGCAGTGGTGCCACCAACGGCATCCGCCTGACGGTTGGCCCGGACAAGCTGGGCCTGCTGCGTCGCGAGGGCAGCCAGTGGTGGTTCACGCCCGAAGCCGGTGTGGATGTCAGCCATGATGGCCAGCCGGTGCGCGGCCGTATCCGCATCGACACCGACAAGGATCCGCAGCCAACCCTGTTGGCCTTCGACGGTGGCAAGGGCCAGCTCAGCATCATCCGGCGCGGGCCGCGCGATGCGCTGCGGGTCAAGCATGCCGATGCGCCGGCGCGCCGTGATTTCGCCGGGCTGGAGTACTGGCCGGGTGGCCCGGACTGGCAGGTGCAGGCACGCTTCATCCCGCATCCGGCGGGCAAGACCCTGCCCATTGTCGACATCACCGGCCTGACCACCGAGATGCCCAATACGGGTGCGGTCGAATTCGAACGCGACGGCCGCACATGGCGGCTGGAGGCGATCGGAGCCACCGGGCAGCCGCTGTTCCTGATCTTTGCCGACCGCACCAGTGGCCGCGGCAGTTATCCGGCCGGGCGCTACCTGGATACCGATGCGCCGGCAGCCGACGGCACGCTACGCATCGATTTCAATCATGCCTACAACCCGCCGTGTGCATTCACCGCCTATGCCACGTGCCCGCTGGCGCCGCCGGAAAACCGGCTGGACCTGCGCATGGAAGCGGGCGAGAAGGCCTACCACCTGTCTGAAGGAGAGGGCTGAGATGCCGTTGAAGGGACTGTTCCGTGCAACGCTGCTGATGGCAGCGTTTGCAATCGCACCGCTGGCACCGGCGCGCAATGCACCGGCCACCGACGCCGCGGCCACGGCGGCGGCCAAGCCGCCGGTGCCGCTGCTGTGGAAGGTGACCGGCCCGGGTGATTCACGCGTATACCTGCTTGGATCATTCCACCTGTTGAAACCGCAGGACTACCCGCTGTCGCCCGATGTCGAGCAGGCCTTCGAGGCCTCGCAGCGGGTCGTGTTCGAACTTTCGCCCGAGGACATGCAGTCGCCGCAGCTGGCCAGCCGCATGGTGCAGGCTGCAGTGCGCACCGATGGCAGCGAGCTCAAGCGCGATCTCGACGCGGCCACCTGGCAGAAGCTGCAGGCGTTCGCATCCGAGAACAAGCTTCCGTTGGCACAGATGCAGGGCATGAAGCCTTGGTTCGTCGGCCTGAGCATTTCGGTCGGGCAGATGCAGAAGATGGGCCTGGACCCGGCGCTGGGCCTGGACCGTCATTTCATGGAGCGCGCGCAGAAGACCGGCCGCAGGACCGCTGGGTTGGAAGACATCGATACCCAGATCGGCATGCTCGACGGCATGACCGTGCAGGAGCAGCGACAGATGCTGTCCGAGGCGCTGGATCAGGCGGGCAAGGGCGATGAGCAGGCGCGCCAGCTGCATGATGCCTGGCGGCGAGGCGATGAGCGCGTGTTGTGGACGAAGATGGCCGCGGAAATGCGCCAGCAGTATCCGCAGCTTTACCAGCGCATCAACACCGGGCGCAACGATGCGTGGGTACCGAAGCTGCTGCCGTACCTGCAGGCCGGGCAGGGTGGCACGCTGGTGGTGGTCGGTACGCTGCACCTTCTGGGCGGTGACGGCGTGGTCGAGAAGCTGAAGGCGAAGGGCTACAAGGTCGAACGCGTATGCACGGGGTGCAAGGCGAAACGTTGATGCTCCCCCGGGGCACAAAACAAAGCGGCGCGCCATTGGGCGCGCCGTTTTCGTATCCGCCGGTACATCGGCTCAGCGGCGGGTCTTGCCGCCGGTGCCGGTACCGGGTTCGTTGGGCTTGTTGCCGGTACCGGTACCGGTGCCGGTGCCGGTACCACCCGGTCGCGGACCACCGAAACCGGTGCCCATGCTGCGCTGGAATTCCTGCCACAGCTCCAGGTTGCGCTCGGTCAACTGGTTCATCATCGCCCACGGGGTCTGGCCCAGCAGGTTGCCCATCTGCTGGCGGAACTGTTGCTGCTGGTCGAGGAAGACCTGCATGCTGCGCTCCAGGTAGTTGCCCATGAAGCCCTGCAGGGAATCGCCGTAGAAGCGGATCAGCTGGCTCAGCAGCTGGGTGGACAGCATCGGTTCGCCGTCCTGTTCCTGGTCGGCGATGATCTGCAGCAGGACCGAACGGGTGAGGTCGTCGCCGCTCTTGGCGTCACGGACTTCGAA
Organism: Stenotrophomonas sp. PE591; assembly: GCF_018320795.1. Classification (NCBI taxonomy): domain Bacteria; kingdom Pseudomonadati; phylum Pseudomonadota; class Gammaproteobacteria; order Lysobacterales; family Lysobacteraceae; genus Stenotrophomonas; species Stenotrophomonas sp. PE591. The sequence goes on from NZ_JAAOKO010000002.1 coordinate 475,460, forward strand.
GTCTTCACCGTCCAGGATCAGCTGGCGCACGTCCTCGATGGTGATGTAGCTGGAGATCTCGGTGTCGTAGAGACGGCGGTTCGGATACTTCTTGATGATGCGGGTCGCAGCCATTGAAGCGGTCACTCGTCACAGTAGATGCGAAGCATGGCGCAGTGCAGCAGCCGTTGCAACCGCCTCAGCCCCCGCCAGGCTTGGCTTTCACAGGGGATCATGTTGCGCAACAAGGGTTTGCGTGCTGCGCAGCATGACCATCGGCAGGGGCGGCGGGTGTGCGCCGCCGAGGCCGCCGCGGCCGCCGGCGCGGCTTACCAACCCATATGGTGGCCGCCATTGATGTCCAGGTTGCTGCCGGTGATCCACGAGGCTTCCTCCGCCACCAGGAAGGACACCCCGTAAGCGATTTCCTCCGGCTTGCCGAGGCGCCCGGTGGGAATGTCGGCGACGATCTTGGCGCGCACTTCCTCCGGCACCGCCATCACCATGTCGGTGGCCACGTAGCCGGGCGAAATGGTGTTGACGGTGATGCCGAAGCCGGCGTTCTCGCGCGCCAGCGAGATGGTGAAGCCGTGCATGCCGGCCTTGGCCGCCGCGTAGTTGGCCTGGCCGTACTGGCCCTTCAGGCCGTTGATCGAGCTGATCTGGATGACCCGGCCCCAGCCGCGGCGGCGCATGCCCTCGATGACCGGGCGGGTGACGTTGAACACCGAATTGAGGTTGGTGTTGATCACATCGTGCCACTGGTCCGCGCGCATGCGATGGAACGTGGTGTCGCGGGTGATGCCCGCGTTGTTGACCAGGATCTCGACCGGGCCCAGCTCGGCCTCGACGGCGCGCACCAGCGCTTCGGCGCTGCCTGGATCGGAGACATCGCCCGGGAAGATCGACACGCTGTAGCCGCGTTCGGTCATTGCCTGCTGCCAGGCGCGGGCCTTGGCCTCGTCGCGGTAGTTGGTGGCGACCCGGTGGCCCTGGTCGGCCAGGCGTTGGCAGATGGCGGTGCCGATGCCGCCGGTTCCGCCGGTGACCAGTGCGACGCGAGATGTCATGGAGTGTTGTCCGGGTGTCGGGTGGGGGAAGGGGGATTCTGCAACATCGGCGCGGAAAGTGCGCCGGCTGGCAACAGGATGTCGGTCCGCGGCAGTCGTGCCGGGTCGAAGGCCTGCCGAGCGGTGGCCAGCAGCGTATCCAGGTCGTGCGCAGGTTCCAGCGCCCCAGGTGCCTGGCCGAGCAGCTTCCAGAGCTGGCGCAGCACGGGCAGCGGATGCGAACTGTCCACCGGCAGCGCCGCCAGCGACTTGGACAGTTTGTGGCCCGGCGCATCCAGCAGCAGCGGCAGGTGCCAGTAGCGCGGCACCGCCAGCCCCAATGCCTGCTGCAGCAGGATCTGCCGCGCGGTGGAGTCGAGCAGGTCGGCGCCGCGCACCACTTCGGTCACTCCTTGCACGGCGTCATCGACCACCACCGCCAACTGGTAGGCCCAGCAGCCATCGGCGCGGCGCAGCACGAAGTCGCCGACCTCGGCATGCACGTCCTGCTGCTGCGGTCCACGCAGGCCATCGTCGAAGTGCACGATGCTGCACGGTGGCACGCGAAAGCGGACGGCAGGGTCCGGTCGACGTTGCCGGGCGACGCAACGATGGTGGATGCCGCCGTTGGCGGCCAGGTCGCTGCGGCTGCAGTGGCAGACAAAGGCCTGGTCGCTGGCCAGCAGCACGTCCAGCGCGGCCTGGTAGGCCTCGCCGCGGGTGCTCTGCCAGAGGATCGGGCCATCGTGGACCAGGCCGAACGCGGCCAGCGCCCGCAGCTGTGACTCGGCGGCGCCGGGCACGGTGCGTGGTGGATCGACGTCTTCGATGCGCAGCCGCCACAAGCCGCCGTTATGTCGCGCGAGCAGCCAGCTGCCGAAGGCGGCGAGCAGGGATCCGGGATGGAGCAGGCCGGTCGGCGAGGGCGCGAAACGACCGCAGGGAATGGGGGAGGTCATGCTGGCTGAATCGTCGGTCAGGTTGGCGCTTGAATTCAAGCTGACCACACCGCAAATTGACCGGTATCGACCCCTTCCGAGCCGGATTTTCCCATGTTTACCCGCATTGCCCTGTTCCTGGCGACCAACTTCGCGGTCCTGATTCTCGCCAGCATCGTGATGTCGTTGCTCGGGGTCAATCCAAGCCAGATGAGCGGCCTGCTGGTCATGGCCGCGATCTTCGGCTTCGGTGGCTCCTTCATCTCGCTGCTGCTCTCCAAGTGGATGGCCAAGCGCTCCACCGGTGCGGTGGTGATCACCGAGCCGCGCAACCAGACCGAGCGCTGGCTGCTGGCCACCGTCGAGCGCCAAGCCAAGGCGGCCGGTATCGGCATGCCCGAAGTAGCGGTGTACGAAGGCCCGGAGATCAACGCCTTCGCCACTGGCGCCAACCGCAACAACGCGCTGGTCGCGGTGTCCACCGGCCTGCTGCACAACATGAGCGAAGACGAGGCCGAAGCGGTGCTGGGCCACGAGATCGCCCACGTCGCCAACGGTGACATGATCACCATGGCGCTGCTGCAGGGCGTGCTGAACACCTTCGTGATCGTGCTGGCCCGCGTGGTCGGCGGCATTATCGACAGCGCGCTGTCCGGCAACCGCGAAGGCGGCGGCCGTGGCTTCGCCTATTACATTATCGTGTTCGTGCTGGAGATGGTGTTCGGCCTGTTCGCCACCATGATCTCGATGTGGTTCTCGCGCCACCGCGAGTTCCGCGCCGACGCCGGCGGTGCCTCGCTGGCCGGCCGCCAGAAGATGATCGCCGCGTTGGAGCGGCTGCAGCTGAACCACGGCCAGAGCACGCTGCCGACCCAGATTGCCGCCTTCGGTATTGCCGGTTCGACGGCGAAGAAGCTGTTCATGAGCCATCCGCCGCTGGAAGAGCGCATCGCCGCGCTGCGGGCGTCGACGGTGGCGTGAGCTTTCGCTCGTAAAGCAGTGCAGGAACGCCTGGCCTCGCGCCGGGCGTTTTTGTTTGCGCGGTGCATTGCTGATGCCGGATCGTGCCCGGCGGATCGTTTCCGCGCCTGCGGGGAGGTGTCACTTTCTTTGCTCGTGCAAAGAAAGTAACCAAAGAAACACGCCGCCAGGGCGCGAGCCGACGTGCTGCGCACGCCGGTACCCTGCGCTCCTCGGCCCGTCGAGGGACGGTGCGGGAACTCGCTGCGCTCAGACACCCGCACCTCTTCGCCCTCGCCGGACCTGCGGTGCTCGGCTCGCTCAAGGCGGACCCAAGGTCAAATGCCACAGCTGCACCCAGTAGATCCACGCCACGTGTGGATGCTGTCGATCTTGATCTTGATCTTCCAGTCCGCCTTGAGCGAGCCGAGCATCGCAGGGGAATCAGGGGCGAAGAGGCGCCGGTGTCTGAGCGCAGCGAGTTCGGCGCCGTCCCCTGATTCTCCGAGAAGCGCAGGGAACCGTTGCGTAGCGACGGCTCGCGGCTGGCGGAGCGTTTCTTTGGTTACTTTCTTTGCGCGCAAAGAAAGTGACACCCCTCCGCGGTCGCGGAAACGACTCTCCGTGCGCGCAAACGAAAACGGCACCCTCGCAGGTGCCGTCTCCATGAGCCGCTTTACGCGAAACCTCAGAACTTCGCGTCGAACTCCGCCGCGTAGCCAGTGTTCACCAGCACCTTCTGCAGCGACTCGGCCACCTTCAGGTTGCCGGCAACGATCTGGTGGGTCTCCGGGCCACGGTTGTCCATCCGGCCCAGGGTCGCGCCCTTGAAGTCGCAGACCTTGCCACCCGCCTCGCGGACCAGCAGCAGGCCGGCAGCGATGTCCCACGCCTTCACGCCGGCTTCGAAATAGGCGTCGGCGCGGCCGCAGGCCACGTAGGCCAGGTCCAGCGCGGCCGAACCGGTGCGGCGGATGTCCTCAGCCTGGACCAGCAGGGTGTCGACCGACTTCAGCTGCGCGCTGGCGCGGCTGCGTTCACGCGGGGCGAAGCCGGTGTGGATCATCGTGCCTTCCAGATCCTTGCGGTCGGCCACGCGGATGCGGCGGTCGTTCAGCACGGCGCCGGCGCCACGGCTTGCGGTGAACAGTTCATTGCGCAGCGGATCGAAGATGACGGCATCGGTCGGCTCGCCGTTCTCGACCAGGGCGATCGACACGCAGTAGTGCGGCACGCCGCGCAGGTAGTTGCTGGTGCCATCCAGCGGGTCGATGACCCACATCTGGCGGCGCTCGCCCTGCACGCCACCTTCTTCACCGAAGATGCCGTAATCCGGGTAGGCGCGCTTGAGTTCCTTGACGATGACCTTTTCCGCGTCCGCATCCACTTCGCTGGCGTAGTCCATCCGGCCCTTCTGCACCACGTTCAGTGCCTCGAGCTTGTTGATGTTGCGCAACAGGACGTTGCCGGCGAGGCGGGCGGCCTTGACCATGACGGTGACGGCGGGTTTCTGCATGGCGTGGGCTCCCGGAAAGGCAGAAGAGATGGACTGGCGGGGGAAAAGAGCGGGTCCGGCGCAGTGGCCGGCCGCACAGTTTACCATTGGTCATCGTCCAGCTCGACCTTTTCCCTGTTCATGTCCCAGTTTCCCGCCGCCACCCGCCTCCGATTCGTCCTGGTCGGTACCCAGCACCCCGGCAACATGGGGGCTGCCGCCCGCGCCCTGAAGACCATGGGCCTGGCCCGCCTGGTGCTGGTCGCCCCCGAAAAGCCGCTGGACGAGGAGGCCTTCCGTCGCTCGGCCGGTGCCGAAGACGTGCTGGGGGACGCTCCGGTGGTGGCCACCCTGGCCGAGGCCGTGGCGGATTGCCGCCTGGTACTGGGTTGCACGGCCCGTGCCCGCCGCGTCCAGCTGGAGGAGTACCTGCCGGCCGATGCCGCTGCCCGTGCGGTGGCCAAGGCGGGCGAAGGTGCCGAGGTCGCACTGGTATTCGGCCGCGAGCGCACCGGCCTGACCAACGAGGAGCTGCAGCTCTGCCACGCCGCAGTGCACATCCCGTCAGACCCGGAGTTCAGCTCGCTCAACCTGGCCGCCGCCGTGCAGGTGCTGGCGTACGAAACGCGCATGCAGCTGCTGGGCGCGCAGCCGGCCGCCGACGCCGAGCCGGGCTTCCGCGAACAGGCCGCCAGCCATGAGCAGATGGAGAGCTTCTTCGCCCAGCTCGGCGACACCCTGGACGAGATCGATTTCCACAAGGGCCGCGCGCCGGAATCGGCGATGCGCAAGCTGCGCCGCCTGTTCCTGCGCAGCGAGCCGAGCGAGCAGGAAGTGCGCCTGTTGCGCGGCATCCTCGCCGACACCCAGCGCATGGCGCGTCTGGCCCAGGCCGGCAGCAAGGACAGCTGACGACGTTCTCATTTTTTCGGGTAGTCTGTTTGGATACCCAGGGGGGGATGACGTCTGTGTCGGGTCTGCGAAAGGCAATGCAGAGGGGACTGCTGAGCCTGGCCATGGTCCTGCTGGCCGGAGCCGTGCATGCGGCACCGGATCCGGTGCTGGTGCTGGGCCGGATCAGCGATGACCCCCAGGCTCACTACGAGCAGCTGCAACCCCTGCTGGACTACGTGGTGGCGCGCATGCATGACGTCGGCATCCAGGAGGGGCGGGTACTGATGGCCCGCGACCCGCAGCAGATGGCCAGCTATCTGCGGCGGGGACGGGTCGACTGGGTCACGGAAACCTCCGGTACGGCGGTGGCACTGGGCCAGCGCAGTGGTGCGCGGCCGCTGCTGTTGACCGAGCGCAACGGGGTGCGCGAATACCAGACGGTGTTCTTCGTGCGCAGCGACAGTCCCATCCAGCGGGTGCAGGATCTGCGCGGCCATCGCCTGGCCCTGCAGAACACGGCATCCACCAGCGCCTACCTGGTACCGGTGATGACCCTGCTGGACCATGGCCTGTCGCCGCAGATCCTGGCCGGGGTCTGGGACGTGCCAGGGCGTGACAGCGTGGGGTATGTGTTCGCGCGCAGCGAGTTGAACATCGCGACGTACGTGCACAAGGGGATGGCGGATGTGGGGGCGGTGAGCAGCGTGGACTGGAACGACGAGCGGCGGGTGCCGGCTGCATTCCGGCGCGATTTCCGCGAACTGCTGCGCACCGAACCCTATCCGCGTGCGGTGGAGATGGTCCGCGCCGACCTCGATGCCCGGGTGCGCGACCGCCTGCAGGAAGTCCTGCTGCAGGCAGCCAGCGACCCGCAGGCACAGGGCGCGTTGCATCGGTTTTTTGGCACTTCCGGTTTCCACCGTGTCGATGCGCATGCGCAGCAGCGGTTGGATGAATTGAAACAAGGATTGACGCGCGTGCGGATGGAAGTGGAATGAAGTGGCTCGGCTCGGGGATGCAGGCCCGGTTCCTGCTGGCGATGGGCGGAGCGATGGTCGTGGTGGTCGCCATCCTGGCGGTGCTGCTGGGGCGCCAGACGGCGATGCAGAGCGAGGTGCGCACCCTCAGCGGTGGCGTCATCCATGAATTGTTCGACCGCAGCGTGCGCAGCCGCGGCGAGGCGATGGCGCGCGAGTTGTCCGATGCGCTGGCCAACCCGCTGTATTACCGCGACCTGGACCAGGTCGGCGTGCTGGTGCGCAGCACGGCGCGACAGCCGGTGGTGCGCTATGTACTGGTGTTCGACGAGCGCGGCCGGCTGGTGCACGACGGCTCGGTCGAGGTCCCGGGATTCGGCCAGCCGATGGCCGATCCCCTGGCACCCAAGGCTGCGGCGGCGCAGGCCTTGCTGGTGCAGGAATCGCCGAAGGTGCTGGACAACACGATGCCGATCATGGTCGGCAACCAGCGCATCGGCGGCGTCCGCGTCGGCATGGCGCTGGACGAAGTACAGCAACGCGAGCAGGCGGCCAACGCCACCCTTGGCGAGCGCCTGCAACTGGTCGGCAGCCGCCACCTGGGTTGGTTGCTGCTGATGCTGGGGTTGCTGGTGGTGATCGGCGTGGTGGTGATCCTGTACGTGCAGCGCACGCTGGTCGCGCCGATCCGCGATCTGGCCGCGGCCGCGCGCCGCATCGAGGCCGGTGACTACCAGACGCCCCTGGCCGAGAACACCCGTGACGACGAAGTGGGTGAGCTGGTGCGCGGCTTCGCCCGCATGCGCGATGCGATCGCCCGCCATGACCGTGAAGTGCGGCGCATGGCCTATACCGACGCGCTGACCGGGCTGACCAACCGGCTGGCATTCCGCGAAGCGCTGGACCATCGGCTGATGGCCGCGCGTGCCGCCAATCACCGGTTGGGCCTGCTGTTCGCCGACATCGACGATTTCAAGCGGGTCAACGACACGCTTGGCCATGAGGCCGGTGACGAGGCGTTGCTGCAGTTCGCACAGCGCATCGGCCGCGCCGTTGCGGAGGCAGGCGGCGACGAGGCCCTGCTGGCCCGCTTCGGCGGTGACGAGTTCGTGATCCTGGTGGGCGACGGTGATGTGGCCGCCAACGCGCGGCTGCTGGCCGAAGTGCTGGTGCGCGAGCTGGGCAGGCCGCTGGTGGTGCAGGGCAGGGAGCTGTTCCTGGGCACCTCGATCGGCGTGACCCTGTTCCCCGACGATGCGGCCGATGCGACCACCCTGTTGAAAAACGGCGACATCGCCATGTACCAGGCGAAGATGGCCGGCAAGAACTGCTATCGCTACTACAGCCGGGCGATGGACCACGCGGTCGAACGTCGCGTGCATATGGAACAGGAGCTGCGCGGCGCCTGGGAGCGCGGCGAACTGCGCCTGGCCTACCAGCCGATCTTCCGCATGCGCGACCGCCGCATGGTCGGCGTCGAAGTGCTGCTGCGCTGGCAGCATCCGACCCTGGGCACGATTCCGCCATCGGTGTTCATCGAGGTGGCCGAGCAGAGTGGTCTGATCGAGATCATCGGCCCGAAAGTACTGCGTGCGGCCTGCATGGAGGCCTCGCAGTGGCCGCGCGGGGCGGCCGGGGACGACCTGTTCGTGTCGGTGAACGTGTCACCGCGGCAGCTGCGCGGCGGCGAACTGCCGGCGCTGGTCGCGCAATGCCTGCATGAGTCCGGGCTGCCAGCGTCGCGCCTGCATCTGGAGCTGACCGAGACCGCGGTGATCGGTGACGAGATGGTCGCCGCACAGCTGCTGGACAAGCTGCACCGCGCCGGCGTGAAGGTCTGGCTGGATGATTTCGGGACCGGCTTCTCTGGGCTCAGTCATCTGCGCCAGGTGCCGGTGGACGGCGTGAAGATCGACAAGAGCTTCGTGGCCGACATGCAGCGTGATCCCGACGACCTCGCATTGACCACGGCGATCATCGCCATGGCCCACGCGCTGGGCATCACGGTGGTGGCCGAGGGCATCGAGCAGCAGGCGCAGTTCGAACTGCTGGCGCAGCGCGGCTGCGATCTGGGGCAGGGCTACTGGCTGAGCCACCCGGTCACCGCCACCGAAGTGGTGCGGATGATCGAATCGGGCGTTTGACCGATTGACGTTGTGCCGTGGGTCATCCCTTTTCCGCAGGAAAAGGGATGACCCACGCTACGGAATTACACCGGGCGCTTGCTCGGGTCGCCGGGCAGTTCGCGCACCAGCTTCGGGACCAGATAGCCGGACAGGCGCGCGGTCAACCCGGCAATCAATGCCTTGGCCCGGGTGTCGTCCACTTCGAAGTGGGCCACACCTTCGACCCGGTCCAGCTGGTGCAGGTAGTAGGGCAGCACGCCGGCGGCGAAGCTGCGCTCGCTCAGGTCCTGCAGGGCCTGCACGCTGTCGTTGACCCCGCGCAGCAATACCGCCTGGTTCAGCAGCTGGGCGCCGGTACCGCGCAGACGGGCCATCGCCGCGTCCACGCTGGCATCGAATTCATTGGCATGGTTGGCGTGGACCACGACCGCCAGCGGCCACGGCAGGCTGCCCAGCCAGGTGACCAGTTCATCGTCCACGCGCTCGGGCAGCACGATCGGCAGCCGGGTATGGATGCGCAGGCGGCGGATATGCGGGATCGCGCGCAGGGCGTCGGTCAGCTCGACCAGCTTGTGCGTGGCCAGCGACAGCGGGTCACCGCCGGACAGGATCACCTCGTCGATGTCGGGGTCGGCGGCGATGGCGGCTACGGCCTCCTGCCAGCCGCCCTTGGCTGCATTTTCCGCGCCATAGTCGAAGTGGCGGCGGAAGCAGTAGCGGCAGTTGATCGCACAGCTGCCCGTCGCCACCAGCAGGGCGCGGCCACGGTACTTCTGGATGACGCCGGTGGCCTTCTTGGCCGCACCATCACCCACCGCATCGAAGCTGAACCCGGGCGCCGGGCGCATTTCCTCGTCGATCGGCAGCACCTGCCGCAGCAGCGGATCGGCCGGATCGCCCTTGCGCATGCGGGCCACGAACCCCTCCGGCACGCGCAGCGCGAACTGGGCCATGGCCGCTTCGGAGACGCCCAGTGCCGCCGGGTCCAGCTGCAGCCGGGCCAGCAGCGCCTGCGGGTCGCGCAGTGCCTGGCGCCAGAGCTGCTGCCAGCGCGCGGGCGCGCCTGGCGACTGGGGCCGGGGGAAGGCGGAAAGCTGCATGGAGAGGGGGCCTGCGGTTATCATGGGGGCAGAAAAACAGTCGCCCACCGGCACCCGGTGGGCTTTCCATTCTAACGGCTCGCCGCACCCGCGGCGTTTTTGCCACTCAGGAGTTTACGCATGGCCAGCTACGGCATGAACGACGTCAAGAACGGGATGAAGATCCTGGTCAACAACCAACCGGCCGTCATCATCGACACCGAATACGTCAAGCCGGGCAAGGGCCAGGCCTTCACCCGCGTGAAGTACCGCCTGATCAAGGACGGCCGTACCCAGGAAGTGACCATGAAGTCGACCGACTCGCTGGATGCAGCCGACGTCGTCGATACCGACATGAACTTCATGTACAGCGACGGCGAGTACTGGCACTTCATGGACCCGGAATCCTTCGAGCAGGTCCAGGCCACCAAGGCCGGCATGGGCGGCGCCGAGAAGTGGCTGAAGGGCGAGGAGTCCTGCGTGGTCACCCTGTGGAACGGTGAGCCGATCTTCGTGCAGCCGCCGAACTTCGTCGAGCTGAAGATCACCGAAACCGATCCGGGCGTCCGTGGCGACACCTCGGGCGGCGGCGGCAAGCCGGCCACCCTGGAAACCGGTGCCGTGGTCCGCGTGCCGCTGTTCGTGAACCAGGACGAAGTGATCCGCGTCGACACCCGTTCGGGCGAATACTCCGCACGCGTCAAGTAATCCGGCGCAGCCGGATTACGGTAGTGCCGGCCGCTGGCCGGATACGCGCCAGCGCGTTCGCGCTGGCGCTCCCATGATCTGCTTCGGCAGATCATGGGCCCCGCTTCACGGGTCTCCAGACCCCGCCGCTTCGCGGCAGCCCCTGACTCAGGGGCGTGTCCCCCAGAAGTATCTCGCCGCCCCCCAGCCAGTGAGCCCGCATGAGCGATAGCCCGCACCTCCCCGAAGCCTGCGACCTGCTCATCGAAGCCGGTTACGTCGTTCCGATCGAGCCGCATGCGGTGGTGCTGGAAGACCATGCCGTTGCCGTGCGTGGCAGCGAGATCGTGGCCATCCTGCCGCGTGCCGAGGCGCGCGCACGGTTCCGCGCCACCCAGGTGGTCAGCCGCCCCGAGGCGGCGCTGATGCCGGGCCTGGTCAATGCGCACACGCACAACCCGATGACCCTGCTGCGCGGCGTCGCCGACGACCTGCCGCTGATGACCTGGCTGCAGCAGCACATCTGGCCGGTGGAAGCGGCGGTGATCGGCCCCGAATTCGTCGCCGACGGCACCACCCTGGCCATCGCCGAGATGCTGCGCGGCGGCACCACCTGCGCCAACGAGAACTACTTCTTCGGCGATGTGCAGGCCGCCGTCTACAAGAAGCATGGTTTCCGCGCGCTGGTCGGGGCGGTCATCATCGATTTCCCCACCGCCTGGGCCAAGACCGACGACGAGTACTTCGCCAAGGCCGGTGAACTGCATGACCAGTGGCGCACCGATCCGCTGATCGGCACCGCGTTCGCGCCGCATGCGCCGTATACGGTCAACGATGCCAACTTCGAGCGGGTGCGGATGCTGTCCGACCAGCTCGACATGCAGGTGCACCTGCACACCCACGAGACCGCGCAGGAGATCAACGATTCGATCAAGCTGCACGGCCAGCGCCCGCTGGCGCGGCTGGATCGCCTCGGCCTGGTCAACGACCGCCTGATCGCGGTGCACATGACCCAGCTGACCGATGCGGAAATCCACCTGTGCGCCGAGCGTGGCGTCAGCGTGGTGCATTGCCCGGAATCGAACCTGAAGCTCGCCTCCGGTTTCTGTCCGGCCTGCGCCCTGCAGCGCGCCGGCGTGAACCTGGCGATCGGCACCGACGGCTGCGCCAGCAACAACGACCTGGACATGTTCAGCGAGAACCGCACCGCGGCGATCCTGGCCAAGGCCGTGGCCGATGACGCCACCGCGCTGGACGCGGCGACCACGCTGCGCGCCTCCACCCTGGGTGGTGCCCGCGCGCTGGGCTTCGGCGAGCGCATCGGTTCGATCGAAGTCGGCAAGCAGGCCGACCTGGTCTGCGTCGACCTGTCCGCACTGGAAACCCAGCCGCTGCACAACGTGCTGTCGCAACTGGTGTACGCCACCGGCCGCCAGCAGGTCAGCGACGTCTGGATCGCCGGCAAGCCGAAGCTGGTGCAGCGCGAGCTGGTCGGCATGGACCTGCCGGGCATCATCGCCAACGCGCGCCAGTGGCGCGAGCGCATCCGTCATATCCGCGCCTGAACCCCGGCGCCGCAAGGACTCCCTCATGACTGCCCCCCACGCTTCCTCCAATTTCGATCAGGCCGAGCTGGACAAGTTCGCCGCGCTGGCCAACCGCTGGTGGGACGCTGACGGCCCGCAGAAGCCGCTGCATGCGCTGAACCCGGTGCGCCTGAAATACGTGGCCGACCGCGTGCCGCTGCGCGGCGCACGTGTGCTCGACATCGGTTGCGGTGGCGGCCTGTTGAGCGAAGCGCTGGCCCAGGCCGGCGCCGACGTCACCGCCATCGACCTGGCCCCGGAGCTGGTCAAGGTCGCGCGCCTGCATGCGCTGGAAAGCGGCGCCAAGGTCGATTACCGGGTGCAGGCCGCCGAGGACCTGGCCGCCGAGCAGCCGGGCAGCTTCGATGTGGTGACCTGCATGGAAATGCTGGAGCACGTGCCGGACCCGGGCGCGATCATCGAGGCCTGCAAGCGCCTGCTGAAGCCGGGCGGCCACCTGTTCCTGTCGACCATCAACCGCACCGCTGCCGCCTTCGCAGTGGCGATTGTCGGTGCCGAGTACGTGGCGCGGCTGCTGCCCAAGGGCACGCACCACTACCAGGAATTCATCAAGCCGGCCGAGCTGGCGCGCTGGCTGCGCGAGGCCGACATGCAGCTGGTGGACGTCAGCGGCATGGCCTACGAGCCGTGGCGCAACCACGCCCGCCTGAGCAGCCGCACCGACATCAACTACCTGGCCTACGCGGTCAAGCCGGCATGACCTCCGCCCGCTTCCCGCGTGCGGTGCTGTTCGACCTGGATGGCACGTTGCTGGACAGCGCGCCGGACTTCGTCGCCACCTGCAACGCGATGCTGGCCGAACGTGGTCGTGCACCCATCGATCCGGCCGCACTGCGCCCGGTGGTGTCGAAGGGCTCGCGGGCGATGGTCTCGGCCGCGTTCCCGGACCTGGATGCCGCTGCGCGCGATGCACTGATCCCGGAATTCCTGCAGCGCTATGAAGCGTTGATCGGCCAGCACGCGGTGCTGTTCGATGGCGTGGCCGGCATGCTCGCCGCGCTGGATGAGGCCGGTACGGTGTGGGGCATCGTCACCAACAAACCCGAGTACCTGGCGCGCCTGATCCTGCCGCAGCATGGCTGGCAGCAGCGCTGTGCGGTACTGGTCGGTGGTGACAGCCTGGCCGAACGCAAGCCGCACCCGCTGCCGCTGCTGCACGCTGCGCAGGCCATTGGCATTGCCGCCGAAGACTGCGTGTACGTGGGTGACGACGAGCGCGACATCATCGCCGCACGCGCTGCCGCCATGCCGTCGGTGGCGGCGCTGTGGGGCTACCGCCTGCACAGCGACGACCCGCTGGCCTGGCAGGCCGACGTGCTGGTCGAGAACGCCGAACTTCTGCAACTGGCCAGTCTCTGGCCGACCCGGCCGGCAGCCCCGGCCCAGCCGTAAGGAATCACGTAGTGAGCAGTACCGCGCTGGACAGTTTCCTCGACAAGTGGCGCAGCCGTTGGCCGGAATGGTCGGTGGCCGCCCCGTTCGTGGCCGAATCGCAACGCGAACTTGCCGTGGCGTGGTTCGCGCTGCTGCAGGAGTTCGACGACATGCTCAATACCGGCGGCGATCCGCTGCCGGCCGATGCCAAGCTGGCATGGTGGGGCGAGGAACTGCGCAGCTGGGCCGGGCATCGTTCGCGCCATCCACTGGGCCGTCTGCTGGAGCCGGTGCGTGCGCCGTGGGCGCAGTTGGCCGAGGCGCTGCCGGATCTGGTTGAAGCACGCACCGTCGCGCTGGACGCCGCCAGTGCCGAGCGTGCGCTGGCCAACTACGCTGAAGCCGTGGCTGCGGTCGAGGCGGCCTTGTTCGCGGACAAGCCGCGCACCGGTGCCGGTCGCGCGGTGCAGTTGCAGACCCTGGCCCAGCGCCTGCAGGATGCCGGCGTTGCCGGTGTACCGCGCAGCCTGCTGGACGGTGATGCCAGCACGGCTGCACAGCGCTGGGCGCAGCATCTGTTGAAGGGCTGGGGCACGCGCGTGCCCGGCCCGCGCCCGCGCCGTGTGTGGTCCAGCCTGGCGCGCGCCCGCGTTGCCGCGCAGGCCGCAGGCAAGCCGATTGAAGCGACCCCGGTGCGCACCTTGTTGCGCGTGTGGTGGGCTGCGCGCGGTTGATCGATCGGCGCTGTTGACTGCTTCTGGTGGGTGCGGACCTTGGTCCGCACGCTCTGTGAGGTTGTGCCGACCAAGGTTGGCACCCACCAAAGCGCATTGCGCGCGTTACTTGCGTTCCAGTACCAGTAGCGGATCGATACGGGTATCGAACCAGTTCATGCCCCAGTGCAGGTGCGGGCCGGTGGCACGGCCGGTGGCGCCGACCGCGGCGATCACCTGGCCCTGCTCGACGCGGTCACCGACCTTCACGTCGATGCGCGACAGGTGCAGGAAGTTGGAGCTGACCCCGAAACCGTGGTCGAGCAGCAGCGTACCGCCGGTCAGGTACAGGTCCGGCCCGGCGAAGGTGACGATGCCGGCGGCCGGTGCCTTCACCGGGGTGCCGGTTGGTACCGCGATGTCCATGCCGGAATGACCGGCACCGGGCTGCCCGTTGTACACGCGGGCATTGCCGAAGCGACCGCTGATGCGGCCCTGCACCGGCCAGATGAAGGTCTGGGTGAAGTCGGTGCGGTCGTCATCGCGGGCACGCGCGGCGGTCACCTGCGCCTGTTCGCGCTTGATCCGCTCGGCAATCGCCGGCGGCGGATTGACCGTCTTCGGCGGCACGCCGTTGACCCGCTCGGTGGGCCAGTCGCGCGGCGTCACCGCAATGGTCGCGGTCTCGCTGCCACCATCGGGGCGCTGCACCTGCACGCGCAATGGTCCCTTCTCGTCGCGGCCGATGCCGAACACCACGCTGCCGTAGCCGCTCACCCGCAGCTGGCGGCCGGCGTACTGCACGCGGCTGCCGGCGGGCACCTTGCCGATCACCAATGCGCCCTGCGACGCACTGGCCGGGAACACCACGCGGCTGTCGATCAGGCTGCCGATGGCATCCTGCGCGTGAGCCGACGGTACGCTGAGCAGGGGCGCCGCCAGCAGCAGCGCCCCGGTAAATAGAGCCGCACGCATCAGCGGTCGTAGGTCATGCGCTGGCCGGCGGGCTCGCCGACCAGTTTGCTGCCGTCCCACACCAGCTGGCCGTTCACCCAGGTGGAGGCCACGCGCGAACGGAAGGTCGTGCCCTCGAACGGCGACCAGCCGCACTTGGACAGCACGTCCTCGCGCTTGACGGTGAACGGCACGTCTTCCACAAGCACCAGGTCGGCGAAGTAGCCTTCGCGCAGGAAGCCGCGCTCTTCCACGTCGAACAACTGTGCCGGCGCGTGGGCGAATTTCTGCACCACCTGCTCGCGGGTCAGCTTGCCTTCGTGGACGCGCTCCAGCGCGGCCACCAGCGCGTACTGCACCAGCGGCAGGCCCGACGGTGCCTGCGCGTACGGCTTCTGCTTCTCTTCCCAGGTGTGCGGCGCGTGGTCGGTGGCCAGCACGTCCAGCACGTCGTCGGCCAGCGCAGCGGTGATCGCCTCGCGGTCGGACACTTCCTTGATGGCCGGGTTGCACTTGATCAGGTTGCCCTTGGTCGCATAGTCCGGGCGCGCGAAGTGCAGGAAGTGCACGCAGGTCTCGGCGGTGATCTGCTTGCGGCTGCCGTCGGCACGGATCAGCGGGCCCTTCTCGAACAGCGCCAGCTCGTCGGCGGTGGAGATGTGCAGCACATGCAGGCGGGTGCCGTGCTTGCGCGCCAGCGACATCGCCAGCCGGGTCGACTTGATGCAGGCCTCGCGCGAACGGATGTCCGGATGCATGTCAGGGGTCAGCGCATCGCCGTACTTTTCCTGGAAGGCCTTCAGGTTGGCATCGATCATCGGCGTGTCTTCGCAGTGCGTGATGATCGGGGTCGGGCATTCGCGGAAGATCGCATCCAGCGTTTCCGGGTTGTCCACCAGCATGTTGCCGGTCGAAGCACCCATGAACACCTTCACGCCCGGGGCCTTCTTCGGATCCAGGGCACGGATCGCGTCGAGGTTGTCATTGCTGGCGCCGTGGTAGAAGCCATAGTTGGCCCAGGCGCGGCCGCGCGCGAGCTCGTACTTGGCTTCCAGAATGGTCGAATCCAGCGTCGGCGGGTTGGTGTTGGGCATGTCCATGAAGCTGGTCAGGCCACCGGCCACGGCCGCGGCCGATTCGCTGGCGATGTCGCCCTTGTGGGTCAGGCCCGGTTCGCGGAAGTGCACCTGGTCATCGATCATGCCGGGCAGCAGCCAGCGTCCGGCCGCATCCACCACCTGCTCGCCGTCGCGCGGCGCCAGCCCGCTGCCGATCTGCGCGATGCGGCCGTTCTCGATGCGCAGGTCGCCGTCGAAGGTGCGGCCTTCGTTGACCATCCGGGCGTTGGTGATGAGGGTGGAGGACATGTCAGTGTTTTCCTGTGCAACGGCAAGAGGGGGCGTTGGGAGACTCGGGCACGGGGTCGAAGCCGCCGGGATGGAACGGGTGGCAGCGACCGAGCCGGCGTGCAGCCAGCCAGCTGCCGCGCAGCGGGCCGTGCCGCGAGATGGCTTCCATCGCGTATTCAGAACAGCTCGGCACGAAACGGCAGCGTGGCCCCAGCAAGGGGCTGATGAAGCGCTTGTAGAAGCGCAGCAGGGCAATGAGCAGGCGCGAGATCACCCAGTCATCTTATGCCAGTTGGCATGAAGGCCGCATTTGTGCAGGATGGGCCGTTGGTCGCATGTCGCCGATGGCCTGCGACCGGTACCAGCACCTGCGGGTGCTGGCCAGGTTCCGTACCGCGCAAGGCGGTCCGTGTTCGTCGGACTGCCTCCAAGGGCGCCTTGACTCCAGGACTGAATGGAGCAGGGTGCCGAGGTTGCTGCTGCGGGTCGGGTAGGCTATAAAGGCCCGCTTTCCCGGGCCCCGGGGAATCCAAGGAAGAGCGTTTCGTGGCTGCTAAAAAAACTGCAAAGAAGGCCGCAACGGCCGCCAAGAAAACCGCCAAGCCTGTTGTGAAGAAGTTGGCGGCAAAGCCCGTTGCCAGGAAACCGGCCAGCAAGCCGGCGACCAAGGCAGCGTCCTCGCAACCGGCGGCCAGGAAGGCCACCGCAAAGAAAACGCCGGTCAAGGCAACCAAGCCGGTGGCGAAGAAGGCTGCTGCGCCCGCCAAGGCCAAGCCTGCCGCTGCCAGCAAGAAGGCGCCGGTGGTGAAGAAGGCCGCCAGCAAGGCTGCGCCGGTGAAGAAGGCTGCCGCCAAGCCAGTGGCGAAGAAGGCAGCAACCAAGCCGGCGCCGAAGGCGGTGGTGAAGAAGGCTGCAGCCAAGCCGGTCGCCAAGCCCGCAGCAAAGAAGGTCGCTGCGGCCAAGCCGGTCGCCACGCCTGCCGCTGTAAAGAAGGTTGCCAAGAATGTTGCCGCGCCGGCCGTAAAGCCGACCCCGGCCCCAGTAGTGAAGTCCGCACCGAAGCCTGCTGCCAAGCCGGCTCCGGCCAAGCCTGTCCCGGCCAAGACCGTGGCAGTGGCAGCAGCCCAACCGGCCTCCAAGCCGGCCCCGGCCGCCGCTCCTGCCGCCTCGAAGGCCCCGCAATCCAAGAATCCCGTGCCCGTTTCGAAATCGCCTGCCAAAACCGCCGTGAAATCCGATTCCGCCCCGAAGACCGTGTCGCGCCCTGTCGGCAAGGTTGCCGTGGCCGTCGCCGCCCGCTCGGCGGCACCGGCCCCGCGCAGCAAGTACAAGGTGGTCGAGTACAAGACCGACGAGGCCACCGGCCGCCCGATCCTGCCGGCTGGCTACAAGCCGTCCTCGGAAGAGGAATACATGAGCCCGCTGCAGCAGGAGTACTTCCGCCAGCGCCTGCAGAACTGGCGCGCGGACCTGGTGGAAGAGTCCAAGCAGACCATCGAGAACCTGCGCGAGGAAGTGCGTGATATCGGCGACGAAGCCGAGCGTGCGACCCGCGAGACCGAGAACTCGCTGGAACTGCGTACCCGCGACCGCTATCGCAAACTGATCGGCAAGATCGACAGCACCCTGAAGCGCCTGGAAGCGGGCGACTACGGTTACTGCGTCGACACCGGCGAAGAGATTGGCCTGGAGCGCCTGGAAGCGCGCCTGACCGCCGAGCGCACCATCGACGCCCAGGAGCGTTGGGAGCACCTGCAGAAGCAGCAGGGCGACTGATTCCTGATCGTTGTCTGGTCATGCGAAAAACCCGGCCTCGGCCGGGTTTTTTGTTGGGGGATCGTCGGTAAGCGACCGTGGCTGGCACGAGCAGTTGTGGCCGTTGACTTGGTCCGCCTTGTAGCGAGCCGAGCACCGCAGGGGAATCAGGGGCGAAGAGGCGCCGCTGTTTGAGCGCAGCGAGTTCGGCGCCGTCCCCTGACTCACCGAGGAGCACAGGGCACCGGCGCGCAGCGCCGGCTCGCGGATGGCGGCGCGTTTCTTTGGTTACTTTCTTTGCGCGCGCAAAGAAAGTGACAAACCCATTCATCGAGGGAAAGTGACGTGGCCAGCCAAACGCCCGGCGCCGCCGAATCCGCTGTTCGCAGGCTCACTGCAGGTCGCGAAGATTCAACTTCCGCAGCGTCGGGTTCTTCCACGCGGTGATCCCGGCCACGCTCAGCACCGCAAACCCACCCAGCACCACTGCAGGCACCAGCCCCAGCAGACGGGCCATCGTGCCGGCATAGAACGCGCCCAGCTCGTTGGACGAACTGATGAAGATGCCGTTGATCGACGACACCCGTCCGCGCATTTCTTCCGGCGTGGCCAGCTGCAGGATGGTCGAGCGGATCACCACCGAGACGCCATCGAAGGCCCCATAGAACAGCAGGATCAGCGCCGACAGCCAGAAGTGCTGCGACAGCCCGAAGCCGATCACGCACAGGCCGAACCCGCCCACCGCGAACAGCAACACGCGGCCGGCATTGCGGTGCAGCGGGTGGCGGGCCAGCCACAGGCCCACGCACACCGAACCGAGCGCCGGCATCGCGCGCAGGATGCCCAGGCCTTCGGGGCCGTGGTGCAGGATTTCGTGCAGGAAGGCCGGCAGCATCGCCACCACGCCGCCCAGCAGCACCGAGAACATGTCCAGCGCCATCGCGCCGACCATGATCCGGTTGCCGACCACGAATCGCGCGCCTTCGGCGATGCTCTTGAAGATCGGCGCGGCTGGACCGGTGTGCACCGGCTCCTCCACTTTCAGCGTGGCCAGGCAGGCCATCGCCACCAGCGCAAAGGCCGTAGCCACCGCGTAGGACAGGCCCTTGCCGCCGAAGCCGACCAGCACGCCGCCCAGCGCCGGGCCGGCCACCATGCCGGCCTGGAACACCACGGCACCCAGTCCGGCGCCACGCGCGAACTGGTCGCGGGCCAGCACGCGGGCGAACAGCGCGTTGTAGATGGGCGAAAGAAACGCACGGACCATGCCGGTCAGGGCGATGGCCGCATAGATGGGCCACACGCCTTCGAACGGCAGCCAACCCGTCGCAACGCCGGTCAGCACCAGCGCCGTGGCGATCAGCCCGGAACAGGCGACCATGCCCAGCCGGCGGCGCGGCAGGTGGTCGACCAGATAGCCGGCGAACGGCGCCACGCAGAAGAACGGCAGCACCTCGGCCAGGCCGACCAGGCCCAGCGAGAACGGATTGCGGGTGACTTCGTAGATGTGCCAGCCGACGGTGACCGCCACCACCTGGTAGGACAGCATCGCGAAGATGCGGTAGGCCAGCAGCTTGGCGAAACCGGGCCGGGACAGCAGGCCCAGCGCGGTGTCTTCGGCTGTGGCAGGCTCGCTCACGACGGGTCGCGCTGCAGCTGGGCCTGCGCGGTCTCGCGGATGAAGGCCAGCATCGCCGCCACGCCGTTGCTGCGGGTGGGGGAAAGGTGACGGGCCAGGCCGATGTCCTGGATGTAGCTGGGCTCGGTATCCAGGATTTCCTGTGCCGAGCGCCCGGAGTACACGCGCAGGGCCAGGAAGATCAGGCCGGAAACGATGGCCGAATCACTGATGGCATGGAAGCGCAGCGACTGCGCGTTGCCTTCCGGCACGATCCAGACCATCGACTGGCAGCCGAGCAGGCGGTGCTCTTCGGTCTTCCATTCGTCCGGGAAGGCGGGCAGCTTGCGGCCGAGGTCGATCAGGTACTGGTAGCGCTCGGACCAGTCGCCGAAGAAGCCGAATTCCTCGGCGATGGCGGTCTGGGCCTCGGCGGCGGTAGGTTCAAGCGGGAACGGGGAGTCGGTCACAACAGTCTCTACAGTGGGGGCGTGGCCGGCGGGCCGGCCACGGGGCAGGGCAGGTCAGCCGCGCTTGCGCGACCAGCGCACTCCCTGCGGGGTGTCTTCCAGCACGATGCCTTCGGCGGCCAGCTGGTCGCGGATGGCATCGGAACGGGCGAAATCACGCGCCTTCTTGGCCGCAGCACGCTCGTCGATCAGGCCCTGGATGCGGGCATCGTCGCCGCCGTCGCCCGCAGCGGTACCGAACCACTGCGCCGGATCGGCCTGCAGCAGGCCCAGCGCCAGGCCGGCGCCGAGCAGCTCGCCCTTCAGTCGTGCCTGTTCGGCCGGGTCGGTGGCGCGGCGTGCATCGGCGGCGATGCGGGCCACTTCGGCCAGCGCCTGCGGGGTGTTCAGGTCGTCATCCAGGGTCGCCTCGACGCTGGCCGGGATCACCGCGCTGGCTTCGATCGACGCCAGCTCGCGCAGCGTGCCGTACAGGCGGTCCAGGGTGCGCACCGACTGCTCGATCAGGCCATCGGACCAGTCCAGCGGCTGCCGGTAATGGGCCGACAGCAGGGCCAGACGCAGCGCTTCCGGCGGATGCTGGCGCACCAGGTCGTGTACGCGCTCGATGTTGCCCAGCGACTTGCTCATCTTGGCGCCGCCGAAGTTGAGCATGCCGTTGTGCAGCCAGTAGCGGGCAAAGATCCTGCCGCCATGCGCGCATTCGCTCTGCGCGATCTCGTTCTCGTGGTGCGGGAACTGCAGGTCGACACCGCCGGCATGGATGTCGATGGTCTCGCCCAGATGGGCGGCCGCCATCGCCGAGCATTCGATGTGCCAGCCCGGGCGGCCGCGGCCCCAGGGCGATTCCCAGCCGGGCAGGTCGTCGCTGGACGGCTTCCACAGCACGAAATCGCCCGGATCACGCTTGTAGGGGGCGACATCGACGCGGGCGCCGGCCAGCATCTCTTCCGGATCGCGTCGCGAGAGCTTGCCGTAGCCGTCGAAGCTGGCCACCGCGAACAGCACGTGGCCTTCGGCGGCATAGGCATGACCATTGGCGATCAGCTGCTCGATCATGGTGATGATCTGCGGCATGTGCGCAGTCACTTCCGGCTCGATGTCCGGCGGCACCACGCCCAGCGCGGCCATGTCTTCACGGTAGGCGGCGGCGAACCTGTCGGTGATGGTGCTGATCGGCACCCCCTGCTCGCGCGCAGCGGTGTTGATCTTGTCGTCCACGTCGGTGATGTTGCGCGCGTAGCGCAGGCCACCGAAACGGCGCCGCAGCAGATCGGCCAGCACCCCGAACACCACCGGGCCACGGGCGTTGCCGATGTGCACGTAGTTGTAGACCGTGGGGCCGCACACATACAGGGTCGGACAGGCCGGATCGAGCGGGGTGAACGGTTCGAGCTGGCGAGTCAGGTTGTTGTGCAGGCGCAGGGTCATGGGGCTGTGGCTGGGGGACAAGCCTGTGATTTTAGAACGTGTCGGCCCGCTTTGGGGCGCCGATTGCCACCGGTGGACGCCGGCTCCACCCAAGGTGGGGTGGGCAGGAGCGGCGTGGACGGGTAATGTTCAGCCCCTTGCGCTCGTCACTGCCTACACTATTGCCGTGTCCTTGCTCCCGTCGCCACTGAAATCCACCGCGTTGCTGACCCTGGCCTGCCTGTCGGCGACGGCCGCCGTGGCCCAGGCGCAGGAGGCCGAGCCGCGCAACCGGGTGGTGATCGTCGAGAACGTGAAGTTCGACTATGCGCAGGTGCTGAACGTCGAGCCGGTGTTCCAGACCCTGCGCGCGACCCGCACCGAGGAGCATTGCGAGCCGATCTCGACCCGCACCCTGGCCCCGGTCAACGTCACCGGTGAAGAGCCGGTCGAGGACAAGGGCCGGATCAGCCGCTTCTGGGACTCGGTGCGCTCGATGTTCAAGCGCAGCGATGAAGAGGTCTCCGAGGAGACCGCCGCCGAGACGCCTGCCCCGGCACCGGCCAACAACGGCCCGATGCTGACCCGCGACTGCCGCATCGTGCCGGTCGGGCGTGAATTCCGCCGGCCGATCGCCTATGACGTGGATTACGTCTACAAGGGCACCAAGTACCGGTCGCGCCTGCCGGAAGACCCCGGCAACCGGCTGAAGATCCGGGTTTCGATCACCCCCTGGGTCGGCCCCGAGCAGGGCGCCGCCGGTAATCCCTGATTCTGCGACCCCGGCCCCTTGCGTCGGCCCCGGCCGCATGCAAAGATTGGCGGCCATGAAGCTCACCGACTTCCAGCACGACAGCAGCGCAGCCCGACAGGCGTCGGGCATGACCTCGCGTGCGCGTCGACCGGAACCCCACATCCTCGCTGGGTAACCGGAGCTTTCTGCTGTTCGTCCGAAAAAAACCCAGCCCGCCGGCTGGGTTTTTTCGTTTCCGCGCTTCAAAAATGCATGTGCTGAAAGCTGCAACTGCAACCTTTTCGATCCACCTTTGCTTCCTGCTTTTCCCTTCCACCGCGTCGAACCCGGCGCCGCCACGCAAGGAAAGATGATGTCCCCCAAGCACTTCCTGAACACCCAGGACTGGAGCCGCAGCGATCTTGACGCGCTGCTGACCCAGGCCGCGCTGTTCAAGCGCAACAAGCTCGGCGACCAGCTCAAGGGCAAGTCGATCGCGCTGGTGTTCTTCAACCCTTCCATGCGCACCCGCACCAGCTTCGAACTGGGCGCGTTCCAGCTCGGCGCCCACGCGGTAGTGCTGCAGCCGGGCAAGGATGCGTGGCCGATCGAGTTCAACCTCGGCACGGTGATGGACGGCGATACCGAGGAGCACATTGCGGAAGTGGCCAAGGTGCTGGGGCGTTACTGCGACATCATCGCCGTGCGTGCGTTCCCCAAGTTCATCGACTGGGCCTACGATCGCCAGGACATCGTCCTCAACAGCTTCGCCAAGTATTCGCCGGTGCCGGTCATCAACATGGAGACCATCACCCACCCGTGCCAGGAGCTGGCCCACGTCATGGCCCTGCAGGAGCACTTCGGCACCCAGGACCTGCGTGGCAAGAAGTATGTGCTGACCTGGACCTACCACCCCAAGCCGCTGAACACCGCCGTGGCCAACTCGGCACTGACCATCGCCACCCGCATGGGCATGGACGTGACCCTGCTGTGCCCGACCGCCGACTACATCCTCGACGATCGCTACATGGGCTGGGCCGAGCAGAACGTGGCCGAGAGCGGCGGTTCGCTGAAGATCAGCCATGACATCGACAGCGCCTACGCCGGCGCCGACGTGGTCTACGCCAAGAGCTGGGGCGCGTTGCCGTTCTTCGGCAACTGGGAGCCGGAGAAGCCGATCCGCGACCAGTTCAAGCACTTCATCGTGGACGAGCGGAAGATGGCACTGACCAACAACGGTGTGTTCAGCCACTGCCTGCCGCTGCGCCGGAACGTGAAGGCCACCGACGCGGTGATGGATTCGCCGCAGTGCATCGCCATCAACGAAGCCGAGAACCGCCTGCACGTGCAGAAGGCGATCATGGCGGCGGTTGCCGGGCGCTAGATCGAACAAGGGGTAGAGCCGACCGTTGGTCGGCTGCTCCCGCAGCGGCGCATCCAACATTCCAGCCGACCAACAGTCGGCTCTACCGAATTCCCATCCCCCAAGTGGACCTGACTCCCATGAGCAACAAAGACGTCGTTCTCGCCTTCTCCGGCGGCCTGGATACCAGCTTCTGCGTGCCGTACCTGCAGGAGCGCGGCTACAACGTGCACACCGTGTTCGCCGACACCGGCGGCGTGGATGATGAAGAGCGCGATTTCATCGAAAAGCGCGCCGCCGAACTGGGCGTGGCCAGCCACGTCACCGTCAACGGTGGCCCGGCCATCTGGGAAGGCTTCGTCAAGCCGTTCGTGTGGGCCGGCGAAGGCTACCAGGGCCAGTACCCGCTGCTGGTCTCGGACCGCTACCTGATCGTCGATGCCGCGCTGAAGCGTGCCGCCGAACTGGGCACCAACATCATCGCCCACGGCTGCACCGGCATGGGCAACGACCAGGTCCGCTTCGACCTGGCCGTGAAGGCGCTGGGTGACTACCAGATCATCGCGCCGATCCGCGAGATCCAGAAGGAACACACCCAGACCCGCGCCTACGAGCAGAAGTACCTGGAAGAGCGCGGCTTCGGCGTGCGCGCCAAGCAGCAGGCCTACACCATCAACGAGAACCTGCTGGGCCTGACCATGTCCGGCGGCGAGATCGACCGTTGGGAAGCCCCGGGCGAGGGCGCCCGTGGCTGGTGCGCACCGCGCAGCGAGTGGCCGGAACAGGCGCTGACCGTCACCCTGAAGTTCGTTGAAGGCGAAGCCGTTGAACTGAACGGCAAGGCGCTGCCGGGCGACCAGATCCTGGCCCAGCTCAACAAGCTGTTCGCCCCGTATGGTGTCGGTCGCGGCGTGTACACCGGCGACACCGTGATCGGCCTGAAGGGCCGCATCGTGTTCGAGGCCCCGGGCCTGGTTTCGCTGCTGGCCGCACACCGCGCGCTGGAAGATGCGGTGCTGACCAAGCAGCAGAACCGCTTCAAGCCGGACGTGGCGCGCAAGTGGGTGGAGCTGGTGTACGAAGGCTTCTACCACGATCCGCTGAAGACCGACATCGAAGCCTTCCTGAAGTCCTCGCAGGCCAAGGTGAACGGTGAAGTGGTGCTGGAAACCCGCGGTGGCCGCGTCGATGCAGTGGCGGTGAAGTCGCCGCACCTGCTCAACACCAAGGGTGCCACCTACGCGCAGTCGGCCGACTGGGGCGTGGAAGAGGCCGAAGGCTTCATCAAGCTGTTCGGGATGAGCTCGACGCTTTACGCGCAAGTCAATCGCTGAGCGATTGAATTGCGCGCGCGTCTCCCGCGCATTCCACCTTAACCCTGCGCCGTTGGCGCGCCCCCTTCAACAAGAAGGGGGCTCTCCACCAGACGCATCACGGTAGCGCCGGGCCATGCCCGGCGGAATTCCACAGGATCTTTGTTTCATGCTTGAACAGACGCTCGATCACCTGCAGGCCCTGGTGTCTTTCGACACCCGCAACCCGCCGCGTGCGATCACCACCGGTGGCATCTTCGATTACCTGCGCGCGAACCTGCCCGGCTTCAACGTCGAGGTGATCGACCATGGCGCGGGCGCGGTCAGCCTGTACGCCGTGCGTGGTACGCCGAAGTACCTGTTCAACGTGCACCTGGATACGGTGCCGGACTCGCCCCACTGGAGTGCCGACCCGCATGTGATGCGGCGCCTGGACGACCGCGTGGTCGGCCTGGGCGTTTGTGATATCAAGGGCGCGGCCGCTGCACTGGTGGCTGCTGCCAATGCCAGCGATGGTGATGCCGCGTTCCTGTTCTCCAGCGATGAAGAAGCCAACGATCCGCGCTGCATCGCCGCGTTCCTGGCCCGCGGCATTCCGTACGAAGCGGTGCTGGTGGCCGAGCCGACCATGAGCGAAGCGGTGCTGGCGCATCGCGGCATCAGCTCGGTGCTGATGCAGTTCGCCGGTCGTGCAGGGCACGCCTCGGGCAAGCAGGATGCGGCTGCCAGCGCGCTGCACCAGGCGATGCGCTGGGGCAACCGCGCGCTGGACCATGTGGAATCGCTGGCATCGGCGCGCTTCGGTGGGCTGACGGGCCTGCGCTTCAACATCGGCCGCGTCGAAGGCGGGATCAAGGCCAACATGATCGCGCCCGTTGCCGAAGTGCGCTTCGGCTTCCGGCCGCTGCCGTCGATGAACATCGACGCGTTGCTGGCCACCTTCGCCGGTTTCGCCGAGCCGGAAGCGGCGGTATTCACCGAAACCTTCCGTGGCCCCAGCCTGCCGGCCGGCGACATCGCCGAAGCCGAGAACCGCCGCCTGCTGGCACGTGACGTGGCCGATGCGCTGGAACTGCCGATCGGCAACGCGGTGGACTTCTGGACCGAGGCCTCGCTGTTCTCGGCCGGTGGTTACACCACGCTGGTGTTCGGCCCGGGTGACATCGCCCAGGCCCACACCGCCGATGAGTTCGTGACGCTGGAGCAGCTGCAGCGCTACACCGACGCCGTGCACCGCATCATCGCCGCCGGCGCCTGATTCTTCCCTTTCCGACGAAACCGAAATGTCTCCTGCCCTCCAGCCCCATCGCCAGACCCGCCAGACCATCGTGCGCCTGCTTTCCAGCATGGCCAGCGCGAAGGAGATCAGCCAGTACCTCAAGCGCTTCTCGCAGCTGGATGCCAAGCGCTTCGCCGTGGTCAAGGTCGGCGGCGCGGTGTTGCGCGACGACCTCGACGCGCTGACCTCTTCGCTGTCGTTCCTGCAGGAAGTCGGGCTGACCCCGATCGTGCTGCACGGCGCCGGCCCGCAGCTGGATGCCGAACTGTCGGCCGCCGGCATCGAGAAGCAGACCGTGAACGGCCTGCGCGTGACCTCGCCGGAAGCGCTGGCGATCGTGCGCCGGGTGTTCCAGCAGTCCAACCTGCGGCTGGTCGAGGCGCTGCAGCAGAACGGCGCGCGCGCCACCTCGATCACCGGCGGCGTGTTCGAAGCCGAGTACCTGGACGTGGATACCTACGGCCTGGTCGGCGAGGTGAAGAAGGTCAACCTGGCACCGATCGAGGCCAGCCTGCGCGCTGGCTCGATCCCGGTCATCACCAGCCTGGGCGAGACCGCCGGCGGCCAGATCCTCAACGTCAACGCCGACTTCGCCGCCAACGAGCTGGTGCAGGAACTGCAGCCGTACAAGATCATCTTCCTGACCGGCACGGGCGGCCTGCTGGACGAGACGGGCAACGTGATCGATTCGATCAACCTGTCCACCGAGTACGACCACCTGATCGCGCAGCCGTGGATCCACGGCGGCATGAAGGTGAAGATCGAACAGATCAAGGATCTGCTCGACCGCCTGCCGCTGGAATCGTCGGTGTCGATCACGCGCCCGGCCGACCTGGCCAAGGAACTGTTCACCCACAAGGGTTCGGGCACGCTGGTGCGCAAGGGTGAGAAGGTGCTGCGCGCCACTGCCTGGAACGAACTGGACCTGCCGCGCCTGAAGGGCCTGATCGAATCCAGCTTCGGCCGCGCGCTGGTGCCGGACTATTTCGAGAAGACCAAGCTGTTGCGCGCCTACGTCAGCGAGAACTACCGCACCGCGGTCATCCTCACCGACGAGGCAGAGGGCGTGTACCTGGACAAGTTCGCCGTGCTCGACGACGCGCAGGGCGAGGGCCTGGGCCGTGCGGTCTGGAACGTGATGCTGGAAGAGACGCCGCAGCTGTTCTGGCGCTCGCGCCATGGCAACCCGATCAATCACTTCTACTACGCCGAATCCGACGGCTGCTACAAGCAGGACCACTGGAAGGTATTCTGGTTTGGTGCCGATGGCATCGACCGGATCAAGACCTATGTCGATCATTGCGCGCAGCGCACCCCGAGCCTGCAGGGCTGAGCAATGAGCAACCTCGATGTCTGGAACACGGTTCCCACCCTGCGCGGCCAGCACGTAACCCTGCAGCCGCTGCAGATGGAACACGTGCCCGGCCTGCGCGATGCGCTTGAAGGCAGCGGCCTGGACCAGCTCTGGTACACCCAGGTGCCGTCGCCGGAACAGGCCGAGACCTATGTGCGGGCCGCGCTGCAGGCGCAGAGCGAAGGCAAGGTGCTGCCGTTCGTGATCCGTGATGCGGCTGGCGGAATCGTCGGCAGTACCCGTTTCTATGACATGGATGCCGGTGTGCCGAAACTCAGCCTCGGCTACACCTGGTATGCGCCGCGCGTGCAGCGTACCGGCGCCAACACCGAAGCCAAGCTGTTGCTGCTGCAGCACGCCTTCGAAACGCTGGGCTGCATCAGCGTGGTGCTGGAAACCAGCTGGTTCAACGCCACCTCGCGCACTGCCATCGCCCGTCTCGGCGCCAAGCAGGACGGCGTGCTGCGCAATCACAAGCGGCATGCCGACGGCACGCCGCGCGACACCGTCATCTTCTCCATCATCGATGCGGAATGGCAGGGCGTGAAGCGCCACCTGCAGTACCGCCTGGACAGCCACGCATGAACGATTCGACCTTTACCCTTGGCATCGTCGGTGCCCGCGGTCATACCGGCGCCGAGCTGATCAAGCTGGTGGCCGCCCATCCGCGGCTGGAACTGGCTTTCGTCTCCTCGCGCGAGCGCGCCGGGCAGCGCCTGTCTGACCATCACCCGGAATTCCAGGGCGATCTGCAGTACGAGAACCTGGACGCCGACGCGGTGGCGGCCAAGGGTGTGGACGCAGTGATCCTGGCCCTGCCCAATGGCCTGGCCGCACCGTTCGTGGCTGCGCTGGAAGCGGCGAAGCCGGACACCGTCATCGTCGATCTCTCGGCCGACTATCGCTTCGACAACAGCTGGTACTACGGCCTGCCGGAGCTGACCCGCGGCCGCTACAACGGCCAGAAGCACATCAGCAACCCGGGCTGCTATGCCACGGCGATGCAGCTGGCGGTGCATCCGCTGCTGGACCTGCTGGCCGGTCCGCCGCAGTGCTTCGGTGTCTCCGGCTACTCCGGCGCCGGTACCACGCCGTCGGACAAGAACAATGTCGAACTGCTGGCCGACAACCTGATGCCCTACGCGCTGACCAACCACGTGCACGAGCGGGAGGTGTCGGTGCAGCTGGGCGTGGCTGTTGAATTCATGCCACATGTCGCGCCGCATTTCCGGGGCATCACGCTTACCGCCAACCTGTGGCTGAACCGCGTGCAGACCCGCGAACAGATCGTCGAGCGCTTCCAGCAGGCCTATGCCGGCGAACCCCTGATCGACGTGGTGGATGACGCGCCGTGGGTCAGTCGCATCGCCGGCCGACACGGTGCCCAGGTCGGTGGCTTCACCCTGGCCCCGGGCGGCAAGCGGGTCGTCGTGGTGGCGACCCTGGACAACCTGCTCAAGGGCGCGGCCACCCAGGCCATGCAGAACCTCAACCTCGCGCTGGGCATCGACGAACTGATGTCCATCCCGCACTGAACACGCCTTCCGGAGCCCCCATGGCAGACCTTCTTTGGCAGAAGCCCGGCGTCGCTGTCGACGCCCAGATCCAGACCTTCCTCGCCGGCGACGACGTGATCCTCGACCGCGAGTTCTTCCTGCATGACATCGCCGCCAGCGCCGCACATGCACAAGGCCTGCAGCACATCGGCATCCTCAGTGCCGACGAGCTGGACGGCCTGCTGCGCGAACTGGAGGTGCTGGCGCAGGACTTCCGCGAAGGCCGCTTCGTGCTCGATACCCAGTATGAGGATGGCCACTCGGCGATCGAAGCGCGCCTGACCGAACGCCTCGGCGATGCCGGCCGCAAGATCCACACCGGCCGCAGCCGCAACGACCAGATCCTGGTCGCCACCCGCCTGTGGCTGAAGGAGAAGCTGCAGCGCGTGGCACAGCTCAGCGCCGAAGTGGCCAAGGTCGCGCTGGACCGCGCACAGGCCGAGGGGGACCTGCCGATTCCCGGCTACACCCACATCCAGCGCGCCGTAGTGTCCTCGGCCGGCATGTGGTGGGCGGGCTGGGCCGAGGCCTTCATCGACAACGCCATCCGCGCGCGTGACACCCATGCGCTGGTCGATGCCAATCCGCTGGGCACGGCTGCCGGCTACGGCGTGAACCTGCCGCTGGACCGCGAACACACCACGGCCGCGCTCGGTTTCGCGCGCATGCAGGTCTCGCCGATCTACGCACAGCTGTCGCGCGGCAAATTCGAGCTGGCCGCACTGGAAGCGCTCGGTGGTGCCACGCTGGACCTGCGCCGCATCGCCTGGGACCTGTCGCTGTTCACCAGCGCCGAGTTCGGCTTCGTCGCGCTGCCGGCGCAGTACACCACCGGCAGTTCGATCATGCCCAACAAGCGCAACCCGGACGTGATCGAGCTGATGCGTGCGACCCACGCCAGCGTCGCCGCCGCGCGCACCGAGATCGAGCAGCTGCTGTCGCTGCCGTCGGGCTACCACCGCGACCTGCAGTCGTCCAAGGGCGCCATCTTCCACGGCTTCGGCCGTGGCCTGGCCGCGCTGGAGCTGCTGCCGGCGCTGCTGGCCAACCTGGAATGGCGTGACGACAAGCTGCGTGCGGCCATCGATTCGGGCATGTATGCCACCGACGTGGCGGTGGAAGCGGCCGTGGCCGGCGTGCCGTTCCGTGAGGCCTACAAGGCCGCTGCGGCCGGTGCCGACAGTGCAGGGCAGGGGCGTACCCCGGAAGGCAGC
Source organism: Stenotrophomonas sp. PE591 (assembly GCF_018320795.1). Classification (NCBI taxonomy): domain Bacteria; kingdom Pseudomonadati; phylum Pseudomonadota; class Gammaproteobacteria; order Lysobacterales; family Lysobacteraceae; genus Stenotrophomonas; species Stenotrophomonas sp. PE591. The sequence goes on from NZ_JAAOKO010000002.1 coordinate 505,706, forward strand.
CTCGCCGCGCGCGTGTCGCCGGGTTCGGCCGCCGACCTGCGCCTGGACGAACTGCGCGCGCGCTGGCAGGCGCTGTCCTGATGGCGGGCACTGTCTACCTGGTGATGGCGATGCGCCGGCCGGACTTCAACGATGCAGCGGTGCAGCCGCACCGCGATTTCCTCGATGCGTTGCAGGCGCAGGGCAAGCTGCAGCTGACTGGTGGTTTCGCCGACGGCAGTGGTGGCGCCTATGTGCTGTGCAACGTGGACAGCCTGGCGCAGGCGCAGGCCATCGTCGCCACCGACCCGCTGGTGACGATGCAGGCCTCCGAGCTGACCGTGCACGAATGGAACACCCGCTGAGACACTGACCGATGATCCAGCACGCTGCCAACGTCGCCTCGCCGTTCCCCGAACAAGCGCTGCCGCCATGGCGGCGTGCGGTGCTGAAGGTCGGCAGCAGCCTGCTGGCAGCCGATGGCGGCGGCCTGTCACCACGCCATGCGCTGGGCCTGGCGCAGTTCGTCTCGGCCAATGTCCTGGCCGGGCGCGAGGTGGTGATCGTGTCTTCCGGCGCGGTCGCTGCCGGGCGCGCGATCCTGCCGCGGGCCGATGAGCCTGGCGCGGCGATGGCGGCGCGGCAGGCGCTGGCTGCGCTCGGCCAGGCCCAGCTGATCGGGCTCTGGCAGCGCTTCTTCGAGCGCCCGGTGGCGCAGGTGCTGCTGACCCATGACGACCTGCGCAACCGCCGCCGCTACCTCAACGCACGCGCCACGCTCAACGAACTGCTGCGGCTGGGCGCGTTGCCGGTGGTCAACGAGAACGACACCGTGTCGGTGGACGAACTCAAGCTCGGCGACAACGACAACCTGGCCGCCACCGTGGCCGCGCTGGTTGATGCCGATGCGCTGTTCATTGCCACCGACATCGACGGACTGTACAGCGCCGACCCGCGCACCGTGGCCGACGCGCGGCCGCTGCACGACGTGCCGGAACTGAGTGACGAGGTGCTGGCGATGGCCGGCGGCGCCGGCTCGCGCGCCGGTACCGGCGGCATGCGCACCAAGCTGGAAGCGGCAGCGAAGGCGGGGCGTCTCGGCATCGAAACCTATCTGTTCAATGGCCGCAGCGGTGACGTGGTACGCGCGCTGGCCCAGGACCGCCTGTTCGGTACCCGTATCCACGCCGCGCGCAGCCGTGAGGCGGCCCGCAAGCATTGGCTGCGTCACGCGCCGCTGGTCGAGGGTGCGATCGTGGTCGATGCCGGCGCGGCGCAGGCGATGCGCGAGAAGGGCGCCTCGCTGCTGCCCGGCGGCATCACCGGCGCGGAGGGCATGTTCCGCCGTGGCGACATGGTGCAGGTGTGCTGGAACGCGCCGCAGGGCCGCGTCTGCGTGGCGCGCGGCGTCAGCCAGTACGCGGCCGATGATGTGCGCCGGATCGCCGGCCGCCATTCGCGCGACATCGAGGCCGTGCTGGGCTACAACTACGGTGGCAGTGTCGTCCATCGCGACGATCTGGTGCTGCCATGACCGGTTTGAAGGACTCCCCGATGAGCGAAATCGAAGCGCAGGCGCGTGCCTGCCGTGACGCGGCCCAGATCGTTGCCGGCCTCGACAGTGCGGCGCGCCGCACGCTGCTGCTGGCAATGGCGCAGGCGCTGGAAGTGAATGCCGGGCTGATCCTGGCCGGTAATGCGCGTGACCTTGCCGCTGCGCGCGAGAAAGGCATTGGCAGTGCCATGCTCGACCGCCTGGCGCTGGACCCGGCACGCCTGTTCGCGATGGCCGAAGCCGTGCGTGAGGTCGCCGCGCTGCCCGATCCCGTCGGCCAGATCACCCGCGACGATGTGCGTCCAAACGGCATCCGCGTGCAGAAGGTGCGCGTGCCGCTGGGCGTGATCGCGATGATCTACGAGGCGCGCCCGAACGTGACCGCCGAAGCGGCTGCGCTGTGCCTGAAGGCCGGCAATGGCGTGATCCTGCGCGGTGGTTCCGAAGCGATCCACTCCAACACCGCCATCGCGCAGGCGCTGGCCGGCGCCCTGCAGGCCAATGGCGTACCGGCGGCGGCAGTGACCGTGCTGACCGACCTGCGCCGCGAAGCAATGCTGGAGCTGCTGCAGCTGCATGAACTGATCGATCTGGCGATTCCGCGCGGCGGCGAAGGCCTGATCCGCTTCGTTGCCGAGCATGCGCGGGTGCCGGTGATCAAGCACTACAAGGGTGTCTGCCACCTGTTCGTGGATGCCAGCGCCGACCTCGGCAAAGCCATCGACCTTCTGGTGGACGGCAAGTGCAGCCGTCCGTCGGCCTGCAACTCGCTGGAGACCCTGCTGGTGCATCGTGATGTGGCCGAAGCCTTCCTGCCGCGCGTGGCGCAGGCGCTCGGTGAGCGTGGCGTGGAGCTGCGCGCCGACACGAACGCGCAGCCGCTGCTGCCGGGCAGCACCGCCGCCAGCGAAGACGACTACGCTGCCGAGTTCCTCGACCTGGTGCTGGCCGTGCGCGTGGTTGATGACCTCGAGGCGGCCATCGCGCACATCCGTGCCTATACCTCCGACCATACCGAAGTGATCGCCACCGAAGACGCCGGCCATGCCGAGCGCTTCGTCAACGCACTGCGCTCGGCGGTGGTGATGGTCAATGCCTCGTCGCGCTTCTCCGACGGTGGACAGCTGGGCCTGGGCAGCGAGATCGGCATTTCCACCACGCGCCTGCATGCGTACGGCCCAATGGGCCTGGAAGCACTCACCGTCGAACGATTCGTCGTGCGCGGTGAAGGGCAGACGCGCAAGTAGATCCACGCGATGCGCGAATGCTCTTCGCGGTAGACCCCGGTGCCGACCAAGGTCGACGCCCATCAGGCCCAAGCGCCGACCAGGATCGGCAGCTACCCAAGCAAGCGCCGACCCGGGTCGGCGACTACCGGGGCGTCACACCACCTCGCGGCGGATACCGATCGGCCGCGCGTGATCGTCCATGTGCAGCGTGGCGGCCTTGCAGCCCAGCAGGCGCTCCGCAAGGCCGGTGCTGGCACCCAGATCGGCCGCGACTTCATTGAGGCTGGCCAGCGGTCGCGGCAGGCGTCGCTCGTGGCCACGGAAGCGCGCGCGGTTGTACTCGGCCCAGCCGATCAGCAGCACGCTGGCACACAGCAGCATCAGCGGCAGTGCCACCAGCACATAGGGGTCGAACTGGCTTTGCCGTTGGTACAGCTGTTGCCAGGCCAGCTGGCCGCCGATCAGCCACGAGAACAGGGTCACCAACGGTGCCCACAGGTAGAAGTAGAACCCCCAGAACGCGAGGGTGACGAAGCCCCAGGCGGTGCGCTGGAAGCGTGGTTGGCGATGCGGCTTGCGGATCATCCGCGAGTCGAAGCGGTTGGACGGGCGTTGTGCGTTCATCGGATCCCCCGGTCGGGACTGGTCCAGGTGGCGCGCTTGCTGCGACGGCGCAGCAGGGTCTTCGGCAACGCCACCAGGGTGGTGGAAAGACTGATCAGCCAGTACGCCATCGGGTACCAGATGACCCAGAAGTAGTTGCGTCCAATCTGTGTTTCGTAACGACGGTCGATGATCAGGCTGCTGGCGAACTGCATCAGGCAGACCAGGGCCAGGATCACGCCATGCCATTGCGGCAGCAGGCTGGCGATGTACAGCTGCGGCGGCAGGTCGATGAGCTTGCCCAGCACCCACAGCACCACGATGAACAACATGGTGTAGGCCCAGATCACGCTCAGCACGTACTCCAGCAGTACGCCCCACATGCGCCGTTCCTTCCAGTGCAGCAGTGAACGCGCATGCCGCAGCATCACCTCCACGCCACCCTGCGCCCAGCGCAGCCGTTGCCGCCACAGGCCCTTCAGCGTTTCCGGCATCAGGATGAAGCACAGCGCGTTGGGTTCGTAGCGGATGTCCCAATGCGCACGCTGCAGGCGCCAGCTGATGTCGATGTCTTCGGTCACCATGTCGTCCGACCACCAGCCGACCTGGTGCAGGGCGGTGCGGCGAAAGCCGGCGATCACTCCGGAGATGGTGAAGATGCGCCCGTACACGCGCTGCGCGCGCTTGATCATGCCGATGATCGAGGAGAATTCGGCCACCTGCAGGCGTCCAAGCAGGGTGGAACGGTTGCGGATGCGCGGGTTGCCGGTGACCGCACCGACGCGGTTGCCGCTGACCAGGTGCCAGACCATCCAGTGCAGGGCGTGTTCCTCCAGCATGGCATCGCCATCGATGCACACCAGGTACTCCGAGCGGGCCGCCAGCGCACCCATGCGCAGCGCGTTGGCCTTGCCGAGGTTGCGGTCCAGGTGCAGCACGCGCAGCCGCGGATGCTTCGCCGCCAGCACGTCGAGCCGGGCGCCGGTGTCATCACTGCTGCCATCGTCGATGGCGATCACCTCGTAGTCGGCCGGATAGCGCTGTGCCAGCGCCGCGCCGAGCGTGTCGTCGAGGTTCGCGGACTCGTTGTGGCAGGGAATCAACAGACTCGCGAACGGTGGATCGACCATCAGCGGCGGGTCGTTGCGTGGGCGCGAATGGCGTTCGCGCCGGAAGTAGTAATACAGGCCGCCCGACATCCAGAAGAACGCCATCACCATCGGGTAGTAGAAGGCGAACTGGAACAGGACCTGCAGCAGCGGGTGCATGTCCATGTCACTTCTCCGGGTACGGGAAGTTGCCGGCGGACATCGCCGCGCGGGCATCATGGGTGGAAGGCTGGCCGGCGATGAAGTCGTCCGGGTACCAGGCGAAGTGGTGCACGCCCTGCGCCTGCAGCTGGCGGATCTGCGCGCGCAGGCGCTCGGCGGGAATCGGTTGCCCGCTGCGCCAATCGACGGTCTGCAGTTCGAACAGGGTGTGCTGCAACTGGGGATCGTGCGCACGCACCGCGGCCAGCAGCTGGTCGAGCCAGCGTTCCGGATGCCTGCTGCCTTCCATCCACGGCATCGCCATCAGTGCGGTCTGGTCGTAGGCCTTGTTGAACAGGTCCAGGCGCTGCGCGAACCAGGCTTCGCTCTGCGGACGCAGCACCGGCTCCGCGTACAGGTTGCGCACCGTGGCCAGCTTCGGCCGCCAACGCTGCGCACTGTCGCGCAGGGCCAGGGTGAAGTCGATCAGCGCCCGGGTACGAGCGCTGCCATCGTCGCCGGCCGCCAGCGTCGGCAGTTCTGTGTCGCGCAGGTAGCCATCATCATGGAAGAGCAGGCCTTCGAAGTACGAGTTGACGGCCAGATCCTCGTAGATGTCGAGCATGATCTGGCGTGCCTCCAGATTGGTGAAGTCCAGCCGGTACATGCCGTCGGCATCGCCGTTGTGGATCGCCAGTGCCTTGCGCTGCACGGGGTCGGGCAGCTCGAAGCCGAGCACCGGCAGCCATGCGTAGACCTTCACCCCCGCGCGCGACTTCAGCTGCCAGGCGACCCGGCTGAACAGGTCCGCGCGCATCGGCATGTGCCGGTTGGGGAAGTACAGTGCATCGGCGGTGTTGTTGCCGTCCGGATCGGCGAACGCCTGCAGGTAGACGTGGGTGGGCGAGATGCGCTTGACCCGCTCGATCAGCGCATCGAGGTTGCGCCCCTGCTGCGCCGGGTCCGGGTCGTACACATCATCCAGGTCGACCTGCAACGCGCGGATGCCGTCGAGCGCAACGTCGCGCCGCAGCTCGTAGGCCAGGCCCTCCACGGTCGGGTTGTCGCTGACCAGGAAGCGCGCCAGCCCATGCAGGTCGCTGGCCACTGGCGTGCTGCGGCCTTCCAGATCGAAGGACACCGGCATGCCCAGCTGTTCGGCGATGTCGTTGCTCAACTGGTTGTAGGCGGCGTACGGCCAGACAATGGCGCGCGGGGGCACGCCCAGGTGCTGCTGGATGCGCTGCACGCTGCGGCCGAGATCGGCGCGCAGGCGCTGCTCGTACTGCGCCTCGCTCTCGTAGCTGCGCGTGGCCGGCCGGTAGATGCGGGTGACCACCGCTGGCGTCGAATTGCCCTGCGGATTGGCAAGCACTCCGTGGTGCAGGTCGTCGGTATGGCTGGCCACTTCGATCAGGCCGCTGTCGTGCATCTGCTTCAGCTGCGCCCAGGTAACGAAGTCATCGTGGCCGAACGGCCGGTAGCCATAGTCGATCGTGCGTCCGGGCGCCATGTCCACGTAATCGGTGATCACTGCCACCAGCGCCGGGTAGCGGTACGCCTGCAGCAGCGGGAACGCCTTGTCGTAGACGCTGCGCAGGCCATCATCGAAGGTCAGCAGTACCGGTTTCGGTGGCAGCGTGGCGCGTCCCTGGGAGGCGTCGATCACCTGCGACAGCGACACCGGGTGGTAGCCGTGTGCCCCCAGCCAATCCAGGTGCGCGGCGAAGTTCTGCGTGCTCACCGCGTAGGTATCGGCGTCGCCCTTGGCCGCGACCCGGTCGCGGATGTCGTGGTAGCTGAGGATCAGCAGGCCGTTGTCAGTAGCATCGAGATGCAGGGCCTGCTGCGCGAACGCCGGCGGCGTGGCGGCCAGCAGCAGGAGCACGATCAGTCGTAGGATGCGGGCCATGTCACTCTCCCCAGCGCAGTGCGGCTTCGAAGCCGATATGACGCTCGCGGTGGCCGTCGTAGACCGGCCGCGACCAGCGCACGCCGTACTCGAACACGCGGCCCTGGCCCAGCTGCCATTCGTGCATGTAGGACACCGAAGGGACCAGAGCGCTGCCGAAGCCGTCCTGCCAGTAGTCACCGAGCGAGACCGTCAGGCGGTGCCGGAAGTGGCGCTCGTAGTGCCGCCATAGCTGCTGGTCGATGCGCAGCCCGATCTCGACCATGCGGTCGCGCTTCGGGTTGAAGTAGGGCGCGTCGTCGCGGCTGCCCCGGCTGGTGTAGGCACTGGCCAGGCCGTCGATCAACCAGCGCGGGCGGGTCAGCAGGCGCTGTTCGATGCTGGTGCTGAATAGCTCGCGGTGGTTGCCGTCGTCGTAGCGGAAGCGGCTGGCACCGAACATCCAGTGGGTCAGCTCGCTGCGCCGGTAGTCGACCTGCGCGCTCACGCTGTCAGCGGTGATGCCCGCCACGCGCGCCTGCATCGAGGCTTCCGGGTCATTGCGTGCGGCCACCAGCCCGGCATGCCAGTAATCGTTGAACTGCCAACCCACGCCGATGCGCAGGCCGGTATCGCCAATGTGGTCGTTGGCGCGCAGTACCGCCGCTTCCGCATCCAGCTGGCCAAAGCGGTAGCGTACGCCCGCGCCCAGCCACCGCGGGTCGATGCGCTGGTCCTGGAAGTCGACCGAGCGCCTGTCGGCGAAGGCGAACAACCGCCAGCGGTCGTCGAGCACCGGTGTCTGCACTTCGATGCCGTAGTGGCGGTCGTTGTTGCCCAGCGGCGAGGTGCCGCCACCGCCGGAGCTGCGACCAATGTCGGTCCATGCCTTCAGCTGCCAACCGCGATGCGCCCGCCAGGCCTGGTCCATGCGTTCGACGGCGGGTTGGGTCGGGTAGCGTGCGACAAGATCGTCGTGCAGTGGCCTTGCCAGGTCATCGCGCTGCAGGGCGACGTAGGCCTCCTCCATGCCCAGCCGCGGCTCGATGTTGCGAGGGTCCAGCGCATGTGCCATCTGCTGGCGCTGCAGTGCCATGCGTGGCCATCCGCGCATCATGTACACGCTGCCCAGCGCGCTCTGCAGGCCGCCGTTGCCCGGTGCGATGTCGACCATCGATTCCAGGTCGTGCTGTGCGGTGCGCAGGTCGCCGCTGTAGGCGCGTACCATCGCCAGATTCAGGTCGGCCTCGTAACGTGACCAGTTCGCGTACGGTGACTTGCCGTTGCTCCAGCGCCACGCCGGCTCCTTGTCACGCCAGGCCTGCAGTAGGTCGATCGCCTTTTCCTGCTGCTCGCTCTCCAGGTAGGCATAGGCCAGTTCCGAATGCGAAGCATCGCGTGTCGGGTCGCCGGCCACTGCCGCCTGCAGCACCGGTATGGCTTCTTCCGGATGCAGGGTGCCCATCAGCGAATCGCCGACCGCAGGCAGCACATAGTCGGGCAGGGCATGGCCTTCGGCCTGCAGTGCGCGGGCTTCCTCGCGCACCTGCGCATGGCGGCCCAGCCGGTTGAGCAGGATCAGCCGGTCCATGCGGACGCGAAGCGGCGCCTGCGCGGGCGGGGTGCCTTCGCTGCCCAGGTAGCGCTGCATGCGCGCCAGGGTCGATTCGGCTTCTTCCAGGCGGCTGTCTTCGCTGCTGCTGTAGGCCAGGCTCCAGACCACCAGCTTGGCCAGGTAGTCGCCTTCGATGCGCTGCTTCTGTGCAGCGTCGAACAGCTGCGGGCGCTGCTGGTACAGCTCCCAGGCGCGCCAGGCGTTGCCGATGTCGCCCAGGGTCAGTACGCGCAGCTTGAACAGCAGGTCGTCGTTGGGTTGCTCTTGGCTGGCGCGCTCGATCGCGCCGAGGGCATCCAGCCAGCGGGCTTGGTCGCGGTAACGGCCGATCTCGGCCAGGGCCGCCTCGCGGTCAGGCGGGGCAGCGCTGCTGGCCCAGGCCAGGGCGGTACAGGCAAGGCCGACGCAGAGCGCCAGCCGGCGGTGGACAACCATTGGGGACCCTTGGCTTCCGAACCAGACAACCTGAGAAATGTGACGCACATCACATGCCAGCTTTTGGCGTGGCCGTGGCCCGCGTCACTCCCTTCGTGCATTCCCGTCCAGCAAGGACGGATACAAACCCGGACAGCGACCTGCAATGTCTTGTCTGAAACGAGAGTCCCCCGCACACCGAATGGTGGCCTGGGCGGCGCTGCCGCCCCCATGCCCGATGCCGGCACGCGGCAAGGATGGGCATTCGTGGGCACTATCCGCCCGGAATTGTCAGCCCGGCGTCAAAATGCGCAGACGGGCTGACGAGCGGTAGGTGGGCCGGTTGCGAGGCCCTGCGCGGCTTACCAGAGGTCTTCCAGCTTGCGCGGCTTGCAGGCCACCCAGGAGGCGCACAGCATCAGGGTGGCGCAGCCGAACAGGAAGCTGAACGGGAGCGTCCAGCCGTTGCTGACCGTATGCAGCCAGCCGACCAGGAACGGCCCCAGACAGCTGAAGCTGTAACCCACGCCCTGCATGAAGCCGGACAGTGCCGCCGAGCCGGTGGGGGTGCGCGTGCGCAGGTTGATCAGGGTCAGCGCCAGCGGGAAGGTGGATGGACCGACGCCGAGCAGGCACGCCCACAGCAGGGGGGCCTTCATCGGTGCCAGCAGCAGGCCGGTGAAGGCGATCACGAACGAGAAGAAGCCGATCAGCACCAGCGGGAACGGGTTCTGCATGCGAACTGCCATGGATGGAATGACCAGCGACGGCAGCAGCCCGAGCGCCGAGAACACCGCCACCATCACGCCACCAAAGGCCGGTGTGCCGCCGGCCTCGACCACGATGCGTGGCAGCCAGGTGAACATCGAATAGGTCATCAGCGAAGTCATGCCGAACATCAGCGTCATGCTCCAGCCCAGTGAGGTGCGCCAGACTTTCCCATGCGGCTGTGCGGCCGGGTCGGTGGCATCTGCCTGCGCCTTCGGCGCGCGCCTGGCCAGCACCAGCCACGGCAGTGCGGCAGCCAGCGCCAGCAGCGCCCACATGCCCAGCGACACGCGCCAGCCTGCGGCGTTGGCCACCGGCACCGCCAGCAGCGCCGGCAGCATCGTGCCCAGCTGCAGCACGCTGATGTAGAGCGTGCTCATGGTGCCGACCTTGTTGGCGAAATAGCGCTTCACCAGCGGCGGCACCACCACGTTGCCGATGCCCATGCCGGCCAGTGCCAGCACCGAACCGAGCAGCAGCGTGCCGACGTTGCCGGCGCTGGAGCGCAGCAGCAGGCCGGCCATCGCCATCACCATCGCCAGCAGCGTGGTGCGCTCCAGGCCCAGGCGCCGCGCCAGCGCCGGCGTGGCCACGCCGAACAGTGCGAACGACGCGGTCGGCAGCATGCCCAGCACGCCGGTCATGGTGGTGCCGAAGCCGAACTGCTGGCCGAGTACGTCCAGCAGCGGGGTGATCGAGGTGACCGCAGTGCGCAGGTTGACCGCTGCCAGCAGGATCGCGGCAAACGCGAGGACACGACCGTGCAGCAGCGACGGCGAATCGGAAGTGGAGGAACTCATCGGTGGTCCTTGCAGGTGTCGCATGCCGGGGCAATGGCATGCAGCGCCGGCATCGGTCTACGCCGAAGCGGCAGGTGGGGGTGGGGGCTGCAGGCGGGCCGGCAGCGCGGCCATTGTACGTGCGCTGCCTGGCAAGGTCCCGTCATGCGGGAGGCCTGGCGCCTGGTACAAAAAAACCCGGAGGACAGTGATGTCTTCCAGGCTTCTTGGTGACCACCGAAGTGGTCGGGGAGACAGGATTCGAACCTGCGACCTCTACGTCCCGAACGTAGCGCTCTACCAGACTGAGCTACACCCCGAAGGGAGCCGCCTATTCTAGCGATTCACCCCGATGGCGGCAAGGGGTGAATGCTGTTTTCTTCACACTGCCGAAGCAGTGCCACTTCAGGGAACAAAAAAGCCTGGACGACTTCACCAGGCTTCAATGCGACCACCGAAGTGGTCGGGGAGACAGGATTCGAACCTGCGACCTCTACGTCCCGAACGTAGCGCTCTACCAGACTGAGCTACACCCCGAAGGAGCCGCCTAAGATACCGTGTGAAGGCCAAGGCGGCAAGGCTTTTTTACAGCTCAGCGACGATTTTCCTTCTCGATGCGGTTCTGCTCGCGGGCTTCGAACCACATGCCGTTGAGGATGGCCACCGTCGAGGCGAGGCCGGCACCGAGAATCCAGGCGAAATACCACATGATCAGTCTCCTTCATTCCGGGTAGGTGCCGACCGTTGGTCGGCACACGTGCAAGCAATCAATACGCGTTCGGGTTGTTGCCCATCTCTTCGGTGGTGGTCTTGCCCTTCAGCACGCGGTACACCCAGGTGGTGTAGGCGAGGATGATCGGCAGGAACACCGCCGTGGCCAGCAGCATGATCCACAGGGTCAGGTGGCTGGACGAGGCGTCCCACACGGTCAGGCTGGAGGTGGGCTGGCTCGAGGACGGCAGCAGGAACGGGAAGATCGCAAAGCCGACGGTCAGGATGATGCCGGCGATGGCTGCCCCGGAGGCGATGAAGGCCAGGCCGCCGCGACGGGCCCGCAGCAGTACCGCACTGGCCAGCAGTCCGGCCAGGCCCAGCAGCGGCGCCAGGATCGTGGCCGGCATGGCGCTGTAGTTGCGCATCCAGCCACCGGCGGCGCCGAGTTCGGCGGTCTTCAGCAGCGGATTGGTGGCGCCGTCGGTGACCACCTGCGAGGTGATCTGGTAACCCGGCAGGCCGAAGGCCACCCAGGCGCCGCCCACCGCGAACAGCACGAAGGCGATGATCGCGGCGATGCTGCCGAAACGGGCCGCACGTTCGGCCACTGGGCCGTCGGTCTTCAGCACCAGCATGGCGGCACCGTGGGCGACCAGCATCGACACGCTGAGCAGGCCGGCCAGCAGCGCGAAGGGCATCAGCAGGCCGAAGAACGAGCCGGTGTAGAAGATGCGCATGCTGTCATCGAAGTGGAACGGCACGCCCAGCACCACGTTGCCCACCGCCACGCCCATGATCAGCGCCGGGATGAAGCCACCGATGAACAGCGCCCAGTCCCAGGTGTTGCGCCAGCGCTCGCTGGGCATCTTGCTGCGGAACTTGAAGCCGACCGGTCGCAGGATCAGCGCGAACAGGATCACGAACATCGCCAGGTAGAACCCGGAGAAGCTGACCGCGTAGAGCGGCGGCCATGCGGCGAAGATCGCGCCGCCGCCCAGGATCAGCCACACCTGGTTGCCTTCCCATACTGGACCGATGGTATTGATCACCAGCCGGCGCTCAGCGTCGTTGCGGGCGACGAAGGGCAGCAGGGTGCCCACGCCCAGGTCGAAACCATCCATCACGGCGAAACCGATCAGCAGGATGCCGAGCAGCAGCCACCAGATCACGCGCAGCGTGGTGTAGTCCAGAAGAATGAAATCCATCTTGGTTCTCCTGCCTCAGGCCTGGCCGGCGGCCGGCGCCGAGACATTGTGGGAAGCATGCGGCTGGGGCGACTGCAGTGACGGCAGCACCTCGTCCGGACCCTTGCGGATCGCCTTGAGCATCAGCTTGATCTCGACCACGATCAGCGCGGTGTAGATGGCAGTGAAGCCGGCCAGGGTCAGCACGATTTCATGCAGGGCCAGCCCCGATGCTGCATAGAAGGTCGGCAGCACGCCATCGACCGCCCACGGCTGGCGACCATACTCGGCCACGAACCAGCCGCACTCGATCGCGATCCACGGCGCCGGCAGCGTCCACAGGGCCAGCTTGAGGAACCAGCGCTTGTCCTGGAAATTGTTGCGGCAGGAGTAGTAGAAGGCCAGGGCGAAGAAGGCGATGAGGTAGAAGCCGAGGCCGGCCATCACGCGGAAGGTCCAGAACAACGGCATCACGCGCGGCACCGTGTCCATCGCCGCCTGCGAGATTTCCTGCGGGGTGGCGTTGAGGATGTCATCGCGATAGCGCTTGAGCAGCAGGCCGTGGCCCAGGTCCTGCCAGTGACGGTCGAACATCTCGCGCGCTTCAACGTCGTTTTTGTTGGCGCGCAGGCGTTCCAATGCACCGTAGGCCAGCTGGCCGCCACGCACGCGGTGTTCGGCGCGCTCGACCAGTTCCAGGATGCCGGGAATCGGCTGGTTCAACGAGCGGGTGGCGATCAGGCCCATCAGGTAGGGGATCTTCACCGCGTAGTCGTTCTGGTGGGTCTCCTGGTTGGGGATGCCGAAGGCGGTGAAGTCGGCCGGCGCACGCTCGGTCTCCCACATCGCTTCGATCGCGGCCAGCTTCATCTTCTGGTGTTCGCTGGCGGCGTAACCGCTCTCGTCACCCAGCACGACCACCGACAGCGATGACAGCAGGCCGAACGCCGCGGCCACCGCAAACGAACGACGGGCCAGGTCCTTGTGCTTGTTGCGCAGCAGGAACAGCGCGCTGATCGCCATCACGAACACCGCACCGGTCACGTAGCCGGCGCTGACGGTGTGCACGAACTTGGCCTGCGCCACCGGGTTGAACACCACCGCCATGAAGTCGACCACTTCCATGCGCATGGTTTCCGGGTTGAACACCGCACCGGTCGGGTTCTGCATCCAGCCATTGGCCACCAGGATCCAGATCGCCGACAGGTTGGTCCCCAGCGCCATCAGCCAGGTCACCATCAGGTGCTTGACCTTGCTCAGGCGGTTCCAGCCGAAGAAGAACAGGCCGACGAAGGTGGCTTCCAGGAAGAACGCCATCAGGCCTTCGATCGCCAGTGGCGCACCGAAGATGTCACCCACGTAGTGGCTGTAGTAGGACCAGTTCATGCCGAACTGGAATTCCATGACGATGCCGGTGGCAACGCCCATGGCGAAGTTGATGCCGAACAGGACGCCCCAGAACAGGGTCATCCTGCGCCAGATCTCCTTGCCGGTCATCACATACACGCTCTCCATGATGGCCACCATGAAGGACAGGCCGAGGGTGAGCGGTACGAATAGGAAGTGGTACATCGCGGTCAGCGCGAATTGCAGCCGCGACAGTTCTACGACTGTCTGATCAATCATGGCCTGGCTACCTCGTTGGATAGTGCCGTTGCAGGTGGCGGGAAGGGTGGTCTACGACGTGAATGATGTGACCGACTACTTCAAACAGCCTTGATCCAGATCAATGTATGAACAGGTGCCCCGGTTGATCGTATGCCAACCTGATGAAGACTGCGACCGCCGGCCGCAGGGGCGGGCTATTGCCTGCGCCTACAATGCCGTGTCTCCCCCGTTGCCCGTGAAGACCTCTTGAGCGCTGCCGAAACGACCCCTGACGGCCTGTCCCCGGAAGCTGAAACCGCCCGACAGCGGCGTGTGCGCACGGCCTGGCTGGCCGACCTGGCACGCTCCGCCCGGGGCCGCCAGCGCCTGGCCGCGCTGTGCATCAGCCTGTCCGGCGCACTGTTGATCGGCCAGGCTGCCGCCATCGCCTGGCTGGTGCAGCAGGTGCTGGTGGAGCGCGTGCCGCTGGCCTCTGGCCTGCCGGTGCTGGCGGGATTGGCGGTGATCCTGGTGCTGCGCACCCTGCTGGGCAGCGCCACCCAGGCCGCCGCCGGTGACGTGGCCGACGCCGCACGCCTGGCATTGCGCGAACGCGTGTTCGCACGCCTGTTGGGCCACGGCCCACTGTGGCTGCGGCAGCGCCGCACCGGCGAACTGGGCGAACTGATGCTGCATCACGGTGATGCGATCGAGAGCTATTACAGCGGCTTCCTGCCGGTGCGCACTGAAGTGGTGGTGGTGCCGCTGCTGATCCTGGCCGCTGTCGCCTGGGTCGACTGGGTGGTGGCGCTGATCCTGCTGTTCACCGCGCCGCTGGTGCCGTTCTTCATGATGCTGGTGGGCTGGGGCGCCGAAGCGGCCGGCCGTGCGCAGCTGGGTGAGCTGGCACGCATGAGCGGCCATTTCGCCGACCGGATCAAGGGCCTGGGCCTGCTACGCCTGTATGGCCGCGGTGACGCCGAGCTGGAGGGTATCGAGGCCGCCGCTGAAGGCGTGCGCGTGCGCACGCTGAAGGTGCTGCGGATTGCCTTCCTGTCGTCCACGGTGCTGGAATTCTTCGCCTCGGTGAGCGTGGCGATGGTGGCGCTGTACCTGGGCCTGAGCTATCTGGGCATGATGTCGCTGCATGCAGCGGTGCCGACGCTGGGTGCGGGGCTGTTCTGCCTGCTGCTGGCACCGGAATTCTATGCGCCGCTGCGACGGCTGGCCGCGCACTACCATGATCGCGCCAATGCACTGGCCGCCGCCGCCGAAGTGGAGCGCCTGCTGCAGTCGCTACCCGATGAGCAGGGCCTGGTCGAGAACGAGGTTGCACCGCTGGCGGTGGAGCCGGCCGAGGCCGCGTTGCCGCCGCTGCAGGCACAAGGGCTGGTGCTGCGCCCGCTGGGCGCGCCGCAGGATGTGCTGCAGGATCTGGACCTGCGGCTGGAGCCGGGCCAGCGCCTGGCCCTGGTTGGTCCCAGCGGCTCCGGTAAAAGCACCCTGCTGGAAGCGCTGGCCGGCTGGCTGCCGCCGTGCGCCGGCAAGCTGCAGCTGCGTCCCGGTGTGCAGGTGGCCTATGCCAGCCAGCGCCCCTACCTGTTCCACGGCAGCATTGCCGACAACCTGCGCCTGGCCGATCCGGGTGCCAGCGATGCGCGTCTTCGTGCGGTGGCCGAGGCCGCGCAGGTGCTGCAGTTCGCACAGCGCCTGCCACAGGGCCTGGACACGGTGATCGGCGAACGTGGCTTCGGCCTGTCCGGCGGCGAAGCCCGTCGTATCGGCCTTGCCCGGTTGTTGCTGCGCGACCCGCAGGTCCTGCTGCTGGACGAACCCACCGCGTTTCTCGACGCCGATACCGAGGCCGCACTGCTGCGCAGCCTGGCTGCCTATGCGCGAGGTCGCAGTGTGGTGGTCGCCACCCACAGCCCGGCGGTGATCGCCTGGGCCGACCGCTGCCTGCTGCTGCCGGAAGGGCGCCTGGTCGAACCGGCACAGGCGGTGCGCGCATGAGCCGTTCGCCTGATTCGCTGCGCGCGGTGTTCCTGCGCCATCGGCCGCGCCTGCTGCTGACCGTGCTGCTGCTGTGGACCACCATGCTGGCCGGCACCGCATTGCTTGGCCTGTCCGGTGGCTTCCTCACCGCCGCCGCGTTGGCTGGTGCGGCCGGCCTCGGCCAAGGCTTCAACTTCTTCTCACCGTCCGCGGGTATACGCGGGCTGACGATGGCGCGCATCGTGTCGCGCTATTTCGAGAAGCTGGTCGGCCACGACGCCACGCTGCGCATCGCCCGCGACCTGCGCGTGTGGTTCTTCCGCCGCGCGTTGCCGCTGGCACCCGCACGATTGGGGGCTACGCGCACCGGCGACCTTCTGGCGCGCCTGCTCGGCGACATCGGTGAAGTGGACGGCCTGCTGGTGCGTGCGATCGGGCCGCTGGTGGCGTTGGGCGGATTGTCGCTGGTCGCGATCGTTTCGGCGGCACTGATCCTGCCGCCGGCTGCGGTGCTGCTGGCGGTGCTGGCGCTGCTGATCGCCTTCGGCGTGCCGTGGCTGGGCGTGCGTGGCCACGATGATGAAGAGGCCGACCGCGCGGCGCATCGCGCCGCATTGCGCACCGCGGCCTTTGAAGGGTTGGAAGGTGCGGGTGACCTGGCCGCGCTGCATGCCGATGCAGCGTGGCAGCTGAAGGTGCGCGTGGCAGCCAAGCAGCTGGCCTCGCGGGATCGTCGTCGGCGCTGGCGCCTGATCGCGGCCTCGACCCTGCATGGCCTGGTGGCCGGGCTGGGGCTGGTGGCGATGCTAGCGTTGGCCCTGCACGCGGCCGAGCAGCAGCGCATCGCACCGGAAATGGCCGCAGGTTTGGTGTTCCTCACCGTGGCGTTGATCGAGCTGTGGGCCGGCATGGGCCTGGCCTGGCAGTCGCTGCAGTCCGGGCGCATTGCCGCCGATCGCCTGCAGGCGATCGTCGAGCAACCGCCGACAGTGGACGATCCGCAGGCGCCACAGGTGGTGCCGCCGGCTGCGCGCGTGCATTGGGATGACGTGCATTTCCAGTGGCCAGGCGGCGCGCGGCCGGTGTTGTCCGGCCTGCAGCTGACCCTGGCGCCAGGCGAACGCATCGCCATCCGTGGAGACAGCGGCAGCGGCAAGACCACGCTGTCGAGCCTGCTGCTGCGGTTGTGGGATCCGCAGCAGGGACGGCTGACCTACGGTGGCCGCGACCTGCGTGATTTCGCCCAGGCCGACTGGCACCGGCAACTGGCGTGGCTGCCGCAGAACGCGCCGGTGTTTGCCGGCAGCGTGGCCGAGAACCTGCGGTTGGGTGATCCCGATGCCAGCGACGCCGCCTTGTGGGCGGTGCTGCGCCGCGTGCGCCTGGGCGAATGGGCCGAGCGCAACGGCGGCCTGCCGGCCTGGGTGGGCGAGAACGGCGCGACGATGTCGGCCGGCCAGGCCCGGCGGTTGGCACTGGCGCGTGCGCTGCTGCGCAATGCGCCGATCCTGCTGCTGGACGAACCGACCGAAGGCCTCGACGTGGATACCGCACGCGCGCTGTTGCAGGACCTTTCCGGGTTGCTGGACGGGCGCAGCCTGTTGATGATCACCCACGACGACCTGCCCGAAGGCGTGGTTGATGCGCAGTACCGGTTGCGCGACGGGGCTCTGGTCCGCGAAGCGTGAACCGGTAATGCCGGCCGCTGGCCGGCAACCTCATGGCGCTTGATACGGACACGGATTTGCCGGCCAGCGGCCGGCATTACCCATTCGAACGGTTACCGCGAAAACTCGCGCAGCATCACCGCGATCGAGGCCACGTTGGCCAGCACGCACAGCCAGAACACCCACTGGAACTCGGCTTTGCGGTGCTTGTGGCGGAACAGGGCCTGGCCCAGCAGCGCGCCCGGCCAACCGCCGGCAAAGGCCAGCATCTGCAGGGTGCGTTCGGGAATGCGCCATTGCTTTCGCTGCGCCGCGCGCTTGTCCTGGCCGTACAGCGCGAACAACACCGCGCTGGCCAGCATGCACCAGCCACCCAGCCACAGCGGCAGCACACCGCTGACCATCAGCGCGATCAACGCGCCGAACGCGGCGAGCGCCAGGTTGCGCCGCCAAGCCACTACAGCGCGTCGAGGAAGCCGCGCACGGCGGGGCCGAAACGATCGAAGTCGACCAGGAAGGCGTCGTGACCCTGCGGTGACTCCAATCCGATGAAATGGGCGTCAGCGCCTCCGGCACGCAGGCCATCGGCGACCTGTTGCTGCTGCTGCACCGGGAACAGGATGTCGGTGTTGGCGCCGATCGCCAGCGCCTTCTCCACCCGGATCTTCGCCAGCCCGGCCAGCACATCGCCATCGGCGTACTCGGCCAAGTCGAACCAGTCCATCGAGCGGCTCAGGTACAGATAGCAGTTGGGGTCGAAGAAACGCACGAAGCGCCGTGCGTGGCCTTCCAGGTAACTTTCCACCTGGAATTCGAGGCCGAACGGATCGTCGTCGGTCTGGTCCGAATCCAGTCGCACGCGGCCAAAGCGGCCATCCCATTCCAGTGCCGAACGGTAGGTGATCACGCCCAGCTTGCGCGCCATGCGCATGCCGGACTCGGGATACGCGTCGTCGTCGTAGTGGCCACCATTCCAGCGTGGATCAAGGCGGATCGCTTCGCGCTGCAGCGAGCGGATCGCGATGGAGAACGGCAGCGCCTGCGCGCTGCCGGAAATGTTGACGTGGCTGCGCGCAATGACCGGGTGCAGCATCAGCACGGCCAACGCGGTCATGCCGCCCATCGAATTGCCGACCACGCAGGCCAGCTGTTCGATGCCCAGGGCGCGCACGACTTCGATCGCGGCGCGCGCGCCGTCTTCGATCGACAGCTCGGGGAAGTCGAGACGATACGGTTGGCCGGTGGCCGGGTTGAGCGAGGCCGGACCGGTCGAGCCCTTGCAGCTGCCCAGCGAGTTCACGCAGACCACGAACCAGCGGTCGGTATCGATCGCCTTGCCGGGTCCGACCATGCCTTCCCACCAGCCCGCTGCCGGGTTGGCGTCGTTGGCTGCCGCGTGTGCATCCGGCGAGAGGCCGGTCACGATCAGGATCGCGTTGCTGGCGTCGGCCGCCAGTGTTCCCCAGGTCTCATAGGCCACGCGCGCGCCGTGCAGGGCGCCGCCGCGCTTGAACGGGAAGGGCGAGGGCAGGGCGTGGAAGCGGGTGCCGGGCGGGATGAATTCGGTCATGCAGGCATTCTAGCGGGGCCGCATGTGGAGCTGGCGACACGCTGGTTTCCATCGGCGATGCAGGTAGTGCCGGCCCCTGGCCGGCAACCTCGCAGGCGCATCACGATTCATGAGGTTGCCGGCCAGCGGCCGGCACTACCGCGGCGCGTTACGGGAAGCGCAGCTCCACAACACCGTCGTGGGGCAGGCTCACCTTCACCGGTACGCTCTGCAGGTCATCCTCGCTGCGGTTGGCGCTGCCGGTGCGCGAGATGCGTGCCAGCACTTCCACTTCGCGATGGGCCGACAGCGGTGCGGTTGGCATCGGGCTGTCAGCGTCACCCAGCCCGACCGTGGCCGGGAATCCGGCCAAGGGCAGCTTGCGTGCGGCCACCGGCATCGGCGGTCCACCCGCGGCGCGGGCCAGCACGAATACCTGGGTGCTGGCCGGCCACTCGGTGCCCTTCAACGCAGGCAACTGCACGCGCACCTGCAACAGCGCCGGTGGCGCCGCAACGGCTGCATCGGACGGCTGACCGGCGGCTTCACGGGCGATGGCGATCTGCGCCTGCAGCGCCTGCGCGGCGCCGGGCTCAAGCCGTGGCAGCAGGCCGCTCCACACATCCGCGGCCTCGGCATTCTTTCCGCGCTGGCGCAGGGCGATCCCCAGCAGCCAGCTGGCACGCTCGGCATCGGGTGCCTGTGCACGCGCCTGCTGCAACCAGGCCATTGCGGTGTCATCGAACTGCTTGCCGGCATCGGCCTGCGCACGTGCCTGCGCCGCTTCCACCAGCACGCCGGGGTCTTCCGGGGCGAGAGTGGCGGCCCGCGCGAACGCGTCCGCCGCGGCTGCGGCATTGCCCAGTTCGGCTTGCGACCGGCCCAGCAGCGCCCAGCCATCGGCCCGCTGTGGGTCACGCTTCAGTGCATCCTGCAGGGCCTGCACGCCATCGCGCAGGGTGGCTACCGACGGCGTCGGTTGTACCTGTGCTGCACGCGGATCACCGACCAGCAGGTACAGGCAGGCACCGGCCACGCCCAGTGCGAACACGCCGACCACGAAACCGCGGCGGCCAGAGTGGCGCAGCGGCCACAGCACCAGTGCTGCCATCAGCGCAGCAACCAGACCGGCCAGCACCGGCAGCCAATGGCTCACCATCCGTCTCCTTCATCGGCCTTGCCGGCCGCTGCTGCGCCAACCGTACGGCCACGGCGGCGGACGATGCCCAGCACCACCAGAGCACCCGCACCGAGCATCAGCAGGGGACCGCCCCACAGCAGCCAGGTGCCCGGCTGCAACGGTGGCTGATAGAGCACGAACTCACCGTAGCGCGCGACCAGGAACTGCTTGATCTGCGCGTCGTCGTGGCCCTGCTGCATCAGCTGCAGCACCTCGCGGCGCAGGTCCTGCGCGATCTGCGCGTTGGAATCGGCCAGCGACTGGTTCTGGCACTGCACGCAGCGCAGCTGCGCGGCCAGGTCGTGGAAGCGGCGTTCTTCGGCGCCATCGCGGAACTGCAGCGGCTGCGGATCATGCAGCGGCTGCTGTGCCAGCGCGGCCAGCGGCAGCATCAGGAGCAGCAGCGCCAGCAGCCAGCGCATGGGCTCAGGGCGCCGTGTGCAACGTGCTGCCGGCATTGCCCTGGGCCTTCTCGATCTTCTCCAGCGCCGGGATCAGCTTCTCGTCGACCACGCGCTGGGTCATCGCACCGCTGTACTTCCAGCGCACGATGCCGCTGCCGTCGACAAGGAAGGTTTCCGGTGCGGCGGTCACGCCCCAGTCGATCGCGGTGCGGCCTTCCACGTCGCTGAGCACGACCATGAACGGGTTGCCCAGCTGTTCCAGCCAATGCAGGGCATCGGTCGGTTCATCCTTCCAGTTGTAGCCGATCACGCGCACGCGCTTGCTCTCGGCGAAACGGGTCAGCACCGGGTGTTCCTCGCGGCAGGCCGCGCACCAGCTGCCCCACACGTTCAACAGGTACGGCGCGCCACGCAGTTCGTCGCTGTGCACGATCATTTCCGGGTCGTGCAGCACCGGCAGCGCGAACGCTGGCGCCGGCTTGTCGATCAGCGCCGATGGCAGCACGTCGCGCTGCGGATCACCCGATTTCATAACCCCGTAGATCATCAGCCCGAGCAGGCCGAAGAAAAACAGCACGCCGATCACGATGGCTACCGGCGGCAGCGGGCGGGAGGGGCGCGGGGCGGGGGACTCGGACATGGAAACTCCTACGGACGACGGAAACGGCGGTCGGCGGCGGCGATGAATCCGCCCAGGGCCATCAACAGCGCGCCCAGCCAGATCCAGCGCACGAACGGCTTGATGTGCACCCGTACCGCCCATGCATTGTTGCCCAGCGGCTCGCCCAATGCCACGTAGACATCGCCGTCGAAGCGTGCATCGATGCCGGCCTCGGTCATCACCTGGCCGCCGCTGGCGTACTGGCGCTTCTCCGGGTGCAGCAGGGCCAGTTCGCGGCCGTCGCGGAACACCCGCAGGTGACCGCGGTCGGCGATGAAATTGGGGCCTTCGCGATGGTCCACGCCCTCGAAGCGCACTTCGTAGCGACCGACCACCAGTTGCTGGCCCGGGGCCAGCGCCACTTCGCGCTGCACGTTCAAGGCTTCCACCAGCAGCGCGCCGGCCAAGAACACGGCGATGCCGGCGTGGGCAACGATCATGCCGAGCATTTCGGCGGTGAAGCGGCCGTTGCCGCGCAGTCGCTGCCAGACGAAGCGTGCGGTACCGAGTGCGACCCAGGCCGCAGCGGCCACGCCGATGCCGGCCTTCCACCCGTTCTGCGGCGCCTGCCACCAGGCCAGCGCGCCCAGCAGCAGCGCCAGGCCCAGCCACGGTGCCAGCAGCGCGAAGGCGCGCGAGGGCTGGTCACGCTGCCATTTCACCAGTGGGCCGAACGGCAGCAGCAGGATCATTGGCGCCATCAGCAGCAGGAACAGGCTGCCGAAGTAGGGCGGGCCGACCGAGATCTTGCCCAGCGACAGCGCATCGGCCAGCAACGGATACAGCGTTCCGAGCAGCACCATCGCGCAGGCCGTGGCCAGCAGCAGGTTGTTGGCCAGCAGCAGGGTCTCGCGCGAGGTGGCGGTGAAACCACGGCGCGGGTCGTCGGCGTCCACGCTCAGCTGGCTGGCGCGCAGCGCGTACAGCAGCAGGCTGCCACCGACCAGCACCGACAGGAACACCAGGATGAACAGGCCACGCGAGGGATCGGCGGCGAACGAATGCACGCTGGTCAGCACACCGGAGCGGACCAGGAAGGTGCCCAGCAGCGACAGCGCGAAGGCGGCGATCGCCAGCAGCAGGGTCCAACTGCCGAACGTGCCGCGCTTTTCAGTGACGGCCTGCGAATGGATCAGTGCCGCACCGACCAGCCATGGCATGAAGCTGGCGTTCTCCACCGGGTCCCAGAACCACCAGCCACCCCAGCCCAGCTCGTAGTAGGCCCACCAGCTGCCCAGCGCGATGCCCAGGGTCAGGAAGCCCCACGCGACGTTGGTCCAGGGCCGCGTCCAGCGCAGCCAGCGCGCATCCACGCGACCTTCCAGCAGCGCCGCCGCCGCGAATGCGAACGGAACGGCGAAACCCACGTAACCGATGTACAGCATCGGTGGATGGATGATCAGCCCCGGGTCCTGCAGCAGTGGGTTGAGATCGCGCCCTTCCAGCGGCGCCGGGTTCAGGCGCAGGAACGGGTTGGAAGTGAATATCAGGAAGGCGAGGAAGCCGACGCTGACGATGCCCATCACCGCCAGTACGCGCGCCTGCACCGGTGCCGGCAGGTGCCGGGAGAACAGCGCCACCGCGCCGGTCCACAATGCCAGCACCAGCGCCCACATCAGCAGTGAGCCTTCATGCGCGCCCCAGACCGCCGAATAGCGGTAGATCATCGGCAGCAGCGAATTGGAGTTCTCGGCCACGTAGCGCACTGAGAAATCCTGCTGCACGAACGCGGCGGTCAGCACCGCGAACGCGCCGGCGAGCAGCAGCAGCTGCGCGAGCGCGGCTGGCCGTGCCACCGCCATCCATGCCGTGTTGTTGCGATGTGCGCCGACCAGCGGCAGGCCGGCCTGCAGCAGCGAGGCCAGCAATGCGCACATCAGCAGGATCTGACCCAGTTCGGGCAGCACTCAGCGCACCTCGGGGGCCGTCACCGGCACATCGTGCTTGCGGTGGGCATCGCCCATCTTGTCGGCCACTTCCTTTGGCACGTACTTCTCATCGTGCTTGGCCAGCACTTCGTCGGCGACGAAGGTGCCGTCCTGCAGGCGGCCGCTGGCGACCACCGCCGTGCCTTCGGCGAACATGTCCGGCAGGATCCGCGAGGTGGTCACTGCCAGCTGCGCGTCGCCGTCGGTCACTTCGAAACGTGCTTCCAGCGAGCCGACCGGCCGATTGAAGGAACCCTTTACCACCATGCCGCCCAAGCGGAAGCGCGACTGCGCATCGACATCACCGCGCAGCACTTCCGAAGGCGTGTACAGGTAGGCGATGTTGCGCTCCAGTGCCATCGCCACCAGCGCAGTGGCCAGCCCGGAGGCGAGCAGGGCCAGCAGCACCCATGCCAAGCGGCGACGCTGTACCGGGGTCATCGTTCCAGCTCCGTCGACAGCGGCGCAGCTGCGTCCTGCCTGCCGGCGCGGGTCTGCTGCCGCTGCTGGCGGGCCAGCGCCAGCCGGCGTGCCACGCGCAGGCGCAGCCACGAACCGATGGCATCGGCGCCGAGCACCAGCACGAACACGGCGTAGGCGCCGATCACATAGGGCAGGTGGGTCATGGCTGGGCCTCCCGGACCGGGCGTTCGGCACCGACGCGACCACCGACCCAGGCCTTGCCGGCCTCGCGGTCGAGATTGTCGGCGCGGGCCTTGGCCAGCACCGAACCGGCGAACCATAACTTGGTGCCGATCACCATCCACCACAGCGGCGCGATCATCGCGCTGCTGATCGCCGATTCACCGAACACGTTGATCGACTGGCGCTGATGCAGGCCGCCCCACCAGTCCACCGAATAGCGGATCACCGGCAGCAGGCTGACGCCGACGATGGCCAGCAGTCCCGCCGCACGTGCGGCGCTGCGGCGGTCCTCGATGGCGTGGTAGAGGCCGATCACGCCCAGGTACAGGAACAGCAGCACCAGCTCGCTGGTCATGCGCGGGTCCCAGTCCCACCAGGTGCCCCAGGTGCCCTTGCCCCAGATGCTGCCGGTCAGCAGGGTGATCAGGGTGAAACCGGCGCCCATCGGCGCGCAGGCCATGGCAAGGATCTCGCAGACCTTGATCCGCCAGATCAGCGCGATGGCGGCATACAGCGCCATCAGCGCGAATACGAACAGGCTCATCCAGGCACTGGGCACGTGGATGTAAAGGATGCGGAAGCTGTCCAGCTGCTTGGCTTCCGGCGGCACTACCAGCAGCGCCTGCCACATGCCGACCAGCAGCACCGGCACCGCCGCGAGGTAGAACACCCGCGACCAGCGGGCAGCGAAACGGTCGAACGTGGGAGGCGAACCGAGTTGGTGGAACCAGCGGACAATCGGATTCATGCGTGGCGGCTATCCAGCAGGGGTGGATTGGCTCTCAGCTCGGTCAACTCAGAGAAATACGTATTGCAGCGGCAGTGGCCAGCGGCGCCAGCACCAGCGCGAGCAGCAGGCCGGCGCCCAGCATCAGCAGCGCACCGACCGGATCCTGCCCGCGTCCGGCTGCCGCCAGGCTGCCGGCGCCGAACACAAGCACCGGCACGTACAGCGGCAGCGACAGCAGCGCCACGAGAATACCAGAGCGTCGGATGCCAACGGTCAGTGCGGCGACCACGCCACCGATCAGGCTCAGCAACGGCGTTCCCAGCAGCAACGATGCCAGCAACATCGGTAGCTGGTCATGCGGCAGATGCAGCATTTCGGCCAACAGCGGGCTGACCACGATCAGCGGCAGCGCAGTGGTCGCCCAGTGCAGGAGCACGCGCACCAGCACCAGCCAGGCCAGCGGCACCGGCGCCAGCAGCCACTGTTCCAGCGAGCCATCTTCGGCGTCGGAACGGAACAGTGAATCCAGCGACAGCTGTCCCGCCAGCAGCACGGCCAGCCACAGCACCGCGCCCGCGGTGGCGGCCAGCAGCTGTGGTTCGCGGCCTTGGGCCAGCGCGAACAGCACCACTACCAGCACCGCGAACAGCAGTGGTTGCAGCGCATCGCCGCGGCGGCGCCAGAGCAGGCGCAGGTCGCGCTTGAGCAGGGCGCCTGCGGTCTGCCACAGGCCTGGTTCGGTACCCGGCGCGATCATGCGGCACCGCCGAGGTCGAGCTGGCGGGTACGCACCGGCGGTGCGGCATAGGCGCCATGGGTGGTGACCAGCGCAGCGCCGCCGGCGCGCAGGTGCGCCGAGATCATCCGGTTGACCAGGGTGATGCCCTCCAGGTCGAGGTTGGCATAGGGCTCGTCCAGCAGCCACAGCGGCGCCGGTGACAGCCAGATGCGTGCCAGTGCCAGCCGCCGCTTCTGCCCGGCGGACAGATGCCGAACGAGGGTGTCCTCATAACCGGCCAGGCCCACGATGGCCAGCGCGTTGCCGGGCATCTGCCGCGCACGCCGTCCATGCAGGCCGCACAGGAAGTGCAGGTTCTCCAGCGTGTCCAGGTCTGGCTTCAGGGCCGGCAGATGGCTGAGGTAGGCCACGTAGCGTGCACGTTCGGCATTGCTCGCCGGCTTGCCATCGATCCGCACCTGGCCGGCGCCGGGCCGGGCCAGGCCGGCCAGCACGCGCAGCAGGGTGGTCTTGCCGGCGCCATTGCCGCCCTGCACCAGCAGGGCTTCGCCGGCGTCCACATGGAAGTCCAGCGGGCCGAACACCGGCTCGTCATTGCGGGAGAAGCTCAGGCCGCTGGCGGCCAGCAATGCAGGGGTGTTCAAGGGGCAGGGGTCTTCATGCCGGAGTGCGATGGCAATTGTAGCGGTGAATGCCGATGGTAGTGCCGGCCGCTGGCCGGCAGATGCGACCCGGCGCCGCAGATCGTCCCAGGGGTGCCGGCCAGCGGCCGGCACTACCGACGCGCGGATTGCGTAAACTCGCAGGCCTGTTCCCCCACAGCCCAGGCCGATGCAACCGAACACCAAGCTGCCCAAGGTCGGTACCACGATCTTCACCGTGATGTCCCAGCTCGCCGCCGAACACGGCGCAGTCAACCTGGGCCAGGGTTTCCCGGACTTTTCGGCGCCGCAGCGCCTGATCGACGAGACCGCCAGGGCGATGGCCGCCGGGCTGAACCAGTACCCGCCGATGACCGGCGTGGCGCCGCTGCGCCAGGCCATCGCGCAGAAGGCGCTGGACTGCTACGGCGCGCAGGTCGATGCGGACAGCGAGATCACCGTCACCAGTGGCGGTACCGAGGCCATCTTCAACGCCATCCACGCCGTGGTGCGTGCCGGCGAGGAAGTGATCGTGCTCGACCCGGCGTATGACTGCTATGAACCGGCGATCGACCTGGCCGGTGCCAAGGCCGTGCATGTGTCGCTGGATCCGCAGACCTTCGCGGTCGACTGGGACCGCGTGCGTGCGGCGATCACCCCGCGCACCCGCATGCTGATCGTCAACACCCCGCACAACCCGTCCGGCGCGATGCTGTCGGCGCAGGACATGCAGGCACTGGCCGAGCTGCTGCGTGGCACGCAGATCTACCTGATCTCCGATGAGGTGTACGAACACATCATCTACGACGGTCGCCGCCATGAATCGGCGCTGCGCTACCCGGAACTGCGCGAGCGCGCGTTCGTCATCTCCAGCTTCGGCAAGACCTATCACTGCACCGGCTGGAAGATCGGCTATGCGATCGCACCGCCGGCACTGACCGCCGAGTTCCGCAAGGTGCACCAGTACAACACCTTCACCAGCTTCGGCCCGGCGCAGTACGGCTTCGCCGCGATGATCCGCGACGAACCCGAACACCACCTGGAGCTGGGCGCGTTCTACCAGGCCAAGCGCGACCGTTTCCGCGAGCAGCTGGCCGGCACCCGCCTGAAGGCGCTGCCGGTCCCCGGCGGCTACTTCCAGCTGGTCGACTACTCGGCCATCAGCGACCTGCCGGACCATGAGTTCGTGAAGTGGCTGACCATCGAGAAGGGCGTGACCGCGATCCCGCTGTCGCCGTTCTACGAAAGCCCGCCGGCCGGCCAGCGCCTGGTGCGCCTGTGCTTTGCCAAGAATGAAGCAACGATGGACGCGGCGATCGAACGCCTGCGCCTGCTCTGAGCGAGGCTTGAACATGCAGGACCTGCGCATTTCCCTCGTCCAGGGCGACACCCGCTGGCACGATCCGGCCGGCAACCGCGCCTACTACGGTGCGCTGCTCGCACCGCTGGCCGGCACCACCGACCTGGTGATCCTGCCGGAGACCTTCACCAGTGGTTTCTCCAACGACGCCATTGCCCAGGCCGAAGGCATGGACGGCCCGACCGTGGCCTGGGTGCGCGAACAGGCCAGGACCTTGAACGCGGCGGTGATCGGCAGCGTGCAGCTGCGCGACGGCGAGGGCGTCTACAACCGCCTGCTGTTCGCCACGCCCGATGGCGACCTGCAGTACTACGACAAGCGCCACCTGTTCCGTTACGGCGGCGAGCACGAGCGCTATGCCGCCGGTCGCGACCGCCTGAGCGTGGAATGGAAGGGCTGGCGGATCAATCCGCAGGTCTGCTACGACCTGCGTTTCCCGGTGTTCTGCCGCAACCGCTACAACGTGGAGCGTCCGCAGCAGCTGGATTTCGACCTGCAGATCTTCGTCGCCAACTGGCCGTCGGCGCGCGCCTATGCGTGGAAGACCCTGCTGCGTGCGCGGGCGATCGAGAACCTGTGCTTCGTGGCGGCGGTGAACCGTGTCGGCATCGATGGCAACCAGCTGCACTACGCAGGCGACAGCGCGGTGCTGGATTTCCTCGGCCAGCCGCAGGTGGAGATCCGCGAGCGCGAACAGGTGGTCACCACCACCATCTCGGCTGAGGCGCTGGCCGCACACCGCGCGCGTTTCCCGGCGATGCTCGATGCCGATGCCTTCCACCTGGACGAACAGGCCTGAGCACCGGCCTGAACACTGCTGCACCAGCGCGTGCGCCTGCATCCAACGTGCACGCGCGCGCTGCTAGATTCGCCGGCAGTCCGACCGAACTGGAAGTCCTGCCATGAACAAGCCCTTCGCCCTGCTGCTTGCCCTGTCTGCCGCATCGCTGGCCCCGGCCGCGCACGCCGCTGGCAACCTCGACTGCGAGCTGCGCTACAACCTCTCCGGCTGGTCGCTGATCTACAAGACTGCATCCGGCAATGGCACGGTCACCTGCAGCAATGGTGCCAGCATGCCGGTGCGCATCGAGATGAAGGGCGGCGGCCTGACCGTGGGCAAGTCGAAGATCACCAACGGACGTGGCAGCTTCACCGGCGCAGTCAGCGTCAACGAGCTGCTGGGTACTTACGCCTCGGTGGGCGCGCATGCCGGTGCGGTGAAGTCCAGCAACGCGCAGGTGATGACCAAGGGCGACATCTCGCTGGCCCTGTCCGGTACCGGCAAGGGCTGGGATCTGGGCGTGGACGGCACCGCGTTCACCCTCAGCCGGCGCTGAGGCGCGACGGCGCGGCAGTTCCCCAGCTGATGCGGATGTAGTGCTGTTCGGAATCGCTCAACAACCGTTCGACACCGAAACCATTCTTCAGCAGCTGTGCGACCACGTCTTCGACGAGCTGCTCGCTGGCCATCACCTGGCTGAAGCCGAACACGATGTAGCGGCGGCCATTTTCCGAGCCGATCTGGATGGCGTTGTCGAGATCGGGGTAGAACAGTTCGATCGGGCGCTTGGCGGCATCGACGTTGGCGCGGGCCTGTTCGGCGGTGATGGTGATCATGGGCATCTGCCTTGTGTGGGAGCGCGCGCACGATAGCCGGGGAATCAAAGCCGTTCCCGGAAGGCCAGCACAGTGCGCTGCTTTTGCAGCAATTCCTAGGCTGCAGCGGGACGCCGCCGTTGCAGCCACAAGGCCAGCAGGCCACACGCGATAACGGTCGGTGCCAGCATCTGCACTGCACCGACCAGCGCCATTGCCGCACCGATCAACAGGTAGTAGAGCAGGCCGAACAGCGCGCCTGCGCTGCCGAGACAGTGTGGATAGCTGCGCAGGGCCTGGCCGAGCACATTGGGAATGGCAAGGCCGAAGCCCGTCACCACCGGCACCATCGCCGCGATCAGGGCAGGGTGATCATGCAGCAGCGCGGCCAGCAGGCCTCCCGTCAGGACCAGTCCTGCGGCGATGCGGATGCGCGTGGTTGCGGCAACGCCTGCACGCAGCAGGCGGCCATTGCCCCACGCGCCCAGTGCCGAGCCCAGTGCCAGCACCGCGCCGCTGGCGCCGAACCAGGTGGCTGGCCAGTGCAGGCGCGCAAACACGAAGGGGCCGAGCACATACCAGCTGTACATCGCCACGTTGAAGGCCATCACCAGCAACGCGTGTGACCAGATCCAGCGATCGCGCAGCAGTTCCCGCAGCAGCGGCAGCATGGGCGCGTGCGGGGTCTGTGCAGGGCGGCTTTCGCGCAGGCCCGCCAGGCATGCGACTGCCAGCAGGGCAGCGATCAGCAGCAGGCCGGACTGTACGCCGACATAGCCATGGGCGGCGACCAGCAGCGTGCCCAGTGCAAGGCCGATGGCCGGGCTCAGGGCCAGGGCCATGCCGATCCAGGAGAACGCCTGCGCCAACGCGGATCCCTGCAGGTGGTCGCGCAGTACGGTCTGGGTTACCACCGAGGCCGCCGCCGCACCCAGTGCGGCCAGTGCCTGTGCCAGCAGGACCTGGCCGAAGGTGCTGGCCAGCAGGCCGCCGCAGGCGGCCAGTGCGAACACGGCCAGGCCGCATAGCAGGGCAGGGCGACGACCGATACGATCGGCCAGGCGCCCCCACAGCAGCACGCCTGCAGCGAAGCCGAACAGGTACAGGCTCATGGCCTGGCTGGCGGCACTCGGCGGCAGGGCGAAGCGTTCGGCCAGATCGGCCAGGGCCGGGCTGTACAGGGTCTGTGCCAACTGCGGGAACATCAGCAGCGCAATGGTGAGCAACAACAGGCGGCGCGACATGCGGGCGCTCCAGGAACAGGGCCCCGCATTGTGGTCGCGTCCGCAATGGCGCACTCTGTCTATCCTGTCATCGAATGTATGAAATCAGACATGGCCTGGTTGCAGCCGCACGCGCACTTCGACGCCGATGCCTGGAGTGCTCCGGTGCTGGGGATTGCAGCCTCACTGGCGGATCACGACTCGGGTTGGCACCAGCATGCACGCGCGCAGCTGCTGTATACCCGGCAGGGCTGCACGCGCCTGACCTACGGTGATCGCATCAGCCTGCTGCCGCCCGCGCGCGCCGCGTGGATTCCGGGCGGACTGCGCCATCGCGCGCAGATGCGCCAGGCGGTCGACTACCGTTCGTTGTACTTCGACGCCACGCTGTCGGCCCAGCTGCCCCGGCAGCCGGCGATCATCGGCGTGAGGTCGCTGCTGCAGGCCTTGCTGGAGCCGATCGCGCAGGCGCCATTCGACCATGACTGGCAGTCGCCGCGCGCGCACCACCAACTGGCGTTGTGCGTGCTGGAAATCGCTGCTGCACCGGTGGCGCCGATGGACCTGCCTCTGCCTCGTGATCCGCGGATCGCACGGTGCCTCCCGGTGGCCGAACAGCTGCCGCCCGAACTGGGGGAGCTGGCCGCGCGCACGGGCCTGAGCGCGCGTACCGTCGGCCGGTTGATGCAGCGTGATACCGGCATGAGCTACCAGGCCTGGCGCCAGCAATGGCGCCTGATGCGGGCCATGGAGTTGCTGCTGCTGGGCCAGCGCGTGGCGCACGTGGCGCAGGACACCGGCTTCTCCGCCGAGAGCCCGTTCATCGCCTTCTTCCGCGGCATGACGGGCACCACACCCGCCGCGTTCCAGCGCCACGCAAAAGGGGACGGAGGGGATTAAGTCGCTTTCGCCCCTTTGTTACAGGCCGTGGCAAAAACGACTTAATCCCCTCCGTCCCCTTTTCAACGAAAAACCCCGGCTTGCGCCGGGGTTTTTCATTTCAGGCGTGCCGGTGATCAGCCGCCGCGCGGGCCGCTGCGGCGCGGGCCACCCGGACCGCGGTTGCCGCCGGGGCCACCCGGGCCACGGTTGCCACCCGGACCGCCGGGGCCGCGATTGCCGCCCGGACCACGGTTGCCACCACCCGGACCGCGACCGCCCGGACGGGCGCCCTGCGCCGGCCTGGGGCTGCCATACGGGTTGAAGCCCGGCGTGGCGTGGTCGGACGGGAAGCTCGGGGCATTGCCCGGATGGCCATACGGGTGCTTGTTGCCCTGGCCCTGCGAGCGGTTGCCGGCACCGGCCGGACGACCCTGGCCGCCTGCGCCGCCACGGCCTTCACCGCCGAAACCGCCACGGCCCTGTCCGCCGCCGGCGCCCGGACCCTTCGGCTTGCCGTACGGACGGCCCTGGCCGCCTGCGCCCGGACCACGGGCACCCGGGCCGCGCGCGCCCGGACCGGCATTGCGATGGCCGCTCGGGCCCGTGCTCACGCCATCCGGCACGTACCAGGTGCGGAACGCGGCCGGGTTGCCTTCCGGCAGCGAACGGTCGTTCTTCTGGGTGCGCTGCTTGAACGGCTTCTGCGACTGCTTGGCTGCTGCTTCACCGCTGACCGTCAGGCCACCCTTGAAACCGCCGCCCTTGCCGCCGCGGCCACGGCCGCGGTCTTCGCGGACGTTGTCGAAGCGACGCAGCTCGCGGCCTTCGTCTGCGGTGTTATGGCCGTTGACGTAGGCATTGCCACGGCCACCTTCGCGCACGCGCACGGTGGTCTTGGCGGCGCGACGCTGGCCGATCACCGGCTGCAGGGTCAGAGCCGACGGCGCGCCTTCTTCCAGCTTCAGCTGCGCACGCAGGGCTTCAACCTGGGCGGTGCCCAGTTCCACCGAATGGCCACGGGCCAGTTCGCGCGGCAGGCTCACCTTGCCGTAGCGGGTGCGCTTCAGGCGGCTGACCTGGCAGCCCTGCGACTCCCACAGGCGGCGCACTTCGCGGTTGCGGCCTTCCTTCACCACGACGCGGAACCAGTCGTGCGAGTCGGTGCCGCCGATGCGTTCGATCTCGTCGAACTTGGCAGGGCCGTCTTCCAGTGCCACGCCGCGTGCGAGGCGGTCGACGATGGCGTCGGAGACCTTCTCCTCGCCTTCCGGGGCGCGCACGCGCACCACGTACTCGCGCTCGACCTCGAACGACGGGTGCATCATGGCGTTGGCCAGTTCACCGTCGGTGGTGGCCAGCAGCAGGCCGGTGGTGTTGATGTCCAGGCGGCCGATGGCGATCCAGCGCGCGCCCTTCAGCGGCGGCAGCGATTCGAACACGGTCGGGCGGCCTTCGGGGTCTTCGCGGGTGGTCACTTCGCCTTCCGGCTTGTTGTAGACCAGCACGCGCGACGGTTCGGCCAGGGCGGTGGCGACGAAGCCGCGGCCATCCAGCTCGATCTTGTCGCCGCTCTTGACCGACATGCCGGTCTGCGCGACTTCACCGTTGACCTTGACCAGGCCTTCGGCGATGCGCTGTTCCAGCGCGCGGCGCGAACCCAGGCCGGCCTGGGCCAGCACCTTGTGCAGGCGCTCTTCCAGCTTGAACTGTTCGGAGGTGGCTTCGCGCTTCAGCGAGAGCTTGTTACGGGGGGTGTCACTCATCAGTTTTGCTCCGGCCGACGGTTTCGGGGTCGGCCTCTGGTTCGGAATCGGCTTGGTCAACAGCCACGGTCGTCATCGCGACGGCGTTGTCTTCGCGTTCATTCAGGGGCACCGCGCGCTCGCCCGGCGCGGAATCGGGGTGCCCATCATCAAGGGGCGAAGGTGCTTGCTCATCGGAAGCCGACGCAGACGCTGCGTCGGCGGAATCGGGGGTGTCGCTGCCGGCCAGGCCGGCGTCATCGCTGGCAGCAGCGCCATCGGCGCCAGCCGAAATGTCCGGACCCTCGGCACTGGCGGCGGCCGGTGCGTCGCGGTCCAGGGCCAGCTGGGGTTCCAGCTCGCCCAGGTCCTTCAGTTCCGACAGCGGCGGCAACTCGTCCAGGCGCTTCAGGCCGAAGTAGTCCAGGAAGCCCTTGGTGGTGCCGAACAGGGCAGGCTTGCCGGGCACGTCGCGGTGGCCGACCACGCGGATCCACTCGCGTTCCTCCAGCGCCTGGATGATGTTGCTGCTGACCGCCACGCCGCGCACCTGCTCGATCTCGCCACGGGTGATCGGCTGCCGGTAGGCGATCAGCGCCAGGGTTTCCAGGGTGGCACGGGTATAGCGGGTCTTGCGTTCGGTCCACAGCCGGCTGATCCAGCCATGCACTTCGCCGGTCACCTGGTAGCGGAAGCCGGAGGCGACCTCGACCAGTTCCACGCCACGGCCTTCGCAGGCTTCGCGCAGGCGCTCAAGCGCACGTTCGATGCTGCCCGGCGGTGCCGGCTCCTCTTCCGGGAACAGGTCTTTCAGCTGGGCCAGGGTGAGCGGCTGGCTGGAGGCCAGCAGGGCACCCTCGACAATGCGGTTGATCAGCGTTTGGTCCATCGGCAGTCAGCGCTCACTCGTTCTCGTTGGCGGCGTCGTTGTCGTCGAACTCGCTGCTGAACTGCAGCGGGGCATTGGTGTTGCCGGCGGCCAGGGACTTCACGTAGATCGGCGCCAGCGGCTCTTCCTGGACGATGTCCAGCAGCTGTTCCTTGGCCAGTTCCAGCACCGCCAGGAACGTGACCAGCACGCCCAGCTTGCCTTCTTCTGCGGTGAACAGCCCTTCAAAACGGTAGAACTTGCCATCTTCAAGCCGGCCCAGCACTTCGCCCATGCGTTGCCGCACGCTCAGCGCCTCGCGCTTGATGGCGTGGCCACTGAACAGCTCGGCGCGCTTGAGCACGTCGTGCAGGGCCAGCAGCATTTCCTTCAGGTCCACCGGCGGCGGCAGCTTCACCGCAGCACGTTCGGGCATGAAGGCGTGTGCCACCGTGGTGTCGCGGTCCTGGCGGGGCAGGGCGTCGATGTCCTCGGCGGCCTGCTTGAAGCGTTCGTACTCCTGCAGGCGGCGCACCAGTTCGGCGCGCGGGTCGGCCTCATCGCCTTCCTCGCTGACCGGGCGCGGCAGCAGCATGCGCGACTTCACCTCGGCCAGGATCGCGGCCATGACCAGGTACTCGGCGGCCAGCTCGAAGCGCAGCTCGCGCATCACGGTGATGTATTCCACGTACTGCCGGGTGATCTCGGCCACGGGAATGTCCAGTACGTCCAGGTTCTGGCGGCGGATCAGGTACAACAGCAGGTCCAGCGGGCCTTCGAAGGCATCCAGGATGACTTCCAGCGCGTCCGGCGGGATGTACAGGTCCTGCGGAATCTGCAGGACCGGTTGCCCATGCACCACGGCCAGCGGCATTTCCTGCTGCTGGGGGGCGGGCGGCCGGGTTGGCGGGTTCGCGTCGAGCGCGAGTTCGGAAGTCATCTAATGGACATCAGGATTGCATCGGACCAGTCGCGGCAGCGGGTTCACCGGGCCAACGCCACGGCGCCCCACGGCACCAGACACGCCGGGATCGGCGCGATTCCACACATATCAAACAGCAGGACGCGCCGCAGGAAACGGCAGCGACGGAACTACGGGGAGGTCGTCTACGTGGCCCGGCCAGGTGGTCCGGTTCGAAGCAGCGGGACGGTCGTCGGGGGCTGCATTGGCCGCAGAAACCGACGGGCTGCCGCATCCAGCCACGTGCAATGGTGTCTAGGGTAAGCCTTTGTCGCGCCAGTGTCCAGCCGGGCTGGGGCGAGGGCGGCATTGGCTAGAATCTGCGCACCCGACAACGCAAGCGAGGAAATGCCGTGTGGTATGTGATTGAAGGCTATGACGGCCAGGACGTGCTGGCACAGCGACTGCAGGCACGTCCGGAACACCTGGCGCGCCTGCACGCGCTGCGCGACGAAGGGCGCCTGCTGCTGGCCGGACCGTGCCCGGCAGTAGACAGCGAGGACCCGGGCCCGGCCGGCTTCAGTGGTTCGGTGGTGATCGCGCAGTTCGAGTCGCTCGTGCAGGCCCAGGCCTGGGCTGATGCCGACCCTTACGTAGCCGCGGGCGTCTACACCCATGTACAGGTGCGTCCGTTCCGCAAGGTCCTGCCGTGAACGCGGAGCGGATCGAGCGGATGCGTGACGCACTGCAGCAGGCGCTGGCCCCGAGCATGCTGGAAATCGAAGACGACAGTCATCGTCATGCAGGCCACGCCGGTGCGCGCGATGGCCGCGGCCATTTCAACGTGCATGTGGTCAGTGAACGCTTCGCCGGACTGGGTCCACTGGCCCGGCATCGCGCGGTCTATGCCGCGCTGGGCGCGATGATGGAGACCGACATCCACGCGCTGTCCATTCGCGCATTGACCCCGTCAGAACAGGGCTGAGCCCTTGTCCCACACTGTCCTGGCGGGTCCGTCAGCGGGCCCGCCACAGACAGATTTCCATGTCCATTTCAGGACATTCGCCTAACGGACTGTTTACAAGCCCAGATGGAAACGCTTACATTCCGCGCCAATGCTGGTAGGTCCAAGCCGTGGAGGGCGGCTTCGTGAACAAGGCAGCTATCACAATCAAAGACGTCGCTCGCGAAGCCCGGGTCTCCGTGGCCACGGTTTCCCGCGCGCTCAACGGGCATGAAAATGTCGCCGAACCGGTCCGCCAGCTTGTGCTGGAGGTGGCCGCACGGCTGCGTTACACCCCGCACGCCGCCGCCCGCAGCCTCAGCAGCCGTCGCACCAATACGGTGGGCGTGGTACTGCCTGACCTGTACGGCGAATTCTTCTCCGAGCTGATGCGCGGCATCGACAACGTCGCCCGCAACCGCCGCCAGCACCTGCTGGTGTCCAGTTACCACGGTGACCAGGAGCAGCAGGGCGCGGCCCTGCGCGCCATGCGCGGCCGCGTCGACGGCCTGCTGGTGCTCTCGCCCTATGCCGAGAGCCCGGGCTTCCTGACCGACAACCTGCCGCAGTCGTTGCCAACGGTGCTGATCAACACCTATCTGCCCGGGCAGGACCACCCGGTGCTGAGCATCGATGACCATGCCGGTGCGATGGCGATGACCCGCCATCTGCTTGACGCGGGTCACCGCCGTATCGCTTTCATTTCTGGCCCGGACCTCAACTTCGACGCGCGCGAGCGCCTGCGTGGCTTCCGTGACGCGTTGGCGGCTTTCGGCAGTGACGCCGAAGGCATCGAGCTGCCCGGTGATTTCGACGAAGCTTCCGGCCATCGCGCCGGTCAGGAGTTGTTGGCAGCCGGAGCGCTGCCTGATGCCGTGTTCGCCGCCAACGACATGATGGCGCTGGGTTGCCTGTATGCGTTCACGCAGGCAGGTGTCCACGTTCCGTCCGACGTCGCCCTGGCCGGTTTCGATGACATTCCACTGGCGCGTTTCGTCCACCCGTCGCTGACCACCATGCAGGTCAGCATCGCCGAACTCGGCGATCGGGCCATGACGCGCCTGATGCAGTTGATGGACGGCACCTCCACGGATGGGACAGGGGACAAGCAGACCCTGGTTCCCCGCTTGATAGTTCGCGATTCCACCACTCCGCCATCCGGCCGTTGAAGCCGGAGGCGTTCCTTCTTTTTTGATTGATCGCAGGGACCGCGCAAGCGGTTACCGCCACCCGGAGATTGAGTTGATGATGCACACCACCTTCCGCACGCCGGCACGCCGGCTGCTGAGCACCGCACTGGTCAGCTGCCTGATGCTGGCTGCTGCTCCGAACGTCATGGCGCAGTCGGCCAATGCCAGCCTGCGCGGCCAGGTTTCCGGCGCGCAGGCCGGCGCCGAGGTGACCGCCACCAACGTGGCCACCGGCACCGTCCGTCGCGGTACCGTCCGTGCCGATGGAAGCTACTCGCTGATGGGCCTGGACCCGGGCACCTATGACGTGGTTGCCAACGGCCAGTCGCAGAAGGTCACCGTCACCGTGGCCTCGACCGCTACCCTGAACTTTGCCGGCGCTGCCAGCAGCACCCCGGGTACGACCGCAGCCACCAACCTGGACACTGTCAACGTCGTCGCGCCGACCCTGCTGCAGGAAGTGCGCACGTCCGAAGTCGGCAAGACCGTCAGCCTGCAGCAGATCCAGACCACCCCGCAGGTCTCGCGCAACTTCCTGGAGTTCGCCGACGCGGTGCCGGGCATGATCTTCACCCGCGACGCCAAGGGCAACACCTCGCTGCGCGGCGGTGCCACCAACTCCGACGGCACCAACGTCTACATCGACGGCGTGGGCCAGAAGAGCTACGTCAAGGGCGGCGGCGTGGCCGGTCAGTCCGGCAGTGCCGGTAACCCGTTCCCGCAGCTGGCCATCGGCGAGTACAAGGTCATCACCGGCAACTACAAGGCCGAGTACGGCCAGGTGTCCAGTGCAGCGGTCACGGCCGCGACCAAGTCGGGTACCAACGAGTTCAAGGGTGAAACCTTCTACCGTTATACCAACGACAGCATGCGCGCGATGACCCCGGCCGAGCGTCAGCCGGGCAAGGGCAAGGAGGATTCGGCCGAGAAGGAATACGGTTTCGCCCTGGGCGGCCCGATCGTCAAGGACAAGGCCCACTTCTTCGTGACCTATGAAGCCAAGCGCTTCGATCTGCCGGTGACCATCGCACCGCATGGTTCGGTGACCAACAAGGCCAACCGCGTCCCGGCTGATGCCCAGGCCGGCCTGGGCCCGGCCAGCCAGCCGTTCCAGCAGGACCTGATCTTCGCCAAGGTCGACTTCGAGCCGACCGACAACGATCGCCTGGAACTGACCTTCCAGGACCGTGATGAAACCCAGCAGCAGTTCTCGGACCAGACCGCGCCGATGCACGGCAAGGAAACCAAGAACACTGACCGTCGTTACGCGCTGCGCTGGAACCACAGCGGTGAGCGTTACTACAACGAGCTGATGGTTACCCACGAGGATTCGTTCAACAATCCCAAGCCGCTGAGCATGGGCAACGGTTTCAACTACACCGCGCCGGACGGCAAGAGCGAGGAGCGCGCCATCGTCTCGATCGGTGGTTCCTCGGCAATGTCGTCGCAGGTGAAGGGCCAGAAGGGCTGGTCGATCGAAGACAACCTGACCCTGGATGGCATCCAGTGGGCGGGCGACCACACCATCAAGATGGGTGCCAAGTACAAGCAGATCGACCTGTACGCCTCCGATGCGGCGCAGATCAATCCACAGTTCTACTACACCATCGACAACCCGACCTTCCCGGACAGCATCCCGTACAAGGCCCAGTTCGTGAAGCCGGTCACCGGCGTGTCCGGCGTGTCCGGCGAAGTGCGCTCGAAGGTGAAGCAGATCGGTCTGTTCATCCAGGATGACTGGCAGGTCAACGACCACCTGCAGCTGAACCTCGGCCTGCGCTGGGACTACGAGAAGAACCCGTCCTATCTGGACTTCGTGACCCCGCCGGAAGTGGTCAATGCGCTGTTCGCGCAGGATCCGCGTGCCGCCGCTGGCCAGAGCTACGCCGACACGCTGGCGCTGAGCGGCCTGAACATCAACGATTACATCAGCAACGGCCACAACCGCAAGGCATTCAAGAATGCCTGGCAGCCGCGTCTGGGTTTCTCGTATGACATCAATGCCGACGAGCAGCACGTGATCCACGGTGGTGCCGGTCGTTCCTACGACCGCGACCTGTTCGACTACCTGCAGCTGGAAACCACCAAGCTGGCCCTGCCGCAGCCGACGATCTACTTCCGCAATCCGGCAACCGGTCAGTGCTTCCAGGGCAACGCCGCGTGCTATGACTGGAACCCGAACCTGCTCAACGGTATCGGCAACCTCCAGAGCCTGGTCGGTTCGACCAGCAATGCCGGCCTGGAAGTCGACCTGCTGAACAACAATCTGAAGGTGCCCTACGCTGACCAGTTCAGCCTGGGCATGAGCAACCAGATCGGCGACTGGCTGACCGACGCCACCATCTCGCGCACGCTCACCTATGACGGCTTCGCCTTCACCCTGGGCAATCGCTACCCGACCGGCAACTTCTTCGACGATCCGCGTCTGTGCGGTGGCACCGAAGCCGGTCTGGGCCAGGCGTGGAGCTGCAACGTGCCGGGCTTCGGCAGCCTGATCATCGGCCAGCAGGGCATCAAGACCCGTGCTACCCAGATCCTGTTGTCGGCGCAGAAGCCGTTCACCCAGGAAAGCGGCTGGGGCACCTCCATCGCCTATACCTGGACCACCGCCCGCCACAACCGTGACATCAACGAGCACTACGCGTTCGACCGTGGCGTGATCGGTGACTACCCGACCATCCGCTCCAACGGCGCGCCGCGTCACCGCCTGGTGGTGACCGGTTCGTATGCGGGCTTCTGGGGCATCACCTTCGGTGGCAAGATCACCCTGGCCACCCCGACCGCGATCAACGACTGGTACGGCGTGCCGCAGGCCAATGGCTTCGACCTGCCGACCCCGATGGCGGCGGTTCCGGGTGGCAACGGCAAGTTCCTGCTGGGTGGCAAGATCTTCGGTTATCGCTCGGTCGACCTGCAGGCGACGAAGACGTTCAAGATGCCGGGCGATACCGAGCTGTATGCGCGTATCGACATCATCAACGTGTTCAACTTCGACAATTTCTCGAACTACAACTACTACAAGAATGGCAAGTTGACCGCGAGCTACAACGAGACCGGCGACATCGTCGGTACGCCGCGCCAGGTCAAGGCCGAAGTGGGCTTCCGCTTCTAAGCCCGGATGGATGCATGACCCCGATGCCGCCGCTCCGCCGGCGGCATCGGTCGCGTGAAAACGGCAATGGCCGGCCCTGTGCCGGTCCATTGCCCATGCCGCTGCCGGTCAGGGGGCATCGGCATGGGCAATGATCGCGGTGTCAAACCACGTTTTTCGTGGTTTTTTAAGAACGCACCTTGTAAACGATTTCAGATCATTGGACGGTATGCTTTCCCATCGATCAGACCACCGGAGAAATCGCGCCATGCAGGCACGTCATCTGTTGTCCGCCGCAGCGTTGAGCCTGGCCGTGGCCGCCTGCCAGCCGGCCCAGCAGGAGCCTGCCAAGCCGCGGCCGCCGGTGATCCTGATCGAGGCCGATGCACCGCCGCGGCCGATGAAACCTGAGCTGCCGCCGCTGTTCGATGACATCGAGCGCCGCACCTTCCAGTTCTTCTGGGATACCACCAACGAGATCAATGGCCTGACCCCGGACCGCTATCCGTCGCGGCCGTTCGCCAGCATCGCCTCGGTCGGCTTCGCACTGACCGCGTATCCGATCGGCATCGAGAACGGCTGGGTCAGCCGCAACCAGGCGATCGACCGCACCCTGACTACCCTGAAATTCTTCCGCGACGTGCCGATGGGCCCGCAGCGTACCGGCAAGGCGGGTTACAAGGGCTTCTATTACCACTTCCTGGACATGCAGGAAGGCCGTCGCTACGACAGCTGGGTCGAACTTTCCTCGGTGGATACCGCGCTGCTGATGATGGGGGTGCTGTTCGCGCAGTCGTACTACGACGGTGACGATCCGCGCGAGAAGGAAATCCGCCAGATCGCCGACACGCTGTACAAGAAGGTCGACTGGCCCTGGCTGCAACAGCGTGCGCCGCTGATCTCGATGGGCTGGTTCCCCGAGAGCGGTTTCATCGACCACGACTGGATGGGCTACAACGAGGCCATGATGGTCTACATCCTTGCCCTGGGTTCGCCGACGCACCCGGTCAGCCCGGATGCGTGGACGGTGTGGACGCGCACCTATGACAACGACTGGGGGGTCTACCAGGGCCAGGAATACCTGTCCTTCGGCCCGCTGTTCGGCCACCAGTACAGCCACGTCTGGATCGACTTCCGCGACATCCAGGACGCCTACATGCGCGAGCGCGGCAGCACCTACTTCCTCAACAGCCGCTCGGCCGCACTGGCCCAGCGTGAGTACGCCATCGCCAACCCGATGCAGTGGAAGGATTACGGCGAGAACGTCTGGGGCCTGACCGCCAGCGATGGCCCGCAGAACACCACGCAGGAATACCGTGGCGAGCAGCGCCAGTTCCGCCATTACTCTTCGCGCGGCGCTGGCCTGCGCGAGAACTTCGATGACGGCACCATCGCTCCGACCGCCGCGATCGCGTCGGTGGTGTTCGCGCCGGAACAGGTGATCCCGGCCACGTTGGAGATGCACAAGCGCTACGGCGATTACATCTATTCCAGCTACGGCTTCCTGGATTCGTTCAATCCCAGCTTCAACTACGACATCCCGATCAAGACCGGCCGCGTGGTGCCGGATCGTGGCTGGGTCGCCAGCGACTACATCGCCATCGACCAGGGGCCGATCCTGACCATGATCGCCAACTATCGCAATGATTTCGTCTGGGAAGTGATGAAGAAGAACCCGTACATCCGCAAGGGCCTGGAGCGGGCGGGGTTCAGTGGTGGCTGGCTGGCGCCGGAAGGTTCGTTCCAGCCGCTGGAACTGCAGAAAGACGAAAAGGCCGCGGCGGCACGCGCGGTGGGTATCGCCGAATCACGCGCGGCTGCCGCGCAGGAACAGAAGAACAATGCCAACCGCAACACAGGCCAGGGCAAGTAACCCGATGCCGAACTGGATCGACCGTCTGCGCCGCTGGACACTGCCAGCCCTGGCCGCACTGGCCGTGGCCGGCTGCGCCCGCACCGAACCGGGCACCACCACTGTGCGCTTCTGGGCAATGGGCCGGGAAGCCGAGGTGGTCAGCGAACTGATCCATGAGTTCGAAGCCGAGAACCCGGGCATCAAGGTGGACGTGCAGAACATCCCGTGGACCGCTGCGCACGAAAAGCTGCTGACCGCGTTCGCCGCCGACGGCCTGCCGGACGTGTGCCAGCTCGGCAACACCTGGGTGCCGGAGTTCGCCGAGCTCGATGCGCTGACCCCGTTGCAGCCGTTCGTCGATCGCTCTGCCGTGGTCGATGAGAGGGACTATTTCCAGGGCATCTGGGACACCAACGTGATCCACGGCGAGCTGGTCGGCGTGCCGTGGTATGTCGATACGCGCCTGATCTACTACCGCAAGGACCTGCTGGCCAAGGCCGGCTACGACCACCCGCCACGCACGTGGCAGGAGTGGGATGAGCAGATGGCGGCGATCAAGCGCATGCAGGGCCCGAACCGCTATGCGGTGCTGATGCCGATCAACGAGTTCGAGCAGCAGCTGTCGCTGGCACTGCAGCAGCCCGATCCGCTGCTGCGCGATGATGACACCCGCGGCAACTTCAGCAGCCCCGGCTTCCGCCGCACGCTGGCGTTCTACGCCAACATGTTCGAGCAGGGCTGGGCGCCGAAGATGTCCGAGACGCAGATCTCAAACGTCTGGGATGAGTTCTTCCGCGGCTTCAACGTCTTCTACATTTCCGGCCCATGGAACATCCGCGAGTTCAAGAAGCTGCAGCCGAAGGAACTGGAAGGGCAGTGGGGCACCGCAGCGCTGCCGGGGCCGGAGGGTCCGGGCGCGGGCATCGCCGGTGGCACCAGCCTGGTGATCTTCCGCAAGTCGCAGCAGAAGGAGGCGTCGTGGAAGCTGATCGAGTTCCTGTCGCGCCCGCAGATCCAGGCACGTTTCCATTCGATCATCGGCGACCTGCCGCCACGCCGCAGCACGTGGAGTGCGCCGTCGCTGGCCAACGATCCGCTGGCCGCAGCGTTCCGTGACCAGCTGGAGCGGGTCAAGCCGACGCCGAAGGTGCTCGAATGGGAGCGCATCGTGCAGGAAATGCGCATCGTCACCGAGAAGGTGGTGCGCGGTGGCCTGCCGCAGGACAAGGCCGTCGAAGAACTCGACCAGCGCGTGGACAAGGTGCTGGCAAAGCGCCGCTGGATGCATGAACAACAACGCCTGCAGCAGCGCGTTCCGTCGCCGCAATCGAGCAGTGCCGTGGCCGCCGGGAGCGCGCAATGAAACGTACTTCACTCGCCGGCTGGATTTTCGCCGGTCCCTCGCTGATCGTGCTGGGCGTGTTCTTCGGCCTGCCGGTGGCTTCGGCGCTGGCGCTGAGCGTGACCGACTTCGACCTGTATGCCCTGGCTGACAGCAGCAACCTGCGCTTTGTCGGCCTCGGCAACTACATCGATCTGCTGCAGACCCCGATGTTCTGGAAGTCGCTGTGGAATACCACTTACTTCGTGTTGATCGGCGTGCCCTTGTCGATCGGCGTGTCGCTGGGCGCGGCAATGCTGCTGAATGCGCCGGCCGCACGCTTCAAGGCGTTGTTCCGCACCGCGCTGTTCGCGCCGGTGGTGACCACGCTGGTGGCGGTGGCGGTGATCTGGCGCTACCTGTTCCATACCAGCTACGGCCTGGTGAACTACGGCCTGGGCCATCTGGGCATCAG
Source organism: Stenotrophomonas sp. PE591 (assembly GCF_018320795.1). Classification (NCBI taxonomy): domain Bacteria; kingdom Pseudomonadati; phylum Pseudomonadota; class Gammaproteobacteria; order Lysobacterales; family Lysobacteraceae; genus Stenotrophomonas; species Stenotrophomonas sp. PE591. Next base: position 548,920 of record NZ_JAAOKO010000002.1, read on the forward strand.
TCCGATCGACTGGCTGGGCGATCCCAACTGGGCGATGCCGACCATCATGCTGTTCGCGGTGTGGAAGAACTTCGGCTACAACATGGTGATCTTCCTGGCCGGCCTGCAGGCGATCCCGCATGACCTGTACGAGGCCGCGCGCATCGACGGTGCCTCGCGCTGGAAGCAGTTCCTGCACATCACCCTGCCGATGCTCGGCCCGGTGCTGCTGGTGGTCGGCGTGATTACCGTGTCCGGCTACTTCCAGCTGTTCGCCGAACCCTACGTGATGACCCGCGGCGACCCACTGCAGAGCACCGTCAGCGTGCTGTATTTCATGTTCGAGGAAGGCTTCAAGTGGTGGAACCTGGGACGCGCCTCCGCCGTGGCGTTCCTGCTGTTCCTGATCATCCTGGCGGTGACCACCGTGATGCTGCGTTTCGGCCGCAAGAGGCAGTTGGTATGAGTCGTGAAATCGGCCAGTCGCGCTGGTACCCGTGGTTGATCAATGGTGCGTTGCTGGTGCTGGCCCTGGTCAGCCTGGCACCGCTGTTGTGGATGCTCTCGGTCTCGTTCATGCCGCAGGGCGAGGCCAGCCATTTCCCGCCGCCGCTGCTGCCTTCCAGCATCACCACGCACAACTACCATGAGCTGTTCGCGCGCACTGGCATGGGTGGCAACTTCGCCAACAGCCTGCTGGTGTCGCTCGGCATCACGGTCGGTTCGCTGCTGCTCAACACCATGGCCGGCTACGCCTTCGCCAAGCTCAACTTCGTCGGCCGCGAGCGCCTGTTCCAGGTACTGATGGCGGCGCTGGTGATTCCGGCGCAGGTGGCGATGCTGCCGCTGTTCCTGCTGATGAAGCAGCTGGGCCTGGTCAACAGCTTCGGTGGCGTGATCGTGCCGGCGCTGGCCAGCGTGTTCGGCATCTTCCTGGTACGCCAGTACGCGCGTTCCATCCCGGACGAACTGCTGGAAGCGGCGCGCATCGACGGGGCGGGGGAGCTGCGCATCTTCTTCCAGATCGTGCTGCCGATGCTCAAGCCGGTGCTGGTGACCCTGGCGATCTTCACCTTCATGGGCGCATGGAACGATTTCATGTGGCCATTGATCGTGCTGACCGACCAGGAGCACTACACTTTGCCGGTGGCACTGGCCACCCTCTCGCGCGAGCACATCATGGACGTGGAAATGATGATGGCTGGCGCGGTGGTCACCGTGGTCCCGGTGCTGGCGCTGTTCCTGGTGCTGCAGCGGTACTACATCCAAGGTCTGTTGCTGGGGAGCGTCAAGGGATGAAGCGAGCGATCGCCGTTGGACTGGGCCTGTTGTGGACTTCCCTGGCGATCGCCGCACCTCCGGCGCTGCCGGCACCGAAGGTGCTGGACGACTTCGACGACATCGCAGCCTGGACGCTGGTGCTGTCCGACCAGGTCAGCGGGTCGCTGCGCCCGGTCAGTGGCGCCGGTGGTGGCCGCGCGCTGTGCCTGGACTATGACTTCCACGATGTCTCCGGCTACGTCGGCATCCGCCGCGCGCTGAACATCGAGTACCCGGTCAATTACCGCTTCGGATTCCAGCTGCGTGGCGAATCGCCGGGCAACGACCTGCAGTTCAAGTTGATCGATGCCAGCGGCGACAACGTCTGGTGGGTCAACCGGCCCGGCTATAGCTTTCCCAAGGCGTGGACGCCGGTCGAGTACCGCCGCCGCCAGATCGACAAGGCGTGGGGTCCCTCGCCCGAGAAGGAGATGGCACGAAGCGCCGCCGTCGAGTTCACGATCTACAGCAAGGTCGGTGGCCGCGGCACGGTGTGCTTCGACAAGCTGACCCTGCAGGGCCTGCCGCCGCAGGATGATTCGGCGTTGGTGCCATCGGTGATTGCCGATACGGCCACCGCGCTGCAGGACCGCATGATCGACGGCAAGAGCGACACGTTCTGGATCAGCGGTGGCGTCAAGCAGCAGACCATCAGCCTGGACCTGCACAAGAGCCGCGAGATCGGCGGTGTAGTGATCGATTGGCTGCCGAACCTGGAAGCCAATCGCTACACCGTGCGGACGTCCGAGGATGGCCGGGACTGGCGCACTGTGCGCGAGGTGACCGGCGGTGCGGGGGGGCGCGATTGGCTGGCGCTGCCGGATACCGACGCGCGCTACGTGCGTTTCGATCTGCGCGATGGCCCGAACTGGCGCTATGGCATCCGTGACATCGCACTCAAGCCGCTGGCCTTCGCCGCCACGCCCAATGCCTTCCTGTCCTCGGTGGCCGCCGATCTGCCGCGAGGCTCGTTGCCGCGTGCCTATGTGGGCGAACAGCCGTACTGGACCCTGCTCGGCCTCGATGGTGGCCAGGAACAGGCGCTGATCAGCGAGGATGGCGCGCTGGAGCCGGCCAAGGGCAGCTTCAGCATCGAGCCGTTCATCCGCCTGGACGGCAAGCTGCTGGACTGGTCGAAGGTCGCCATCACCCAGTCGCTGCAGGATCACTACCTGCCGATCGCCACCGTCGACTGGGTGCATGAGAAGGCCGGGCTTTCGGTGACCAGTTTCGTGCAGGGCACGCCCGAGCGCGCGCAGCTGATCGGCCGCTACCGGCTGAGCAATCCGGACAAGGTCGCCCACGAGTACACCCTGGCGCTGGCAATCCGTCCGTGGCAGGTCAACCCGCCCACCCAGTTCCTCAACACCGTCGGTGGCTTCAGCCGCATCGATGCACTGGATGTGGGCGAACAGCTGGTTCGGGTCAACGGTGAGCCGCGCATCTATCCGCTGCAGGTGCCGGATGCGCGCTTTGCCAGTACGTTCGATGGCAAACTCGATGCGATGCATCTGGAAAGCGGCAAGTACCCGGCCACGACCGCAGTGAAGGACAGCACCGGCATGGCGTCGGGTGCGCTGATGTACACGATCAAGCTCGAGCCCGGCCAGAGCCGCGAAGTGGCGGTGGTGCTGCCGCAGACCGGTGGCTGGGCGCCGCAGGCGCTGGACGTGGCCAAGGCGCAGGCGCAGGTGGCCGATCAATGGCGGCAGAAGCTGGGCGTGGTCTCGCTGCAGGTGCCGGCTGCGGGCCAGGCACTGGTCGATACCCTGCGCACGGCCGTCGCGCACATGCTGATCTCGCGGGTTGGCCCACGCCTGCAGCCGGGCACGCGCTCGTACGCGCGCAGCTGGATCCGCGATGGCGCGATGATTTCCGAGGGCCTGCTGCGCATGGGGCGCAGCGATGCCGTGCGTGACTACATCAACTGGTATGCGCCGTACCAGTTCGAGAACGGCAAGGTGCCGTGCTGCGTCGATGCGCGCGGCAGCGACCCGGTACCGGAGAACGACAGCCATGGCGAACTGATCTACAGCATTGCCGAGTATGGACGCTACACCGGCGACAGCACGTTCACCGAGCTGATGTGGCCGCACGTGCAGGGCGCCTACAACTACATGGAGCAGCTGCGCGCCAGCGAGCGCACCGAGGAGAACCGCGCACGCAATCCGGCCTTCTACGGGATGATGCCGGCCTCGATCAGCCACGAAGGCTATTCGGCCAAGCCGATGCATTCGTACTGGGATAATTTCTGGGCATTGCGCGGCTACAAGGACGCGGCATCGCTGGCGGCCCAGCTGGGCAAGGTCGAGGCGATGCAGATCGCCGGATCGCGTGACCAGTTCCGTGATGACCTGCAGGCCTCGCTGCTGTCGGCGATGCAGCAGCACGACATCGACTACCTGCCGGGCTCGGCCGAGCTGGGCGATTTCGATGCGACCTCGACCACCATCGCGCTGGCGCCGGGCGGCGAGCAGGGCCGACTGCCGCAGCATGCACTGGAGGCGACCTTCGAGCGCTACTGGAAGGAGTTCGTGGCCCGCCGTGACGGCAAGCGTGAGTGGAAGGACTACACCCCGTACGAGTGGCGCAACGTGGCGGCGTTCGTACGCCTGGGCTGGCGTGACCGCGCCTGGCAGGCCACCGAGTTCTTCTTCAGGGACCGTGCGCCGCAGGCCTGGAACCAGTGGGCCGAGGTGGTCTCGCGCACGCCGCGCAAGCCGTTCTTCGTCGGTGACCTGCCGCACGCCTGGGTAGCCTCGGACTTCGTGCGCTCGGCCTTGGACATGTTCGCGTACAGCCGTGACATGGACGATGCGCTGGTACTGGCCGCCGGCATTCCGAGCGCCTGGCTGCAGGGCGAGGGCATCGCCGTGCAGGGCCTGCGCACGCCGCAGGGCCAGCTCAACTACCGCCTGCAGCGCAGCGACAAGCAGCTGGTGCTGGAGGTGCAGCCGGGCCTGGTGCCACCGGTCGGTGGCGTGGTGTTGCCGTGGCCGTACGCCGGTGATCCGGGCGAGGCGAACATCAACGGCGAAGCGGCCGAATGGGTCAACAAGGAACTGCACGTGCACCAGCTGCCGGCACGGGTCGAGATCGATGTACCGAGCGCGGTGCGCCGCGCCGAGCGCAAGGGGCAGTAACGATGAAGCAGCAGGGGGCAAGGGTGCGCACGATCGTGCGCGCCCTGGGGCTGGCCATTGCATTGGCACTGCCGGGCGCCGCGATGGCGGCCGATCCAGCCGCCGGGGCAGCGGCTGATGTCGCCACCGCGCCAGGCATGAGCATGGTCACCTTCAATCTGCATCATGACCGCGAGGACTGGCCACGCCGGCGCCGCACCATCCTGGCCGAACTCAAGCGCCTGCAGCCGGATGCGGTTGCCCTGCAGGAGGTGATCCAACGCCGCAACGTGCGAAACCAGGCGCAATGGCTGGCCAGCCAACTTGGTTACAGGTACGTGTTCGTGTCCACCGATGCGGTCGGCGCGCCCAAGCGCTACGGCAATGCGCTTCTGACCCGGCGGCCGATCCTTGCCCAGGGGGATCATCTGCTGCAGCCCTTGGACGACTACCGCACCGTGGCCCACCTGCGCATCGACGTCGAGGGCACGCCGGTAAACGTCTACGCCACGCATCTGAACGAGCGCAGTGATGAGAGCGGACAACGCATCCGTCGCAGCCAGGTCGAGGACCTGCTGCGCTTCATCAGCGCGACGTCGGCGGGCGCGCCGGTGGTGATCGCAGGTGACTTCAATGCACTGGTGGATGCCGGCGATCTGAGCGAGCTGCGCAGCCACTACGGCGACAGTTACGGCAGCGTGCACGTCAACACCGATCTGTCCGGGGTCAGTACGCTCAACCGCCACTATTACCAGGCGCCGTCGCGGATCGACCACATCTTCTTCCAGCAGGACGAGATGGTCGCGCGCGAGGCGAAGATCCTGTTCGACCAGCCCGACGACAGCGGTCGCTGGGCCTCGGACCACTACGGCGTGTGGACCCGCCTGCAGTTCGCGCCGAAACCCTGACGGGACACGTCTGGGTAGGTGCCAACCTTGGTTGGCACGGGCGTGTCCGCGTGCACTCGATCAACGGCGCCAACCAAGGTTGGCCTCTACCAAAGCGGTGACCGTGCGCGGGTTGTGCCCTGGTGGGTGCCAACCTTGGTTGGCACGGTTCGGCCCGAAGCACAAACAAAAACGGCGGGGATCATTGATCCCCGCCGTTTCGTTTTCACGCTATCAAGGAGCGATCAGTTCGCCGGCGGCGTGCGCTTGGCGGCCTCGTCGTCTTCTTCATCAGCCTTGGCTTCTGCAGCCTGGGCTGCAGCGTCGGCATGGCCATCGGCGACCGGATCGATCGACGGCGTCACCACCGCATCAGCGCTCGGGGCGGCGGCTTCGATCGGTGCGGCTTCGACCGCTACCGGAGCGACCGGCTGTTCCACGATCGGCGCAGTCTCGACGACCGGCGTGGCTTCAACGGCCGGGGCGGCCTCCACCACCGGGGCACTCTCACTGGCCACCGGCTTGGTTTCAACCACCGGGGTTGCTTCAACCACCTGCGGCTTCGATTCCACGACCGGCGCGGCCTCGACTGCGACCGGCTTCGCTTCGATCACCGGAGCGGCTTCAACCACCGCGGCCGTTTCAGCCACAACCGGCTTTGCTTCGATGGCCGGCGCAGCAGCGTCCACCACCGGAGTGGCGTTGGCGACCGGTGCGGCAGCGGCGACCGGCTGGACCGGGGTCGCGGCGTCGATGGCATCGAGCATGCTGGTCTGCACCGGCGAGGACACCGCTTCGGTCTTCGCAGCTTCGACCGGTGCCTGCACTTCAGCCACGACCGGGGCGGCGGCTTCGACCACAGCGCTGCTCACCACGGCAACCGGCGCGGCGACAACCGCGGCGGCAGCACGGGCTGGCTTCTCGGCTTCGACAGCGACCGGCTCGGCTTCGTCATCGAAGTCGAACTCCGGCTGCGAACGCGTGGACTGCACAGCCGCAACCGGCGCAGTACCGGCAGTGCTGTCGATGTTCGGCTCGGCGCCGTCGGCGTCATCACCGTCATCACCCTCGTCCTGGTCATCACCCAGGGTGTCGCTGCCGGCGGCGTTCTCGGCGCCACCGCGGCGACGACGACGGCCACCACGACGGCCACGGCGACGGCGGGTTGCGCCTTCGCCAGCCTGCTCGCCATTGGCGTCGGTTGCAGCCTCTTCACCGGCAACTGCGACCACGTCGGTCGCACTGGCCGCATTGGCAGCGGTGTCGACCGGTGCGGCCGCTTCCACCGGGGCGACCTGGGCGACCAGCGCGGTGGCGTCCTGCGCGTTCACCCCATTGGCGGCGACGGCCGTAGCGGCTACGGCTGCAGCTGCGGTCACGGCTTCGGCAGGTGCTTCGGCGGCATTGCGCTGCGGCTTCTCGGCCGGCTTGTCACCGTCCTGCTGCTGCGGGCGCGGCTGCTTGGGCTGCTTCAGCTTCGGTTGCTGGTTCTGGTTCTGGCCCTGCTGCTCGTTGCGCGGCTTGTTCTGCTGCTGCGGCGGCTGCTGGCCATCCTTGTGCTGCGGCTCCTTCTGCTTGCCCTGCTGCGGCTGCTGCTGCGCATTGCCGTTATTGCCGTTGCGGCCGTCCTTGCGCTGCTCGCCGCGGTCCTTGCGGTTGCCGCCATCCTTCTGCTGCTGCGCGTTGCCATTGCCACGATTGTCGTCGCGACGGTCCTTGCGGTCCTTGTTGCGATCCTTGTTGCGGTCCTTGCGACCGCCGTCCTGCTGCTGGCGTGCAGCCGGGGCGGCCGGTGCCGGCGCGGGCGCCGGTTCGCCACCGAACACGCGCTTGAGCCAACCGATCACGCCACCCGCCGGGGCCGGCGCAACAGGCGCTGCAGCGACCGGGGCCGGAGCGGCCGCGGCCGGCTCCACTTCCTCGCGCACCGGGGCCGGGGAAGTGTGCTTGACCTGGGTCACCGCCGGCGGCGGGATGTTCAGCTGGCCCTTGGTCAGCGCGTGCACCGGCAGCTTGCGCGGGGTGCCGCGCTGGTAGCTGGGCTTGCTGCTTTCTTCACCCAGCTCGTTCTCGCGCAGGCGGGTCACGGTGTAGTGCGGGGTGTGCAGCTGCTCGTCGGCGACGATCACGATCGGCGCCTCGTGGCGCTGTTCGATCTCGCGCAGGGCGCTGCGCTTCTCGTTCAGCAGGTAATTGGCGATCTCCACCGGGGCCTGCACCAGCACCTGCCCGGTGTTCTCCTTCATCGCATGCTCTTCAGCCACGCGGATGATCGACAGCGACAGCGACTCGACGCTGCGCATGCGGCCGTGGCCGTCACAACGCGGGCAGACGATCTGGCTGGACTCCCCCAGGCTCGGGCGCAGGCGCTGGCGGCTCATTTCCAGCAGGCCGAAGCGCGAGATGCGGCCGACCTGCACGCGCGCGCGGTCGTACTTCAGCGCGTTGGCGAGGCGGTTCTCGACTTCGCGCTGGTGCTTGTTGGAGGCCATGTCGATGAAGTCGATCACCACCAGGCCGCCCAGGTCACGCAGGCGCAGCTGGCGGGCCACTTCCTCGGCCGCTTCCAGGTTGGTCTGGAACGCGGTGTCCTCGATATCGCTGCCCTTGGTGGCGCGCGAGGAGTTGACGTCGACGGCGGTCAGCGCTTCAGTCTGGTCGACCACGATCGAGCCGCCCGACGGCAGGCGCACGTTGCGCTCGTAGGCGCCTTCGATCTGCGATTCGATCTGGAAGCGGTTGAACAGCGGGATGTCGTCCTTGTAGTGCTTGAGCTTGCGCAGGGTCTGCGGCATCACCTGCTGCATGAATTCGCGGGCGTGCTCGTACATCTCCTCGGTGTCCACCAGGATCTCGCCGATGTCGGCGCGCAGGTAGTCACGCAGGGCGCGCACGATCAGGCGCGATTCCTGGTAGATCAGGAACGGGGCGGGCTTGCTCAGTGCCGCTTCGGCAATGGCGCGCCAGACATTGAGCAGGTAGTCCAGGTCCCACTGCAGCTCTTCCGCATCGCGGCCGACGCCGGCGGTACGGATGATCACGCCCATGTCGTCGGGGATGTTCAGCTTGTCCAGGGCGTCCTTCAGCGCGGCCCGGTCTTCGCCCTCGATGCGGCGCGACACACCGCCGGCGCTGGGCGAGTTCGGCATCAGCACCATGTAGCGGCCGGCCAGCGAAATGAACGTGGTCAGGGCGGCGCCCTTGTTGCCACGCTCTTCCTTGTCGACCTGGACGACGATCTCCTGGCCTTCCTTAAGCAGCTCGCGGATGCCGGCCTTGTTGTGGTCGACACCGGCCTGGAAGTAGTCGCGGGAGATTTCCTTCAGCGGCAGGAAGCCATGGCGGCCACCGCCGTACTCGACGAAGGCCGCTTCCAGCGAGGGCTCGATGCGGAAGATCCGGCCCTTGTAGATGTTGGACTTCTTCTGTTCCTTCGACGGCTGTTCGATGTCGATGTCATACAACGACTGGCCATCCACGATGGCAACACGCAGCTCTTCAGCCTGCGTGGCGTTGATCAGCATTCGCTTCATTGTTGCGTTCCTCGCAAGCGGCTACCGCGCGGAACGCCATGGGGTTTCGCCTCTGGACACGGCTCGCCGCCCATTCGCGCAAGCGCGGGGAGGGCGGCTTGGGTTTCCAGCGCTACGACACCACGGCAGGCCGCGGGAGCGCTTCACTCTTATGGTTTTTGGGTGTTGCAGGGCCGCAGGCAGCTGTCAGCCAGGCTGGAGCGCCACGCGGGACATGTTCAGCACGGTTGCGTGTCAGGCATCCGGCGATGGCCGGGAAGGCCGGTGAGCCGCTAACATGGCCGCCCCGCGGGCGGTGGTCGCGCACTGTGCCGGATTCGTCGGAAGCTGGGCTTCTGGCCCTGAGTAACTTCCAACGAAATCAATCCCTTATCTCGCCCCCCGAGTGTAACAGAATAAACAGCCTGATGACCGCCCAAGACCCCACCAAGCCCGCTGGCGACAAGCCTTCCGTGCGCATGATCACCATTCCCGCCGACCGCGCCGGCCAGCGCCTGGACAACTTCCTGCTCGGCCAGCTGAAGGGGGCCCCGCGCAGCCTGGTCTACAAGCTGGTGCGCAGTGGCCAGGTGCGGGTGAACGGCGGCCGCGCCAAGGCCGAGCGCAAGCTGGAGGCGGGCGACGAAGTGCGCGTGCCGCCGGTTCGTCTCACCGAAGAGGGAGACAAGGTGGGTCCCCCGGAGGCATTCATGCGCCGGCTGGAGCAGGCCATCGTCTTCGAGGACACGCGCCTGCTGGCCCTGAACAAGCCCACCGGCGTGGCCAGCCACGGCGGCAGCGGCATCAGCTTCGGCGCCATCGAGACCCTGCGCGCGCTGCGCCCGGGGCAGACCCTGGAGCTGGTCCACCGGCTGGATCGCGACACCTCGGGCCTGCTGATCGTGGCCAAGAAGCGCTCGGCGCTGAGCGAACTGCAGGCGCTGCTGCGTGAAGACCACGGCGCCGGCATCCGCAAGCGCTACCTGACCCTGCTGGCCGGGCGCATGCCCGACGGGGTGATGACGGTCGATGCGCCGCTGCATGTCGGCCTGCGCCAGGGCGGCGAGCGCCATGTGCAGGTCAACGCGATCGGCAAGGAATCGATCAGCCACTTCCGGGTGCTGGAGCGCCGCGGCGGCCATTCCTATTGCGAGGTGCGCATCGAGACCGGCCGTACCCACCAGATCCGCGTGCATGCCCAGCACCTGGGGCATCCGGTGGCCGGCGACGACAAGTACGGCGATCCGGCGGTCAACAAGCGGCTTCGTGAGCAGATCGGGCTGAAGCGTCTGTTCCTGCACGCGGCCTCGCTGGAGTTCGCGCTGGACGACGGCAAGAGCCCGTATGTGCTGAACGCGCCGCTGGCCGATGAGCTGGTCGAGGCGCTGGATCGGCTGCGCTGACGGCAGTTCGGCGGCGCCGGGCGCTTGGTCGGCGCCATTCGCAGCGCTCAGACACCCGCGCCTCTTCGCCCTCGCCGGACCTGCGGTGCTCGGCTCGCTACAAGGCGGACCCGGACATCCGCAGCGTAGGCCCATACCCGCACGCAGCCTTTGTAGACTCGAGTCGTACTCGACTCACGCGCGCAGCGCGCGCTTCGCTCTTCAATCTTTTCATCGCGCGGCTGGCGTGCACGGAAGAATGACGGGGCACGGGCGGGGCCGGCTTGCAGGGGTGTCTGCGGCATGGATGCCGCGGACAAGCCCCCATGGACGGGTTCACGGCGTCCCCTGCAAGCCGGCCCCGCCCGTGACCTCTCGATACTGCGGAACGTGCCAGCCGCGAGGGGGCTTAGCCCGTTGGCCGGGAACCCCTCACCACTTGAACAGCACCAGGCTGATCGCCAGGGTGCCCATGCCGGCCACCAGGCCATATACCGTCTCGTGGCCCTTGGCATAGCGCTTGGCTGCCGGCAGCAGCTCGTCCAGCGCCAGGAACACCATCACGCCGGCGATCAGTCCGAACACCCAGCCAAACGTGGCGTGCGACAGCGATCCTGACAACAACCAGTAGCCCAGCGCCGCGCCCACCGGCTCAGCCAGGCCGGACAGCAGGCTGGCACTGAACGCATAGAACTTGTTCTGGGTGGCGAAGTACACCGGCACCGCGATCGCGATACCCTCGGGAATGTTGTGGATGGCGATGGCGAAGGCCAGCGGCATGCCCACCGACGGGCTTTCCAGCGTAGCGAAGAAGGTCGCCAGGCCTTCCGGGAAATTGTGCGCGGTGATCGCCACCGAGGTCAGCAGCGCGACCCGCTTCAGGTACTCGCGACTGTTTTCGCGGAACGCAGGGTCCTGCTTGTCCAGGCTGTCATGCGGATTGGGAATGAAGTGGTCGATCAGCACGATCACGATCACGCCGGCCAGGAAGGCCAACGTGCCGTAGGTGAAGCCGGTGCGCTCGCCATAGGCCAGGGCGAACGATGCGATGGACTTGTTGAGGATCTCCGATAGCGACACGTAGACCATCGCGCCGCCGGCGAAGGCCAGGCCGAACGCCAGCAGGCGCGGATTGGGGCGGCGCGAGAACAGCACCAGCAGGCTGCCGATGGCAGTGGCCAGGCCGGCCGCGAGGGTGACCGCCAGTGCGATCCAGACATTTTCGGCGGGAATCTGCAGCATGTACCGACGCGGTCCTGTTCAACAGACAGCCGCCCCGGATGAGCCCGGGGCGGGGAGGGCGAGGCGGGCGTCGGCTGGCCTCGTCGGGGCGCGCGCGATCAGCCGCCGCGTCGCAGGCGTTCTTCGATGGCGAAGCACTGATCGGGCTTCGGCTGCGGCGGGTTGAAGCTGACCGGCACCTGGATGGTGGCCGGCACGGCAGCGCCATTGCGGGTGGCGGCCTTGAACTGCCAGCCCTGAACGGCCGTTTTGGCCAGTTCGTCCAGCTGCGGGTTGCCGGCGCTGGTCAGCAGGGCGACCTCGCTTGGCTTGCCGTCGGTGCCGATGGTCACCTTGAAGGTGCTGGTGCCGCCTACGCCCATGCAGGCCAGTTCAAGGGGGTACTGCGGTGGCGGCGTCTTCACCGCGGCCACTTCGGTCGGCGGCGGCGGCGGTGGTGCCGGCGGTTCCGACGGGCCACAGCCGGCCAGGCCGGACGCAGCAATCAGGGACAGGCTCAGCAAGCGTACGTTCATGGCAGTTGCTCCGTCAGGGCCGAAGTCTTCGCAGCGCAGATGAAGTCGTTCTCGCTCAGGCCGCCCACGTCGTGGGTGGAAAAGCGCACCACAGCGCGGTCGTAGTGCACGCCCAGGTCCGGATGGTGGTCCTCGCGGTGGGCAATCCAGGCCAGCGCGTTCACGAAGGCCATGGTGGCGTAGTAATCCTTGAAGCGGAAGGTGCGCGACAGGGCCTGTCCGCCCTCGCTCAGCTCCCAGCCGGGAATCTGCGGCAGCAGTTCGGCCAGGCGGGCTTCGCCGAGCTTGTGGTCGCTGCCTTTGCGCGGCACGCAACGGGCCTGGGCCAGTGGAATCAGGTCGGCCATGGGAATCTCCACCTCGTGTTGACTGAACAATGCGCCGGACGGTGTATAAATCGAATGAGCGGCTGACGCTTACTTGGCTAGAATAGCCTGATGATCCAGATCTCCGACACTGCCCAGACCCATTTCCGCAAGCTGATCGAACGCGAGGGCGTGCCCGGCATGGGTGTGCGCTTGAGCGCGGTCGATCCCGGCACGCCGCGCGCCGACGCCCGGCTGGAGTTCGCCGAACCGACCGACCTGCTCGGCGACGAGTGGGCGGTGGACTGCGATGGTTTCACGCTCTACGTTGATGCCGGCAGCGTCGGTTGGCTCGATGGCGCCGAGATCGACATCGTCGCCGGCAGTGCCGGTACCCAGCAGCTGACCATCAAGGCGCCGCGCATCAAGGGCGAAGCGCCCGGCGATGCCGCCTCGCTGGTCGAGCGCGTGCACTGGGTGGTGGAAAACGAAATCAATCCGCAGCTGGCCTCGCATGGCGGCAAGGTGGCCGTGCAGGAAGTTTCGGCCGAAGGCGTGGTGCTGCTGCGCTTCGGTGGCGGTTGCCAGGGCTGCGGCATGGCCGACGTGACCCTCAAGCAGGGCATTGAAAAGACCCTGATGGGCCGCGTGCCGGGCGTGACCGCCGTGCGCGACGCGACCGACCACGACAGTGGCCACGCGCCGTATATCCCTCGCGGCAACGCCGCCTGATCGCTGACGCGTGCCTCTGACCCGGGCCGAGCAGTTCATCGACCTGCTGCTGGCCCGCCAGCAGCCCAGGGCCGTCCTCGAGAAAACCACGCGCCTGCCGTACGGCTGGGCGCTGTGGCTGCGCTCGCTCGGTCCATTGCCGCGGCCGCTGCACGCCAGCGAGTTGATCGCGGTGCTGCTGCCGCGTCCGCTGCCAGGGCCACCCGGGCAGTTGCCCCGGTTGTCACCCTGGCAAGCGATGCGCCGTCTGTTCTGGCAGGACTGGGATGCTGCGCCGCGCGACCAGCGCTGGATGCGTTGGGTCTCGGCCTTGGCCAGTGCGCTGCTGCATCTGCTGTTCTTCATGCTGCTGCTATGGGTGGCAGTGATCCGCACCTCGGCACCGGAAGAACAAGGCGCCGAGGGCGAGCGCGTGCAGGTGGAGTTCGTCGGTCGCGCTACCCGGGAGGGCGGCGGCGATCAGCCAGGTGCGGAAGCGGCGGCCGCTGCACCGCCGGGCCAGGTTGCAGCTGGCCAGAACGCAGGGGCCGCAACGGCACCTGAGCCGCGTCCGGCGTCCGCGTCGGCAGCTGCGTCCGCACCCGCTCCGGCTGCAGTGGCCAGCGTGCCGCCGCCGCCCGCCGAATCCGAGCCGGCGCCGGTCGCGGCACCGCCGCCGTCTCCGGTGCAGGCCACCGAAGTAGCCGAGGCCAGTACGGATTTCGTGGTGCCACCTGTCAGCGTGCCGCGCACGGAGATCAGCATCGTGCCGCGCGACACGGTACCGACGGTGCGTGAGCGCAGCGTGCAGCCGGTGCAGGTGCCGCCGGCCCCGGCCGCACTGCGTGCGCCGGAGATCGCGGTGCGGACGCCGCAGCTGCGTGACATCCCGGTGCAGGAGCGTGAAATCAGTACGGTCGATGCACCGGCGATATCGCAGCCGCTGCGCACGGCCGATGTACAGGTCCGTGTGCCGCAGCGCGATGTGCAGGTGCGCGAGCGCGAAGTGCAGGCCGTGGTCGATCCGCAGGTACGGATGGCTGCTGTGGCCGGGCGCGAGCCGACCGTGCGTGCGCCGGCAGGCCGTGACCTGCAGGTGCGCGAGCGCGAAGTTGCGTCGGCACCCGCGGCGGCGCCTTCAACGTCCAGTGGCAGCGCGCCAGCGGCAACGCCGGCGTCTGCGGCCAGTAGCACTGCAACCCAGGCCAACAGCAGCGCGCCACGGCCATCCGCCTCCAGCACGACACCGGCCCAGGCCGGCGCGCGTCCGGCTCCCAACCCGGGCAACTGGGCTACGCCTGCCAAGGGCGACGACTGGGGCGCGTCGAGCCGCAACCACGACGGCGCCAGCAGGGGCGCAAGCCAGGCCAGTGCCGCCGGCAAGGGCAATGGCCTGTTCAATGCCGACGGCAGCGTGCGCGTGCCGGGGCAGGAAGGTGGCGGTCACGCCGAACGTGGTGCCCCCGGTGGCGCCAACGATGGCTGGAGCAAGGAGCGCATCGCGCAGTCTGGCACCTGGTTGAAGCGACCGCCGTACGATTACACGCCGACCTCGTTCGACAAGTACTGGGTGCCGCAGGAATCACTGCTGGCCGAATGGGTGCGCAAGGGCATCAAGTCGATGGAGATTCCGTTGCCGGGCACCGGTACGAAGATCTCCTGCGTGATCTCGATCCTGCAGGCGGGTGGCGGCTGCGGCCTGACCAACCCCAACATGCAGGACCAGCCGGCGGTGGCGCGACCGCCGCCGGACATTCCGTTCAAGAAAGAGCTGCAGGAAGATAACGGGAGCCGGTAGGCAAGGGGCGCGCCACGCCCTGGCCGGCTCGCGTTTGGGTAGGTGCCAACCTTGGTTGGCACAGAAACGCCGACCAAGGTCGGCCTCTACCAAGGCACCAGCGCATGCCGACCAGGGTCGGCCTCTACCAGGGCATTGCCCTACGCGCTCTGCGACAGGAACACCCAGAACGGCACGTCGCGGCCAACCCAGTCGCGACTGGCTTCGTCCATCACGTCCAGTAGGGTGTCGAAATCCTTCTGCGTGGAGGCGCGCAACGTGTCCACGTCGGCCAGGAACAGCGCGTAACCGTTGGCCGGCAGCCACTGCAGGTCGCGCAGGTTGTCCGACAGTGCATCCCAGTTGCCGCCGAAGCCAGCCGGGAAATCCAGTTGTGCAGCCAGTCGGGCGAGCAGGGTGCGCTTGTCGGCCACGCCTTCCAGATCGATGCGGATCACCTTCAGCCCGGCATCGCGCATCGCTGCGGCCAGTGCGCCGATGTCGTCGCTGTCGATGGCGTAGACGCCGGCATTGTTGATGTCATGCAGGCCGAGGCCGAAATCATCGTGGCTCATCACTGCGCTCCCTGGGCCGGTACGGTGAAGCTGCGGAACGATTCGTAGTGATCGTCGGTGTAGTACCACGCCTCCGGCGGGTCGCCGCCGGTGACGATGCGGCGAGCGCCACGGGTGCGCGCGCCGGGGGTGTCCACGGTGTATTCGCGGTAGTAGCCGCGCGGACGCTGCGGCAGCTGCTGTTCGCGGTTGCCGAAGGTGCTGCCGTCCTGGCGATGCGGGAATGGACCACCGCGCTGGATCAGGGCGATGGTCTGCCGGGCTTCGGCGGGCAGGAACGCGGGCAGACCGTTGTCCTTGCCGGGCGTGGCTGTGGCCGGTGCGCGCGCGGCAGGCGCACCCTGCAGGTCCGGCGCGAACTGCGGCGCCGGCGGGCGCTGCATGAAATGGTTGACGACCAGGCCGAGCAGCAGCAGGGCGATGGCGGTGATCAGCAGCCGGGGGTTGCGCATGGGCAAGGAAGCGGGCGAGGGTGGTGCTCGCACTGTAGCGCCTGCGCGCTGCACGGTGCATGAGGACGGCGCCGCGTCACCGCTGCGTAACAATTGCCGTCGTGCTCACCGGCAGGACGCAATTTCCTTTACATCCCCCTTGGTAATCTGGCGGTCTGTCCCCATCATTCACCGCGCAACGCCCGACACCGTCGGGTGCCCTCGCAATCAGGAGATGCATCATGGCCTATACCCTGCCCAAGCTGTCCTACGCCTACGACGCGCTGGAACCGCATATCGATGCGGCGACGATGGAAATCCATCACACCAAGCATCACCAGACCTACATCAACAACGTCAACGCGGCGCTGGAAGGCACCGAGTACGCTGACCTGCCGGTCGAAGAGCTGGTGAAGAAGCTCAAGTCGCTGCCGGAGAACCTGCAGGGTCCGGTGCGCAACAACGGTGGCGGCCATGCCAACCACTCGCTGTTCTGGACCGTGATGGCACCGAACGCGGGCGGCAACCCGGTGGGCGACGTGGCCAAGGCCATCGACAAGGACCTGGGCGGCTTCGACAAGTTCAAGGACGCCTTCACCAAGGCAGCGCTGACCCGTTTCGGCAGCGGCTGGGCCTGGCTGAGCGTGACTCCGGACAAGAAGGTGGTGGTCGAAAGCACCGGCAACCAGGACAGCCCGCTGATGGAAGGCAACACCCCCATCCTCGGCCTGGACGTGTGGGAACACGCGTACTACCTGAAGTACCAGAACCGCCGCCCGGAATACATCGGCGCGTTCTTCAACGTCATCGACTGGAACGAAGTCGAGCGCCGTTACCAGGAAGCGATTGCCTGATCGTGGTAACAGGATGAACAGAAAAGGCCGGGGGAGACCCCGGCCTTTTTGTTTTCCGCATTGGTAGTGCCGGCCGCTGGCCGGCAGCCCTGGAATGCCGGCCAGCGGCCGGCACTACCTATTCGGCCGTGGCCGTATCGCCCTGCAGGCGCAGGGTGGCCATTACGCCCAGACGCAGGCCCGGCAGGTCACCGTCGGCCGGCAGCAGGATCGGCTGCTGGCGGATGCCGCCGAAGTGCTTGACCTGGAACAGCACGTCCAGGCCATGACCACTGGCGCCACCGCCGCTGGCCGCCGGCGGCTCGGGGCGGCCGCCCGGATTGCGCCGGGCCGGCTGGAACCCCGGGGTACTGCGCACGAGCTCGACGGTGGTTGCCGAGAAATCACCGGCGATCAGGCTGGGCATGCCCTCGGCGGTGGCCCCGATCCAGGTCATCAGGTCGCTGGTCTGGTGCTGGCGGGCAGTGGCCTCGTCCGGGTCCGGGCGCAGCCGTGCCACATAGATGTTGACCAGCGCCTGGCCCAGCTTCAGCCGCATCATGCCGGCGGCGCTGAAGGTGCCGGGTGGGTGCAGCAGGGTTACGCCATCCTCGCTGACCGGCAGCCGGGTCAGCATCGCGTTGCCATGCCGCAACGGCTGGCTGGGCGGATCGGCGGTAACGAAGTCGCAGCTGTAGCGCAGCCGGCTGGCCAGCCAGCAGGCCGGATTGCGGCCCTGCTGCTGCAGCACCTGCTGTACGGAGATCACGTCCGGCTGCAGCTCGGTGAGCAGGTGCGCCACCTGTTCGCGGCGCTGCTTCCACTGCGCATCATCGCGGCTGGGCAGTTCCAGCGCGGCCACGGTCAGCTGCCGGGGCTCGGCCTCACCGCTGGCGGCGGCCGGTGCCTGCGGCCGCGCCTGTGCCTGCAACGCCAGCAGCAGCACGAGACAGCTGAGCAGGAGACGGGCGTGGGCGAGGGGGCGCATAACGATAAGTTTACGCTTTTGTCGTGCAGGTGCCGTGACTTCCGGCATGTAGTGACGTTGCCTGCCACGGATTGGCACCGTTGTCATGCAGCCCTGCAGCGTGCTTCGCAAGCCCCGCTTCCGGTAACCTTGCGCCTTTCGCTTTGCAGGATTGCCTTACAGGATGAGCCACGACGCAGTTGCCCCCATCGCCGGCCAGGGAAAGATGCCGCGCCAGATCCCGTACATCATCGGCAATGAGGCCTGCGAGCGGTTCAGTTTCTACGGGATGCGCAACATCCTGGTGCAGTTCCTGATCACCTCGCTGCTGCTGCAGGAAATCACTGCGGAAGGCCGTGCCGGTGAAGCCAAGGACATCATGCACAGCTTCATGATCGGCGTGTATTTCTTCCCGCTGCTCGGAGGCTGGCTGGCCGACAGGTTCTTCGGCAAGTACCACACCATTCTCTGGTTCAGCCTGGTCTACTGTGCCGGCCATCTGTGCCTGGCGCTGTTCGAGAACAGCCGCGAGGGCTTCTTCCTCGGCCTGGGCCTGATCGCGCTGGGTGCCGGTGGCATCAAGCCGCTGGTGGCCTCGTTCATGGGCGACCAGTTCGACCAGAGCAACAAGCACCTGGCCAAGATCGTTTTCGACGCCTTCTACTGGATCATCAACTTCGGCTCGCTGTTCGCCTCGCTGCTGATCCCGCTGGTGCTGAAGAACTGGGGCCCGCAGTGGGCGTTCGGCATCCCGGGCATCCTGATGTTCATCGCCACTTTCGTGTTCTGGCTGGGTCGCAAGCGCTACGTGCTGGTGCCGCTGCCGCCGAAGGACCCGCATTCGTTCGCCAACGTGGTGCGTACCGCGCTGACCACGCGCGTGGCCGGCCAGGGCCGTCCGGGCCTGGTGATCGCCGTACTCGGCCTGGTGCTGGCAGTGGCCTCGTTCGGCCTGGTTGGCTCGCTGGGCATCGTCATCTGCCTGTGCCTGGCGCTGGTGTCGATCCTGGCCGGTATTGGCGGTGGCACCTGGATGCAGCTCGATCGCGCCCGTGGCCTGCACCCGACCGAAGCCGTGGAAGGTGTGCGCTCCGTGCTGCGCGTGCTGGTGATCTTCGCGCTGACCACGCCGTTCTTCTCGCTGTTCGACCAGAAGGCCTCGACCTGGGTCCTGCAGGGCCAGCAGATGCAGATGCCGAGCTGGTTCACCGCCTCGCAGATGCAGGCGCTGAACCCGCTGCTGGTGATGATCCTGATTCCGTTCAACAACCTGGTGCTGTACCCGGCCCTGCGCCGCTTCGGCTTCGAGCCGACCGCGCTGCGCCGCATGACCGCCGGCATCGCCTTCAGTGGCCTGGCCTGGATCGTGGTCGGCGGCATCCAGGTGGTGATGGATGGTGGCAATGCCATGTCGATCTTCTGGCAGATGCTGCCGTATGCGCTGCTGACCTTCGGTGAGGTGCTGGTCTCGGCCACCGGCCTGGAGTTCGCCTACAGCCAGGCGCCGCAGGCGATGAAGGGCGTGGTGATGAGCTTCTGGAACCTGACCACCACCATCGGCAACCTGTGGGTGCTGCTGTCCAACGCTGCTGTGCGCAACGATGCGGTGACCCACAAGATCGCCAGTACGGGCCTGAGCGAGGCGGCATTCCTGATGTTCTTCTTCGCCGGTTTCGCCTTCGTCGCGGCGTTGGCCTTCGGTTGGTACGCGAAACGCTATCGTATGGTCGACAACTACCGTAGCGCCTGAGCCTGACATGACCCCCGTCAATCTGCTGTTGATCGCCATCACCGCCCTCCTGTCGTGGATGGCGTTCAACAACCGCAAGCTGGCCGACCGCCTGATCCTGTGGCCGCCGGCCATCGACCGTCACCGCCAGTACGACCGGCTGGTGACCTATGGCTTCATCCACGCCGACTGGTCGCACCTGATCTTCAACATGATCACCCTGTTCTTCTTCGGGGGATTCATCGAGAGCGTGATGGTGCAGCTGACCGGCAGCTACCTGACCTACCCGGCGTTCTACATCGGTGCGCTGCTGGTCTCGATCCTGCCCAGCTACCTGAAGAACCAGAAGAACCCGAACTACCTCAGCCTGGGCGCGTCCGGGGCGGTGTCGGCGGTGTTGTTCGCCTTCATCCTGATCAAGCCGTGGTCGATCATCCTGGTGTTCTTCATCCCGGCACCGGCCATTGTCTATGCCGCGTTCTACGTGGGCTACAGCATCTGGATGGACAAGCGCGGTGGTGATCGCATCAACCACAGCGCCCACCTGGCGGGCGCGGCGTTCGGTGTGATCTTCATGCTGGCCATGCAGCCGAGCATCTTCACCCACTTCCTGCGCGAGCTTTCCAACCCGACCTTCCGCCTCGGCGGCGGTTGAGGGGCCGGGGTCGGATCCACTGGATCCGCCCCCGGGGGCAGGGACCCGCTCCTGGTCAGGCGCGGGTCTGCTGGCCGTAGGTGTCCAGCAGGCGGGCGAATACCTCTTCGCCGATGCGCTGGAAATCCTGATCTTCGGTCTGCCCTTCCACCGCCAGCTGCAGCAGGCCCTCCAGCAGGGCGCGGTCGGTGTCGGAATGGGAATCGCTGGGGTGCATCGGAGCCTCCGCGGTGGTGCGCATGATCAACGGTCGCAAGGGCCGTGCCAGCATGGCCGTACCCCTCCACAGGCGATAGCGGCCGTCCTCGCTCCAGCTTGAGGGTCGAAAACTGACGTGAATGGATTGGACTTGCCCCTGTTCAGGCTTCACGCGATCATGGCGCCCGGCTGCGCACCATCCACGCAGTCGCCGCAGGAGACAGTTCCATGGCTTCGGTCACGCCCCCCGGTCTGGCCTATGAGGTCGAACACGACCTGGCCAACCATCGCTTCACCGCCCGTGTGCGCGGACAGCTGGCGGTGCTCGATTACCAGATCAAACGCAGGCGCATGGTCATCACCCACACCGAGGTACCCGAGCCGATTGCCGGCCGTGGCATCGCAGGTGAGCTGACCCGCGTGGCACTGCGCTTTGCCCGCGAGCAGAAGTACAAGGTGGTGCCGGCATGTTCCTACGCCGAAGCCTTCCTGCAGCGGCACGAGGAGTACCACGACCTGCTCGCTGGCTGAATGCCAGCGGGCCACGCTTCAGCCATGGCAGGCGATGATGTACAAACATGAACAGGGGATCCCGATGAAGATTGGAAACAACCGGCCATTGCACGGCAGCGTGCTGGCCGGCGTGGTGGGCGTGCTGTTGCTGGCCGGTTGCCAGCGTGAAAGCGAGCCGGCACCGGCGACCGACGCGGCCCCCGCCGCCGAGGCCACTGCCGCAGGCGAAACGCCGGCCACGGAAGCGCCGCTGGACCTGCGCGACGTGATCGAGAACAACGAGCGCGAAGTGGTGGGCATCAGCTACCCGGCCGGCATCGATCGCTACCCGGGCCTGGCGCGCGCGCTGCAGAACTACGCAACCAGCGCACGCAGCGACCTGCAGCAGGCACTGGACGGGCTCGGCAATGACAAGCCGACCATGCCCTACGAACTGTCGTTGAGCTTCGAAAAGCTGCTGGAAACGCCGCAGCTGGTGGTGGTCAGTGCCGATGGCAGCCGCTATACCGGTGGCGCCCACGGCGAGCCGCTGGTGGCGCGTTTCGTGTGGCTGCCGGCGCAGCAGCAGATGCTCAGTGCCGACAAGCTGGTGGCCGATGCCAAGGGCTGGAAGGCGATCAGTGATTTCGTCGCCGACCAGCTGCGCGAACGCGTGGCCACCCGCCTCAGTGGCGAGGACATGGACCCGGCCCAGCTGCAGGAATCGCTGCGTAACGCATCGCGCATGATTGCCGACGGTACCGGCCCCCAGGCCGACAATTTCAGCCAGTTCCAGCCGCTGACCAACGACAAGGGGCAGATCACCGCGCTGCGCTTTGTTTTCCCGCCGTACCAGGTGGGTCCATACTCGGACGGCACCCAGACCGCCGACGTACCGGCGGCGGTGCTGTTGCCGCACGTGGCCAAGGACTACGTGGAGCTGTTCGCACGCGGTTGACCGCAGTCGAGGAGGTGGCGTGGATACAGGGTTGCAGGAGCGGGTCGCCGGCCTGCTGCAGGAAGCCGGGGTCCGCATCGGCGGCACCCAGCCACAGGACATCCAGGTGCATGACCCGCGCTTTTTCGCGCGGGTCATGGCGCACGGCTCGCTTGGCCTCGGCGAGAGCTACATGGACGGTTGGTGGGATGCCAACGTCCTCGATGAATTCCTCGTCCACCTGATGCAGGCACACCTGGATGAACGGGTGCACGGTTGGCGCGAAGTGGCCGATGCGCTGAAGGCGCGCCTGTTCAACCTGCAGGTCGGGCAGGGCAGCTACGAAGTGGGCCGCCGCCACTACGATCTTGGCAACGACCTCTACCAGGCCATGCTCGGCCAACGCCTGGTGTACAGCTGCGGCTACTGGCGCAATGCCAGTGATCTCGATGCCGCGCAGGAGGCCAAGCTGGACCTGGTCTGCCGCAAGCTGGGGCTGCGCCCCGGGCAGCGTGTGCTGGACATCGGCTGTGGCTGGGGTGAAGCCCTGAAGTTCGCAGCAGAGCGCTACGGCGTCAGCGGCGTCGGCGTGACCATTTCGCAGGAACAGGCCGGGTTCGCACGCGAACTGTGCGCCGGCCTGCCGATCGAGATCCGCCTGCAGGACTATCGCGAACTGGATGAGCCGTTCGATGCGATCTTCTCGATCGGCATGTTCGAGCACGTCGGCGACAAGAACTACGCCAGTTTCTTCGAGGTGGCCAGGCGCTGCCTGTCTTCGCGCGGGTTGCTGCTGCTGCACACCATCGGCACCAACATCTCGCGGCATCGCACCGATCCGTGGATCGCGCGCTACATCTTCCCCAATTCAATGCTGCCGTCGGCGGTGCAGATCAGCAAGGCGTTCGAAGGGCGCTTCGTGCTGGAGGACTGGCACAACTTCGGCACCGACTACGACCTCACCCTGCAGGCTTGGCGACGCAATGTGGAAGCGGCGTGGCCGCAGCTGGACGCGCGCTACGACGAGCATTTCCGCCGCATGTGGCGGTTCTACCTGGCCGGATCGATGGCCACCTTCCGCTGCCGGCACGCGCAGCTGTGGCAGCTGGTGCTGTCGCCGGAAGGCGTACCGGGTGGGTACGTGGCGCCACGCTGAAGCCAGCGCGGGGCGGAGACCCCGGGGTCAGATCCCTTTTCGCAGAAAAGGGCTCTGCCCCCAACCACAACAAAAAAACCGCCCGGTTTCCCGGGCGGTTTTTCGTTTCAGGCTACTGCGCGGGCGATCAGTTGCCGGCGCCGGTCAGGCCACGCTTTTCCAGCAGCGGTTCGATCTGCGGCTCGTGGCCGGCGAAATCGCGGAACAGCTGCATCGCGTCGACGCTGCCGCCCTTGGACAGCAGGGTGGCGCGGAAGTGGTCGCCGTTCTTGCGGCTCAGGCCGCCGTTGTCCTTGAACCACTTCTGGGTGTTGGCGTCGAGCACTTCCGACCAGATGTAGGCGTAGTAACCGGCCGAGTAGCCGCCCATGATGTGGCTGAAGTACGGGGTCTTGTAGCGCGGCGGCACCGGCGCGTAGTAGATGCCGTCCTTCTCCAGCGCGGCGCGCTCGAAGGCCATCACGTCCTTGGCGGCCGGCACCTGGTCGGCGCCGATCTGGTGCCAGCGCTGGTCCAGCATGGCCGCACCCAGGTACTCGGTGGTAGCGAAGCCCTGGTTGAACTTGGCTGCCGCCAGCACCTTGTCCAGCAGTGCCTGCGGCATCGCCGAACCATTCTGGTAGTGCTTGGCGTAGTTCTTCAGGATGACCGGGTTGTCGGCCCACATCTCGTTGACCTGCGAGGGGAACTCGACGAAGTCACGCGGCACCGAGGTGCCCGAGAAGTACGGGTACTTCACGTTGGAGAACATGCCGTGCAGGGCGTGGCCGAACTCGTGGAACGTGGTGTTCACCTCGTCCCAGGTCAGCAGGGTCGGCTGGCCGGCCGGCGGCTTCGGAATGTTCAGGTGATTGGCGACCACCGGCTTGAAGCCGGTCAGCTTGGACTGCGAGACGTAGGAGTTCATCCACGCGCCACCGCGCTTGGAGGCGCGTGCATACGGGTCGAAGATGAAGATCGCCAGCTGGCTGCCGTCGGCGTCGAACACGTCGTAGACGGTGACGTCATCGTGGTAGACCGGCAGGTCGGTGCGCTGCTTGAAGGTCAGGCCGAATTCCTGGCCCGCGGCGTAGAACACGCCGTTCTCCAGCACGTTCTTCATTTCGAAGTACGGCTTCAGCTGCGACTCGTCGAAGTTGTACTTGGCCTGGCGCACCTTCTCGCTGTAGAAGGCCCAGTCCCACGGTTCCAGCTTGAACGTCGGCTTGCCAGCGGCCTTCTGTTCCTGGTCGATCATCGCCTGCAGGTCGGCGGCTTCACGCTTGGCGTTGGCCACCGCGGCCGGGGCCAGCTTGCCCAGCATCGCGTTGACCGCTTCGGGGGTCTTGGCGGTCTGGTTGGTCAGGTTGTAGGCGGCGAAGTTCGGGAAGCCCATCAGCTTGGCCTTGTCGGCGCGCAGCTGCATGATGCGCGAGACCAGAGCGGTGTTGTCGAACTCACCGCCGCGGCTGCCGCGGCTCACCGATGCTTCGTAGATCTTCTGGCGCAGGGCGCGGTTGGCCAGGTTGGTCAGCGGCGGCTGGCCGGTGGTGTTGAGCAGGGTGATCACGTACTTGCCGTCCTGGCCGCGGGCCTTGGCGGCTTCGGCGGCGGCGGCGATCTGCTCCTTGGACAGGCCGTCCAGTTCCTTGACGTCGTCGACGGTGATCGCCGAAGCGTTCACCTCCGACTGCACGTTCTGGCTGAACTTGGTACCCAGGTTGGCCAGCTCGGCGTTCATCTCCTTCAGCTTGGCCTTGTCGGCGTCGGACAGCTTGGCGCCTGCGCGCACGTAGTTGTCGTAGTACTTCTCGACCAGGCGCACGCCTTCGGCGTCCAGGCCCAGCTGGCTGCGGGTGTCATACAGCGCCTGGATGCGGGCGAACAGCTTGCCGTTCAGCGCGATCGCATCGCTGTGCGCGGCGAACTTCGCCGAGTAGTCGGCCTGCAGCTTCTTGCGGGTGTCGTTGGTGTCGGCACCGACCAGGCTGAAGAACACGGTGGTCGCGCGGTCGAGGACATCACCGCTCTTTTCCAGGGCGATGATGGTGTTGTCGAAGGTCGGCTTGGCCTTGTTGTTGGCGATGGCCTCCACTTCCTTCAGCTGCTGCGCCATGCCGGCGTCGAAGGCCGGGGCGAAGTCGCTGTCCTTGATCTTGTCGAACTGCGGGAAGTGCAGCGGCAGCGGGCTTTCGGCGAAGAACGGATTGGCCTGCTGGGCGGTGCTGCTGGCGGCCGGGGTGGCGGCGCCGGCCGAGAAGGCGGGCAGGGCAAGGCCGAGGGACATGGCCACGGCAAGGGCAAGGCGGGTGGTCAAGGCAGGAACTCCGGTAAGGCAAACAAGGGCCCGAGGGTAACCCGCCCGGCGGCGCCCGCACTTGTGTCAAAAGGCATGTTGCCGCGGCCGGGCGCGGGTACCATGCATTCACCGCCCACGGTTCAGCGCCATGACCACTGCCTACGATTTCAGCTTCCGCGACCTCGACGGCCAGCCACAGGCCCTCACCGGGTACCGGGGTCACCCGCTGTTGCTGGTCAATGTCGCCAGCCGCTGTGGCTTCACCCCGCAGTACACCGGGCTGGAACAGCTGTGGCAGGAGTATCGCGAGCGTGGCCTGGTGGTGATCGGCTTCCCATGCAACCAGTTCGGCGCGCAGGAGCCGGGGGACGCCGCGCAGATCCGCCAGTTCTGTTCGCTGGATTATCCGGTCAGCTTCCCGCTTTCGGAGAAGATCGAGGTCAACGGCGAGGGGGCTGATCCGTTGTGGGCGTGGCTGTCACGCGAGAAGCGGGGCCTGCTGGGTAGCGCCCGCATCAAGTGGAATTTCAGCAAGTTCCTGGTCGATCGCCAGGGGCGGGTGGCTGCGCGCTTTGCGCCAACCACCAGGCCGGAACAGCTGCGCAGCGCGATCGAAGCGCTGCTGTGAAGGGGGTAGTGCCGGCCGCTGGCCGGCAATCCCGGAGCGCACGGAGAGCCGGCCGGCGGCCGGCTGCCGTTGCAGATCATTTCTCGACGAACGCGCGCTCGAACACGTAGTGGCCCGGCTGGCCGATGCGCGGCGAGACCTGGAAGCCGCGGGCATCGAGCACGCTGCGCAGATCAGCCAGCATCTGCGGGCTGCCGCAGATCATCGCGCGGTCGTTTTCCGGGCTCAGCTCCGGCAGGCCGAGGGTGCGCTGCATCTGGCCGCTTTCCATCAGCTGGGTCAGGCGGCCCTGGTTGGCGAACGGCTCGCGGGTGACGGCGGGGTAGTACAGCAGCTTGTCGCCGATCATCTCGCCCAGGAACTCGTGCTCACGCAGTTCCTTCTCGAAGTAATCGCGGTAGGCCAGATCCTTCTCGTAGCGCACGCCGTGGCAGAGGATCACCTTCTCGAAACGCTCGTAGGTCTCCGGGTCCTTGATGACCGACAGCCACGGCGCCATGCCGGTGCCCGTGCCCAGCAGGTACAGATTCCTGCCCGGATGCAGGTCGCTGATCAGCAGGGTGCCGGTGGGCTTCTTGCCGACCAGCACCTTGTCGCCCGGCTTGATGTGCTGCAGGCGCGAGGTCAGCGGGCCGTCCTGCACCTTGATGCTGAAGAACTCCAGGTGCTCTTCCCAGTTGGCGCTGGCGATGGAATAGGCGCGCAGCAACGGCCGTGCCTCGGTTTCCAGGCCGATCATCACGAACTGGCCGTTCTCGAAGCGGAAGCCGCTGTCGCGGGTAGTGGTGAAACTGAAGTAGGCATCGGTCCAGTGACGGACCTCAAGCACCGTTTCGGCGCCGAAAGCGGAGGACATGGGCGTATCTATCGAAAGTCGTCGGGGGTGATTCTATCTCAAATGAGACGGGTTCTCATTGGGCGGAACGAGAGGCGTTCTCAGCGGTAACCCGCCGCCTGCAGCTCGAACAGCTCGGCGTACCGTCCTCCCTGGGCCATCAGCTGCGCATGGGTACCGCTGGCCTCGATGCGGCCATCGGCCAGCACCAGGATGCGATCGGCCATGCGTACCGAAGAGAAACGGTGGGAAATCAGCACTGCCGTACGATTATCCGCCAGCTCCCTGAACCGCTGGAACACTTCGAACTCACTGCGCGCGTCCAGCGCTGCCGTTGGCTCATCCAGGATCATCACCTGCGCATTGCGCATCCACGCGCGGGCAATGGCGATCTTCTGCCACTGGCCACCGGACAGGTCCACGCCCTGCTTGAAGCGGCGCCCGATCAGCTGGTCGTAGCCGCCGGGCAGGTCGTCGATCACTTCCTCGGCCATGCCTCGCCGCGCGGCATCGGCGATGCGTGCCTGGTCGTCCATCGCCTCGACCTGGCCGACGCCGATGTTCTCGCCGGCGCTGAGGTTGTAGCGCACGAAGTCCTGGAAGATCACCCCGAGGTTGGCGCGCAGGTCGTCCAGGTCGTAGTCGCGCAGGTCGCGGCCGTCGAGCAGGATGCGGCCTTCGTCCGGCTCGTACAGCCGTGCCAGCAGTTTCACCAGCGTGGTCTTGCCCGCGCCGTTCTCGCCGACCAGGGCCAGCACTTCGCCGGACTGCAGCTGGAAATCGAGGTGGCGCACCGCCCACTGTTCGGCATCGGGATAGCGGAAACCGACGTTCTCGAACACGAAACCCTGCTGGATCGGCTGCGGCACGCGCACCGCACCTTCGCGCGAATGGATTTCCGGCTCGATCTGGAAGAACGAGAACAGGTCGTCCAGGTACAGCGCCTGGCTGGCCACCTGCGAGAAGCCGATCAGCAGGCCTTCCAGCAGCTGGCGCAGGCGCAGGAAGCTGCCGGCAAGGAAGGTCAGGTCGCCGATCGAAAAGTCGCCGCGCACCGTGCGCCAGGCGATGTAGGCGTAGGCGGTGTAGTAGCCCAGCGTGCCCAGCGCGGCCAGCAGCGTGCCCCAGAACGCGCGGCGCCGTGCCAGGGCACGGTTGGCCTGGAACAGCGCCACCGACAGCCGCCGGTAACGTTCCACCAGGAAGCGGTGCAGGTTGTAGATCTTCACTTCCTTGGCCGTTTCCACGCTGGCACCGAGCTGGCGCAGGTAGTCGAGCTGGCGGCGCTCGGGCGTCCACTGGAAGTTGAGGCTGTAGCCGGCTGCGTTGAAGTGCGATTCACCGATGAAGGCCGGCACCAGTGCCAGCGCCAGCAGCAGGATCAGCCACGGCGCGTAGACCAGCAGGCCGACGGCGAGGCTGGCCACGGTGATCGCGTCCTGCACCTGGCCGAACAGCTGGCTCATCAGGTTCATCCGGCCCATGGTCTGGCGCCGCGCACGGTCCAGCTTGTCCTGCAGGTCCGGGTCCTCGAAGTCCTCCAGATCCAGCGTCGCCGCGTGTTCCATCAGCCGGATGCTGGTGACGTTGGCGAACAGCTCGGAGAGCAGGGCATCGGCGTAGCTGACCAGCCGGCCGAGGAGGTCCGAGGCGATGGCCAGGCCGAATTCCAGCGCCAACAGGCCCAGCAGCGGATTCAGCACGCCGCTGGACAGCGCTTCGCCCAGCGGCGGGAAGCCCGCGTCGTGCTGGCTCAGGTGCAGGGCGCTGTCGATGATCAGCTTGCCGACGTACAGCATCGCCACCGGCAGCAGCGCGCGGATCAGGCGCAGCCCGAGGCTGGCCAGGGTGAGCGCGGGACTGGTCTTCCAGACCATGCGCAGGAACGGCGGCAGATTGCGCATCGCCCTGAAGCGCTGGCGCAGGCTGGGTTTCTTCGCGGCGTCAGCGCCAGCGGTGGGGGTAGCAGGCATGCGCGTATTGTGCGCGCCCGATACGTGCAGAGGGGGTCAGTGCAGGCGTGTGGCCGGCACGGGGGTCAGATCCCTTTGCGCGGCAAAGGGCTCTGACCCCAGCGACCCACAGCGGGTCAGAGCCCTTCGCGAAGCGAAGGGATCCGGCCCTCCCGCATCCACGCATGGCGTGGATCTACCGTGTCGACCAAGGTCGACACCTACCAGCAGCACCGATGAACTGTCGAAGGCGGGGTGGGTCAGGCCGGCAGCGGCGGCAGCAGGCCCGCACCCAGCCGGTTCCAGGCGTTGATCACCGCAATTCCCATGCTCAGGTCACTGATGCCCTTCTCATCGAAGTGCGGCGCCAATGCATCGAACGCCGCCTGCGACGGCGCGCCGTCGGTCAGCCGGGTCAGTGCCTCGGCCCAGCCCAGCGCCGCGCGCTCGCGTTCGTCGAAGAAGCGGCTCTCGTGCCATGCCGGCAGCGTGTCCAGCTTGCGCGGCTCGATGCCGCCCTTGCGCAGCGCCGTGCCGTGCATGTCCATGCAGTAGCCGCAGCCGTTGAGCTGCGACACGCGCAGGAACACCAGTTCCATCAGGGTCGGATCGATCGAGCTGTCATGCACCGCCTGGCTGGTGGCCAGCAGGCCCTTGAAGGCCTCGGCGGCCAGGCGGGTGTAGGGGACGCGGGGAGACGTGTGATTGGACATCGGGGGCTCCACGGCGGCCACGATGGCCGCCTTTCATTACCAGGACGCCGCAGCGTCGCCGCGCGTGACAACCTTCGGCAACTTTTCCGGATTCAACACGCTGTACACGTTGGCGATGCGGCCATCGACCACCTCGATGGTGGTGACCGAGTGCAAGCGATCACCGACAAAGCGCAGGATCGCCGGCTCGCCGTTGACGTAACCCAGCTGGGCCGGATGCACCGCGCCACGGCGCGCGATGGCCCAGAACAGGCGGCCGATGCGCTCGGCACCCAGCAGCGGGCGGATCGCTGCGGTAACCACGCCGCCGCCGTCGGACACCAGCAACGCGTTGGCGTGCAACAGAGCCTGGATCGCCTCGCTGTCGCCGCGCTGCGAGGCATCCATGAAGCGCGCCAGCAGCTGCCGGTGGTGGCTGGCATCGGCGTTGAAGCGCGGCCGTCCGGCCTGCAGGCGCTGCCGGGCACGGTGCACCAGCTGCCGGCAGTTGGCCTCGCTATGGCCGATCAGCTCGGCGATCTCGCGGTAGTCGTGGTCGAAGGCCTCCTTCAGCAGGAAAGCGGCGCGTTCCTCGGGGCCGAGCTGTTCAAGCAGGGTCAGGAAGGCGACCGAAACGTCGTCGGCCAGCGCATGCAGCTGGGCCGGGCCGGGCGCCGGGTCGGGCTCCAGGGTGACCGCCAGCGGCTCGGCCAGCCATGGGCCGACGTAGTGCACGCGCTCGCGCTTGGCCGCGCGCAGCCGGTCCAGGCCGAGCCGGGTGGTGGTGGTGACCAGCCAGGCTTCGGGGTCGCGGACGGCCGCCGGGTCGGCGCCGGACCAGCGCAGCCAGGCATCCTGGACCACGTCTTCGGCGTCGGCGCGGCTGCCAAGCAGGCGGTAGGCCAGGGCCATCAGGCGCGGGCGGTGGGTCTGGAAAGCGGTTTCGGCGTTCATGTGGGCAAGGACGCCGCAGTGGCGCGTGACGTGACAGAGCGTCGGGGGGATCTTGCCGGTCAGCGGCCGGCACTACCACCCCGGGGCCGGGGGAGGGGGTAAAATGGGCGGATTACCCCCGCCAGCCTCGAGCAAGCGAGCAAGACGTGACATCGATCAAGCAGGAAGACCTC
Organism: Stenotrophomonas sp. PE591; assembly: GCF_018320795.1. Taxonomy (NCBI): domain Bacteria; kingdom Pseudomonadati; phylum Pseudomonadota; class Gammaproteobacteria; order Lysobacterales; family Lysobacteraceae; genus Stenotrophomonas; species Stenotrophomonas sp. PE591. The sequence goes on from NZ_JAAOKO010000002.1 coordinate 579,157, forward strand.
ATCCAGTCCATCGCCGACGCGCTGCAGTACATCTCGTACTACCACCCGGTCGACTACATCAAGAACCTCGCCGCCGCCTACGAGCGCGAGGAGTCGCCGGCCGCGAAGGAAGCGATGGCCCAGATCCTGATCAATTCGCGGATGTGCGCCGAAGGCCACCGTCCGATCTGCCAGGACACTGGCATCGTCACCGTGTTCCTGGAAATCGGCATGGACGTGCGCTGGGACGACGCCACCATGGGCGTGGAAGACATGGCCAATGAAGGCGTGCGCCGTGCCTACATGCACCCGGACAACAAGCTGCGCGCTTCGGTGCTGGCTGATCCGGCCGGCAAGCGCATCAACACCAAGGACAACACCCCGGGCGTGGTCAACGTCAAGGTGGTGCCGGGCAACAAGGTCGACGTGATCGTCGCCGCCAAGGGCGGTGGTTCGGAAGCGAAGACCAAGTTCGCCATGCTCAACCCGTCCGACTCGATCGTCGACTGGGTGCTGAAGACCGTGCCGACCATGGGCGCCGGCTGGTGCCCGCCGGGCATGCTCGGCATCGGCATCGGTGGCACCGCCGAGAAGGCGATGCTGCTGGCCAAGGAAGCACTGATGGAGCCGATCGACATCACCGAGCTGCAGGCCCGTGGTGCGTCCAACCGCATCGAAGAGCTGCGCCTGGAGCTGTACGAGAAGGTCAACGCGCTGGGCATCGGTGCGCAGGGCCTGGGTGGCCTGACCACCGTGCTCGACATCAAGATCAACGACTACCCGACCCACGCGGCCAACCTGCCGGTGGCGATGATCCCGAACTGCGCGGCCACCCGCCATGCGCACTTCACCCTCGATGGCAGCGGCCCGGTGATGCTGGACCCGCCGTCGCTGGAAGACTGGCCGAAGCTGACCTACGACGCGTCCAAGGGCACCCGCGTGGACCTGGACACGATCACGCCGGAAGACGTGGCCAGCTGGAAGCCGGGCCAGACCCTGCTGCTCAACGGCAAGCTGCTGACCGGCCGCGATGCCGCGCACAAGCGCATGGTCGACATGCTCAACAAGGGCGAGCAACTGCCGGTCGATCTGAAGGGCCGCTTCATCTACTACGTCGGCCCGGTCGATCCGGTGCGCGACGAAGTGGTGGGCCCGGCCGGCCCGACCACCGCCACCCGCATGGACAAGTTCACCGAGCAGGTGCTGGCACAGACCGGCCTGCTGGGCATGGTCGGCAAGGCCGAGCGCGGCCCGGCCGCGATCGAGGCGATCAAGAAGCACAAGTCGGCCTACCTGATGGCCGTCGGTGGCTCGGCCTACCTGGTGTCCAAGGCGATCAAGGCCGCCAAGGTGGTTGGTTTCGCTGACCTGGGCATGGAGGCGATCTACGAGTTCACCGTGCAGGACATGCCGGTGACCGTGGCAGTCGACTCCACCGGTGAATCGGTGCACAAGACCGGCCCGCGCGAATGGCAGGCCCGCATCGGCAAGATTCCGGTGGTGGTGGAGTAACTCCCCGCACGCTTCGGTCCAGACAACGGCGCCCGTGTGGCGCCGTTGTTGTATCCGGGAGGAGGATTAACGCGCCTGTAGCCCTTGCTCTGCTACGGTCGGCACACCCTCGCACAGGACGTGTCCATGGCCCTGCATCGATTCATCGTGGTAGGCATGCTGCTGGCGCTGGCCGGCTGCAACACCCCAGCGTCGTACGAAGGCGCGGATTTCCCTGCATCGGCGCAGTGCCGCGTGCAGTGCCAGGCCGGCTATCGCAGCTGCATGGCGCAGAATGACTCTCTCGGCAGCCGCCAGAGCAATTGCGAGCAGCGGATGGTGCCGGCGCCGGACAAGCGCTGCAAGGACGTGGACAACCCGGACCTGCGCCATGCCTGCGAACTGAAGACGCATGACTGTACGATGCGCGCGCCGATGATGTCCTGTGGCGAACGCCGGGATTCCTGCATGAGCAGCTGCGGCTGAGCAACGATCGTGCGCGCGGGCGCATAATCGGCTGATCCACCTGTACAGGATCTTCTGCATGAGCACCACGCTGTATGGTTCGACCAGTACCGCCGCGCTGGTGGTGCACTGGCTGCTGATCGAGCTGGGCATCGAGCATGAACTGGTGCTGCTGGATTTCGACGCGCGCGAGCACAAGTCGGCGCAGTACCTGGCGCTGAATCCGGCCGGTGTGGTGCCGACCCTGCTGATCGATGGCCTGGTACTGACCGAAGCGGCGGCCATTGCGTTGTACCTGGCGGATCGCCATCCGGACGCCAACCTGCTGCCCGCGCTGGGCACGCCGCAGCGCGCCGATGCCTACCGCTGGATGTTCTGGTGTGCCAATACGCTGCAGCCGGCCTATCGAGCCTGGTTCTATCCACACGAAATGGCGGGCGAGGCGAATATCGAGGCCAGCCGCGGGATGGCACGGCAGCGCCTGGAAGCGGCCTGGCAGCATGTGGCCGCGCACCTGCATGCACATGGCCCCTACCTGCTGGGCGCCACGCCCTGCGTGGTCGACTACATGCTGGTGATGCTGATGCGCTGGTCGCGCAACATGCCCAGGCCCAGCGACACCTGGCCGGTACTGAAGGCGCACGCCACGTCGATGAAGGCGCGCCCGGCGTTCGCCGAGGTGTACCGCCGCGAAGGCATCACCGACTGGTTGTAATCCAGCCGGGGAGGAGGGCGTCCGGGTAGAAGAGGGCGTCCGGGTAGAGTCGACTGTCAGTCGACTATCGCACGCAGTGCGGGCTTTTCCGCGGATGCATATGAAGGGTGAGGAGGAAGTCGACTAACAGTCGACTCTACCAACAGTCGACTCTACCAACACGCTCCGCTACGCGGCGGCGAGGCGGGTTACAGGATCTCCAGCACTGTTTCCGGTGGACGGCACAGGCGTGTGCCTTTGTCCGTGCGCACCACGGGGCGGTTGATCAGTCGCGGGTGTTCGGCCATCGCGGCCAGCAGCGTGGCCTCGTCCGCACCTTCCAGGCCCAGTTCGGCGAACTGCGCCTCCTTGCTGCGCACCAGTGCCTGCGCGTCCAGGCCGGATTCGGCCAGCACCTGGCGCAGTGTGGCCACATCGGGTGGATTGCCGAGATACTCGATCACCACTGGCTCGAAGCCGGCATCACGTATCAGCTTCAATGCGCCGCGCGAGTTGCTGCAGGCCGGGTTGTGCCAGATCGTCACGGGCATCAGAACCACTCCAGCAGCGACACGCCCACGCCCACGTAGGTGGCCTTGTGGTTGTAGTCGATCAGGCTTTCGCCGTAACCGTCGAACACCTGCACATGCCCGCGCAGCAGGTTGCTGATCGGGAAGCCGTAATCCAGCTGCAGGGCACCGTGCGAGCGGCTGCCGGTGCGCAGCGAATGGCGCGCCATCAGCGAGACTTCGTGGCCGTTGCGGTTCCAGGTCAGGGTCGCATCACCGCGGCCCATGTAGTCCTCGATGTCCGGGTTGTTGTCGTCGCTGCGGGTCTCGGGAATGCGGTACCAGGGGCGCAGCACCAGCGCCCAGTTCTCGCGGTCCAGGCCGATGTTGAGCATCACCCGGTTCCAGCTGCGCGAAAGCGGGTCGGCGCGGCCGTTGGATTGGTGGTTCAGCGCGATGCCGGTCATGCGCCCGCGCCAGCCACCGATCGAGTAGCCGTTGCGGAACACCATCATCACTTCCGGCTCGTAATTGGTTTCGCGGAACGGGCGCGAATCCTCGCCGTTGTAGGCCTGCCAGCGCGAGCTCTGGGTGTAGCCGGCCCAGATGTCGCCGTTGTCGCCGAACAGGTTCTCGGCGATCTTGGTCTTGAAACTGATCTGGAACTTCAGCTCGGCACTGTCCAGCACCTGCGGCGTGGTGACCGTGTTGGCCGGGTTCGGCGAATGCGGCGTGGTGTTGCGATCGCTGGTCCAGAACGCCGGCAGCAGGTACACCGGCTTGTAGGCGCGCAGCTGGAACGGGCCCAGCTTGGAGTCCTCGGCCAGTTCCCAGCGGCTGTCCAGCAGCGAACCGCGGCCAGCATTGGCCAGTGCGCTGTCAGGGGCTGCTGGACGGAACAGATCGCTGACCCGCTCGCGCAGCTTCTCTTCGCCCTGGCTCACGCGTGCAGTCTGGCGTTCTTCGCGACGGGCCTGCGCGGCCGCCTCGGCCGCAGCGTCGGCCTCGGCAGTGGCCTGCGGGGTACGGCCGAACTGGCGGTCATAACAGGCCAGGCGGGCAGCATCGGTGGTAATCGCCGCGCACGCGGCCGGCGAGGCTTCGGCGCTGGGCGCGAACTCCTGCGCGGCCAGCGGCGCACTGGCCAGGGCCAGCGCCAGCGGCGCGAGACGGGGAAGCAGCGGAGACAGGGTCATTGCAGCAGGCCCTTAGGTGAATACGGGAATCGCACAGTGTGGCGGCTGCACCGGTTCACGGCCAGCCCCCACGGTTTATGCACGGGCACCGCGTGCGCGCGGCGTGAAGGCAGTGCGGGTTACAGGAACCAAGCGAAGGCGAACAGGCCGAGCATCGCGATCACCACGGCCAGTTTCAGCGCCAGGCCGAGCAGGATACCGAGCCAGGTGGCCAGGCCTACCTTGGTCGAGCGCCCCAGTTCGCGGGTGTGCCAGTACTCGCCGGCCAGGGCGCCGATCAGGGGGCCTGCAAAGAGGCCGATCGGCATGAAGAACAGGCCGACGATGCTGCCGACGAACGTACCCCACAGTGCCTTGCGGCTGGCACCGACCCGCTGCGCACCCACCACCGTGGCCAGCACGTCCACCAGCAGCGAGAGGACGGTCAGTACGCCCAGCGCGACCAGGGTCGGCCAGCCGACGTGGGTGAAGCCGTCCGCCCAGGCCGCCAGCAGCAGTCCGATGAACACCAGCGGGATGCCGGGCAGGGCCGGCAGGATGATTCCGGCGATGCCGACAAGGACAAAAATGACCGCTAGCAGATATAAGATGAATGAGAGTCCCATGCTGTCCCGTATGGTCGCCGTTTTGGGGTTGACAGTGAAAGATTTTGCCAGTTGCTTTTTCGTTTTGGGCGGGTTAAGTTGCAGTCGCTGAGCTTGGCAAGGTCACCGTGGATCGTGGCCTGATGAAGCAAGATCTTCCCGATCCGCTGCATCGATGCACCTCGCTTCCCCCTTGCTTGTCAGCCGCCCACCAGGCGTTTCCAACAACAAGAGAGAGTCACCAGGGAGTTAGTGAGATGTCTGATCGCGAGACCGGTACCGTCAAGTGGTTCAACGATGCAAAGGGCTTCGGCTTCATCAGCCGTGAAAACGGCGAAGACGTGTTCGTGCACTTCCGTGCCATCCAGACCCAGGGCTTCAAGAGCCTGAAGGAAGGCCAGAAGGTCACCTTCACCGTCGTGCAGGGCCAGAAGGGCCTGCAGGCCGACGCCGTGCAGCCGACCTGATCGCGCTGCAAGCCGTCACATGAAAAAGGCCCGCGCAAGCGGGCCTTTTTCTTTGCCGCCGGCCCGGCGCAGGTCAGCGCAGGATGACCTTGCCGTTGACCACGCGCACGTAGGTGTTTTCGCGGATGCCGCCGAGGTCGCGCTGGTTGACCACGATGGTGCGGCCATCGTCCATGCGCACGCTGATGTCGTAGGTATCACTGGTCACGTTCTTCTGGATCTGGTTGCCGGCCAGCGCGCCACCGACCGCGCCTGCGGCCGCAGCGATGTTCTTGTTGCCACGGCTGCCACCGGTGTGATCGGAGATCTCATGGCCGGCCACGGCACCGACGATGCCGCCGAGGATGGCGCCGGTCGCGCTGGGCGCGGTGCGGCCCGACGGCACGGTGTTGATGCGGGTGACGATGCCACAGTCAGCGCAACGGCCCTGGTTGTAACCGCCGTTGTTGCCGTAGCCACCATTGTTGTAGCCGTTGTTGTAACCACCGCCACCGTAGCCGGGCGAGGTGGCACAGCCAGCCAGGGCGAGGGTAGCGATGGCGCTGGCGGCAATGAGCTGGATCTTCATGGAGCGTCTCCTGGCCGTGAAGGCGGGTGTGTTGGGTGGTACTGCGTCATGCAGCAGGGTGGACGAATCCTCTCCTTTCGAACGTGAACAAGGTGCCAACCAGGCGTGCCTTGCCCGGCTACAGGATGAATGCGCGTCAGCGGAAGTCTTGGTGGCAGGCGCGGCAATCGGCCTGCACGGTTTCCACGACCTTGGCCAGGGCGGTGCAGTCACTGGGCGGAGCCGCCAATGCGGCGTTGAGGTTGCCGCGCAGCTGGCTGGCGTGCTGCTGGAACCGGCCGTTGTCCTTCAGCCCGGGAAAGGCCAGGTCGAAATCGTTGGACAGAAGGCGCAGGGCCTGCAGCCGCGGCACGCTGTCGGCCAGGCTGCAGCGGTTCTGCTGCTGGGCCTGCTGCAGCAGCTGCGATTGCCGCTGCATCACCTGCATCAGGCTGTCCGGGAACGGGTCGCGGCGGGCCTGCAGGGCGCGGCCGACCATGACCGTGGCGACCAGGCCGATCAGCAGGCCCAGGCACAGCACGAACAGGTACCGCTGGGCAGTGGACGGGCGGCGGGGCGGGCTGGCGTTCATGGCGGGCTCTCCGGGCGTGCAACGGTGGGTTCGATGCCGGCGCGCTGTAGGCACTGGCGCCTGCACGTTAAAATAGCCGCATGAACGAACAGGTCAAACAACGCTTCGCCGGCATCGAACGGCTGTATGGCGTAGGTGCGCTCGAGCGCCTGCAGGGCAGCCGCGTGGCGGTGGTGGGCATGGGCGGGGTCGGCTCGTGGGTGGTGGAAGCGCTGGCGCGTTCGGCGGTCGGCCACCTGACCCTGATCGACGCCGATGACATCTGCGTGTCCAACACCAACCGGCAGCTGCCCGCGATGGAGGGCAACTACGGCCGCAACAAGGCAGAGGCGATGGCAGAGCGCTGCCGCGCGATCAACCCGGACATCGAGGTCGATGCCGTGCGGGCATTCCTGACCGTGTCGAACATGGCCGAGTTGCTGGGCCGTGGCTTCGACCTGGTGATCGATGCCTGCGACAGCTTCCGGGTGAAGGTCGAGACGATCGCCTGGTGCCGCCGCCGCAAGCTGCCGCTGCTGACCGTGGGGGCTGCCGGTGGTCGCACCGATCCGACCCTGGTGCGCATCCGCGATGTCTCGCGCACCGAGCACGACGCCATGCTGGCGCTGATCCGCAAGAAGCTGCGCAGCGAGTTCAATTTCCCGAAGAATGCCAAGCGCTATTTTGGCGTACCGGCGGTGTACTCGCTGGAAAACGTGAAGTATCCGCAGGCCGATGGCAGCGTCTGCGGCATCCGCCCGAACCTCGGTGCGGATGCTGCATTGAAACTGGACTGTGGCGCAGGCCTCGGTGCGGCAACCCACATCACCGGTGCCTTCGCCTTCGCGGCGGTCGGCAAGGCGCTTGAAATGCTGCTGGAGCCGAAGAAGGTGAAGGCCGAAGTGGTCGAGTCCAGCGAGGTGTGATGGATCGTGCCGGCCAGCGGCCGGCACCTGCCCGTTACATTGCCGGCAGCGCGAACAGGCGCCGCGCATTCTCCGTCGTGGCCTGGGCCACCGCGTCCAGCTCCATCCCGCGCAGTGCGGCCACGTGGCGGGCGATGACTGCCAGTCGCGCTGGTTCGTTGCGCTGGCCGCGGATGCCGGCGTCAGGCTGGTCGGGCGCGTCGGTCTCCAGCAGCAGCTGTTCCAGCGGCATCCCGCGCACCAGGCGCTGCAGCCGTTGCGCGCGTTCGTAGGTCAGCGGACCACCGAGACCGAGCAGGAAGCCTTGCCGATGCAGTTGCGCGGCCTGTTCCGGGCTGCCGGAAAAGCTGTGCACCACGCCGCGCAGGCCGCCGACGCGACGGATCGCGGCAATGACCGCATCCACCGCGCGTCGCGCATGCACGATCACCGGCAGCTCGAACTCGCGGGCCAGTTGCAGCTGGCCGATGAAGTACGCCAGTTGCGCCTCTGCATCCAATCCCTCGGCGAAGAAGTCCAGCCCGCATTCGCCGATCGCGCACGGGCGTTCGCGAACGATCCATTCGCGCAGCAGCGGCAGATGGTCGTGCCGGTGCTCGGCCAGGAACATCGGATGCAGGCCGTAGGCCGGGTACAGCCCCGGTGCCTGCCGGCAGACCTCGCGCAGCTTCGGCCAGCTGGCGGCCGTGACGGCCGGTACCACCTGCTCGCGCACGCCCGCGGCGCCCGCGCGCTCGATCACCGCCGTGCGGTCAGCATCGAATTCACTGGCATCCAGATGGCAGTGGCTGTCGACCAGCGGGATCAACGCTGTTCCAGCGGCGGCGGGGCCGGGACTGTATTGCGGCTCTTCCAGTTGGCCAGCAGCAGGGTGCCGAAGCCCAGTACCAGCTCGTCGACGAACGGAATCGGGTCGGGAATGAACAGGGTCAGCACGAACAGGCCGGCGGTCAGCTTGAACAGGGTGGGGTAGCGCAGCCGGCGGGCCCATTGCAGTACCGGCAGCAGCATCGGGTTGGCCATGGCGTGGATCCTCGTGGGGAATATGCAAACGCTACCACGGGCCCAGCATTTCCCGATGCTGAATGGGTTACAGGAATGAGCAGGAAATGTGGAGATTCCGTTCAGGCAGTGCATGCTGCAATCTGGGCCGAGAACGTTGCGGATGGTCCGCAAGGAGCAGGTCATGAAAAGCACAACTACAACTGTCCTGGTCGCAGCGGGCGCGCTGCTGGTCGGTGGCATCGCCACCGCCGCCTTCATGAAGAGCGGCGACAAGTCGCCTGATTCCATCAGCGCCGGAACCCCCAACGGTGAATCGCGGCTGGTTGACGGCAATGCCGTTGACGATGGCGCGCGTGGCGACACGCTCGACCCGTCTGCACCGCGCGGGCTGGAATACGCCGACGTGCTGAAGGTCGACCCGATCACCGAGAAGCAGAAGGCCTACGCCACCGTGATCGGCACCGATCCCGTGCGCGAGACCTCCACCACCCAGACCCCGCACGAGGTCTGCCAGGACGTGACCGTGCAGGAGCGCCTGCCGGAGCGTGACGGCAACGTCGGCGGCACCGTGGTCGGCGCGGTGGTCGGCGGCCTGCTCGGCAACCAGGTCGGCGGTGGCAACGGCAAGAAGGCCGCGACCGCAGCCGGTGCCGTGGCCGGTGGCTTCATCGGCAACCAGATCGACAAGCGACATGTGGGTGGCCGCGTGGTCAACCGCACCGAGCGCCAGTGCCACACCGAGACCGCCACCTCCGAGTCGAGCCGTGTTACCGGTTACAACGTGACCTACCGCAACGAGGACGGCACCACCGGTACCATGCGCATGGCCAGCAAGCCGGGCAACCGCATCGCCATGGGCACCAATGACGTGGTGAAGGGCTACAACGTGACCTACCGCTACGACGGCGCCGAGAAGACCGTGCGCATGGACAACAAGCCGGCCAGCGATCGCCTGCCGGTGGTCGATGGCCAGCTGGTCACGCAGACCGCTGCTGCCGGCGCCACTGCGGCCACGCGCCAGTAATCCAGAATACGTGCTGTACCCGACGGGCCGGCGCATGCCGGCCCGTTTCGTTGTGAGCGCGGGCATTCATCCGTGTGGAGGCGGAATCCACCATCATGGTGGCCCCTTCGACATGGAGTCGGCATGAGCATCTTCGACCTGCGCCTGGAAACCGAGCGCCTGATCCTGCGCCCGCTGCTGCGCGAGGACTACGAACCCTATCTGGCGTTCTGCGCCGACGAGGAAACGATGCGCACCCTCGGTGGCGTGCAGCCGCCATCGGTAGCCTGGCGCGGCTTCTGCAGCCTGGCTGGCGCCTGGCAGCTGTTCGGCTTCTCGATGTTCAGCGTGATCGAAAAATCCAGCGGGGACTGGATCGGGCGGATGGGCCCCTGGCAACCGCAGGACTGGTCGGGTACCGAGGTCGGCTGGGGCATCCGCCGCGCCAGCTGGGGCCGGGGCTATGCGCCGGAAGCGGCCGTCGCGGCGATCGACTGGGCCTTCGACACGCTGGGTTGGCACGAGGTGATCCATACCATCGCCGAGAACAACGACAACTCGCGGGCGGTCGCGCGCAAGCTGGGCAGCACGTTGCTGCGGATGGGCGAACTGCCGCCGCCGTACAACGACAAACCGATGCAGATCTGGGGCCAGTCGCGCGAACAGTGGCGGCAGCGTGCACGCTGAACGTGACCCGGTAGTGCCGGCCGCTGGCCGGCAACCTCGTTGCGGCAGGATTCGTGCGATTGCCGGCCAGCGGCTGGCACTACCGCGTTGCCATGCTGCATCCGCGCTTGGCATTCCCTGGCGCACTTGCCAGACTGCACGCAGCCGGCCGCCGGCCGGATCCGATGGAGCAGGCAATGGTGGAAGAGCGCGTCCCGCTGACGGTGCATGGCATGTCGGTCTCGGGCAATTGCCACAAGGTCCGGCTGCTGCTTGAGCAGCTCGGCAGCCGTTACCGCTGGGTGGAAGTGGACAGTGCCCATGGCCAGACCCACACGCCCGAATTCCTGGCGCTCAACCCGAATGCCAAGGTGCCGCTGATCGTCCGCGACGACGGCCGCGTGCTGACCGAGTCCAACGCGATCCTGTTCTGGCTGGCCGAAGGCACGCCCTACCTGCCCAGCGATGGCTGGGAGCGTGCGCAGGCGTTGAGCTGGATGTTCTTCGAGCAGTACACGCACGAGCCGTGCGTGGCGGTAGCGCGCTTCATCCGGGGCTGGACGGCGCCCGACTCGCCACGCCGCGCCGAGCTGCCACGGTTGCACGAGCGCGCCGCCACCGCGCTGGCGGTGATGGAGCAGCACCTTCGCCAGGCGCAGTGGTTCACCGGCAGCAGCTACGGCATCGCCGATATCGCCCTGTTTGCCTACACCGACGTGGCAGGCGAGGGCGGCATCAGCCTGGAGCCATTCCCCGAGGTGCGCGCCTGGCTGCAGCGCGTGCGTGCGCAGCCGCGCTTCCTGCCGATGCCGGCGGTGACCGCCGAGGTGCGCTCACGCTTCGAGGCGGCTTGATGCCCACAGGGTAGCGCCCGGTATTGCCGGGCGGAACGCAACAACGACACGGAGGGTGTTCGATGTTCGCTGTGGTTCCGGATCCGATTCCCGCACGCATGCGGGGGCTCAACCGCGCCGAGGTGTGCGACGTCAATTTCCTTGAGGCGGTGCGCGGGTGGCGCGGGACGCCGCGCCCGCGACCCGCGGCAGATGCTCCGATCCTGCCGGGCAGTACGCTCACCGCTGCCGCCTTCGATGAACTGTTCGACTCGCAGCTGGCCAGCCGCCAGCTGGACCTGATGGCGCGCGTGCTGCGCGTGCAGAACAAGGTCTTCTACACCATCGGTTCGTCCGGCCATGAAGGCAACGCGCTGCTGGCGCGGGCCTGCCGGTACACCGATCCTGCCTTCCTGCACTATCGTTCCGGCGCCTTCATGGCCGAGCGTTCGCGGCAGGTGCCGGGCATCGACCCGCTGCGCGATGCGGCACTGTCCTTCGCCGCCAGCGCGGATGATCCGGCCAGCGGTGGTCGCCACAAGGTGTGGGGCAGCAAGCCGCTGTGGGTGCTGCCACAGACCTCGACGATTGCGTCGCACCTGCCCAAGGCGCTGGGCACCGCACTGGCCATCGAGAGTGGCAAGCGGCTGGGGCAGGCGCTGCCCATTCCCACCGACAGCATCGTGCTGTGCTCGTTCGGCGATGCGTCGGCCAACCACGCCACCGCGCAGACCGCCTTCAATACCGCGATGTGGTCGGCCTACCAGAAACTACCGGCGCCGATCCTGTTCGTCTGCGAGGACAACGGCCTGGGCATCTCGGTGAAGACCCCCGATGGCTGGATCGCCGAGCGCTTCAGCCACCAGCCGGGGCTGGACTATTTCTTTGCCGATGGTCTCGACCTGGCCACCGGGCACGCCCAGGTGCAGGCGGCGGTGGAACACTGCCGGCGCACGCGGCGGCCGACCTTCCTGCATCTGCGCACCACGCGCCTGATGGGCCATGCCGGCACCGACTTTGAAGTGGAATGGCGCGCGCTGCCGGAACTGTGCGCGGCCGAGGCGCAGGATCCGCTGCTGCGCTCGGCGCAGATCGCGCTGGAATCAGGCTGGATGGATGCGGCCGCCATCGAAGTGGCCTACGAAACGATGCGCGCGCGCTGCATGGCCGCCGCCGCCGATGCCGAAGGCAGTGCGAAGCTGCAGTCGCTGCGGGAGGTGATGGCGCCGCTGGCACCGTACACCCCTGCAGCGGTGCAGGCCGAAGCGCAGCGCGAGGTCGCTGCCGAAGCACGCGAGGCACTCTATGGCGGTGCCGAGGCATTGCCGGAACGACAGGTGCCGCGGCATCTCGCAATCCAGATCAACCATGGTCTGCAGGAGCTGCTGGCCAAGTATCCGCAGAGCCTGCTGTTCGGCGAGGACGTGGCGCAGAAGGGCGGTGTCTACACCGTCAGCAAGGATCTGCTGCGCCGCTTCGGGCCGCGCCGGGTGTTCAACACCCTGCTGGACGAGACCATGATCCTGGGCATGGCGCAGGGCCTGGCCAACATGGGCATGCTGCCGATCCCGGAGATCCAGTACCTGGCCTATCTGCACAACGCCATCGACCAGCTGCGTGGCGAAGCCTGTTCGCTGCAGTTCTTCTCCAACGACCAGTACCGCAACCCGATGCTGGTGCGGGTGGCCGGGTTGGGATACCAGAAGGGTTTCGGCGGCCATTTCCACAACGACAACTCGGTCACCGCCCTGCGCGACATCCCCGGGCTGGTGGTCGGCTGCCCATCGCGCGGCGACGATGCGGTGATGATGCTGCGCACGCTGGCGGCGCTGGCCCGGGTGGATGGGCGCGTGGCCGTGTTCTTGGAGCCGATCGCGCTGTACATGAGCAAGGACCTGCATGAGCCGGGCGATGGCCAGTGGCTGTTCGACTACCCGGCCCAGGGCCGGGCACTGGTGCCGGGCGAAGGCCGTGTTTACGGGCCGGAGGCTGGCGACCTGGTGGTCTACACCTACGGCAATGGCGTGCCGATGGCGCTGCGCGCAGCGCGGGCCATCGAACAGCAGCTGGGCTGGCAGGTACGGGTGGTCGACCTGCGCTGGCTGGTGCCGCTGGATGCCGGCTTCATCGCCAGCCAGGCCGCCAGCGCACGGCGCGTGCTGGTGCTGGACGAGGGCCGCCACAGTGGAGGGGTGGGCGAGGGCGTGGTCACCGCACTGGTCGAGGCCGGTTTCGGCCACCTGCCGCTGCGCCGGGTCTGCGGCGCCGATACCTATACCCCGCTGGCAGGGGCAGCAATGTTCGGGCTTCCAAGCGACAATGCGGTGATTGGCGCCGCCCTTGAACTGGCGCAGGAACCTTGATGCATGTGTGGATTGGCGGGAATGTTGTTGCCGGCGCCGGTGGCGTCGGCCGAGGTGCTGCAGGCGCAGGTCCTGGCCATGGGCGAGGCGCTGCACCACCGCGGGCCGGATGATGGCGGCAGCTGGGTCGATGCCGGGGCAGGCATCGCGCTGGCGCACCGTCGGCTGAGCATTCTCGATCTGTCGCCGCTGGGCCACCAGCCGATGGCCTCGTCCGATGGCCGCTACGTGATGGCCTACAACGGCGAGGTCTACAACTTCGCCGCCCTGCGTGCCGAACTGGAGCCGCTGGGGCATGCTTTCCGTGGCCATTCCGACACCGAAGTGCTGCTCGCGGCGATCCTGCAGTGGGGCATGGAAGAAACCCTGCAGCGTTGCAACGGCATGTTCGCCATCGCGCTGTGGGACCGCCAGGCGCAGTGCCTGTGGCTGGCACGCGACCGCGTTGGCAAGAAGCCGCTGTACTACGGCTGGGCCGGTGACACCCTGGTGTTCGGTTCCGAACTGAAAGCGCTGTGGCAGCACCCGGCGTTCGACAACGACATCGACCGCGACGCGCTGACCCTGTTGCTGCGGTTGGATTACATTCCGGCCCCGCACAGCATCCACCAGCGCTGCTACAAGCTGATGCCCGGCCGCGTGCTGCGCCTGGACGTCGACGCCGTGGCGGCGGGTGCATCGGCGCATCGCCCGGAGCAGGCGCAGCGCCCGTACTGGGATGCGCGTGCACGCATGCAGGCGGCACTGGCTGCGCCGTTCCAGGGCCGCATCGAGGAAGCAGAGGAGCAGCTGGACGGGCTGCTGCGCGACGCGGTGGCGCTGCGCATGGTGGCCGACGTGCCGGTGGGCGTGTTCCTGTCCGGCGGTACCGATTCGTCGCTGGTGGCGGCGCTGATGCAGGCGCAGAGCGGGCAGCCGGTGCACAGCTTCAGCATCGGCTTCACCGATTCGGGCCACGACGAGGCACCGCTGGCCAGGGAACTGGCCACGCATCTGGGCTGCGACCACACCGAACTCTACGTCAGCGGCGCGGATGCACTGGCAGTCGTGCCGCAGCTGCCGGCAATGTTCGACGAACCCTTTGCCGATGCCTCGCAGGTGCCGACCGCGCTGGTCGCCCGGCTGGCGCGGCAGGGCGTGACCGTGGCGTTGTCTGGCGACGGCGGTGATGAGCTGTTCTTCGGCTATACCCGCTACGTGCGCGCGCTGCGCAACTGGCAGATGCTGGGCCGCGTGCCGGGCCCGCTGCGACGCTGGATGGGCGCGCGCGCGCAGCAGCAGGGCGAGGCCTCGCGGACCGGCGGACTGGCTGCGCTGTTGGCCGAGTCCGGCGCGCGTGGCATTGGCGACGTGTACCGCAACCGCATCTCGCGCTGGCGCGACCCCGCCGCGGCAGTGCCTGGCGCACAGGCCGCCGGCAGCTTCTACGACCTGGCCGATCCGCTGCACGGTGCCGGCACGCCGGCCGACGCGATGATGCTGGCCGATTACGTGACCTACCTGCCGGATGACCTGCTCTGCAAGGTCGACCGCACCTCGATGGCGGTCAGCCTGGAGGCACGCGCGCCGCTGCTGGACTGGCGCGTGGCCGAGTTCGCCTGGTCGCTGCCGCTGGGCTTCAAGCGCAGCGAAACCACCAGCAAGGTGCTGCTCAAGCGCGTGCTTGGCCGCTACGTGCCGCAGTCGATGGTGCACCGGCCCAAGCGCGGGTTCGGCGCGCCGGTCAGCGACTGGCTGAAGGGCGACCTGCGGCCGTGGGCCGAAGATCTGTTGCAGCCGGCGCGCCTGGAGCGCGAAGGCGTGCTGTCGGCGGCGGCGGTGCAGCCGCTGTGGCAGCAGTTCCTGGGCGGCCAGCGCAAGTGGCATACCCACCTGTGGAACGTGCTGATGTTCCAGGCCTGGCAGGCGCATTGGCGGCAGGTGCGGACCCGCGTGACCGGGGGCTGATCTTCACCGGACGGCACGGGCCCGGCGTCTAGGCTGGGCCTCCCGCACCGTGAGGAGTATGTCCCTATGTCCGTCCCCACCATCGCCGTGTTCGTCGGCAGCCTGCGCAAGGATTCCTGCAACCGCAAGCTGGCCCATGCGCTGGAGAAGATCGCTGGCGACCGCGCGCGCTTCCAGTACGTGCAGATTGGTGATCTACCGCTGTACGACCAGGATTTCGATGGCCAGTACCCGCCTCAGGGCACCCGGCTGAAGGATCAGGTGCGCGCCGCCGACGCGGTGCTGTTCGTGACCCCCGAATACAACCGGTCGGTGCCGGGCGTGCTGAAGAACGCCATCGACATCGGCTCGCGCCCCTACGGTGACAGTGCGTTTGCCGGCAAGCCGGCGGCGGTGATCGGCGCCTCCATCGGCCAGATCGGCACCGCCGTGGCCCAGCAGCACCTGCGCAACAGCCTGGCCTTCCTGGACATGCACGTGCTCGGCCAGCCCGAGGCGTTCATCCATTTCAAGGACGGCCTGATCGACGCCGACGGCACGATCCACAACGAGGGCACGCAGAAATTCCTGCAGGGCTACGTGGACCGGTTCCTGGCACTGATCGCGGTGCATGTGAAGGGCGACTGAGACCGATGGGGTAGCAGCAGCCAGGCCGCGGGTCGGATCCCGGCGCGCAGCGGCGGGCCCTGGCCCCACGTTCCGCTGAGCACCGGAGCCCGTGCGCTGCACGGAATCCGACCCTGGCCGCCTGATCTGCGATAATGACCCACCCGGGCGCCGCAACGGCGCCCGTCGCAGGCACTGCGACGCCCCCGCGCCAGAGTGGCCAGGCACTGGCGGATATCCCCCGTTTCTCCACGGCTTATCCACAGGCTTGTCCATGGCTGCCGGGGTCGGCGCATGCCTACACTCGTCCGGCCCACTTTTGCAGGAAACACCGCAGCATGTCCGCTCGTTCCGGCTTCCGTTCCAACCGCAGAGAGCGCGGTGATGGCTTTGATCGTGATCGCGATGAATCGCGTATCGACCAGTTGCGCGTTCCGCCGCATTCGGTGGAAGCCGAGCAGGCGGTGCTGGGTGGCCTGATGCTGGCGCCGGAGGCCTACGACCGGGTCAACGACCAGCTGACCGAGGGCGATTTCTACCGCCGCGATCACCAGATGATCTACCGCGCGATCCGTGAGCTGTCCGAGCGCGAGCGGCCGTTCGACGCGGTGACCTTGGGCGAGTGGTTCGAATCACAGGGCAAGCTGGAGCTGGTGGGCGATGGTGCCTACCTGATCGAGCTGGCGAGCACCACGCCGTCGGCGGCCAACATCGTGGCCTATGCCGAGATCGTGCGTGACAAGGCCGTGCTGCGGCAGCTGATCCAGGTCGGCACCGACATCGTCAACGATGGCTTCCAGCCTGAGGGCCGTGACAGCAGTGAGCTGCTGGCCTCTGCGGAGAAGAGCGTGTTCGCCATCGCTGAACAGGGTGCACGCGGCCGTACCGACTTCGTGGCGATGCCTGGCGCGCTGAAGGATGCCTTCGAGGAACTGCGCAACCGCTTCGAGAACGGCGGCAACATCACCGGCCTGCCGACCGGCTACAACGACTTCGATGCGATGACCGCCGGCCTTCAGCCGACCGACCTGATCATCCTCGCCGCGCGCCCGGCCATGGGCAAGACGACTTTTGCACTGAACATCGCTGAGTACGCGGCGATCAAGTCGAAGAAGGGCGTGGCGGTGTTCTCGATGGAAATGTCGGCCTCGCAGCTGGCGATGCGCCTGATCTCCTCCAACGGCCGTATCAACGCGCAGCGCCTGCGTACCGGCCAGCTGGAAGATGAAGACTGGAGCCGCGTCACCAGCGCGATCAAGATGCTGAAGGAAACCAAGATCTTCATCGACGATACGCCGGGCGTGTCGCCGGAAGTGCTGCGTTCCAAGTGCCGCCGGCTCAAGCGCGAGCACGACCTGGGCCTGGTGGTGATCGACTACCTGCAGCTGATGAGCGTGCCGGGCAACAGTGAAAACCGCGCCACCGAAATCTCGGAGATCTCGCGTTCGCTGAAGGGCCTGGCCAAGGAACTGCACGTGCCGGTGATCGCGCTGTCGCAGCTCAACCGCTCGCTGGAAACACGTACCGACAAGCGCCCGGTGATGGCCGACCTTCGCGAATCGGGCGCAATCGAGCAGGACGCGGACATGATCGTGTTCATCTACCGCGACGATTACTACAACAAGGAAAATTCGCCGGACAAGGGCTTGGCCGAGATCATCATCGGCAAGCACCGTGGTGGCCCGACCGGATCGTGCAAGCTGAAGTTCTTCGGTGAGTACACCCGCTTCGACAACCTGGCCCACGACTCGGTCGGCTCATTCGAATAACCGTAGTGCCGGCCGCTGGCCGGCAACCACCCCACGGCTTGCAAACCATGCAGAACGCCAATCTTCCGTACGTGGCGTGTAAATGACATGTAACGCGAGGCTTCTACGATTCCGCCGCTGCTGCTCTTCGACGCCGCCCTTCGGCGTCCAGCGTGCCCAAGGAATCCGCCTCCATGCCGTCCCACGCTCCGCTTCGCCGCAATCTGCTGGCCCTGCTGGTCTGTGCTTCGCTGCCGTCGCTGGCTGTCGCTGAAACCGCCCCCGCGACCGACGCGCAGTCGGCCACGACCCTCGATTCGATCTCGGTGATCGGCCGCGGCGAAGCCCGCCAGGTGCAGCGCGTGACCGCCGAGGACATGAAGGTCCTGCCGCCCGGTGCCAACCCGCTGAAGCTGCTGGCGGCCAAGCCGGGCGTGCATTTCGAATCGGCCGATGCCACCGGCGCCTACGAATGGTCCACCAGCATCAGCCTGCGTGGCTTCAACCAGAATCGCCTGGGCTACACCCTCGATGGCATTCCGCTGGGCAACATGGCCTACGGCAACAGCAACGGCCTGCACATCAGCCGCGCGGTGATCAGCGAGAACCTGGGCGGTGCGGAGGTCTCCACCGGCATTGGTGCGCTGGGTACGCCGTCCACCAGCAACCTCGGCGGCGTGTTCCAGTTCTACTCGATCGATCCGTCCACCGAATATGGGGTCGTGCTGGCACAGAGCTTCGGCAGCGACAATGCGCGCCGCAGCTATGCGCGCCTCGATACCGGCGACCACCAGGGCTTTGCCGCTTACCTGTCCGGCGTGTATTCCGAAGGCGACAAGTGGAAGGGCAAGGGCTCGCAGGAACTGAAGCAGTTCAACGGCAAGGCCACCTACAACTTCGGCACGGACAGCAGGATCACCGCGCTGTTCAACGCTTCGCGCCGCGTCGAGGCCGACTACCAGGACCTGTCGCTGGAGATGATCGATCGCCTCGGCTGGGACTGGGACAACTACGCGCCGGACTGGGATCGCGCGGTGGCTGCTGCACGCGGAAAGTACAGTGGTGGCGTCAACAGCCCGTGGGACGCCTATTACTCCGGTCACGGCCTGCGCAATGACGATGTGTCCAGCATTGCCGGTGATTTCGGCCTGAACGAGTCGATGCGCCTGAAGGTCAACGTCTACAACCACAGCAACCGTGGCCAGGGCCATTGGTTCAGCCCGTCCAATCCGTCCAACCCGGGCACCAGCCGCGAGATCCCGATCTCGATCCGCACCACCGAGTATGCGATCGACCGCACCGGCGTGACCTCGGCGTTCACCTGGAACGTGGCGGGCCACGAACTGGAGGCGGGCCTGTGGTACGAAGACAACGGCCACAGCGTGCAGCGCAACTTCTACTACATCGACGGCCCGATCACCGACGACTTCTTCCTGCGCAATCCGGACCAGCGCGTGTGGCACCAGCGCTACACCACCATCACCCGCCAGTTCTACGTGCAGGACCGCTTCCGCCTGTTCGATGACCGCCTGACCATCGACATCGGCGCGAAGTCGCCGCACACCCGCACCCGCGTGCGCACGCCGCTGGGCAGCTATGCCAACAACAGCAGCCTGACCTCGAAGAAGGGCCTGCTCCCGCAGGCGGGCTTCAACTTCAAGCTCAACGAGGGCAACGAGATCTTCGGCTCGTTCGCCAAGAACGTGGCCGCCTACGCGCTGGGCGTGGGCAGCCCGTTCAACGTGCCGCAGGCCGCCTTCGATGCCAGCGCGAAGAACCTGAAGCCGGAACAGTCGCGCACCATCGAGCTGGGCTGGCGCGGCTACGGCCAGGGCTATGAAGCCTCGGTAGCGGTGTACGACGTCAAGTTCGACAACCGTCTGCTGGCCATCGCGCAGTGCGTGGGCATCCTCGGTTGCCCGGCGCTGTTCTCCAACGTCGGTTCGGTAACCAGCCGCGGCGCCGAGGCGACCCTGCAGCTGAAGCCGATGCAGGACCTGACCTGGTCCAACGCGCTGTCGTGGAATGACAGCACCTACGACAACGACTACGTCAACAACGGCGTGGTGCCGACCCGCGGCAAGAAGACCGTCGACACCCCGGAATGGATGTTCGCCAGCACCCTGGCCTGGACCCCGGGCCCGTGGGACCTGCGCCTGGCCGCCAACCATGTCGGCAAGCGTTACGTGACCTATACCAACGACGTGTCGGTGCCCAGCTACTGGCTGGTCAATGCTTCGGTGGCCTATGACTTCGGCAAGCTCGGCCCGGCG
Source organism: Stenotrophomonas sp. PE591 (assembly GCF_018320795.1). Classification (NCBI taxonomy): domain Bacteria; kingdom Pseudomonadati; phylum Pseudomonadota; class Gammaproteobacteria; order Lysobacterales; family Lysobacteraceae; genus Stenotrophomonas; species Stenotrophomonas sp. PE591. Next base: position 599,030 of record NZ_JAAOKO010000002.1, read on the forward strand.
CAGAACCTGACCGTGGCGCTGAACCTGACCAACCTGACCGACAAGCGCTACCTGTCCTCGATCAACACCAACGGCACCTACGCCGCCGACCCGAACCGCAGCCTGGCGACCATGCAGGTTGGCGCGCCGCGGCAGGTGATGGCCACCGCCACCGTGTACTTCTGATGCGCGGCCCCGTCGATCCGGAAAGCCGTCGTCGCCTGTTGCGCATGGCGTGGCAGGGCACGGGGGCGGCGATCGCACTGGCGGCGATGCCGGGGCTGGCCACGGCCGGCCCGCGCCCGCGGTTGGGGCGTGATCCGTTCACCCTGGGCGTCGCCGCCGGCGATCCGGATCCGCAGGGAGCCGTACTGTGGACGCGTCTGGCGCCGGACCCGCTCAACGGCGGTGGCATGCCATCGCGGGCGGTGCCGGTGCGCTGGTTCGTGGCCGAAGACCCGGGCATGCGCCGGCTGGTGCAGCGTGGCGTCGCCGCGGCGGTGCCCGAGCTGGCGCATTCGGTGCACGTGGAGGTCAATGGCCTGCGCCCAGGCCGCGACTACTACTACCGTTTTGCCTGCGACGGTGACGAGGAAAGCGCGGTCGGCCACTTCCGCACCGCGCCGCTGCCCGACACGCAGCTGCAGCAGCTGCGGCTGGCCCTGTGCACCTGCCAGGCCTGGAACAGTGGCTACTACCCGGTGCTGCGCGATATCGCGAAGAGTGATGTCGACCTGGTGCTGCATGCCGGTGACTACCTGTACGAGTACAGCCCACTGCAGAACGCGCGCGGACGCACGCTGGATGCGGAACGCTTCAGTGGCGAGACCGTCGGCCTGGAGCGCTACCGCGACCAGTACGCGCTGTACAAGCTCGATCCCGATCTGCAGGCCGCGCACGCCGCCCACGCGTTCGCAGTGATCTGGGACGACCACGAAGTGCAGAACGATTACTCCGGCATCCATCCGGAGAAGCCCGGCGTCTCGACGGAGGACTTCGTCGTTCGCCGCGCGGCGGCCTACCGCGCGTTCTACGAACACCTGCCGATGCGTAGCACGCCTGCGGGCAACGGTGGCCTGCGCGTGCATCGGCGCCTGCGTTACGGCGATCTGGCACAGCTTGCGCTGCTCGACTGCCGCCAGTTCCGTCCGGCCAATCCCTGCGGGGTGGGCGAGTCGCCGCGCTGCGACACTGCGTTGGATCCACGCATGAGCATGCTGGGCGTGGGCCAGGAAGCCTGGTTCGCGCAGTCGATGGCGGCCGCACGCGGCACGCGCTGGAACGTGGTGGTGCAACAGTTGCTGATGGCGCAGCTGCGGCTGGACGGTGGCACGCCGCGCGAGCGCTTCTGGAACGATGCCTGGGACGGCTATCCCGCCGCACGCAAGCGGTTGCTGCAGGCGATGCAGGCGGGCGGGCAGGGCAATGCCATCGTGCTCGGTGGTGACTGGCATTCCACTTTCGTCAATGACCTGAAGCTGGATTTCGACGCGGCCGATGCCCCGGTGGTGGCCACCGAGTTCATCGCGCCGGCAATCAGCAGTGGCGGCGACGATACGCCTTATGGCCCGTACTACGGTTCGTCGATTCCGCAGAACCCGCATATCCGCTATTTCGACGGTGACCGCCGTGGTTGGTGGAAGCTGCAGCTGAACCGGCAGACCGTGGATGCGGAGCTGCGCTTCGCCGACAGCGTGCTTCACGCGGATGCGCCGGTGCGCACTGCGGCGCGCTTCCAGGTCACCCACGGCCGCCCGGGCGCAGTGCCGGTGTGAATCCGTTCGGTCGTGCCGGCCGCTGGCCGGCAACCTGATCAATCTTCGGTTTCCCCACCACCGGATTCATCGCCCCGAGCCGGGTTTCGTCGCAAACCGTTTGCGGGCGGCCAGAGCCGGGCGCCAAGGTGTCCGCAGGCGGCAAGGTGCCGCCACAAGGAGACCGTGATGAAGACCCTGTTCGCGCTCGGCGTGTGGTGCCTGCTGTTCGTGCTGTGCTGGCCGCTGGCGATCCTCGCCCTGATCGCCTGGCCGTTCGTGTGGCTGCTGAGCCTGCCGTTCCGCCTGGTCGGCATCACCTTCTCGGCGCTGTTTGCGTTCCTGCGCGCGCTGTTCATGCTGCCCGCGCGCCTGCTCGGCGGCGGGCCGGTGGCGGCATGAGGGCTGTGTTGCTGGTCGCGCTGGCATTGCTCGCGGGGCCGGCACTGGCCACACCGGTGCCGCCGTCCGCATGGCTGGAACGCCAGCAGACCGCCGCTGCCGATGAGGCGGATGCTGCAGCGGCCAAGGCGGTCAAACCCAAGGAGCGCTGCCGGGTGGTGAAGGAGTGGAAGGCCGGTGAAACCGTGGCCCAGCACCGCATCTGTGACGATCCGCCGAAGAAGCCGGCTGGAAAGGTGTAGAACCGAGCCCACGCTCGGCTTCACCCTCCGCGGCTGCCGACCGGAGAGCCGAGCATGGGCTTGGCTCTGCAGGAAAACGGGCAACAAAAAACCCCGCCAAGGCGGGGTTTTTCTTCTGCAGGTGAGTACCGACCAACGGTCGGCACCTACCATGATGCCGATCAGTTCGCCTTGTGGATGGCGCGCTTGCTGACTGCCATCGCCGCGTCGTGGATCACTTCCGACAGCGACGGGTGGGCGTGGCAGATGCGGGCCAGGTCATCGGCCGAGCCACTGAACTCCATGGTCAGCACGCCTTCGTGCACCAGTTCGGAGACGTTGGCGCCGACCAGGTGCATGCCGAGGATGCGATCGGTTTCGGCATGGGCCAGGATCTTCACGAAGCCCGCCGGTTCGATCATCGCCACGGCGCGGCCGTTGGCGGCGAACGGGAAGCTGCCGGCCTTGTACGGGATGCCTTCGGCCTTCAGCTGGGCTTCGGTCTTGCCGACCCATGCCAGTTCCGGCTCGGTGTAGATGACCCACGGGATGGTGTCGAAGTTGACGTGGCCCGGCAGGCCGGCGATCAGCTCAGCCACCGCGATGCCTTCCTCGAAGCCCTTGTGCGCCAGCATCGGGCCGCGCACGCAGTCGCCGACCGCCCACACGCCATTGACGCCGGTGTGGCAGTGCGCGTCGACTTCGATCTGGCCGCGCTCGTTGATCTTGACGCCGGTGCCTTCGGCCAGCAGGCCCTTGGTGGCGGCGCGACGGCCAACGGCCACCAGCAGCTTGTCCACGGTCAGGGTCTTTTCGCCTTCAGCGTCGGTGTAGGTGACGATGACTTCCTTCTTCTTGCCCTTGCCGGTGATCTCGGTCTTGGAAACCTTGGCATTGAGCTTGATGTCCAGGCCCTGCTTCTTGAATTCCTTGGCAGCGGTCTTGGCCACTTCGGCGTCGGCAGCCGCCAGGAACTCCGGCATGGCTTCGAGGATGGTGACTTCCGCGCCCAGGCGCTTCCACACGCTGCCCAGTTCCAGGCCGATGACGCCGGCGCCGATCACCGCCAGGCGGTTCGGCACTTCGGTGAAGTCCAGGCCGCCGACGTTGTCGACGATGGTCTCGCCGTCGAACTTGGCGAACGGCAGTTCGATCGAATCCGAACCGGCCGCGATGATGACGTTGGTGCCCTTCAGCTCGACGATGGAACCGTCATGCTGGGTGACCTTGACCACGTTGCCCGGCTGCAGTTCGCCAAAACCATAATAGGCAGCGACCTTGTTGGCCTTGAACAGCATGCCGATGCCGCCGGTGAACTGCTTGACGATCTTGTCCTTGCGGCCAACCATCGCCTCGACGTCGATCTTGGCATCCTTGAAGCTGATGCCGTGGTCGCCAAAGATGTGGCCCATGTTCCAGAACTGGCGCGAGGAATCCAGCAGCGCCTTGGACGGGATGCAGCCCACGCGCAGGCAGGTGCCGCCGAGGGCCGGCTTGCCGTCCTTGCCCAGCGCCGCGTCGATGCAGGCGGTCTTCAGGCCCAGCTGGGCCGCGCGGATGGCAGCGTGGTAACCGGCCGGGCCGGCACCGATGACGACGACGTCGAATTGTTCAGCCATTGAATTATTCCTTGATGCATTACCAGAACCCCTCCGCGCAGGCGCGGAGGGGCGGGAGGTGTCTTACAGGCCGAACAGCATGCGGCCCGGGTTTTCCAGCTGGTTCTTGATGTCCACCAGGAACTGCACCGAATCCTTGCCGTCGATGATGCGGTGGTCGTACGACAGCGCCAGGTACATCATCGGCGCGATCACGACCTGGCCGTTCTGGGCGATCGGACGCTCCTTGATGGCGTGCATGCCCAGGATGGCGCTCTGCGGCGGGTTGATGATCGGGGTCGACAGCAGCGAACCGAAGGTGCCACCGTTGGTCACGGTGAAGGTGCCGCCCTGCAGTTCATCCAGGCCCAGCTTGCCGTCACGCGCCTTCTTGGCGTAGTCGGCGATGGTCTTCTCGATGTCGGCGAACGACATGCGCTCGACATTGCGCAGGACCGGGGTGACCAGGCCCTTTTCGGTCGAGACGGCGATCGAGATGTCCGAGTAGCCGTGGTAGATGATGTCGTCGCCGTCGATCGAGGCGTTGACCAGCGGGAAGCGCTGCAGCGCGTTGGCGGCGGCCTTCACGAAGAAGCTCATGAAGCCCAGCTTGATGCCGTGGGCCTTGACGAACTCGTCCTGCAGTTCCTTGCGCGCCGCCGACACCTTGGACAGGTCGACTTCGTTGAAGGTGGTCAGCATGGCGGTGGAGTTCTTCGACTCCATCAGGCGCTCGGCAATGCGCTTGCGGATGCGGGTCATCGGCACGCGCTCTTCCGGACGTGCACCACCGGCCTTGCCGGCGCCGCCGTTGCGGGCGAAGTTGACGATGTCTTCCTTGGTCACCGCGCCGCGACGGCCGGTGCCGTCGACGTCGGCCGGGTTCACGCCTTCGGTGATGGCGGTGAAGCGGGCGCCCGGCGGCAGCGCATCGGCGGCCGACTTGGCGGCCGGGGCCGGAGCGGCGGCAGCGGCCGGAGCCGGAGCCGCGGCGGCCGGGGCAGCGGCTGCTGCCGGAGCGGCTTCGGCAGCCGGAGCCGGGGCAGCAGCCACGGCGCCTTCCTCGATGATCGCCACGACCTGGCTGGAGGTCACGGTCGAGCCTTCGGCGAACTTGATTTCCTTCAGCACGCCGTCGACCGGCGACGGCACTTCCAGGACGACCTTGTCGGTTTCCAGGTCAAGCAGGTTTTCGTCGCGCTTGACGGCGTCGCCCACCTTCTTGTGCCAGGTGGCGATGGTGCCGTCGGCGACGGATTCGGGCAGTACCGGGGCTTTGACTTCGGTGGCCATTGCGGGAGCTTCCTGGTTTGTCTTCTAAATAGGGGGAGGATTATTCAGCGAACGTGTCGTTGAACGGGTTGACCAGCGCGTCGGCGATCAGCTGCTGCTGTTCGCGGACGTGGTCAGCCATGTGACCGGCAGCCGGCGACGCCGAACGTGCGCGACCGGCGTAGTGCAGGTTCTGGCCATCGGCCAGGCAGAACTGCAGGTGGTGGCGGATCTGGTACCACGCACCCTGGTTCTGCGGTTCTTCCTGCGTCCACACCACGTCCGTGGCCTTGCCGTACTTCTTCAGCTCGGCAGCCAGCAGCGCACGCGGGAACGGATACAGCTGCTCCACGCGGATGATCGCCACGTCGTCCTGGCCACGCTTGGTCTGGTCTTCCAGCAGGTCGTAGTAGACCTTGCCCGAGCACAGCACCACGCGCTTGACCTTCTTGGCGTCCGCACTGGCGTCGCCGATCAGGTGCTGGAACTCGCCGTTGGCCAGTTCGTCCAGGGTCGACACGGCCAGCTTGTGGCGCAGCAGCGACTTCGGCGACATCACCACCAGCGGCTTGCGGGTGGTCAGGTGCAGCTGGCGGCGCAGCATGTGGAAGGCCTGTGCCGGGGTGGACGGAACCACCACCAGCATGTTCTCCAGTGCACACAGCTGCAGGAAGCGCTCCAGGCGCGCCGAGCTGTGCTCCGGGCCTTGCCCTTCATAGCCATGCGGCAGCAGCAGGGTCAGGCCGGAAATGCGGCCCCACTTGGCTTCACCGGCGGCGATGAACTGGTCGATCACCACCTGGGCGCCGTTGGCGAAGTCGCCGAACTGGCCTTCCCAGATGCACAGCGTGTTCGGATCGGTGGTGGAGAAGCCGTACTCGTAGGCCATCACCGCTTCTTCGCTCAGCAGCGAATCGATGACGGTGGCCTTCTCCGGCGAATCCACCAGCTGCCGCAGCGGCATGTAGTAGTTGTCGGTCTTCTGGTCGTGCAGGATCGCGTGGCGGTGGGTGAACGTACCGCGACCGACGTCCTGGCCGACCAGGCGCAGTGCATGGCCTTCGTCGAGCAGGGTGGCGTAGGCCAGGTTCTCGGCAAAGCCCCAGTCGCCCGGGATCTCGCCGGCGGCCATCTTGCGGCGGTCGTCATAGACCTTGGCCACGCGCGAGTGCAGCTGCACGTCTTCGGGAATGGTGTTGATCAGCTTGGCCAGTTCGACCAGCTTGTTCTTCTCGACCTTGGTCGAGACCGGGTCGGACAGCTTGCCTTCCAGCAGCTTCGGCCAATCGACGAACAGCGGGCTGGTCGGCGGGGTCTTCTCGACCTTGGCCAGCTCGGTGGTCACCTCACCGGCATCGAGCTTCTCGCGGTAGGCATCGACCATCGCCTTGCCGGCACCGGCAGCGATCACGCCTGCCTTTTCCAGCTGCTCGGCGTACATCTCGCGGGTGGTCGGGTGCTTGCGGATCACCTGGTACATCAGCGGCTGGGTGATCGCCGGCTCGTCGGCCTCGTTGTGGCCCCAACGGCGGTAGCACATCAGGTCGATGACCACGTCCTTGGCGAACTTCTGGCGGAACTCGAAGGCCAGCTGCGCGGCGAACACCACCGCTTCCGGATCATCGCCGTTCACGTGCAGCACCGGGGCGGCGATCATCTTCGCCACGTCGGTGGCGTAGCGCGTGGAGCGCGTGTCCAGCGGGTTGGAGGTGGTGAAGCCGACCTGGTTGTTGACCACGATGTGCACGGTGCCGCCGACGGCGAAGCCGCGGGCCTGCGACATCTGGAACAGCTCCATGACCACGCCCTGGCCCGAGAAGGCCGCATCGCCGTGGATCAGGATCGGCATGACCTGCTTGCGTGCGGTGTCCTTGCGGCGCTCCTGGCGCGAACGCACGGAACCGGCCACGACCGGGTCGGCGATTTCCAGGTGCGACGGGTTGAACGCCAGCGCCAGGTGCACCGGGCCGCCGTCGGTAGCCACGTCGGCCGAGAAGCCCATGTGGTACTTCACGTCGCCGGCAGAAGCGTGCTCGTCGTGCTCGAACTTGCCTTCGAACTCGTCGAACAGCTTGCGCGGGTTCTTGCCGAGGGTGTTGACCAGCACGTTCAGGCGGCCGCGGTGGGCCATGCCGATCACCACGTCCTTGACGCCATCCTTGCCGGCGCTGCGGATGATGGTGTCCATCATCGGGATCAGCGAGTCGCCGCCTTCCAGCGAGAAGCGCTTCTGGCCGACGTACTTGGTGTGCAGGTAGCGCTCCAGGCCTTCGGCCGCGGTCAGGCGCTCCAGAGTGCGGCGCTGGGTGTCAGCGTCCAGCTGGTAGTTGCCGCCGGCTGCTTCCAGCTTCTTGTAGATCCACTGGCGCTGCTCGACCTCGGAGATGTGCATGAACTCCGCACCGATCGAGCCGGTGTAGGTCGCCTTCAGGCGTGCCAGCAGGTCGCGCAGCTTCATGCGCGGCTGGCCACCGACGCCGCCGGTGCTGAACTCGCTGTTGAGGTCGGCATCGGACAGGCTGTGGAACGGCAGGCCCAGGTCCGGGGTGTTGACCGGCGCGGCCAGGCCCAGCGGATCGAGGCGGGCGTCCAGGTGGCCGCGCGAGCGGTAGGCGGTGATCAGACGACCGACATTGCGTTCACGCTCGTCGCCCGCACCGTTGCCGGTGCCGGCCTTCAGCGCTTCCTTGGCCGCGTCCGCAATGTGGGAGATGACGGCCGAGTGCGGAATGTCGCCTGCTTCGCGGCCCTTGAAGCCGTCGAAGTAGGTCTTCCATTTGGGATCGACACTGTCCGGGGAGACCAGGTACTGCTCGTACAGGTCCTCGACATAGGAGGCGTTGCCGCCGGCGAGCTGCGAAGATTGCGCAAACTGCTTCAGTTGATTGTCCACGATGGAGGGTGTTGATTCGCTTTGTGGGGTATGGCTTCAGAAGGACCCGGCAGGAAGATGAATAGCCCTGCGCGGGCGCGTTCAAACAGCCAAATTGTACCCCCATCCGGACAGGAAGGGGCACCAAAACGGGCATCCCGGGTCCCCCGGTGCCGCTTCCAGACAGGTTGAGTAGGCGGTACCCGCTCAGATGCCGAGCGCACGCAGTTCGCTGCAATCGCGCGAACGGTCCCAGACCCGCTGCAATTGCTGCTCGAACGGCTGCGAACGTGCAGGCAGCGCGACGCCTGCCTCGCCGTCGAGGCGATGACCGATCAGACGAAAGTAGAAGTCGCCGGCGTCGTTGAGCAGGCAGGCCGAGGCCAACGCACGGTCGATCGGGTCGGTGACCTCGCGGAACTGGATCACGCTGGGCAGGCGCTGGGCCAAGGCCAGCAGCGGTGCCCCGGCAGAGGCGATGGCGGCGGCGTCGTGCACGATCACCCGCAGCTGCTTGTCGCGGCGGGCGGTGACGAAGCGGCGCAGGGCGGCCTGTACCGGCGGCGCGTCGAGCAGTCCCGGGTCCAGCTGACGGCTGTGCAGCCACACTTGGCGGCGGGCACGGTGGACGATGGCCGTGGTGATGGCCACCGCCTGCTCGCGGCTGTCGATGGCACTGGCCGCGCCCAACCGGCGGCGCATCTGCTGGTGGCCGATGCCGGCCTCCTCGAATACCTCGCCTTCCGGCAGGAAGCCCTGGCGGGCATAGAAATCGCGGGCGGGCAGCTGGGCGTGCAGGTGCAGCTCGGCCAGGCCGAGCCTGCGCCCGGCCTCGACCAGTGCCTCCAGCAGGGCCTCACCGACCCCGTGGCTGCGATGGCTGGCCAGCACCGCCATGCGGCCGATGCGGCCGTCCGGGGCCAGCCGACCGGTGCCGACCGGCTGGTTGTCACTGTCCAGCGCCAGCACATGGGCGCTGAGCGGGTCCAGCGCATCGCGTTCCAGTTCGGCGGCGATGCCCTGTTCCTGCACGAACACGCGTTGGCGCACGTCGTGGATGGCGACGTGGGCGTCGGCGTGGCTGACCTGCTGGACCCGGACCATGGCAGGGCTCAGGCGCGACCGTCGTCGCTGTCGTCTTCGTCGTGATCCTCGAAGTTGACGATGACCTCGATGCCGTCGTCGTGCACGGTCACGGTGTGGACATCGTCGGACACCGCGTCGGCGTCGATCGCGTCGACACGGTCACGGCCTTCGACCACTTCGCCGAGCACCACGGCGTCTTCGCCGTCATCCTCATCTTCAGCGTCATACACCTCGTTCGGATCGATCAGCTGGAACACGCCACCGACCAACAGCTGCTGGACCACCGCGCGGCCCTTGTCGGACAGGCCGCGATAGGCGGCGGCATCGAGCTGCTCGGCGCCGGCCAGGCGCTGCGCGTCCTTCACCGGCAGCGCGAAGTCCTGGCCACTGACGTACAGGCTGGCGCCGCGCTTGGCCCGGCGCCAGGCCAGGCGTGCCCACGGATGGCGCTGCAGCAGCAGGCCCGAGGCCAGGGCCTGGACCACTTCCTCCGGTGCCGGTGCGGCCTGGTGAGCCATCACTTCGCCGGCGGCGCGGTAGGTGGTGATGAAACGGCCGAACCAGTCACCCAGCTTGTCCGGGTCGTTCATGCGGATGGCGTTGAGGGCGGTGATCACACGTGCCATCGCCACTGTGTCGATCTCGTTCGGATCGGCCGGCACCTTCAGGTCGGCATCCTGGTAGCGGATGTTCTCGTCGGCATCGGCAATCAGGGTGTCCAGGTAGTCGCTGATCAGCTCGGCCGAGGACGGCGCACGCATGCCGAAGGAGAAGGTCAGGCAGGGGTCTTCGGCGACGCCGTGGTGCGGCACGTTCGGCGGCAGGTAGAGCATGTCGCCCGGCGCCAGCACCCAGTCGTGGGTGGGCTTGAACACCTTCAGCAGCTTCAGCTCCACGTCGGGGCGGAAGCCCAGCGGCGGCTGCCTGCCCTTGATCGATTCGCTGGCATCAATCTGCCAGCGGCGGTGGCCATGGGCCTGCAGCAGGAACACGTCGTACTGGTCGACATGGGCGCCGACCGAGCCGCCGGTGGCGGCGAAGCTGATCATCACGTCATCCATGCGCCAGCGCGGCAGGAAGCTGAAGTGCTCGATCAGGGCGCGCACGTCCGGGTCCCACTTGTCCACGTCCTGTACCAGCAGGGTCCAGTCATGGTCGGGCAGGGCGGGGAACACGTCTTCCTGGAACGGGCCGGTGCGCACGCGCCAGCCGTCCTGGGTCTTGTCGTGCTCGATCAGGCGCGCCAGCACGCCTTCTTCGCAGGCCAGCCCGGCCAGGTCTTCCGGCTGCACCGGGGTCTGGAAGTCGGGGAAGGCGTTGCGGATCAGCAGCGGGCGCTTCTGCCAGAAGTCGCGCAGGAAGGTGGCCGGCGCCATGCCCAGCGGCTGGCCGGGGCGGGCGGTGACTTCGATCAGGGGGGCGGAGGACTTGCGGGCGGCCATGGGGGAATCCTTGCAGCGGAAAGCGGGAGGGGCGGCGCAGCGGGCCGCCTGAGATCTCCATTGTCCGCCGTTCGTGGGGATTGCGCACGTGCGCGGGATTGTCGCGGGGTGTCCGGCCAACGGCGGAGCCCCTCGTGGCGGGGTGGGTTCACAAGCAAAAGCCGCGCTTGGCCGGGCGGGTGGGCTGCGCGGGGGACGCTGCAAGTACGTCCCTGTAAGCTTGGCCGCCGCATCCATGCGGCGGACACCCCCGCGCAGCCCACCCGCCCGGCCCCTGGCAGTTTCCTGCGCGGCCCGCCACGGAATGGAAGAAGAAAAGCAAAAGCAACAGCGGGTCGCGCGCTGCGCTTGCTCATGCCAAAACAAAAGAGGGACGCGGCGAAGCCGCGTCCCTCTTTCAAATTCCGTCCCGACAACCCAATGCTCTTCGATCCGTCACCGGGAATCTGTCAGAGGTGGGGCGGGAGGGGCCAGCGGGACCGTTGGCGCCATGGATGGCGCCATCGAGCCCCCATGGATGGGTTCACGGCGTGTCCCGCTGGCCCCCTCCCGCCCCGCCCAGCCCGCAGCAACCCAGAGCCTGGATCGCTGTTGCTGTTGATGTTGCCGTTGCCTGCCGCAGGCAGCGCCCGCGGCCGCCGCCGCAAGGATCCCCTTAAATCTTCTTCGCCAGCGACTCGGCCAGGCCGGTGTAGCTGCCCGGGGTCATCTCCAGCAGGCGCTGCTTCGCATCCGCCGGCAGCTCCAGCCCCTGCACGAACGCACGCATCGACTCGGCCGTGATGCCCTGGCCGCGGGTCAGCGCCTTCAGCTGCTCATACGGGTTCGGCAGGCCGTGGCGGCGCATCACCGTCTGCACGGCCTCGGCCAGCACTTCCCAGGCCGCGTCCAGATCGGCATCCAGACGCTGCGGGTTCACTTCCAGCTTGCCCAGGCCCTTGGCCAGCGAATCCAGCGCCACCTGGCTGTGGCCGAACGCGGTGCCCAGTGCGCGCAGCACGGTGGAATCGGTCAGGTCACGCTGCCAGCGGCTGATCGGCAGCTTCGCGCTGAAGTGCTCGAACAGCGCGTTGGCGATACCGAAGTTGCCTTCCGCATTCTCGAAATCGATCGGATTGACCTTGTGCGGCATCGTCGACGAGCCGACTTCGCCTTCCTTCAGCCGCTGCTTGAAGTAGCCCAGCGAGATGTAGCCCCAGATGTCGCGGGCCAGGTCGATCAGGATGATGTTGGCGCGGCGCGCGGCATCGCCGATCTCGGCAACATTGTCGTGCGGCTCGATCTGCGTGGTGTACGGGTTGAACACCAGGCCCAGGCCGGTCACGAAGCGCTCGGCGAAGGCCGGCCAGTCCACGTCCGGGTAGCTGGCCACGTGGGCGTTGTAGTTGCCGACCGCGCCGTTGATCTTGCCGGTCAGCTCGACCGCAGCGATCTGCCGGCGCTGGCGCTCCAGGCGCGCGACTACATTGGCCAGTTCCTTGCCCAGGGTGGTCGGCGAGGCGGTCTGGCCGTGGGTGCGCGACAGCATCGGCTGGCCGGCCTGGGCGTGGGCGAGGTTGCGCAGCGTGGTGGCGATGCCGTCCAGGGTCGGCAGCAGCACCTCGCGGCGGGCCTGTTCCAGCATCAGGCCGTAGCTGAGGTTGTTGATGTCTTCGCTGGTGCAGGCGAAATGCACGAATTCCAGCGCCGGAGCCAGCTCGGCGTCGTCCTTCAGCTGTTCCTTGATGAAGTACTCCACCGCCTTGACGTCATGGTTGGTGGTGCGCTCGATCTCCTTCACGCGCGCGGCCTGGGCCGGGCTGAAGCGGGCGGCCAACCCGCGCAGGCGGGCGACGGCGGCGTCGGAGAACGGCGCCAGTTCGACGATGCCAGGTTCGGCGGCCAGCGCCAGCAGCCATTCCACCTCGACCACGATGCGGGCCTTGATCAGGCCGTATTCGGAGAAGATCGGGCGCAGGGCGTCGACCTTGCCGGCGTAGCGGCCATCGAGCGGGGACAGGGCGAGCAGGGCGGAATCGGACATGTCGGCAGGGCTGGGACGAGCGGCGGGGGCCATATTCTACGACGTGCCGGTCAGGTAGTGCCGGCCGCTGGCCGGCAAGCCATGGCGGCGTAGGCCGAGCGTGGTTGCCGGCCAGCGGCCGGCACTACCCTTGCGCGCGCAGAACGGCCGTGCAGGTGGAACGATCTGGCCCGCCCTCGTCATCCCATGCTGCGGGCAAGGGAGTATTGTGGCCGCAGCCGCCAGCCCGGGAAGCGACACCCTGCCAGCCGCCGCTTCCCTTTCCCCAACTGAAGTAGTGCGGAGTTGATGCAATGAGCAAAGCTGCAAGCAAGGGTTTCAGAATCGAACACGACAGCATGGGCGAGCTGCAGGTGCCTGCCGATGCCCTGTGGGGCGCGCAGACCCAGCGCGCCGTGCAGAACTTCCCGGTATCGGGCCAGCGCATGCCGCGCGGTTTCATCCGCGCGCTGGGCCTGGTCAAGGGCGCGGCCGCCGGCGTCAACGCGGAGCTGGGCCACCTGCCGAAGACCGTGGCCAAGGCCATCCAGACCGCTGCCGCCGAAGTGGCCGCCGGCAACTGGGACGCGCAGTTCCCGATCGATGTCTACCAGACGGGTTCGGGCACGTCGTCGAACATGAATGCCAACGAGGTCATCGCCACCCTGGCCAACCGTGCCGGCAAGGCGGGCAAGACCACCGTGCATCCCAATGACCACGTCAACCAGGGGCAGAGCTCCAATGACGTGATTCCGACTGCGCTGCGGGTGTCGGCGGTGCTGGCGACGCACGAGCAGCTGCTGCCGGCGCTGGTGCACCTGCGCAAGACCCTGGACAAGAAGGGCCGCAGCCTGCGCAAGGTGGTCAAGACCGGCCGTACCCACCTGATGGACGCGATGCCGCTCACCTTCGAGCAGGAATTCGGTGCGTGGTCGGCGCAGCTGGCCTCGGCGCAGGAGCGCATCGAAGACAGCCTCAAGCGCGTGCGCCGGTTGCCGCTGGGCGGCACCGCCATCGGTACCGGCATCAACGCCGACCCGCGCTTCGGCGCGCAGGTGGCCAAGGCGCTGAAGCAGCAGACCGGCTTCAAGTTCGACAGCGCCGAGAACAAGTTCGAAGGCCTGGCCGCGCAGGACGATGCTGTGGAACTGTCCGGCCAGCTCAATGCGCTGGCCGTGGCACTGATCAAGATCGCCAATGACCTGCGCTGGATGAACGCCGGTCCGCTGGCCGGGCTGGGCGAGATCGAACTGCCGGCACTGCAGCCGGGCAGCTCGATCATGCCGGGCAAGGTCAACCCGGTCATTCCGGAAGCCACGGTGATGGCCTGCGCGCAGGTGATCGGCCACCACACCGCGATCACCGTGGCCGGGCAGACCGGCAACTTCCAGCTCAACGTCACCCTGCCGTTGATCGCGGTGAACCTGCTCGATGGCATCGGCCTGCTGGCCAATGTGTCCAGGCTGCTGGCCGACAGCGCGATCGCCGGGCTGAAGGTGCGCGAGGACCGCGTGGCCGAGGCGCTGGCGCGCAACCCGATCCTGGTCACCGCGCTGAACCCGATCATCGGCTACGAGAAGGCAGCGGCGATTGCCAAGCGTGCCTACAAGGAACAGCGCCCGGTGCTGGACGTGGCGCTGGAAGACAGCGGGCTTGACGAGGCCGAGCTGCGTCGCCTGCTGGACCCGACTGCGCTGACTGCTGGTGGCATCCAGGCTGGCGGTGGTGGCGCCGGGGGGTGATCTGCCGGTTGCAGAGTCGAGCCACGCTCGACGGTTGTTCCGGAGTCGGGCATGGCTCGACTCTACGGAAACGAAGAACGCCGCCCTCGGGCGGCGTTCTTCTTCAGCGACGGTCGGCGACGATGTTGCCGAAGGTGTCGGTGTAATCCTTGAACTCGGGGATGCGCTGGATCAGGTCGGCCGGGATTACCTCCATGCCCTCCGGCGGCTGGATCTTCACCGGCTGCATGTTCGGATCGGCCGGTGCGGCCACCAGCGTGTTCTGGCGCAGCACCTGCAGCTTGCCGAACATCGTCTGCAGCATCTGCTTCTGCCCGTCGTCCAGTGGAATCTGGATCTCGTCCACTTTCATCGTGCCGTCGCCGAGGATGATGATGTTCGGTGCCGGCGGGCGGCGCACGGTCACCATGCCTTCGCTGACGGAAATCTTGGGCTTGCCGCGCTCGGCGCGGTGATTGCGGTAATCCTTGTCGCAGCCGACCAGGCCCAGGCAGAGCAGGGTGGCCAGCAGCAGCAACAACTTCTTCATGGCGTTCGGTTCGGGGGCATCCGGGGCCCCCATTGTAAGCCCGCCGACAGTGCCCGACCGGCAACGGAAGGCCGCAGTCGGTCGGGTGCGTCGATTTGTCTCAGTTGGAGAACGTGACCGAGTTGTCCTTGCCGCAGTCGTCCACGTCGCTCTGGTCCATCGTCGCGTAGGGCTTGAATGCCGGCAGCTCGCGCGCCAGTGCCTGCTGGCTGGCCAGCATCGCCGGCAGGCGATCGCAGATGCGCTTGGCCTGGGCCTCGATCTTGGCGGCTTCGGCGTTGATGCGCTTCTCCACCCCTTCGCTGTCGCCGCTGAAGATGCCCTTCAGCGCTTCACCGGCGGCGTTGGCGCCGAGCTTGGCGCCGGCCAGCCCGACATCCATGCCCGCCATCGCAACGGCGACCACGTGACCGCGGTACTCCTGCAGGTGGCGGCGCTGGACGTCGTTGGCGGCGACCTCCTTGCCGGCGATCAGCAGGCGGCCATCCGGCGTGATCTCCGCACGCGGCTGCTTGTCGGCCGAGATCTTGATGTTGCCCTGGGCGATGTCCTTGCGGGCATCGTCCATGGCTTCCTTGACGGTCTGGCCGACGCCGCTGGTGGCTTCGGCGACGCTCTTGCCGACGCTCTTGTCGGGGGCGGAGGACGTGCCACCACAGGCGATCAGCGGCAGGCACAGCAGGGTGGCGGGCAGCAGGCGCAACAGGTTCATGATGTTCCCCTGGACGTGTGTGGAAGAGGATTACTTGCTGCGCGGCAGGGTGACCCGGCCGCTGACGTTGCGGTGTTCGATATCGCCGCTGCCGCTGTGATCGACGGTCAGGCTGCCGCGTACGCCGTCCACCTGGATGTCGCCCGAGCCGTGGCTGCGCACATGCACGTTGCCGCCGATATCGGCCAGATCGATGCCACCGGAGCCGACCACGCCGACTTCGACGCTGCCCTGCACGCGCTTGAACTCGATGTCGCCGGAGCCGACCGTATCCAGGCGTGCGTTGCCACGCACATCGGTGATCTTCAGGTCACCCGAACCGACAGTGCCGGTGATGGCATCGCCGCCGATGTTGCGGGCATTGACGTCGCCCGAACCCAGCGACAGCAGATTCAGCGAACTGCCGCCATCGATGTTGAGGTCGCCGGAACCCACTGCAGCGTGGATGCTGCCACGGGTACCGCGGGCCACCGCGTCACCGGAGCCGACGTCCACGCTGAGCGACTGTGCGTTCTCCACGCTGGCGTCACCCGAGCCGACCTTGAACTGCAGCGGCAGGTTGTCCGGCACGCTGCCACGGATATCCAGCCAGGCGTAGCTGTTGCCCAGGCTGATGCCGCTTTGGCGGCCGTCGCGGCGCAGGCTCACCACCAGCTTGTCGCCCACCTTGCGCTGGTCCAGTACCAGCTGGTCCAGCCATTCCTGGCTGGACGCGCAGGCGCGGCCGTCCAGCTGGCCGCCGCCAGCGCTGGCGACCACCTTCAGGTCATGCTGGTTGACCTCGAACACCACCGTCTTGGCACCGGCCACGTCCAGCTTCAGTGCGCGGGCGGCAGTGAACTTGCAATTCGGAGCATCGGCGGCCAGCGCCGACAACGGCAACAGCAACAACGCAGAACAGGCGAGCAAAGAACGCATGGGTGGTGCCTCCGGGTGGATGGAATCAGATCTCGCCGGCGCGCTTGCGCAGGCGGATGGCGAGGAAGATGAACAGTGCCCCGACGGCCGCACCGATCCACAGCTCCGGCATCGCCAGCGACTTCAGCTGCGAGGCGGGGGACATCAGGCTGACCACCGAATCCAGGTCGCGGCGCGAACCTTCACCTGCGCCGAGGCGGTACAGCAGGTCCATGCCGGGCACGCCGCCCAGCAGCAGGCGGCCGACGATGTTCTGCCAGAACCAGCCGGTGGTCAGGCCGAACAGCGGCATGATCTTGGTGGTGCTGACGATGACGCCGGCAAACAGTGGCAGCATCACCGCCCACAGGAACGGCTTGCTCTTGGCCCAGGCCGAGCACAGCAGCAGCCACCCTGCAGTGGGCAGGGCCCAAAGCGCGTAGACCGGAATCCAGCTCAGGTGGCCAGCGGCCAGGGTCAACGGGCTGGCGGGCCCCCAGATCAGCGCCATCGGGCTGCCACCGTGCATCAGCGCGACGATGCTGATGATCAGCATGAAGCCGAACATGGTGATGATGCCGGCAATCACCGCGATCAGCGGTGCCACGACCAGTGCGCTGATGACCTTGGACAGCACGGTCTGGGTATCCGACAGCGGCAACGACTTCCAGAACAGGATGCTGCGGTCGCGGCGGTCGTCGTACAGGGCGCCGAGGCAATAGAAGAACACCACGAAGGCCAGCACCAGGAACGGCCATGCCGAGCTGAGCACCAGGGTCAGGTCAAGGCCGTTACCGAGGTCGGCAAGGTCCTTGCCGTCGATGTTGCGGGTGAGCAGCGCCAGGTCCAGGCCATTGACGTTCACGCTCTCGCCATCGACATGCAGCGCACCGTTGCGCGCCGCGCGGTGCAGCGCGAACAGGCCGAAGGCGATGCCGACGGTGCTCATCACCAGCGAGATCAGGCCGGCGATCAGCGGGGCATACAGGAAACCGCCGCGGTTTTCCCAGTACTCGCGCTTGAGCAGCCAGCGCAGCGTGCCGAGGGGGCTGACGGGATGGTTGACGGCATTCATGCGTAGGTCCCCTTCATGACGGCGACGAACAGGTCGGCCAGGCCCGGGCTGCGGGTCTCGCCAAGGGTGGAAAGCTGGGCGCGCGGTACGCCGTCGAACAGCATCACGGTCTTGCCGAACGCCAGGCTGCGTTCGTCGATCGGCTTCAGGGCGCGCGCGGTCTCCAGCTGGTCGGCGTTGACCAGCAGTTCGGTGTAACGCTGGCCGACCTCGTCCATTTCCGCATCGAGCACGATGCGGCCATCACGGATGAACATGACGTCGCTGAGGATGTGCTCGATCTCTTCCACCTGGTGGGTGGTGACGATGATGGTTTTCTGCTCGTCGAAATAGTCTTCCAGCAGGCGCTGGTAGAACTCCTTGCGGTACAGGATGTCCAGGCCCAGGGTGGGCTCGTCCAGTACCAGGATGCGGGCATCGATGGCCATCACCAGTGCCAGGTGCAGCTGCACGATCATGCCCTTGGACAGCTCGCGCACGCGCTGCTTCGGCTGCAGCTTGGTGTTGGCCAGGAAGCGCTCGCAGCGGGCGCGGTCGAAGCGCGGATGCACGCCGGCGACGAAATCGATGGCTTCGCGCACCTTCAGCCAGCGCGGCAGCACGGCGACGTCGGCGATGAAGCAGATGTCGTTCATCAGTTCGTCGCGGTGCAGCCGCGGGTCGCGCCCGAGCACACTCAACTCACCTTCCACCGAGGTGAGGCCAAGAATGGCCTTCAGCGCGGTGGTCTTGCCGGCGCCATTGGGACCGATCAGGCCGACGATGCGCCCGCTCGGAATGCTGAAGCTGGCACTGTCGAGGGCAACGGTGGACTTGTAGGCCTTGCGCAGGCCGCGGGCGGTGATGACCGGTTCGCTTGCGGTGCTATTCATCAGACTTTCCCCTGGGGCAGCAATTCGTCGAGGCTCAGGCCCAGGCGCTGGATGCGCTCCAGCACGGCCGGCCATTCTTCATTGAGGAAGCGCTCGCGCTCGCTGCTGCGCAGCTGCGTGGCGGCCTGCTCGGTCATGAACATGCCCAGCCCGCGGCGCTTTTCGACCAGGCCTTCGTCGGCCAGTTCCTGGTAAGCGCGCGAAACGGTGATGGGGTTCAGTTGGTAATCGGCGGCCACCTGGCGCACCGAAGGCAGGGCATCGCCCGGCTTGAGGATTCCGTCGAGCATCATGGCGATCACGCGCTCCTTCAACTGACGGTAGATGGGAGCGCCGTCGCTCCACTGGATGTCGCTCATATTCAGCTCCGTGGGGTCAGCGGCTGGGCGAACGAGAAATACGGCATGGACAGGGAGCTGTGCAGCCGACGCGGGGGAGGGGGGGAGGGATCGGCGTTCCCGGCCGGTGTAGCGATTGCATCCTGCGCACTGTCGGGCGAGGCGGGGGCGGTGGGCGTGGCCAGCCAGGCCAGCACGATCAGGGTCGAAACAGCAGCGGCCGCGGGTGCGGTGAGGTTGCGACGGATCCGGGCGTTCATGGCTTCCCCCTGTCTCAGGTGACTGGTGTTGTATGCAACTATAACACCGGCACGCCTACGTGCAACCCCTTGCCGTCCCCAACTGATGGCAGGGGTGGTCAAATCGCTGAAATATCCGTTTATCCGATTGATTCGAAAGGGAAATCAGGTTCTGGCGCGGGCCGACCTAGGCCCGCCTTCCATTCAGCGTTGTCCATGCTATGTCATTACTGCGCCGTTGCTGGCGGGTCGTGCAGGAAAGCGCCACGCCGCGCGAAGCCCCAGGCGCCCCTTGCAACAAGGGGGAAGGGGGGCCCGGTGCTATAGTTCGGCCGACTCCGGCCGCTACCGGCCGG
This sequence comes from Stenotrophomonas sp. PE591, assembly GCF_018320795.1. Classification (NCBI taxonomy): domain Bacteria; kingdom Pseudomonadati; phylum Pseudomonadota; class Gammaproteobacteria; order Lysobacterales; family Lysobacteraceae; genus Stenotrophomonas; species Stenotrophomonas sp. PE591. Next base: position 618,418 of record NZ_JAAOKO010000002.1, read on the forward strand.
CCCTGTGAATGGCCACCGCGGACTGCTCTCGATGCCCTTGCCGACCGTTATGCCGCGCCGCCTGCGCGGCCTGTCCCTGCTGACCCTGCTGGTAGCCGGCCTGGCCGGTTCCACCCAGGTGCTGGCGGCCGATCTTCTCGACCTCGACTACCGCCCGCTGGCCAGCAAGCAGCAGGTCAACCTGCAGCAGCGCTACCACGGACAGGTGCTGCTGGTGGTCAATACCGCAAGCAAGTGCGGCTATACCCCTCAGTACGAAGGCCTGGAGGCGCTGCAGAAGCGCTATGCCGGCCGAGGTTTTGCCGTGCTCGGCTTCCCGTCCAACGATTTCAAGGGCCAGGAGCCCGGTGACGAGAAGCAGATCCAGGATTTCTGCACGCTCACCTACGGGGTCAAGTTCCCGATGTTCGAGAAGGTGCACGTGGTCGGTGCGGAGGCGACGCCGCTCTATCAACGGTTGACCGCGGCCACCGGCGTGGCACCGGGCTGGAATTTCCACAAGTACCTGGTCGGCCGCGATGGCAAGGTCATCGCCCAGTTCGCCAGCAAGGTGACGCCGGATGATCCGCGGCTGACTGCGGCCATCGACAAGGCGCTGGCCGCAGCGGCCGCACATTGATATCCGGCACGGATGCCTCGACATCGACGGCATGCGTGCGACAATGCTTCTTTTCGCGCCGACGTCGGCGCCCAGACACTTCCAGGAATGCAGCGAATGAAGATGGGAATGCGCGGCGCCGCGGCGTCGGTTCTGATTCTGGCGATGGGCACTTCAGGTGTCGCTCTGTCGCAACAATCGGCTGCCCCCGCAGCCGCCAAGGAGACCGCAACCTTGAATTCCCCCAAGCAGAAGCTCGGCTACGCCATCGGCCTGGACGTGGCCAAGTCGTTCACCCCGATCGCCGATGAGATCGACGTGGCCACGCTGCGCACCGCCGTGGAGCGTTCGTTCGAAGGCCTGCAGCCGCAGATCACCCAGGAACAGGCCAAGGCCACCGACGCGGCCCTGCGCCAGGTCGTGATGGCCCGCAGTGGCCAGCAGGTGCCGGGCATGGCGCCGGGTTCGCAGCCGCCGAAGGTCGACCGCGTCAAGGTGTCGCAGATGATCGGTTCCTACTCTGTGGGCCCGTCGCTGGCGCAGCTGAAGGACGACATCGATGTTGCCTCGCTGTTTGACGCGATCAGCACCGGCCTGACCAAGGGCCAGCCGAAGATGACGGAAGCTGACGCGACCGCCACCATCCAGGCCTTCATGGGCAGCAAGCAGGCTGAAATGCAGGCCAAGGCTGCCGCTGCTGCGCAGACCAACCGCGAAGAAGGCAATGCCTTCCTGGCCAAGAACAAGACCCAGCCGGGCGTCGTGACGACGGCCTCGGGCCTGCAGTACCAGGTCATCCGCCCGGGTAGCGGCGAGCGCCCGCTGCCGAGCAGCAAGGTGCGCGTGAACTATGAAGGCAAGCTGCTCAACGGCACCGTGTTCGACAGCTCCTATGGTCGTCAGCCGGCCGAGTTCGGCCTGGACCAGGTGATCAAGGGCTGGACCGAGGGCGTTGCGCTGATGCCGGTCGGTTCGAAGTACCGCTTCTGGATCCCGGGCAATCTGGCTTATGGCGAGAACGGCACGCCGGGTGGCCCGATCGGCCCGAACGCGACTCTGACGTTCGACGTCGAGCTGCTGGGCGTCCTGCCGTAAGCCACCACGGAGCCTGCACGGACATGCGCGTTGCGATTTTCGGTACCGGTTATGTAGGTCTGGTGACCGGTACCTGCCTGGCCGATGTCGGTCATCAGGTGGTCTGCGTCGATATCGACCAGGCCAAGGTGGATGGCCTCAACCAGGGCATCATCCCGATCTATGAGCCCGGCCTGGAGCCGATGGTGAAGGCCAACCACGCCGCGTCGCGGCTGGCATTCACCACCGATGCCGCGTCCGCGATCGCGCATGGCCAGGTGGTGTTCATCGCCGTCGGTACCCCGCCGGACGAGGATGGCAGCGCTGACCTGCAGTACGTACTGGCCGTGGCCCGTACCATTGGCCGGCACATGAGCGTGCCGACCGTGGTGGTCAACAAGTCGACGGTGCCGGTGGGCACCGCCGACAAGGTGCGTGCGGCCATTGCCGAGGAACTTGCCGCGCGTGGCGCGGACATCACCTTTGACGTGGTGTCCAACCCGGAATTCCTGAAGGAAGGCGACGCGGTTGCCGACTGCATGCGCCCGGACCGCATCATCATTGGTGCGACCAGCGAGGAGTCGGTCGCGGTGATGCGTCGTCTGTATGCGCCGTTCAACCGCAACCACGACCGCGTGGTGGAAATGGACGTGCGCTCGGCCGAGCTGACCAAGTACGCGGCGAACGCGATGCTGGCGACCAAGATTTCGTTCATGAACGAAATCGCGAACATCGCCGAGCGCGTCGGTGCCGACGTCGAGCAGGTCCGCCAGGGTATCGGCTCGGACCCGCGCATCGGCTGGCACTTCATCTATCCGGGCGCCGGCTACGGTGGCTCCTGCTTCCCCAAGGACGTGCAGGCGCTGGCCCGCACCGCCCAGCAGCATGGTCTTGAGCCGAAGCTGCTGAACGCGGTGGAAGCGGTCAACGATGCGCAGAAGGGCCACCTGTTCGCCCTCATCCAGCGTCATTACGACAAGGGCGAGGACGAAGGCGTGCGTGGCAGGACCTTTGCCGTGTGGGGCCTGGCCTTCAAGCCGAATACCGACGACATGCGTGAAGCCTCCAGCCGTCGCCTGCTGGCGCAGCTGTGGGAAGGCGGTGCCACGGTGCGTGCCTATGATCCGGAGGCGATGCATGAATCGCAGCGCATCTTCGGCGAGCGCGATGACCTGGTGTTCTGCAGCAGTGCTGATGAGGCCCTCGAAGGGGCCGATGCGCTGGTGGTGGTCACCGAATGGAAGCAGTTCCGCAGCCCCGACTTCCAGAAGCTGCGCGAGCAGCTGAAGGACGCGGCGGTGTTCGATGGGCGCAATCTGTACGATCCTGCCGAAGTGGAAGCTGCCGGCCTGGCGTACTACGGCATTGGCCGGGGGCGTTCGCTGCATGTCTGACCTGCTGCCGACCGAACGCGAGCAGGCGCTGGAAGCGCGCCTGGTCGAACTGGAAATGCGCGTGTCCTTCCAGGAACAGGCGCTTGCCGAATTGAGCGATGCGCTGGCCGATGCCCGCATGCAGGGCATGCGCAACGCCGACGTGCTGCGTGTGCTGCTGGAGGACCTGGGCAAGGTCCGCAACGCACTGAATTCTTCCGATCCGGCGAGCGAACCACCGCCGCCGCACTACTGATCCGAATCCTATGAGCGATACCCTCCGCGACCAGCTGATGGGCCTGGGCTTCAAGCCCGCGCCCAAGCCCGAGCGCAAGAATGATGGTCCCCGCCGTGATGGCCGCCCGCAGGGCAAGGGTGGCAACGGCAATGGAAAGCCGCAGGGCGCTGGCAAGGGCGAGCACAAGCCCGGCGAGCGTCGCGGGAATGGCCACGGTGGCCCGGGCAGGCCCGGTGGCCCGGCGCGTGGCCCGGGCCAGCAGGGCCCGCGCAAGCCGCGCAGCGCCGAAGAGATGGATCTGGCCAAAGCCTATGCCATCCGTGCGCAGCGTGAGAAGGAGGAGCGCATCGAGACCGAGCGCCTGAAGCAGGAAGAAGCACGCGTGCGCCGCGAGGCGAAGGCCAAGCTGGAAGAATTGCTGAAGGACAAGGGCCTGAACTCCGAGGCGGCTGATATCGCTCGCCACTTCCCGTATGGCGGCAAGATCAAGCGCATCTACGTGACTGCCGAACAGCTGACCGCGCTCAATGCCGGTGAGCTGGGCGTGGTCCAGCTCAATGGCCGTTACCTGCTGGTGACCGCCGAAGTGCTGGCACAGTCCGAAGCGGTGTTTGCCGCATCGGTGGCACTGAAGGTCGACCCGAACGCGCCGGCCGAGGAAGATCCCTACGCGGACCCGCAGTACCAGGTACCGGACGACCTGGTCTGGTAACTGCACCTGCTGCACGATGAAAACGCCGGGCATTGCCCGGCGTTTTCGTTACCGGACGCGCGCAGTGCTGTGGCGTGCACGGATCAACGGCAGGCTCAGCGCGAAGAAGCACAGCAGTGCGCCGACCAGAGCGAATCCGCTACCTGCGAGGAAGGCCGTGCGTCCCTCGTCGATCTTCCACAATTGGCCGGCGATGAGCGCGCCCAGCACGCCGCCGACACCGGACGAGAAACCGTACAGCAGGCCCTGGCCATGGCCATTGAGGCGACCCGGGAAGTAGATCGCCAGCATCTGCATCGCCGCGGCGAAGAACGCGGCAAAGCCCAGCGCGTGCGCGGTCTGCGCCAGCAGCATCACCGGCAGGTTTTCCGGGTACAGTGCGGTCACGGCCCAGCGCAGGCAGGAACTGACCAGTGCGATCAGCAGCATCCAGCTGGCGTCATAGCGGCGGAAGACGCGGCCGATGGTGAAGAACACGCCCACTTCGAACACCACGCCGATGGTCCAGAGCAGGCCGAGCGTGGATGTGCGATAGCCGTGGTGGTCCATGTAGACCGAGAAGAAGGTGTAGTACGGGCCGAACGAGAGCTGCTCCATGAAAGCGGCCAGGAAGAACGCCAGCACCGGCGGGCGGCGCACGATCTGCCAGAAGCCGCTGGCATCGCCGCCGGTCCTGCCGATGTCGCGTGCGTAGTGGTTGCTGAAGGCCGAGGCGACCAGCAGGACGAACAGCGGCAGCATCATCCAGGGCAGCAGCCCGGCGCGGCCGGCGGTGCCATCACCTTCAATCAGCCAGCCGAACAGGGTGACGATGGCGATGAAGCCAAGCGAACCCCAGACCCGGATCAGGCCGTAGCGATGGCTGTCGCTGCCGAGATGGGTGAGGGTGATCGACTCGAACTGCGGCATCACCGCGTTGTAGAAGAAGCAGAACACGATCATCGCCGGATACATCCATGGCTGCGGCAGAGGCAGCAGGAATGCGGCGAAGCTGATCAGGGTCAGCACGCAGCCGATGCGCAACAGTCGGATCGGCTGCGGTGAGGTGGCTGCCAGCGAGGTCCAGGCACTGGGTGCAACCACGCGTGTGGCATACCACAGCCCCATCATCACGCTGATGGCGGTCACGCTCATCCCGCGCGCGGTCAAAAACAGGCTCCAGTACGGAGTGAACGCGCCCAGCGCCGCGTAATAGAACAGGTAGAAGCTGGAAAGACGGGCAACGGGAACGGTCATCGCGGAATGATGAAGCAAAAAGGGGACGGAGGGGATCAAGTCATTTGTGCCACAAGCGACTTGATCCCCTCCGTCCCCATTCTGTGTCATTCGGGATCGTAGTCGAGGTTGGAGGCCAGCCAGCGCTCGGCCTGGGCGCGCTCCACGCCCTTGCGCCGGGCGTAGTCGGTGACCTGCTCGCGGCTGAGGCGCCCGACCACGAAATACTGGCTTTGCGGATGACTGAAGTAGTAGCCCGACACTGCGGCGGTCGGAAGCATCGCAAAGCTCTCGGTCAGTTCCATGCCGGCGTTGGCCTCGGCCCGCAGCAGATCGAACAGGCGCCGCTTCTCGCTGTGATCGGGGCACGCCGGATAGCCGGGAGCGGGGCGGATGCCACGGTACTGCTCATCGATCAGGGCGTCGTTGTCCAGCGTCTCGGCCTGGTCATAACCCCAGAATTCCGTGCGTACACGCTGATGCAGGCGCTCGGCCAGGGCTTCGGCGAAGCGGTCGGCCAGGGCCTTCAGCAGGATCGCGTTGTAGTCGTCATGCTCGGCTTCGAAGCGCGCCACGTGGGCATCGATGCCGATGCCGGCAGTGACCGCGAACGCGCCGATCCAGTCCTGCCTGCCGCTGTCGGTCGGGGCGATGAAATCGGCCAGGCAGAAATCCGGGCGCTCGGCCGGCTTGTCCACCTGCTGGCGCAGGAAGTGCAGGGTGGTCTCGCCCTGTGGGTGCTGCACGCGCACGTCGTCGCCGACGCTGTTGGCCGGCCACAGGCCGAACACGGCCTTGGCGGTCAGCCACTTCTCGCCGACGATGCGGTCGAGCATCGCGCGGGCATCGCGGTACAGCTCGCTGGCCTGGCTGCCGACGATCTCGTCGGTGAGGATCGCCGGGAACTTGCCGGCAAGCTCCCAGGCCTGGAAGAACGGCGTCCAGTCGATGTACTCGACCAGCTCGGCCAGCGGATAGTCATCGAAGACGTGCAGGCCTGGCTGCTTCGGTGCGGGCGGCGTGTAGTTCCCCCAGTCGCCCTGGAACTTCTGCCCGCGTGCATGTTCCAGCGACACCAGGCGCTTGGCATCGCCACGATTGCGGTGCCGTGCCCGGATCTCGGCATAGTCGGCCTCGTTGGCGGCAACGAAGGCTTCGCGCAGGTCGCGCGAGATCAGCGACTGGGCCACGCCGACCGCGCGCGAGGCGTCCTTCACCCACACCGTAGGCGCTTTGTAGTGCGGGTCGATCTTCAACGCGGTGTGCGCGCGCGAGGTGGTGGCGCCGCCGATCAGCAGCGGCAGATTGAAACCCTGGCGCTCCATCTCGCGGGCGACGTGGCTCATCTCCTCCAGCGAGGGAGTGATCAGACCGGACAGGCCGATCAGGTCGGCGTTGTGCTCGCGCGCGGCATCGAGGATCTTCTGCGCCGGCACCATCACGCCAAGGTCGACCACCTCGAAGTTGTTGCAGGCCAGGACCACGCCGACGATGTTCTTGCCGATGTCATGCACATCACCCTTCACCGTGGCCATGATGATCTTGCCGTTGCTCTTGGCAGTGTCGCCGCTGCGCGCCTTCTCCGCCTCGATGTACGGCAGCAGGTAGGCCACGGCCTTCTTCATCACACGCGCGGATTTCACCACCTGCGGCAGGAACATCTTGCCGGCGCCGAACAGGTCGCCCACGATGTTCATGCCGTCCATCAGCGGGCCTTCGATCACGTCCAGCGGGCGGCTGGAGGCCTGTCGAGCCCGTTCGGTGTCTTCTTCCACGAAGGCATCCAGGCCGTGTACCAGCGCATGCGCCAGGCGCTGCGCCACCGGCTTGTCGCGCCAGGCCAGGTCTTCGGTCTTCGCCGCGCCCTTCCTGCCCTTGTAGCGCTCGGCGATCTCCAGCAGGCGCTCGGTGGCATCGCTGCGGCGGTTGAGGATCACATCCTCCACGCGCTCACGCAGCTCCGGCTCCAGCTCATCGTAGATCGGCATGGCACCGGCATTGACGATGCCCATGTCCATGCCGGCGGCGATGGCGTGGTACAGGAACACCGAATGGATGGCCTGGCGCACCGTTTCGTTGCCGCGGAACGAGAACGAGACATTGGAGACGCCGCCGGACACATGGCAGTGCGGCAGGGTCTGCTTGATGATGCGGGTGGCTTCGATGAAGTCCACCGCATAGTTGTCATGTTCTTCGATGCCAGTGGCGACGGCGAAGATGTTCGGGTCGAAGATGATGTCCTGCGGCGGGAAGCCGATCTCGTCGACCAGGATGCGGTAGGCGCGGGTGCAGATCTCGACCTTGCGCGCACACGTATCGGCCTGCCCGCTTTCATCGAAGGCCATCACCACCGCGGCAGCACCGTAGCGCAGCACCTTGCGTGCGTGCTCGCGGAACAGTGCCTCGCCTTCCTTCAGCGAGATCGAGTTGACCACGCTCTTGCCCTGCAGGCACTTCAGGCCGGCCTCGATCACGCTCCACTTGGAGGAGTCGACCATCACCGGGATGCGGGCGATGTCCGGCTCGGACATGATCAGGTTGAGGTAGCGGGTCATCGCCGCTTCCGAATCGATCAGGCCCTCGTCCATGTTGACGTCGAGGATCTGCGCGCCGCTCGCCACCTGCTGGCGGGCCACGTCCACGGCTTCTTCGTAGCGGCCTTCCTTGATCAGCTTGCGGAACTGCGCGCTGCCGGTCACGTTGGTGCGTTCGCCGACGTTGATGAACAGCAGGTCCGGGGTGATGACCAGGGGTTCCAGGCCGGACAGGCGGGTAGGGCGGACAGGCGTCATGGCAGGCGTCGGCTCAGCAGCAATAGGGCGGGAAGTGCGGAACGGTGGCGGCGACATTCATGCGGCCTGCTCCCGGGTGCCGGGCAGTGCGCGCGGCGGCAGCCCGGCCACAGCCGCGGCAATGGCGCGGATATGGTCGGGCGTGGAGCCGCAGCAGCCGCCGACCAGGTTCAGCAGGCCATCTTCGGCGAAGCCTCGCAGGGTGTTGGCCATGTCCTCCGGCGTCTCGTCGTACTCGCCGAAGGCATTGGGCAGACCGGCATTGGGGTGTGCGCTGACGTAGCAGTCGGCGACCTGTGCAAGGGTTTCCACGTGCGGTCGCATCGCATCGGCGCCCAGCGCGCAGTTCAGCCCGATCGACAGCGGCCGTGCATGCGCCAGCGAGGCATGGAAGGCTTCCGCAGTCTGCCCGGACAGGGTGCGACCGGAAGCGTCGGTGATGGTGCCGGAGATCATCACCGGCAACCGCGCGCCGCGCGCATCGAACGCTTCCTCCAGCGCATACAGCGCGGCCTTGGCGTTGAGCGTGTCGAAGATGGTCTCGACCATGATGGTGTCGGCGCCGCCGTCGATCAGGCCCTCGATGGCTTCGCGGTAGGTGTCGCGCAGTTCGTCGAAGCTGGTGTTGCGGAAGCCCGGATCGTTCACGTCCGGGCTGATCGAGGCGGTGCGGCTGGTCGGGCCGATCACCCCGATCACGAAGCGCGGCTTCCCCGGGGTGGTTGCGGCCACGGCGTCACAACAGGTGCGCGCGGCCGCAGCGCCGGCCTTGTTCAACTCGTACACCAGGTGTTCGAGGTGGTAGTCGGCCTGGCTGACCGAGGTTGCATTGAAGGTGTTGGTCTCGACCAGGTCCGCGCCCGCTTCCAGGTAGGCGGTGTGGATGTCTGCGACGATCTGCGGCCGGGTCAGCAGCAGCAGATCGTTGTTGCCCTTCAGGTCATGGCCTTCCGGTGCCGCGTGGTCGCAGCCCGGGCCATGTGCATGGTCGTAACCGCCGGCGAAGCGTTCGCCACGGTAATCGTCTTCCTGCAGGCCGTGGCGCTGGATCATCGTGCCCATCGCACCGTCGATGATCAGGATCCGCTCGCGCAGGGCGTCGAGCAGGGCGTTGGCACGCTCAGGATGCAACCAGGGCAGGGCAGGCATGGCGTTCTCGGGCTCAGGGTTTGTGGGCGATCAGCGAAATCACTTCGAAGTGCGGCGGACGCTTCTCGCGGGTGACCGTCTCCAGGCTGGATACCTGCAGGCCGGCCTTGTCGACGAACCTGCGCAGCTCCTTGTCGCTGAAGCCGAGGTTGACGTGGCCGTAGGCTTCCACCGCGGCCTTGTGTTCGTGGCGGGCCAGGCTGCACAGCAGCAGGCGCCCGCCCGGGCGCAGCACGCGCGCGCCTTCGGTCACCGCCTGCGCCGGCTTGCTGGCGTAGGTCAGCGCGTGCATCAGCACTACCAGATCGAAACTGTTGTCCTTGAAGGGCAGCGCATGCATGTCGCCCTCGCGCACTTCCACGTTGGGCAGACGGCGCAGGCGCTCGCTGGCGGCGGCGACCACGCGCGCGCTGGTGTCGATGCAGATGTAGCGCTTGGCATGCGGGGCCACCAGTTCGGCCAGCACGCCGTCACCGGAGGCGATGTCCAGCACGTCGCCGGTCTCCAGCAGCGGCAGCGCGGTGCGGGCGAGGGCTTCCCAGGTGCGCCCCGGGGAGTAGTGGCGTTCCATGTCGCCGGCCACGCTGTCGGCCCAGTTCTGGTCGGAGGCGCGGTGGGCCAGCACGGCAGCGACGCGTTCAGCGTCCTGGCGCAGCAGCGGGTCATCGCTTCCGTTGCTCAAGGCATGCCACAATGCACGCTGCGCCGGGTCCAGCTGGGCCTCGTCGAAGCGGTAATAGGCCGATACGCCGGCACGGCGGTCGCGGACCAGGCCGGCTTCCTTCAGGCGCGCCAGGTGGGTGGACACGCGTGGCTGTGCCAGCCGGGTGATCGCCGACAGTTCGGCCACGGTCAGTTCCTCCTGCTCCAGCAGCGCCAGCAGGCGCACGCGGGTCGCATCGGCGAACACCTTCAGGCGGGTCGACCAGTCTTCAAGATCCATAAATATCTACCTATCGCGATATAGAGATATAGTCGCTGAAAGGGCCCGTCGCGGTCAAGTCGCCAGCGTACGGGAACAGCCGGGCCCCGGTACAATCGGGGCACCTGGGCGCGCCGTATGTAGCCCATAACTTCATGTACCCGGGAGGGTGTTGTGGATTTCAGCTTTACCGAAGAGCAGTTGATGCTGCAGGACGTTGCGCGGCGCATCGCGCAGGAGAAGATCGCCCCGAGCGCGGAGCACCATGACCGTACCGGCGAGTTCCCGCTCGACAACATCCGCCTGCTGGGCGAGAACGGCCTGATGGGCATCGAAGTGCCGACCGAATACGGTGGCGCGGGCATGGACCCGGTTGCGTACGTGCTGGCGATGGTGGAGGTCGCCGCCGCCGACGCAGCCCATTCGACCATCATGTCGGTCAACAACTCGCTGTTCTGCAACGGCATCCTCACCCACGGTACCGAGCAGCAGAAGCGGACCTACGTGCGTGCCATCGCCGAGGGCGAGGCCATTGGCGCGTTCGCGCTGACCGAGCCGCAGTCCGGCTCCGATGCCACCGCCATGCGCTGCCGCGCGGTGAAGCAGGCCGACGGCACCTTCGTCATCAACGGCAAGAAGAGCTGGATCACCTCCGGCCCGGTGGCCAGGTACATCGTGCTGTTCGCGATGAGCGAGCCGGACAAGGGCGCGCGCGGCATCACCGCCTTCCTCATCGATACCGACAAGGCGGGCTTCGGTCGCGGCAAGACCGAGCCGAAGCTGGGCATCCGCGCTTCGGCCACCTGCGAGATCGAGTTCAACGATTACGTGGCGCAGGCCGAAGACGTGCTGGGCCAGGAAGGCGAGGGCTTCAAGATCGCCATGAGCGTGCTCGATGCTGGCCGCATCGGCATCGCCTCGCAGGCCATCGGGATCGCCCGCGCCGCCTATGAGGCGACCCTGGAATACGTGAAGGAGCGCAAGGCCTTCGGCGCGGCCATCGGCACCTTCCAGATGACCCAGGCCAAGATCGCCGACATGAAGTGCAAGCTGGACGCAGCGCTGCTGCTGACCCTGCGTGCCGCGTGGGTGAAGGGCCAGGGCAAGCGTTTCAGCACCGAAGCAGCGGTGGCCAAACTGACCGCTTCGGAAGCAGCGATGTGGATCACCCACCAGGCGGTGCAGATCCACGGCGGCATGGGGTACTCGAAGGAGATGCCGCTGGAGCGTTACTTCCGTGATGCCAAGATCACCGAGATCTACGAGGGCACCTCGGAGATCCAGCGCCTGGTGATCGCGCGCAACGAGACCGGGTTGCGCTGATGGACGCGACGGGGCGGCGATTGCCGCCCCGTTTCCCTTGTGCGATCAACGTGGCAATCGGCAAACGATATCCGTTCCGTTCCATTCACAGACGATCTGCAGCGACTCAGGTGGAGCACCGGGGAACATGTTCACCCCATAGAGGCGACCGGAGTCGATCCATCGATCCAGATCGTCCCGGCTGTTGAAGTTGTAGGTGCCGGCGAAGTGTTGGGCCAGGCCGGGGCTGGTTGCCGCGCCGTCGGGAATCATGTTGCCATTGGCGTCCTTGCTCTGGCCTTGCACGTATCTGGCGGTGTCCACTGACGAAGAGACGATGACCAGCGTAGTCTTCGAGCCATCGCGCCAGGTGATCCTGTAGATTGCACCGTCGATTCCGAGGGCCTTGCTGACGAAGCTCAGGCCGATCGAGGACAGGAATATCGCCATGCTGTTCCAGGCCCTCGACGATGTCGTGGCGCCAGTGAATGCCTTGCCCATGGCGCTCTCCAGCCTGAATCGCTCGGTTGCCATCTGCACGACATCGTAGGCGTTGAGGTTCTTGTGCTCTTCCGGGAAGCCTATGCCGTTGGCGTATTGCGGGTCATCAGGATGAACCTCGTACTGGACTCCTCTTCCGGCCCACTGCCGCGGCGCGAACTGTACGGTTGGCACGTTGTTGTCGAGCATCCCCATGATCCGATTGAAGGATGCGTTGATTGGCCCGGGAATCTGCGCCCTGGTGGCGCGATAGCGACGCAGCTCGCGATCGTATTCCACATCGAAACCATGGAGCCGGCGCTGCTGGAAGTCGGCGACGATGGTGGGCCCCGTGCCCGAGGACAGCGCCAGCGCGCGTGGATCGCGACAGTTGTCGCAGACGAGAACGCCTGCCGCATGTGCGTCCTGGACGCTGCTGGCCGCGAAGAGCGCACCAAGCAGAAGGGCGGGGCGGCTGAAGCGTCGTAGTGGTGCTCTTTCCATGAACTGTCTCCTGGGCGGCATCGGATCGATTGCCGCGGAGGTATCTGGATAGCAACGATCCGGGCGTGCCGCACTACTGCGCGCCCAGGAATCCAAAGCGGGAGCCTTATGCGAAACCGGTAGACGCCTTGAGCGCCTCGTTGTCGGCGCAGCAGTGGAAGGGACTTTTCAGTACAGGCCGTATGCGACCGGTCTCCGGGCAGTCGACATGCCAACGGTCCATTGGCATTCCCGCTCCTTGGTCGCAGAATGCTCCACCATTCATGGACGCCACCACATGCTCATCTATCGAGGCGCAGGGCTGCTGACCCTGCTCACACCGATCGCTGCCGTGCTGCTCATCCTCATCCTGTTCCCGGATCCAGCGGTAGGTCGCGGCAATACTTCACTCAGTCAGGTCCTGCTGGCGTTCGGCCTTGGCTCGGCAATCAACACGGTGCTGGGTTTCGTGCTCAATCGAAAGCCGCGTGCACCTGGGCAGCATGCTCCGCATCACTTCTTCTTCCTGCCGATGCAATGGCCTGCACTGGCGATTGTGGCGGCATGCGTGGTGATCGCAGTGTTGCGCTGAGACGCTGCCCGGACAGCGCCCACCAAGGTTGGCGACTACCGGGTATGCGTCGCTCCGGTAGATGCCAACCTGGGGCGGCATGGATCCAGAAGCGGCAACAAAAAAGGCCCCGGATCGCTCCGGGGCCTTTCTCCTTTCAGTTCACCGCTGGATCAACGATCCGGACGGTGTGCTGCATCCGCGTCGCGCTGGCGTTCCATGAACTCCTTGGACGGTTCATCCAGCTTGTCGCCCAGCATGCGGCGCACGACCACGAAGAACACCGGGATCATCAACAGGCCGAGCAGGGTGGCGAACAGCATGCCGCCGATCACGCCGGTACCGATGGCGTGGCGGGAGTTGGCGCCCGCGCCGGTGGAGATCGCCATCGGGATCACGCCCATGATGAACGCGAACGAGGTCATCAGGATCGGGCGGAAACGCAGGCGGGCCGCTTCGATGGTGGCATCGCGCAGGTTCTTGCCGGCGGCGCGCTGCTCCACCGCGAACTCCACGATCAGGATCGCGTTCTTCGCCGCAAGGCCGATCACGGTGATCAGGCCGATCTTGAAGAACAGATCGTTTGGCAGGCCGCGCAGCATCGACAGGCCGAGGGCACCGAGCACACCCAGCGGCACCACCAGCAGCACCGCCACCGGGATCGACCAGCTCTCATACAGCGCGGCCAGGCACAGGAACACCACTACGATCGACAGCACCAGCAGCAGCGTCGCCGCGTTGCCAGCCAGGATTTCCTGGTAGGACATGCCCGACCAGTCGTAGCCGAAGCCGGCCGGCAGATCGTCGTTGACGATGCTCTCCATGGTCTGCATCGCCTCGCCCGAGCTGGTACCCGGGGCCTGCGAGCCGACGATGTTGATCGCCGAGTAGCCGTTGTAGCGGCTCAGCGACGGCGGTGCCGACACCCATTCGGACTTGACCACCGTGTTCAGCGGGATCATCGAATTGGTGCCATCGGCGTTCTTGGTCAGGCTGGAGGGGCTGTAGAAGCTCTTCAGCGACTCCTGGCCGGTGCGGTACGGACCATCGGCCTGCATGGTCACGCGCTTGATGCGGCCTTCGTAGAAGAAGTCGTTGACGTACACCGGGGCCAGCATCAGCTGGATGGTGCTGTACACGTCCGACACCGACATGCCCATCGATTGCGCCTGCACGCGGTCCACATGCAGCTGCAGCTGCGGCGCGTTTTCCAGGCCGTTCGGGCGCACGCCGACCAGGTGGTCCGGCTTCTGCGCGGCCTGGCCGAGCAGGATGTTGCGGGCCTGCGTCAGCTGCTCGTAACCGGCACCACTGCGGTCCTGCAGCCACATGTCGAAGCCGCCGAACTGGCCAAGGCCCTGCACGGTGGGCAGGTTGACCACGAAGATCTGCGCTTCCTTGATGCCGTAGAACGCGCCGTTCATGTTCTGGATGAACTCGGGTGCGGTGAACTTGCGTTCTTCCCACGGCTTCAGGCGGATGAAGCCCATGCCCACGTTCTCGCCGGAGCCGACGAAGCTGAAGCCGGCCACCTGCAGCATGCCTTCATAGCCATCCTGCTTTTCCAGGATGCCACGCATCTGTGCGAACACTTCGTTGGTCTGGCCCTTGGTCGAGCCCGGCGGCAGCTGCACGATCGCCAGCGCATAGCCCTGGTCTTCTTCCGGCAGGAAGCTGCCCGGCATGCGGGTGAACAGGAAGCCGCACAGTGCGGTGAGCACCACGAACAGGATCATCCAGCGCGGCGCATGGCGCACCGCCGAGGTGATGTGGCCGACATAGGTGTGGCTGATCTTGTCGTAGTACTTGTTGAAGGTGCGGTAGACGATGTTCGGATTGTCGTTGTGCGTCGGCTTCAGGAAGGTCGCGCACAGCGCCGGGGTGAAGCCCAGCGCCAGGAACGCCGAGAACGCCATCGAAATGGCGATGGTCAGGGCGAACTGCTTGTAGATCTCACCGGCGGCGCCGCCCTGCAGGGCGGACGGGATGAACACCGCAGCCAGCACGACGGTGATCGCCACCACCGCGCCGGTGATCTGGGTCATCGCCTTCTGCGTGGCCGGCTTCGGCGCCAGGCCTTCCTCGGTCATGATGCGTTCGACGTTCTCGATCACCACGATCGCGTCATCGACCACGATGCCGATCGCCAGCACCATCGCGAACAGGGTCAGCTGGTTGATCGTGAAGCCGATCATCCACATGCCCAGGAAGGTACCGAGCAGCGCCACCGGGATGACCAGGGTCGGGATCAGCGTGGCGCGGAAGTTCTGCAGGAAGATCAGCATCACCAGGAACACCAGGAACACTGCTTCAAACAGCGTCTTGACCACTTCCTGGATCGAGATCTTGACGAAGGTGGTGCTGTCGTACGGCGAGAACCAGGTCACGCCGGCCGGGAAGCTGGGCTGCAGCTCGTCCATCTTGGCGCGCACCGCCTCGGCCACGTTCAGGGCGTTGGCGCCCGGCAGCAGCTGGATGGCGAAGGCACCGGTCGGCTTGCCGTTGTACTGGGTGTCGAAACCGTAGTTGTTGGCACCGAAGGCAACGCGGGCGATGTCCTTCAACAGCACCCGCGAGCCGTCAGCGTTGGCGCGCAGGATGATGTTCTCGAACTCCTGCGGCGAACTGAAGCGGCCTTCGGCCGAGACCGTGGCGGTGAAGTGCTGGCCTTCCGGCGACGGATCCGAGCCAAGCGCACCGGCGGCGAACTGCACGTTCTGCGCGCGCACCGCAGCCAGCACCTGGCTGGCCGACAGGCCATAACCCTGCATCTTTTCCGGGTTCAGCCAGATGTTCATGGCGTACTCGGAACCGAACTGCTGGGTGCTGCCGACGCCGGGGATACGCGAGACCTGGTCGAGCACGCGCGAACCAACGATGTCGTTCAGCGCATCACGGTTGATGGTCGGGGTATCGGACTGCAGCGCCACCACCATCAGGAAGCCGGCGTTGGCCTTGGCCACCACCACGCCCTGCTGGGTCACTTCCGAAGGCAGTCGTGGCGTGGCCAGCGAGACCTTGTTCTGCACCTGCACCTGGGCGATGTCCGGATCGGTACCCGTCTCGAAGGTCAGGGTGATCTGCGCACGGCCGTTGGACGACGAGGAAGAGCTGAAGTACAGCAGGTGATCGATACCGGTCAGCTGCTGCTCGATCACCTGGGTGACCGATTTTTCCGTGGTGTCGGCACTGGCGCCCGGGTAGGTGGCCGAGACGGTGACCTGCGGTGGGGCGATGTTGGGATAGGACTCCACGCCCAGGTTGAGGATCGCGATCACGCCGCTGAGCGAGATCAGGATCGCCACCACCCAGGCGAAGACTGGATGTTCGATGAAAAATTTAGGCATGACGGAAGGTTCCCGTTACTGCTTGTTCAAATCGGTGGCGGCCGGCTTGGCCGCATCGGCCTGCTCGGGCTTGGCCGCGTCGGCCGGTGCCTTGCCAGCAGCCGGTGCGGTGCCCGCCGGAGCGGCGCCGCCCGCGGCCGGCTTGCCGTTGGCGTCCTGCCCCGGGGTCCACGGCTTGGCCACCGCCGGTGCACCTTCCTTGACCTTCTGCACGCCGGCCACGATCACCTTGTCGCCGGCGGCCAGGCCGTCGCTGACCAGCCAGTTGCCGTTCTGCGCGCCATCGGTCTTCACGTTCTTGCGCGCGACCTTGCCGTCGGCGCCGACCACCATCACGTAGCCGCCGGTGGTGTCGCGCAGCAGGGCCTGCTGCGGTACCAGGAAGGCATTGTTGCGTTCGCCCAGGTTGGCCTGGAAGCTGACGAAGGCGCCCGGCAGCAGGATCTGCTGCGGGTTCGGCAGCAACGCGCGCAACGACACCGCACCGGTGGCCGGGTCGACCGTGGTCGAGGAGAAGTCCAGGGTGCCCGGCTCGCTGTAGGTGCTGCCATCGGCCAGCTTGACGTTCACCGTGGCCTTGCCGTCGCCCGACAGCGCCAGCGCGCCCTTGGCCTGTTGCGCGCGCAGCTGGGTCAGCTCGTCCACGCTCAGCGAGAAGTTCACGTACAGCGGGTCGAGCTGGTCGACGGTGGTCAGCAGGGTCACATCGCCCTGGCCGACCAGCGCGCCTTCGGTGACCTGCTGCTTGTTGGCCACGCCGCTGATCGGTGCGGTTACTTCGGTGTAGCCCAGGCTGATGCGCGAGGAAGTCACCGCTGCTTCGGCCTGCTTGACCGCCGCCAGCGCGGTACGCTCGGCCGATTCAGCGTTGTCCAGGTCGGACTTGGAGACGAACTGCTGCGGCGCCAGCGAACGTGCACGGTCGGCGGCCACCTTGGCGTTGGCGTAGGTCGCGCGGGCCGAGGCCAGCTGTGCTTCGGAGGCGTTGAGCGAGGCACGCAGCGGCGCTGGGTCGATCAGGAACAGGGTCTGGCCCTGCTTGACCTGCGAGCCTTCCTGGTAGACGCGCTTGAGCAGCACGCCCGGCACGCGCGCACGCACGTCGGCGCTGCGGAACGGCGACAGGCGACCGACCAGCTCGCGCTGCAGCGGCAGGGTCTGCGGCTTGGCGTCGATCACGCCCACCTCCGGCGGCGGGGGCGTCTGCTGTTCCGGCTTCTTGCAGGCAGCCAGCGCGACAGCAACGGCGCACGTCAAGGCAAGGGTGCGGAGTGGGGCGGTCATCAGGAGGAACTCCGGGGTTGGTTTGAAGACGGGGCCGGCGACGGCTGAGGCGCGAAGGCGCGCAGGAAGCTGTCGACGGAGAACTCTGCCCAGCGCCGACGCAGCCGCGCGTCATCACGATGGGGGGTATGGAAACGCTGTTTGTCGAAATCCTGACCGGCAATCATGCTCAGCAGCAGTTCGGCCATGAAGTGCGGGTCGTCATGCCGGAGCTGGCCACGCATGCAAACGGTTTCAATCCATTCAGCAAGATGAAGCGTCAGTGCGCCGGCTCCGTGCCGGTACAGCGTACGCGCCTCTTCGGGAAACTGGGCCGCGTCGGCGGCGATCAGCCGGCAGGCCTGGCCCACGTGCGGTTGGTTGAAGTGCTCCAGGAAGTCGGTGGCGAACTGGAGCAGGCTGGCACGCAGGTCGTCAGTGCGGAGTGCACGAACCATGGCGCCGGTAGCGTGGCCGACGTGGCGCTGCATCACCCGGCGCAGCAGTTCCTGCTTGCTGCCGTAGCGCGAGTACAGGGTCTGCTTGGAGCAGCCGGCGTGCTGGGCCACCGCCTCCATGCTCATCTGCATGCCCTGCTGGGCCAGCAGTTCGCGTACGGCGTCGAACACACGCTCATCGCGTGCATCGAGGGCAACGGGGAGGTAGGCCGGGTTCACGCGGTGGACTATACCGTCCAGTTCAGGATTGTGGAATCGCATCGGCGTCGCCGCGTGTGTCTTCCGGTAACACGTTTTGCCGATCCTGTCGCCAGTGCTGAAACAGGCGCCAGCACCATACCGGTGCGAACTGAATAGGCGTTTGAACCGCAGCAAACCCGAATCTGCTTATTCCGTCCTGCAGCAAGGCCTTTTCGCGCGGTAGGGCTACAATTTCATTTTCCCAACTGAGCAAGCGCATCGCTCTGCCATGAAACCGCAAAAAACCGCAGCCAAGACCGTGAAGAACAAGACGAAACCAGCAGAGTCGGAGGTCGCAGTGACCGCTGGTTTCTCCCTGGAGCCGGTGTACACGGCCTTGCGCAAGCGCTACCCCGCGGCCGCACAGGCCGAAGCTGTGGCCTTTGCTACTGACTTCTACAAGCGCATGGAGTCGGACGAGTTCCCGCACCACAGCGCTGAAGAGTG
Source organism: Stenotrophomonas sp. PE591 (assembly GCF_018320795.1). Lineage (NCBI taxonomy): Bacteria > Pseudomonadati > Pseudomonadota > Gammaproteobacteria > Lysobacterales > Lysobacteraceae > Stenotrophomonas > Stenotrophomonas sp. PE591. The sequence goes on from NZ_JAAOKO010000002.1 coordinate 637,082, forward strand.
GGCCGCTCTCGCGGCTGAGACGCTGGAATTCGCGCGTGCCCGCAAGGCCGGCAAGGCCAACGTCCGCGTGTTCAATCCGACCGCGAAGGCCAACGGTTGGGAATCGCCGCACACCGTGCTGCAGATCGTCAACGATGACATGCCGTTCCTCGTGGATACGGTCACCATGTCGCTGGCCGAGCAGGGCGTGGGCGTCCACGTGCTGGGCCACCCGGTGCTGCGCTTCACCCGCGACAAGGCCGGCAAGCTGGTCAAGGTCGGCGAGGGTGATGCCGAGTCGGTGATGCTGCTGGAGATCGACCGCCAGCCGGCCGAAGCCATGGCCGCCATCGAACAGGCCATCAACAAGGCGCTGGACGAAGTACGCGCGATCGTGCGCGACTGGCAGCTGATGAAGGACAAGGCGTTGGCGCTGGCCGACGACCTGGGCAAGCGCCAGCTGCCAGTCGACGATGCATCGCGCAAGGAAGCACAGGAGTTCCTGCGCTGGGCCGCCGACAACCACTTCACCTTCTTCGGCTACCGCGAGTACCGCGTCGAGAAGCAGGGCAAGGAAGACGTACTGGCGCCGCTGAACGACACCGGCCTGGGCCTGATGCGCGGCAAGGACAAGTCCGCCGCCCGTCCGGTCAAGACCCTGGCCGCGCAGGGCCTGAACGCCACGGCCGGCCTGAAGGACGCGCTGATCCTGACCAAGACCAATGCCCGTTCGCGCGTGCACCGCGCCGGCTACATGGACTACATCGGCGTGCTGGAATTCGACGCCAAGGGCAAGATCATCGGCGAGCAGCGCTTCCTTGGCCTGTTCACCTCCAGCGCCTACAACCGTCGCCCGTGGGAAATCCCGCTGGTGCGCCAGCGCCACGAGCACGTGATGAAGCAGTCGGGCCTGGCCCCGGCCAGCCACAGTGGCAAGGCCCTGCGCCACATCCTGGAAACGCTGCCGCGCGAAGAACTGTTCCAGTCCAGCGAGGACGAACTGTTCCGCACCGCGATGGGCGTGCTGGGCCTGCAGGAACGCGTGCGCAGCCGCCTGTTCCTGCGCCGCGACAAGTACAGCCGTTTCATTTCCGCGCTGGTCTACCTGCCGCGCGAGCGCTTCAACACCGACGTGCGCCTGCGCATCGAGGCGATGCTGAAGGACGCGCTGCACGGTGAGTACGTGGATAGCTCGGTGGTGCTGGGCGAATCGCCGCTGGCCCAGGTGCACCTGATCGTGCGCCCGAAGCCGGGTGAAATGCTCGACGTTGATACCGCCGAACTGGAGCAGAAGCTGGCCCAGGTGCTGCGCAACTGGCAGGACGACCTGCGCGAAGCGCTGGTGGCCCGCCACGGCGAGACCGAAGGCCTGCGCATCGCCGCGCGTATCGGCAAGGCGCTGCCGGCCGGCTACATCGAAGACAACAGCACGGCTGTTGCTGCCAACGATGTCAGCCAGCTTGATGCCCTGACCGGCCCGGACGACCTGCGCCTGAGCCTGCAGGCCGTGCCGCGCGAAAGCGGTGATGGCCTGCGCCTGAAGCTGTATCGCCAGCTGGACGACATCCCGCTGTCGGACGCGCTGCCGATGATGGAAAACATGGGCCTGCGCGTGATCGCCGAGCGTCCGTACCGCCTGTCGGTCGACAACGCCCCGGTGTACGTGCAGGACTTCGAGGTCGAATCGACCGCCGGCGCGATCGATGCCGCCAGCGTCGATGAAGCCTTCGGCGAGACCTTTGCCCGCGTCTGGCACGGCGATGCCGAGAACGACGGCTTCAACCGCCTGGTGCTGGCTGCCGGCCTGCACTGGCGCCAGGTCGCCATGCTGCGTGGCTACTGCAAGTACCTGCTGCAGACCGGCGTGCCGTTCTCGCAGGCCTACGTGGAAGGCACCTTCGCGCGCTACCCGCTGCTGGCCCGACTGCTGGTCGAGCTGTTCGAAGCGCGCTTCGATCCGGCTACCGGCCACGAGAGCAAGGACGACATCGCCGCCGGCCAGGCCCAGCTGAAGGCCCACTTCGATGTGCTGGCTGCTGGCGACGACGCCACCCTGAAGGTGCTCAAGACCGTGGTCGACGCCCGCAAGGGTGACCGCGACGCGCAGATGCAGGCTGCGCGCGATGCGCTGCTGAAGCTGATGGACCGTGTGTCCAGCCTGGACGAGGACCGCATCCTGCGCTCGTTCATGGGCGTGATCGACGCGACCCTGCGCACCAGCTACTACCAGACCGATGCCAACGGCCAGCACGGCCATGTCATCAGCTTCAAGTTTGATTCGGCGCTGGTGCCGGACCTGCCGAAGCCGCGCCCGTACCGCGAGATCTTCGTCTACGGCCCGCGCGTGGAAGGTACCCACCTGCGCTTCGGCGCGGTCGCCCGTGGTGGCCTGCGCTGGTCGGACCGTCGCGAAGACTTCCGTACCGAAGTGCTGGGCCTGGTCAAGGCACAGATGGTCAAGAACACCGTGATCGTGCCGGTCGGCGCGAAGGGCGGCTTCTTCGCCAAGACCCCGCCGGTGAACGGCGACCGCGACGCGATCTTCGCCAACGGCGTGGCCTGCTACAAGCTGTTCATCCAGGGCCTGCTGGACATCACCGACAACATCGTCAACAACAAGATCGTGCCGCCGGTGGATGTCGTGCGCCACGACATGGACGATCCGTACCTGGTGGTGGCCGCCGACAAGGGCACCGCGACCTTCTCCGACATCGCCAATGGCCTGGCCATCGCGCACGGCTTCTGGATGGGCGATGCGTTCGCCTCCGGTGGTTCGGTTGGCTATGACCACAAGGGCATGGGCATCACCGCACGCGGTGCGTGGGAATCGGTCAAGCGCCACTTCCGTGCGCTGGGCCGTGACAGCCAGACCCAGGACTTCACTGCGGTCGGCGTCGGCGACATGTCTGGCGACGTGTTCGGCAACGGCATGCTGCTGTCGCGCCACATCCGCCTGGTCGCTGCCTTCGACCACCGCCACATCTTCCTGGACCCGAACCCGGATGCGGCCACCACGTTCGTCGAACGTGAGCGCCTGTTCACCGTGCCGCGTTCGAGCTGGGCGGACTACGACGCCAAGCTGATCAGCAAGGGCGGCGGCGTGTACCCGCGCAGCCTGAAGTCGATCGAGATCACCCCGCAGGTGCGTGAAGCGCTGGGCCTGGATGACAACGTCAAGGCGCTGTCGCCGAACGATCTGATGAGCGCGATCCTGAAGGCACCGGTCGACCTGCTGTGGAACGGCGGCATCGGTACCTACGTGAAGGCTGCCAGCGAGCAGCACAGCGATGTCGGCGACCGCGCCAACAACGCCCTGCGCGTGAACGGTGGCGAGCTGCGCTGCAAGGTGGTGGGCGAGGGCGGCAACCTGGGCATGACCCAGCTGGGCCGCATCGAAGCCGCCCAGGCCGGCGTGCTGCTCAACACCGACTTCATCGACAACTCGGCCGGTGTCGACACCTCCGACCACGAAGTCAACATCAAGATCCTGCTCAACGATGTGGTGCGGGCCAAGAAGCTGACCGTCGAGCAGCGCAACAAGCTGCTGGCCTCGATGACCGATGAAGTCGCCGAGCTGGTGCTCAATGACAACTACCGCCAGAACCAGGCGCTGAGCCTGATGGAGCGGATGGCGGTCAAGCGCCTGGGTTCCAAGCAGCACTTCATCCGTACCCTGGAACAGCAGGGCCTGCTGGATCGCCAGATCGAGTTCCTGCCGTCCGACGCCGAGCTGTCCCAGCGCAAGGCACGCGGCCAGGGCCTGACCCGCCCGGAACTGTCGGTGCTGCTGTCCTACTCGAAGCTGGTGGCGTTCGCCCAGCTGCTGGAATCGGACATCCCGGAAGATCCGTACCTGTCCAAGGAACTGCAGCGTTACTTCCCGACCCCGCTGCAGAAGAAGTACGCCGACGCGATGGAGCGTCACCGCCTGAAGCGCGAAATCATCGCCACGGCCGTGACCAACCAGACCATCAACCGCATGGGCGCCACCTTCCTGATGCGCATGCAGGAAGACACCGGCCGTTCCATCGCCGAGGTCGCCAAGGCCTACACCATCAGCCGCGAAACACTGGATGCACGCGCGCTGTGGGCGCAGATCGATGCACTCGACGGCAAGGTGCCGGAGTCGGTGCAGATCGACGCACTGGAAGTGATCTGGAAGCTGCAGCGTTCGTTCGTGCGTTGGCTGCTGTCGCGCCCGGGCGCGATGCCGGGCATCACCGAAGCGGTCAACCGCTACCAGGGTCCGTTCAACGACATCCGCGTTGCCTCGGGTGTGCTGCCGGATTCGCAGCGTCCGACCTACGAGGCCCTGGTGGCCGAGTGGAAGGAAAAGGGCCTGCCGTCCGCGCTGGCGCAGCAGCTGGCCGAACTGCACTTCCTGGAGCCGGCGTTCGACATCATCGAACTGGCCCGCACCCGCAAGCTGAAGCCGGTGGACGTGTCCAAGGTCCACTTCCGCCTGGGCGACGCCCTGCAGCTGCCGTGGCTGTTCGAGCAGGTCGATGCGCTGGAGGTCAACGGTCGTTGGCACGCCGTGGCACGTGGCGTGCTGCGTGACGAGCTGGCCGCCAACCACCGCAACCTGGCCGGCCAGGTGCTGGGCACCAAGGGCAGCAGCGCGGAGGCCAAGGTCGCAGCCTGGATGGGCCGCGACGACAACAGCCTGCGCTTCACCCTGGCGATGCTGGCCGAACTGGCCGAGCAGAAGACCCTGGACTACCCGACCGTTTCGGTCGCGGTGCAGCGCCTGGGCCAGCTGGCGGCACACGGCGCGTAAGTGAAGTAGTGCCAGGCCATGCCTGGCATGCGTGAACCGGAACGGCCCCGCGAAAGCGGGGCCGTTTTGTTTCTGCCCTTGACCTTTGCGACCATCTGACCCGACGCCGGCCGTGAACCTGCCAGGTGGATGACCGGCCCGTCCGCCGGGACCGTGAGCGCCATGGATGGCGCGACCGAGCCCCCATGGATGGGTTTACGGCGTGTCCCGGCGGACGGGCCGGTCATCCGCCCAGCGGGGTCCAACCCCCGGCGCTCGGTTATGCTCTTCCTCATGCCTTCCCCCCGGATCCACCGATGAGCGACACCCCCCGCATCGCTTTCCTGGCCAGCACCGCCGAGCCCGCGCAGATGGCCCGCGCGGCGATGATCTCGCGTTATGGCGATCACGCGCCGGAGCAGGCCGACGTGCTGTGCCCGCTGGGGGGCGACGGCTTCATGCTGCAGACCCTGCATCGGCATGGGCACCTGGGCAAGCCGGTGTTCGGCATGAAGCTGGGCACGGTCGGCTTCCTGATGAACCAGTACCGTGGAGACGACGACGTGCAGGCCCGCATCGCACGCGCAGAACCGGCCAACCTGCGCCCGCTGGAAATGGTGGCGCTGACCGAGTCCGGCACCAGTACCGGTTCGCTGGCCTACAACGATGTTTCGCTGCTGCGCCAGACCCGGCAGGCCGCGCATATCGGTATCGATCTGAACGGCCAGGAGCGCGTGGCCGAACTGATCGGCGACGGCGTGCTGGTGGCCACCCCGGCCGGCAGCACCGCCTACAACTATTCCGCGCATGGTCCGGTGCTGCCGCTGGGCTCGCACACCATCGCGCTGACGCCGTTGGCCCCGTACCGGCCGCGGCGCTGGCGCGGCGCGATCCTGAAGGCCGATACCGAAGTGCGCTTCCGCGTGCTCGATCCGTACAAGCGCCCGGTCAGCGTGACTGCCGACTCGCACGAGACCCGCGACGTGGTCGAGGTGACCATCCGTGAGTCGAAGGACCGCCGCGTGACCCTGCTGTTCGACCCGGAGCACAACCTGGAAGACCGGATCCTGAGCGAACAGTTCGTTTTTTGAGGACAATGGGCAGCCGGCCGTGCCGACCGCTTGAAGGACCCCCACCGATGGGCGACAACTCCCCCCGTTTGCTGACCGTCGCGGTGACCTCGCGCGCGCTGTTCGACCTCGAGGAAAGCCACGCGCTGTTCGAGAGCGATGGCGTGGCGGCCTATGCCGAATTCCAGCGCCAGCACGAGGACGATATCCTCGGCCCCGGCGTGGCGTTTCCGGTGGTACGCAAGCTGCTGGCTTTGAACCAGGGGGCCAGCCCGGAGAATCCTCGCGTCGAGGTGATCCTGCTGTCGCGCAACTCGGCCGATACCGGCCTGCGCATCTTCAATTCGATCCAGCACTACGGCCTGGGCATCATCCGCGCGACGTTCACTGCCGGCGAGCCGACCTGGCCGTATGTGAAGCCGTTCGGCACCGACCTGTTCCTGTCGGCCAACCCGGAATCGGTGCGCAGCGCGCTGCGCCACGGCATCGCCGCAGCGACCATCCTGCCCAAGCCGCCCGGCGAAACCGCCGCCGCAGCGGCCGACCAGATCGATACCGGTCGCCCGGCCGGCCAGCTGCGCATCGCCTTTGACGGTGACGCGGTGATCTTCGGTGACGAGAGCGAGCGCATCTCACGCGAGCAGGGCGTGGAGGCGTTTGGCCGGCACGAGCGTGAACGGGCCCGCGAACCCCTCAGCGGCGGCCCGTTCCGCGGTTTCCTGTCGGCCCTGCATACGCTGCAGGAAGTATTCCCGGCCGGCGAGAGCGCGCCGATCCGCACTGCGCTGGTGACCGCACGCTCGGCACCGGCGCATGAGCGCGTAATCCGCACCCTGCGCGAGTGGGGAGTGCGCCTGGACGAAGCGCTGTTCCTCGGCGGCCGCCACAAGGGGCCGTTCCTGCAGGCGTTCGGTGCCGACATCTTCTTCGATGACTCGCAGCACAACATCGACAGTGCGCGCGAACACGTGGCCGCCGGCCACGTACCGCACGGTGTCGCCAACGAGGGGTGAAACCATGCCGGGTAGGTGCCAACCGTTGGTTGGCACTGCCATGCATCGGCGCCCACCAAGGTGGGCGTCTACCAGAGCGCTGTACCGCGGTAGTCGCCAACCTTGGTTGGCGCCGTCCTGGACCCATGCCCACCAAGGTGGGCACCTACCGAAAGCAGCGCCGTCGAAGGGCATGACCCGTCACGGGCTGCCGGACATCCCCAACTGCAGATCCACCACCTTCCAGCGCAGGCCCTGCGGTTCCAGCACCACTTTCATCGGCGGCTGGTCGGGGCCGCGATCGACGTCGATCACGAAGCGGTCCACCGCTTCGAAGTGATGCTCGGCGTTCTTCAATGGCCGTGCCGGCTCGGTCGCGCCGAAGGCATCACCGCCCTGCAGTTCATTGCGGCCGCGCTTCCACAGCACGTGGCCCTGCAGCATTGCGCCGATCCCGGTCGGGGTCACCATGGTCTCCACCGCTGCACCGCCGATCTGGTCGCCGAGGCCGTACAGCAGGGCGCCGAACGGGCTGGCCGCTACATCCGGGCCGGCCTGGCGTACCAGATAGTCGTTGAGCTGGGCGCGCAGGCTGCTGCGCACGCGAGGGAAATCGACATAGCGTTCCAGTCGCGCCGTGTCGCGTTCTTCGATGGCCTTGGACAGGCCATGCACGGCCATGTACGGGCCGCCGAACCACCACGCAGCCAAGGCCAGGACCAGCAGCACAGCCAGTGCAGTGAGCTTCTTCATGCTGTCCAGACTGCCGCAAGTGAGGCAGCCAGTGGTGAACGGCAGGTGATGCGGCTCAGAACTCCAGGTCCAGCGCCGCGCACAGGTAGTCAACGAACGGGCCGAGCCCAGCCAGGTCCTTGCCCAGCGTGGACAGCAGGCGCGGGCCGGTCATGGTGGCATCGTCCAGCGAGCGCCACATCACCCAGTTGCGGTGCTTGAGGTCGTCGATGAACTCGAAGTCGGCCGGGAAGCCACGCGGGGGCCGCACCAGCTTTTCGCTCTCCTCGAAATCGAAGCGTTTGCGCAGGGCCGGTGCATGCGCGGCGGCCTTCCAGCTGCCCGGATTGTCGAGGATGAAGTGGCGTACGCGGCGCTGGGTTTCCGGTTCCGGATGCCACAGGCCAGCGCCGACGAAACTCTCGCCAGGCTGCAGGTGCACGTAGAACGAGGGCGCGGCCACTTCGCGGCGGCGCTCATGGAACAGGCGTGCACCCTGCCAGGTCTTGTACGGCGACTTGTCGTTGGAAAAACGCGCGTCACGATGGATGCGGAACAGCGAGCCACCGACGCCACGGGTATCGGCGCGGAAGTGCTCGCTGACCTCGGCCAGCGCCGGCTGCAGGTCGCCCAGCAGGCGCAGGAACGGCTGCCGCACGTGGTCTTCGTACTGCTGGCGGTGATCGTTGAACCAGGCCTTGTCGTTGTGCCGCGCAAGGCTGCGCAGGAACTTGAAGCTGGCGTCCGAGAAATAAGTGCTCACAGCGTCTCCTGCAGGTGCTGGCCCCAGTCGCGCAGCGATTGCAGCAGGGCCTGGCGCCGGGTGTCATCGGGCGCTTCAGCGGCCAGTGCATCCAGCTGCTGCTGGTACTGGGGCAGGTTGAGTTCGCCCAGGCCGCCGTCTCCGAGCAGGCGCTGGCGGCGGTAATCCTGCCAGCGCTGGCGTTCAGGCGGCGCGAGGCTGTCGGGATGATTGCGCGCGCGGTAGCGGAACAGCAGCTCCGGCAGGCGCGGGTCGCGGAAGCGACCTTCCAGCGCGGCCAGCTGCTCGGGCGCAGTGGTGCGTGCAAGCGCAAGCAGCGGCTTGTCACCGTTGCCGAGGAAGCCGTCGTACAGCGAGGCATCGACGTCGGCCACGGTGGCGGCGCGGGGTTGGTTGTAGACCTGCCGGGCTTTTTCGGCCAGCTGCGGGGCGAACGCGCGCAGGCGCTCCACCTTGGCTTCGATCGCAGCCACATCCAGGCCGAGGCGCGCGTGATCATCGGCACGCAGGTGGTTCCAGGCGATCAGCGCCGGCACCTTGTTCAGATGCACTTCCTTCAGAGGTACCCGTGCCGCGCCTTCGGGCAGCTCGCTGGCGCGCATGTACAGGCGCTGTGCGATCACCTCGGCAGGCAGCTCCAGCAGATCGTCGATCTCGCCTTCCAGGTCGAACACGATCACCCGGTTGTTGATGGTCGGGTGCACGGCCAACGGCAGCACCGGTGCCGCGCACAGGCGGCTGGCCGGGTAGCGCATGGAAATGTGCAGCACCGGCTTCATCGCGGCCACGTCCAGCAGGCCGCCCACGAAGCGCTTGTCGCGCAGCTTCAGGGCGTAGTCCCACAGGCGTGGTTGCGACTGCTTGAACAGCCGCGCCATGCCGATGGTGGCGCGCACGTCGGACAGTGCTTCGTGTGCATCGCCTTCGCGCACGTGGTTGGCCTCGGCCAGATGTTCGAGCTTGAACGAGGTGGCGCCATCCTCGCGCAGCGGCCACTGGATGCCGTCCGGGCGCATCGCGCGCATCAGCCGCAGCATGTCCAGCAGGTCCCAGCGTGAATTGCCGTTGCGCCACTCGCGTTCGTACGGGTCGTGGAAGTTGCGGAACAGCCCGTAGCGGACGAACTCATCGTCGAAGCGCAGCGTGTTGTAGCCCAGCGCGCAGGTGCCGGGGCGCGACAGCTGCTCGTTGATGCGGTCGAAGGCCTCGGCCTCGCTGATGCCCTCGGCCAGTGCCTGCTGCGGGGTGATGCCGGTAACCAGGGTGGCCATCGGCGAGGGCAGCAGGTCATCGGCCGGGCGCACGAAGAAGCTGACCGGGGTGTCGATTTCGTTGAGATCGGCGTCGGTGCGGATGGCGGCGAACTGCGAGATGCGCGTGCGCCGCGGGTCCTGGCCGAAGGTTTCCAGATCGTAGAACAGGAAGCTGTCAGCCATCAGTGCGCGCCCTCCAGGACCGGCAGCTGCGCGTGGATCTGCGCTTCCAGCGCGGCCCAGTCGATGTTGTCCAGTGAATCATGGCCGGTGGTGGCGGCCACCAGCATGTCGCGTTGCAGTTCGGTGCGGCGCAGCGCCTCGGCGTACGGCGTGTGCAGGAAGGTGACCATGGTGTAGTGCGGCACGAAGCGGGTCGGCCAGCGCCGCTGCAGTTCCTGTTCCAGTTCGCGCTGCAGCAGGAATGCAGGGTCGGCGACGCGGTCGCGCATTTCCAGGTAGTTCTCCAGCGCCATCTGCTGGATGGCACGTGCATTCGGCTTGCGCTCGGCTTCGAACGCGGCGAATGCACCTTCCAGATCATCGGCCTCCATCAGGTGGCGGGCCAGCGCAACGCAGTCCTCGAACGCGCAGTTCATGCCCTGGCCGTGGAACGGCACCATCGCATGCGCGGCGTCGCCGATCAGCACGGCACGGCCCTGCTGGTGCCAGCGATCGAGCGTCAGCGTGCCAAGCAGGCCCGGCGGGTGCTGTTCCCAGTCTGCGCGCAGGTTCGGGATCAGTGGCAGGGTGTCGGCGAACTCGCGCGCGAACAGCGCCTCGGCCTGCGCGCCGGTATTGATCGTGGCGAAGCTGGGATCGCCCTGGTTGGGCAGGAACAAAGTGACGGTGAAGGTGCCTTCGTGATTGGGCAGGGCGATGCACATGTAATGGCCGCGCGGCCAGATATGCAGCGCATTGCGCTCGATGCGGAAGCTGCCATCGTCGGCCGGCGGAATTTCCAGCTCCTTGTAGGAGTGATCGAGGAACGCGATGTCCTCGCCCAGCGGCGCCCGCCGGTTCATCGCCGCGCGCAGCGCCGAGCCTGCACCATCGGCACCGATCAGGGTGTCGAAGCGGATGTCATGCGGGCTGTCGTCGCGGTCGTCGATGAAGCGTGCGTAGCCGGCGTCGAAATCGACGGTGTGCAGGCGGCGGTGGAAGTGTACGGTCGCGCCAGCCTGTTCGGCCAGTTCCAGCAGCGTGGTGTTGAGGTCGCTGCGATGGATCGACCAGATCACTTCGCTGTCGTCGCGGCCATAGCGCTGCAGCTGCGGTTCGCCTTCGCGCGGATGCACCATGCGTCCGCGCATCATCACCGCGCGCGCCATGACCTCGTCTTCCACACCGGCCTGGCGCAGCGCATTGCGCCCACGCTCGGCCAGCGCCAGGTTGATCGAGCGGCCGCTCTCATAGTCGGCCACGCGTGGATCGCCACGGCGTTCGTACAGGGTGATGCGCCAGCCCTGGCGTGACAGCAGGATGGCCAGCAGCGACCCGGCGAGGCCGGCACCGATAATGCTCAACGAGCGGGAAGCATGTGCGATCAACGAACTGTCCAGCAGTAGGGGAGGGACCGGCTTAGAGGCCGGCCCAGGCTTCCACTTCCTCGACGAAGTGGTGCACGTCCAGGTAGCGGTTGTAGAGCGGGGTGGGCGAGATGCGGATCACGTCCGGCTCGCGCCAGTCGCCGAGCACGCCGATGCCGCGCAGGTGCTCGAACAGCGCACGGCCGCGCTCGCGGCCACCGATCACGCGCAATGACAGCTGGCAGCCGCGGCGCTGCAGCTCGGCCGGGGTGATGATGTCGAGCACGCCGGACAGGCGTGCACGTACAAGCGCTTCGAGCATGCCGGTCAACGCCAGCGACTTGCTGCGCAGTGCCTCCATGCCGGCGCGCTCGAACAGGTCCAGCGACGCGCGCAGCGGCGCCAGGCCGAGGATCGGCGGATTGCTGAGCTGCCAGCCTTCGGCACCGATGGCGGGGGTGAACTGCGGTGCCATCTGGAAGCGGGTGGCTTCCTCATGGCCCCACCAGCCGGCAAAGCGCGGCAGCGTGGTGTCGCGGTGATGGCGCTCGTGCACGAACGCGCCGGCCACCGCACCCGGGCCGCTGTTGAGGTATTTGTAGTGGCACCACACGGCGAAATCGGGTGCGACGTCATGCAGGCGCAGCGGCAGGTTGCCGACCGAGTGCGCCAGGTCGAAGCCGATGCGCGCGCCCTGCAGGCGGGCAGCACGGGTGATTGCATCGAGGTCGAAGGCCTGGCCGGTGCGGTACTGCACGCCGGGCCACAGCACCAGTGCAAGGCGCGGACCGTGTTCGGCGATGGCGCGCTCGATCGCGGTGAGCGAGATCGTTCCGTTGGCTTCGTCCGGTTGCACTTCCACCAGGCACTCGGCCGGGTCGAACCCGTGGAAACGGATCTGCGCTTCGACCGCGTGTCGGTCGGTCGGGAATGCCCCGGCTTCCATCAGGATCACCGGGCGCTGCGCGGTCGGTCGGTAGAAGCTGACCATCATCAGGTGCAGGTTCACGCTCAGCGTGTTCATCGCCACCACTTCGCTGGGCAGTGCACCGACCACGCGGGCCAGCTGCGCGCTCACCAGGCGGTGGTAGGACAGCCACTGCGTCGGGCCGGTGAAGTGGCCTTCCACCGCCAGCTCGCCCCATTGCTTCATCACTTCCTGCACCGCGGCCTGGGCGCCACGCGGCTGCAGGCCCAGCGAGTTGCCGACGAAGTAGGTCTGCTCGCCACCGCCATGGCGCGGAATCAGGAATTCGTTACGCAGCGGGCGCAGCGGATCGGCGGCGTCCAGGGCAATGGCGTGGGTGCGGCTGAGCAGGTCGGACATGGTCGGGCAACAGGCTGCAACGGGACCGCCAGTGTAGCGCCTGGGGCATGGCCCGGTAGACGCGGCCACGCTTCAAGCGCCGCGTTTTCTGGTAGTGGCCCACCTTGGTTGGCGCGCGTGGATCCATGCGCCCACCAAGGTGGGCGCCTACCGGTGTGGGCGTCAGCCCGCCGCCGGCACCGGCAGCGGATCCACGTGCCCGCACTGGCTGCAGGTACGCAGCTCCAGGCTGGCGTGATAGCGCGCAAACACCTTGGGCAGGTCGGTCTCGATGTTCTGCAGCGGGAAGAACTCTTCGTGCAGCTTGTGGTTGCAGCGTTCGCAGTGCCAGATCACGCCGTCCTTCTCGTGCGGCAGGCGCTTGCGCTCGACCACCAGGCCGATGCCGCCGGGCGGGCGCCGCGGCGAGTGCGGCACTCTGGCCGGCAGCAGGAAGATCTCGCCGGCGCGGATCGGAATGTCGCGCACCGCGCCGTCCTCCTGCACCTTCAGCACCATCTCGCCCTCGAGCTGGTAGAACCACTCCGGGCCTTCGTCGTAGTGATAGTCGGTGCGCGAATTCGGCCCGCCCACGACCATCACGATGAAGTCGCCGTTGTCGATCATCTTGTTGCCCACCGGCGGCTTCAGCAGGTGGCGGTTTTCTTCGATCCAGGCGTGCAGGTTGATCGGCGAGGCGAGCATGGTCGTGGTCCGTAGTGAGGTCAGTCGCGCCGGCCCTGGCGGGGCACGTAGGACAGTGCCTTTTCATAGGCCGGCTTCAGCTCCTCCGGTCCACCGACATCGATGCCCATTTCGCTGACCCGGCCGTTCTTCAGGCTGTAGACCCAGCCGTGCACCATCAGCTTCTGCCCGCGCGCCCAGGCGTCCTCGACGATGGTCGAACGGCACAGGTTGGCGACCTGCTCGATCACGTTCAGTTCGCACAGGCGGGCATGCTTCAGCTCGTCATCCTCGATTGCATCGAGGATGCCCTGGTGCTTCTGCACCACGTCGCCGACATGGCGCAGCCAGTTGTCGGCCAGGCCGACGCGGGTATTGTGCAGGCAGGCGTGCACGCCGCCGCAGCCGTAGTGGCCGACGATCAGGATGTGCTTCACCTTCAACTGGTCCACCGCGTACTGCACCACGCTCAGGCAGTTCAGGTCGGTGTGCGCGACCACGTTGGCGACGTTGCGGTGAACGAACACTTCACCCGGGGCCATGCCGATGATCTGGTTGGCCGGCACCCGCGAGTCGGAGCAGCCGATCCACAGGTATTCCGGATGCTGCTGCTTGGACAGCTGCTGGAAGAACTCAGGGTCTTCCTTGGCGATGCGGTCGGCCCAGTCGCGGTTGTTCTGCAGCAGGCGTTGGATGTCTTTCATGTGCGGTATCCCTGGCGTCGGGTGGGGGCAAGGCGCGGCCGTTATGGTCGCGCCGTCGCGGGAAGCTGGGGTGATCAGCCGCTGGAGGCAGACTGTTCACGGTGCCAGCGCATCCACTGCGCCAGCTCATGGGAGGACGGGGAGGCGAGCGCTTCCAGTGCGGCGATCACGGCCTGCTGGTTGGCGTCGGGATGGTTCTGGCTGAGTTTCAGCTTCAGCTGCACGTGTTCCACCTGGAAGCGGAAGCCGACGATGGCGCGCAGCTCCGGGCCGTGTTCGGCGCGCGCGGGATCGAACCGCCAGGCCTGGCCGACGCTGGCTTCGAAGCGGTCGCTGATCGCGCCGACCAGTTCGGCCAGCGCATCAGCGTCGTCGAAGGTCTGCAGCTGGCCACGCAGCTCGGCAGCGGCGTAGTTCCAGGTGGGTACCCGCGCAGCGGGTTCCTTGTCCGGATACCAGCTGGCCGAGACGTAGCCGTGTGGGCCATCGACCAGTACCTTGGCCGCGCCGCTGTGGCGCGACTGCGGGTTGGCGCGGGCCCAGTGGCCGCGCAGTTCGATCTGGTCGCCGTCACGCCGGTACAGCACCGGCATCCGGGTCAGCTCCGGCAGGCCATCGCTGCCGGGGGTGAGCACGGTAACGAACGGGTCGCGCGCCAGCAGGCGGTCCAGCCAGAGCAGGTCGGTCTCGGCGAAGGCGCGCGGGGTGAACATGCAGAGGTCAGGCGCGCCCGCCCAGCGACTGGATCATGCGGCCACGCAGACCCTCGTCGCTGTCGGCCTGCGGCGGCTGCACTTCGTGCAGGCTGAAGCCGCGCACCAGTGCGTCCTCCTCGTCCAGGCCGTCGTACTCGACGAACTCGGCGTCGAACAACTGCGAACGGGCGGTGTCTTCGCTGTCGTAGCTCAGCGTGTTGCCATCGCTGTCGAGCACTTCGGCGGTGCCGGCCGGGCGAACGCGCAGGCGCGCCCAGATCAGGGTGTTGCCGAGGCTGGCCAGCCACCAGCTGTCGCGCGAGGCGGTGATGTCGTTCATGAGCGTATTACCAGAGCGAGGCGAGCCAGAGCAGGGCGGCCATGCCCAGTCCGGCCAGCAGGGTCAGCAGCGATACCCAGGCCGGTGTCGCCAGCCCGGACAGCGAGCGGTCCGGTTGCTGCCGATAGTCGCGGCGCAGCAGCCAGGCCAGGGCATCGGGCTTGAGGAAGGCGCCGCTGCCGAAGCGCGCGGCGAGCGCCGGATGGCGGTCGCGCACGTGCACCAGGGTCAGCGGCCAGAAGATCACGAAGGCACTGAACCCGGCCACTGCAACGCCGACGAAACAGAGGGCGAAGAACAGGGTCATGGGGGCAGTACCTCCGTGGTCGTATGGGGCTTAGAAGTCCGCGCTGCCCGGGGCGCGCGGGTAGGGGATCGCATCGCGGATGTTGGACAGCCCGCAGACGTACACCACCAGGCGCTCGAAGCCCAGGCCGAAGCCGGCGTGCGGCACCGAGCCATAGCGGCGGAAATCGCGGTACCAGCTGTAGTGCTCGCGATCCAGGCCGAACTGGGCCATGCGCGCGTCCAGCACGTCCAGGCGCTCTTCGCGCTGGCTGCCGCCGATGATCTCGCCGATGCCCGGGGCCAGCACGTCCATCGCGGCAACGGTCTTGCCGTCGTCGTTCAGGCGCATGTAGAAGGCCTTGATGTGCTCCGGATAGTTGGTCACCACCACCGGGCGGCCGACGTGTTCCTCGGTCAGCCAGCGCTCGTGCTCGGTCTGCAGGTCCAGGCCCCATTCGACCGGGAAGTCGAACTTCCTGCCGGACTTCTGCAGCAGGCTGACCGCGTCGGTGTAGTCGATGCGCTCGAACGGTGCGTTGATGAAGTCTTCCAGCTTGGTGATCGCGTTCTTGTCCACGCGCTCGGCGATGAAGGCCAGGTCGTCGCTGCGCTCGTTCAGCACCGCACGGAACAGGTACTTCAGGAACTCTTCGGCCAGGCGTGCGTCTTCGGCCAGGTCGGCGAAGGCGATTTCCGGCTCGATCATCCAGAACTCCGCCAGGTGGCGGGTGGTGTGGCTGTTCTCGGCGCGGAAGGTCGGGCCGAAGGTGTAGACCTTGCTCAGCGCCAGGCAGTAGGCCTCGACGTTCAGCTGGCCGGACACGGTCAGGAAGGTTTCCTTGCCGAAGAAGTCGCGGCTGAAATCGATCGCGCCCTTCTCATCGCGCGGCAGGTTCACCATGTCCAGGGTGGACACGCGGAACATCTGGCCGGCGCCTTCGGCGTCGGAGGTGGTGATGATCGGGGTGCTGATCCAGTTGAAGCCGTTCTCGTGGAAGAAACGGTGCACGGCCTGGGCCAGGCAGTTGCGGATGCGGGTGACCGCGCCGAACAGGTTGGTGCGCGGGCGCAGGTGCGCCACTTCGCGCAGGAACTCCGGCGACATCGGCTTGGGCTGGATCGGGTAGGTGAGCGGGTCTTCGACCCAGCCGACCACTTCCACTGCACTGGCCTGGATCTCGAACGACTGGCCCTTGCCCTGCGACTTCACCAGGGTGCCGGTGGCGATGACCGAGCAGCCGCTGGTCAGGCGCTTGATCTCGTCGAAGTTGGCCAGGCTGTCGCCGGCCACGACCTGGATCGGGGCGAAGCAGGAGCCGTCGCTCACATTCACGAAGGCCAGATTCGCTGAACCGCGCACCGTGCGCACCCATCCGCGTACCGTGACTTCGCCGCCTTCCGGGATCTTCCCGGCAAGCGCATGTTCAACGCTGACCACCGTCATGACTTGAATCCTCTGCTGATCGACTCGATCTGTGAACACGGGAGTTTACCGGTTGCAGCGTTCTGCTTGCGAGGCATTTTTCGCGGCAACGGCTCCTTATAATGTCCCCGTACCTCTGGAGTAGCCCCATGGCCGTCAGCCTGACCCCCATTGCCTTCGAGCGCGTGCAGCGCTTTGTCGCCCAGACCCCCGGTGCGCTGGGCCTGCGTTTCGGCGTGACCAAGACCGGTTGCTCCGGCTGGGGCCACATCACCGACCTGGCACGCGACGAGCGCGAGGGCGATACCGTGTTCGAGCAGGACGGCGTGAAGATCTATGTCGACGCCAAGAGCCTGGCGCTGGTGGACGGCACCGTGATCGACTTCGGCAAGCACGGTCTGAGCGAGACCTTCACGTTCAGCAACCCCAATGCCACCGCCGAGTGTGGCTGCGGCGAGAGCTTCACCACCGACGCCGACAAGGCCTGACGGCCCGGCGCGTCCCGGTAGCTGCCGACCTTGGTCGGCACGCGGGGCTCGGCAGGGACCCCACGGATGGAACGACCGGCTTTTACCTATCATCCCAACGCCTACGCCCTCTCCTTCGAAGAGGTCGACGGAATCTGTGACTGCTGCGGCCAGCCGCGCACACTGCGCTACCGCGGGCCGTTCTACACCCGTCTGCGTCCGGATTACCTTTGCCCCTGGTGTATCGCCGACGGCAGGGCGGCGGCCAGCTACGAGGGTGAATTCACCGGCTGGAGTGATATCGAAGGGGTCTCGCCAGACCTGGCCGACCCGCCGCCGAGCATCGCCCGTGAGCTGCTGCTGGAGATCTGCGAGCGCACCCCGGGCTACCCGTCCTGGCAGCAATCGGTCTGGCTGAGCCATTGTGAACGGCCCTGCGCCTTCCTCGGTTTCGCCGGCAGAGACGATCTGCTGCCCATCCTCGACCAGGTCCGGCCCGATGTGGCGGAGGTCAATCCGCGCGACGCCGACTGGGTGCTGGCGCACCTGAGCCAGGACGGGATGATGGTCGGCTGCCTGTTCCAGTGCCTGGAATGCGGCCAGCACCGCCTTCACGTCGACCTGGGGTGAATCCAGGCGGATTCGTGGATTGTGCGGGGCTCCGGTAGCGGCCAGCCTGGGTTGGCATGGGGCTGCGCCCCCGGTTCAGGTTGCCCTGTGACCCGCCGGTTGCCCGGCACCCCCATCTGCGCCATAATGCGCGGCTTCCTGCCTCCCCGGCGGGAATCCTTGCCCCACCGCGGTATCAACGGCGGGGGGCTGTCCGGCCGCAAGGCCACATCCGAAAGGTAGAAAAAAAACATGAGTCGTCATTACGAAATCGTGTTCATGGTCCACCCGGACCAGAGCGAGCAGGTCCCGGCCATGATCGAGCGCTACAAGTCGCTGGTCGAGAACGGCAACGGCACCATCCACCGTCTGGAAGACTGGGGCCGCCGCCAGCTGGCGTACCCGATCCAGAACCTGGTGAAGGCCCACTACGTGCTGATGAACATCGAAGCCGACCAGGCCGTTCTGAACGAACTGACCGAGAGCTTCCGCTTCAACGACGCCGTGCTGCGCAACCTGGTCATCAAGCGTGACGAGGCTGACACCGAGCAGTCGCTGATCATGAAGAGCAAGGACGAGAAGGGTGACAAGCCGGAGCGCGGTGAGCGCCGTCGTCGTGACGACGAAGAAGGCGAGTCCAACAACACCGCTGACAACGAAGCCGGCGACGACGCCGCTTCCGCCGCCTAAGGAGCCTTCCCATGTCCAAGTTCTTCCGTCGCCGCAAGTTCTGCAAGTTCACTGCTGAAGGTGTGAAGGAGATCGACTACAAGGATCTCAACACCCTGCGCCAGTACCTGACCGAGAACGGCAAGATCGTGCCGAGCCGCGTCACCGGTACCAAGTCGAAGTACCAGCGCCAGCTGGCGACCGCCGTCAAGCGCGCTCGCTTCCTGGCCCTGATCCCGTACACCGACAACCACGACGTCTGATGCCAGCGGGGCGGCCCGGCGCCGCCCCCGCTGTGCCAGCTATTCGGACAGCCTTTGTTGCGGGGCATCGCCTCGCTAACGAATAACTTATCTGGAGCAATACCATGCAGCTGATCCTCCTGCAGAAAGTCACCAACCTCGGCAACCTGGGCGACCTGGTCGACGTGAAGCCGGGCTACGGCCGTAACTTCCTCGTGCCGCAGGGCAAGGCCGTGCCGGCCACCGAGAGCAACAAGGCCGAGTTCGAAGCCAAGCGCGCCGAATACGAAGCCAAGGCCCAGGCCATCCACGCCGACGCCGAAGGCCGCAAGGCCAAGCTGGAAGGCGCGAGCGTGACCATCGCCGCCAACGCTTCGACCGAAGGCAAGCTGTACGGCTCGGTTGGCCCGCGCGACATCGCCGAGGCCTTCACCGCCGCCGGCCTGCCGCTGGAAAAGAGCGAAGTCATCCTGGGCGAAGGCGCCTTCCGCAACATCGGCGAATACGACGTGCTGGTCCACCTGCACGCCGACGTCGAGACCACCGTCAAGGTCGTCGTCGTCGCCGAAGCCTGATCCCACGCCGCAAGGCCTGGCATCACCGCAGAACGGGCGCCCGCAAGGGTGCCCGTTTTGTTTTTGGCGCCGTTCCGCGGCGTAGGGCCAGGTCCGTCCGACGGGGTGGGGGTGGACAATGTTCCACGCCCATTCGTAGAACACGTCCACATCGGTATACTCAGGGCGTCACACCCGTTCCACGGGCATCGATCCCAACAGGATCAATGGCTTGGAGGGTAAACGCAGGCCGCTTGCCGGCCCCAGTCCGGAACCCCTATGCGTCTTTCCACGATCAAGCTGTCCGGCTTCAAGTCGTTCGTCGATCCGACCACCCTGCACCTGCCGACCAACATGACCGGCGTGGTGGGGCCCAATGGCTGCGGCAAGTCGAACATCATCGACGCCGTGCGCTGGGTCATGGGCGAGAGTTCGGCCAGCCGCCTGCGTGGCGACTCGCTGACCGACGTGATCTTCTCCGGGTCCAATGCCCGCAAGCCGGTGTCGCAGGCCACGGTCGAGCTGATCTTCGACAACTCCGACCACACGATTTCCGGCGAGTACGCCTCGTTCAACGAGATCTCGGTCAAGCGCACGGTCAGCCGCGACGGCACCAGCAACTATTACCTCAACGGCACCAAGTGCCGTCGTCGCGACATCACCGATCTGTTCCTCGGCACCGGCCTGGGCCCGCGCAGCTACTCGATCATCGAGCAGGGCATGATCAGCCAGATCATCGAGGCGCGCCCGGAAGACCTGCGCGTGTACCTGGAAGAGGCAGCCGGCATCTCCAAGTACAAGGAGCGCCGCAAGGAGACCGAGACCCGCATCCGCCACACCCGTGAGAATCTGGACCGGCTGGGTGACCTGCGCGACGAGATCAGCAAGCAGCTCGAACACCTCAAGCGCCAGGCCAAGCAGGCCGAGCAGTACCAGGCCCTGCAGGAAGAGCGCCGGATCAAGGATGCCGAGTGGAAGGCGCTGGAATTCCGTGGCCTCGATGGGCGCCTGTCGAAGCTGCGCGAAGGCCTGTCGCAGGAAGAGACCAAGCTGCAGCAGCTGATCGCCGATCAGCGCGACGCAGAGGCCCGCATCGAAACCTCGCGAGTGCGTCGCGAAGAGGCCGCCGATGCGCTCAACACCGCGCAGGCGGCGGTCTATCAGGTCGGCAGCACGCTGGCCCGGCTGGAGCAGCAGATCCAGCACCAGCGCGAGCTGTCGCAGCGCCTGCACAAGGCGCGCGACGAAACCCAGCAGGCCCTGGCCGAACTGGGGCAGCACATCAGTGGCGACGAGGCCAAGCTGAGGGTGCTGCGGGAGGCGGTAGAGGCCGCGACCCCGCAGCTGGAAGAACTGCAGGAAGAAAACGAGATAAAGCAGGAAAGCCTGCGCGAGGCTGAAGACCGGCTGGCCAGCTGGCAGCAGCGTTGGGAACAGCACACCTCGCAGAGTTCGGAAGCCTCGCGCGCCGGCGACGTCGAGCGCACGCGCGTGGACTACCTGGACAAGCAGATCCTCGATGCCGACCGGCGTCGTGAAGCCTTGGCCGCCGAGCGCGCCGGGCTGGACGTGGATGCGCTGGAAGAAGCCTTCGAGCAGCTGCACCTGCAGCACGACACGCAGAAGACCGCGCTGGATGAACTGAGCGAAGACGTCGAGCTGCGCAAGCAGGGCGTGGCGGCGGTGCAGGAACAGCAGCGCAATGGCCAGAACGAACTGGCCGAACTGCGCAAGCAGGCCAATGGCCTTCGCGGTCGCCTGGCTTCGCTGGAAACCCTGCAGCAGGCCGCGCTGGGCCAGGAGCAGGGTGCTGCCGTGGCCTGGCTGAAGGCGCGTGGGCTGGACTCGGCGGCGCGTGTCGGCGAACGCCTGGATGTCGATGCCGGTTGGGAAAACGCGGTGGAAAGCGCGCTCGGCCAGTTGATCGAAGGCGTGCTGGTCGATGACCCGGCCAGCCTGGTCGACGCGCTGGGCGAACTGGGCGAGGGCCACATTGCGCTGGTCGCCAACGATGGCGCAGACCTGAAGGTCGCGCCGACCTCGCTGGCTGCACGCGTGCGTGGCCCGGCAGCGATCCGGCGCCTGCTGGCACACCTGCACGGTGCCAGGGATCTGTCCGAGGCCAAGGCGCTGCAGGCCAGCCTTCCGGAAGGCGATTCGATCATCACCCAGAGTGGCGAGCGCCTGGGCCAGGGCTGGCTGCGCGTATCGCGCTCCGGTGCCGCCGCGCAGGGCGCGCTGCTGCGCGAACGTGAGATCCAGGAACTGCGTGAGCAGATCGAGCAGCTGCAGGACCGCGAGGCCGAACTGGAAGAACAGCTGGCCGGCTTCCGAGAGCAGCTGCAGGCTGCCGAACAGCAGCGCGAAGACGCGCAGCGTGCGCTGTACCAGGCCCATCGCGCGGTGTCCGAACTGGCCGGCCAGCTGCAGGGCCAGCAGGGCAAGGTGGAGGCAGCGCGCACGCGCATCGATCGCATCGAAGGCGAGCTGAAGCAGCTGCAGGAAACCATTGAAGCCAACAACGAACAAGCGCGTGAAGCGCGCTCGCGGTTGGAGAACGCGGTCAGCAGCATGGGCGACCTGGAATCGACCCGGCAGCGGCTGGAGGGCGAGCGCCGCCAGTTGACCGAGGCGCGCGACCTGGCTCGCGACGCCGCCCGTGCGGTACGCGAGCGCGCGCACTCGCTGGCCCTGACCCTGGAATCGCAGCGTGCGCAGCTGGCCTCGTTGAGCCAGGCGCTGGAGCGCATGGGCACCCAGCGCGGGCAGCTGGATTCGCGGCTGGGCGAGCTGCATTCGCAGCTGGACGAAGGTGATTCGCCGGTCGAAGCGCTGCAGGCCGAACACCAGAATGCGCTGGAAGAGCGCGTGCGCGCTGATCGCGTGCTGACCGAGGCGCGCACGCTGCTGGACGGCATCGACGCCGAGCTGCGCAATTACGAACAGACCCGCCACCAGCGCGACGAACAGGCATTGGCCCAGCGTGAGCGTATTTCGCAGCGCAAGCTCGACCAGCAGGCGCTGGTGCTCAGCGCGGATACCCTGCAGGCGGCGGTGGAAAAGGCCGGGTTCGTGCTGCAGGACGTACTCAACGCACTGCCCGAGGATGCCCGCCTGGGCGACTGGGAGCAGGCCGTGCACCAGATCGATGCCCGCATGCGCCGGCTGGAGCCGGTCAATCTGGCAGCCATCCACGAGTACGGCGAGGCGTCGCAGCGCTCGGACTACCTGGATTCGCAGCACGCCGACCTCACCACAGCGCTGGAAACCCTGGAAGATGCCATCCGGAAGATCGACCGCGAGACCCGCGGCCGCTTCAAGGACACTTTCGACCGTGTCAACGCCGGCGTGCAGGCGCTGTACCCGCGCCTGTTCGGTGGCGGCCACGCCTACCTGGAATTGACCGGTGAAGACCTGCTCGACACCGGCGTGACCATCATGGCGCGCCCGCCGGGCAAGCGCGTGTCCAGCATCTCGCTGCTGTCCGGCGGCGAAAAGGCGATGACCGCAGTAGCGCTGGTGTTCGCCATCTTCCAGTTGAATCCGGCACCGTTCTGCCTGCTGGACGAGGTGGACGCACCACTGGATGAAGCCAACGTCGGTCGCCTGGCCAACATGGTCAAGGAAATGAGCGAGAAGGTGCAGTTCCTGTTCGTCAGCCACAACAAGGCGACGATGGAGGCTGCGCACCAGCTGTCGGGCGTGACCATGCGCGAACCGGGTGTCAGCCGCCTGGTCAGCGTGGACCTGGAAGAAGCCGCACGATTGGCGGGCGCGGCCTGACGTGCCATCCTAATTACCTGAATGAACTAGCCGGAGAACCTATCGAATGTCCGACACGGCACTGTTGCGCATCGGCATCCTGGCCGCCGGCCTGCTGTTGATCGCTGCGATCTTCCTGTTTGGCCGTCCGAAGAAGAAGCCCCAGGGGCGTCGCGTGGAAAGCGCGGAACCGACCGGCGGCGAGCGTCGCGAGCCGGTGCTGGGCGATGATGGCGTCACTGTGGCCGATGGCCGCGTAGAGCCGGGCATGGGCTCGGAAGGCGAGCAGGCCGAGCTTGGCCTGGCCGACACCGACGCCGGCGCGGCCAGCGACCTTGGCAAGCGCGCCACCCAGGACTTCGACAAGATCGTGTCGCTGTTCGTGGCCGCTCGCGCCGGCGAACAGCTGCGTGGCGAAGACATCGTGGTGGCGGCGGAGAAGACCGGCCTGGTGTTCGGCCACATGAACGTGTTCCACCGCCTGGTGGAAGGCCACCCCGAGCGCGGCCCGATCTTCTCGATGGCCAGCATCATGAAGCCGGGCAGCTTCGACATGGCCAACATCCGCGCCATGGAGACCCCGGCCATCGCCTTCTTCCTGACCCTGCCGGCGCCGCTGACCGCGCTGGATGCCTGGGAGAAGATGCTGCCCACCGTGCAGCGCATGGCCGAGCTGCTCGACGGCGTGGTGCTGGACGACAGCCGCAACGCTCTCGGCCGGCAGCGCATCGCGCACATCCGTGACGAACTGCGTGCCTATGATCGCCAGCACCAGGCACCGCCGCTGACCAAGACCCCGCGCTGGTGAGCGCCATGGTGTGCCGACCAACGGTCGGCACCCACCCCGACCAGCGGTCGGCACCCACAACAGTGGATCCACGCCATGCGTGGATGGGGCGAACCAAGGTTCGCCCCCACCAACAGGGTCAGGCCGGTACGCCGGCGACCTTGGCAAATGCCCCGCGGAACGCGGCCATCTCGTCCTCGGTGCCGACGGTCACGCGCACGCGCTGCGGCCAGATCGGCCAGCTGCGGCCGATGATCACGCCGTTGTCTGCCATCGCCTTGGCAAAGGCGGCACCGTCGCGCTGCACATCCACCACGAAGCAGTTCGCTTCCGACGGCACGCAGCTGAAACCACGCCTGCCCAGCCACGCGACGGTGGCCTGCCGCACCTCGGCATTCTGCAGGCGCCGCTGCGCGATCAACTGAGGATCCTGCAGGCTGGCCAGTGCTGCGGCCAGTGCTGGCACGGGTAGCGGGTTGTCGCCCAGGCTGGCCAGTTCGCGCAGGCGGTCGGGATGCGCGGCCGCCACGCCCAGGCGCAGGCCGGCCATGCCATAAAGCTTGGAGAACGTGCGCAACACGATCAGGTCATCGCGCTGCGCTACCTGCGCGATCAGGCTCGGCTGCTCGCTGTACTGCAGGTAGGCCTCGTCGACCAGTACGCGGGTGGACGAGGGCTTGTGGGCCAGCAGCCAGGCGAGCTCATCCGGCGGGCTGATCGAGCCGGTCGGGTTGTTCGGGTTGCACACATACAGCAGGCCGGTCGGGCGCGCGTGTGCGGCGGCCACCATCGCGCGCAGGTCATGTGCGCCATCGTTGCGCAGCGGCACCTTCTGCACGTATGCACCGTGTGCGGCGGCGACCTCGCCCAGCGTCTCGAACGTCGGGTCGGCCACCACCAGTCCCGCCTGCGGGCCGGTCCACAGCACGGCGGCCCGGTTCAGCGGTTCGCTGGAGCCCGGATAGAGCCGCACGTGATCGGCCGGAATGCGCGCCTGTTCGATGAAGGCGTCGCGCACCTGACCGGCCAGTGCGAAACGGTAGCGGCCGCAACCGGCGATGCTGTCGCGTGCCGCCTGCTGGGCTGCGGGCGAGGGGCCGTAGGGGCATTCGTTGAAGTTCAGCAGTACCGCGCCCTCGGCGGGGGCGGGGGCGGCGGCAGTCGCGGGTTGGGCATGGCCGAGTTGCGGCAGCCCGCTGCCGGCGACGGCGAGGCCGGCGCCGGCCAGTTGCAGGAAGCGTCGACGGGAAGCGGGCAGGGTCACGGGCAGGATTCCGAAGGGCAGACCGTCGCACGCTAGCGCCGGCGAGGGTGGGCGGCAAGCTGCTTTTTGGGGCGTCGCGCCATGCAGATGTGCCAACCAAGGTTGGCACCTACCGGAACGAGGGAGAAGGTTGGCACCTATCGGAATGAGAGAGAAGGTTGGCACCGGAGCGGGGAGTGCCCGTCGAGCACGCTCGACGTTGCAAAGGCGGGGGCGTTACAGGGCCTGACGGCCGGGCGCGGTAGAATCCCCGGCCATCCCAGAACCACCGGATCCCGATGAGCCCCAGCCCCGCCGAACGCGCCGAAGACCTTCGCCGGCAGATCGCCCAGGCCAACCGCGCCTACCACGAGCTGGACGCGCCGGAGATCCCCGACGTCGACTACGACCGGATGGTGCGCGAGCTGGAAGCGCTGGAGCGCGAGCACCCGGAACTGGCCCGTGCCGACAGCCCGACCCAGCAGGTCGGTGCGCGCCCCTCTGGCCGCTTCCCGGAAGTGCGCCACGCGGTACCGATGTTGTCGCTGTCCAATGCCTTCAGCGACGAGGAAGTGGCCGATTTCGTGCGCCGCATCGATGAGCGCCTGGGCCGCCGCAGCCTGCGGTTCTCGGCCGAGCCGAAGATGGACGGCCTGGCGATCAGCCTGCGCTACGAGGACGGTCATTTCGTGCTTGGCGCGACCCGTGGCGATGGCAGTACCGGCGAGGACGTGACCGCCAACCTGCGCGAAATCGGTGACATTCCCAAGCGCCTGCACGGCAAGGACTGGCCGGATGTGCTGGAGGTGCGCGGCGAGGTCTACATGGCCCGCGCCGACTTCGAGGCCTACAACGAACGTGCGCGCCTGCAGGGCGGCAAGGTGCTGGCCAATCCGCGCAACGCGGCGGCCGGTTCGCTGCGCCAGCTCGACCCGAGGATCAGTGCGCAGCGCAGGCTGAGTTTCTTCGCCTACGGCACCGGCGAAGTGCAGGGCGGCGAGCTGCCGGACACCCATTCGGGCACCCTGGCCCAGCTCGGCGCCTGGGGCTTCCCGGTCAGTGAGCTGTGCAAAGTGGTGGAGGGCACCGACGGCCTGCTCGGTTACTACCGCACTATCGGTGAACGCCGCGACGGCCTGCCGTTTGATATCGATGGCGTGGTCTACAAGCTGGATGACCGTGCGGGTCAGCAGGCGATGGGCTTCGTCTCCCGTGCGCCGCGCTGGGCCATCGCGCACAAGTTCCCCGCGCAGGAACAGAGCACCACGGTGGAGGCGATCGAGATCCAGATCGGCCGCACCGGTGCTGCCACGCCGGTCGCGCGACTGGCGCCGGTGGCTGTGGCTGGCGTGATCGTGTCCAACGCCACCCTGCACAACGCCGACCAGATCGCGCGCCTCGATGTGCGCGTCGGCGACAGCGTGATCGTGCGCCGCGCTGGCGACGTGATTCCCGAGGTGGTCAGCGTCATTCTCGACCGCCGCCCGCAGGGCACCACGCCGTGGCAGATGCCGACGCGCTGCCCGGTGTGCGGCTCGGAGATCGTGCGTGAGGAGGGGGCGGCGGCGTGGCGTTGTTCGGGCGAACTGTCCTGCCCGGCGCAGCGCAAGGAAGCCATTGCCCATTTCGCCTCGCGCCGCGCCATGGACATCGACGGTCTCGGCGACAAGTACATCGAAACCCTGGTGGACGCGGGCATCGTCAAGAGCGTGGCCGACCTGTACCGGCTCAGCCGCGATACGCTGCTGCACCTGAAGCTGGTGCTCGACGCCGAGGAGCCGTCGGCGCTGGCAGCGGCGCTGAAGCTGCACGTTCCCGCCGAGGGCAGTGGTGCGGTGCTCAATGCGGTGCTCAAGCTGGACGGCAACGATCCGGGCTGGCGCGCGCAGGCGCTGGCGCAGCCGGCCAGCTTCGAATGGAACACGAAGAAGATCGCCACCAAGTGGGCCGACAACCTGATCGCGGCGATCGACGCCAGTCGTGCGGCCACGCTGGAGCGCCTGCTGTTCGCGCTCGGCATCGAGCATGTGGGCGAAAGTACCGCCAAGGCGCTGGCGCAGTGGTTCGGTGACCTGGAGCTGATCCGTCACCTGCCGTGGCCGTTGTTCAAGCGTGTGCCGGACATCGGTGGCGAAGTGGCGCGTTCGCTTGGCCACTTCTTCGAGCAGCAGGGCAACCAGCAGGCCATCGATGACCTGCTGCAGGTCGGCCAGGTGCGCATCAGCGACGTGCATGCGCCCAGTGCCAAGCTGCGCGACGGGCTGGATCTGGCGCAGTTGCTGGTCGAGTCGGAGATCCCCGGCATCACCCGCCTGCGCGCCGAAAAGCTGGTGGCTGCGCTTCCCGGCGCACAGGCGGTGCTCGACGCCGAGCATGGCCAGTTCGTCAACGCCGGTCTGCCCGATGACACCGCGCGCGGTCTGGCCGAATGGCTGGACGCTGATGGCCACGGTGCGATGCTGTTGGCCGCTGAGAACGCGATGCGGGAGATCCTGGCCAAGGCGCCGGCGCTGGCCGAGATCGTGGCGGGTCCGCTGGATGGGCAGACCGTGGTGCTGACCGGCACCCTGGCCCAGCTCACCCGCGATGTCGCCAAGGAACGCCTGGAAGCGCTGGGTGCCAAGGTCTCCGGCAGTGTGTCGAAGAAGACCAGCTTCGTGGTGGCCGGTACCGAGGCCGGCTCCAAGCTGGACAAGGCACAGTCGCTGGGCGTGCCGGTGTGGGATGAGGACCGCCTGCTGGCCTATCTTGCCGAACACGAATGATGACGCCGCCGGGTGCCCGGCACCCGGCATG
Source organism: Stenotrophomonas sp. PE591 (assembly GCF_018320795.1). NCBI lineage: Bacteria > Pseudomonadati > Pseudomonadota > Gammaproteobacteria > Lysobacterales > Lysobacteraceae > Stenotrophomonas > Stenotrophomonas sp. PE591. The sequence continues at coordinate 664,728 of NZ_JAAOKO010000002.1, forward strand.
AAGCACAAAGGAATACCGATGCAGACTGCCCCACTGGATTTCCGCCTGGCCACCCGTGCCGACGAAGAACTGTTGATCGCGTTGATGCGCGAGTTCTATGCCGAAGACAGGATCGACTTCGACGACGCGCGCGTGCGTCGCGGCGTGGATGCGCTGCTGGCCGACCCACGCAACGGCGAAGTGCTGCTGTGGCTGGACGAGGCGGCCGAGGTGGTCGGTTACGCAGTGATCGCGATGGGCTTCAGCCTGGAGCAGGGCGGCCACTTCATGCTGCTGGACGAGCTGTACCTGAGCCATCGTGCGCGTGGTCGCGGCCGCGGCAAGCAGGCGCTGGCCATCTGCGAACAGCGGGCACGGGGCCGCGGCGTAAGCCGCCTGCGCCTGGAAGTGAACCACCACAACGAGCTGGCCCGTCGCCTCTATCTGGCGAGCGGTTACATCGATGACACCCGCGATCTGCTGACCCTGCCGCTGGACCACCCGCGCCCGGAGGGCATCCTGTGAGCGAGGCCCTGCTGCGCGCGCTGCAGCAGCGCGCCGCGCTCAATGCGCTGGTCCGCCGCTTCTTCGCCGAACGCGATGTGCTGGAAGTGGAAACGCCGATCCTGTCGGTGGCCGGCAACACCGAGCCGAACATCGACAGCTTCCATACCGATTTCACCGGCCATGTCGATGCCGGCGGACGCCGCCGCTGGCTGCGCACCTCGCCGGAGTATCCGCTCAAGCGCCTGTTGGCGGCGGGCGTGGGTGACTGTTACGAACTGGGCCGGGTGTTCCGCAATGGCGAGGCGGGCGGCCGCCACAACCCGGAATTCACCATGCTGGAGTGGTACCGGGTTGGCTGGGAGCATCATCGCCTGGTGCAGGAGACCGCCGAGCTGATCGGCCAGGCGCTGGCGCTGGTCGGGCGCAGTGCGACCCTGCGCGTGCTGAGCTACCGCGAGCTGTTCCAGCAGCATGTGGGCGTTGACCCGTTCAAGGCCGATGAGGCTGCATTGCGGGCCGCGCTGGGTGATGTGCACATCGATCCGGTCGGTTTGACCCGCGACGACTGGCTGGACCTGTTGATGACCCATCGCATCCAGCCGCAGTTTGATGACGCAGTGATGACCGTGGTCCATGACTGGCCGGCCAGCCAGGCGGCGCTTGCGCGCATCCGTGCCGGTACACCACCCCTGGCCGAGCGTTTCGAGTTGTACCTGGGCGCGGTGGAGCTGGCCAACGGCTATCACGAACTGAACGACGCCCACGAGCAGCGCGCGCGCTTCCAGCGTGACCTGCAGCGACGCCATGAACGTGGCCAGGTGCAACCGGCGCTGGACGAGGCGCTGCTGGCCGCGCTGCCATCGATGCCGGCGTGCGCGGGCGTGGCGGTGGGGGTCGATCGCCTCCTGATGGCGATGAACCGCACGCCGCGCATCGCCGACGTGCTGGCCTACGACTTTGCCCACGCATGAGCGACCTGCGTTCCTGAACGTCAAAGACTGAACGGAATTCCGCGATTCCGCGCTTGCTTCGGTAAGCAGGATGATGCTCTTATCACGGCAGATGCCGGACACTGGCACGCAGTTCATCCATTACTGCTGGGGAAGGCTTTGGTCAAGTGGTTTGCGGTTGTCGCTGCACCGGTTTACTCCATCGCGCTCTGGGGTGCCTGGCTGCCGTCATCGGCATCTGCCCAGCAGGCCGGCTACGACGGTGAAGTGGTGACCTGCGAATCACGCGACATGGGCTGGGTGCATTGCGATATCGATGTCAGCAACGGCGTCGACCTGGTGCGCCAGCTTTCCAACAGCAGCTGCATCCGTGGCAGCGAATGGGGCACCGACCGCAGTGGCGTGTGGGTCACGCTGGGCTGCCGCGCCGAGTTCCGCGCACGCCGCGCTGCGGGTGGCGCACCGGTAGCCAGCGAGGGCAAGCGCCTGGTCCGTCGCGTGGTGCGTTGTGAATCCAATGGTCGCCCGCAGAGCTGCCCGGTGCGCCTGGATGGCGCGCCAGTGCGCCTGCTGCGCCAGCTGTCGGCGCTGCCATGCCGCGAAGGGCAGGGCTGGGGCTACAAGCGCAATGAAGTCTGGACCAGCCGCGGTTGCCAGGGGGATTTCGAAGTGGCTGACGAGGACGGCCGATTCGTTGACGTACCACGCCGGCTGACCTGTGAATCGAAGTCGAAGAAGCGCCGTTTCTGCGGCGCGAGCATTTCGGTCGGCGCCGTCGTCACCGAACAGTTGTCCAGCACCCCGTGCGAGGAAGGCAGTACCTGGGGCTGGAACCGCAACGGCATCTGGGTGGACGGTGGCTGCCGCGCCGAGTTCTCGGTGAATTGAGCCCGGGCGGGCTCCAACCCCGGGGGGCGTGGCCCTACAATGGGCCCATGAACACTGCCTCCGACATCGACTACGCCCGTTACGACCATATCCGCCCGATCCTGTGGACCGGCGATGCCCTGCAACTGCTGGACCAGCGCAAGCTGCCGTTCGTGGTCGAGCATGTGGTCTGCCATGACAGTGACGAAGTGGCTGCAGCCATCCACGCGTTGACCGTGCGCGGTGCGCCGGCCATCGGCATCGCCGCCGCCTGGGGCGTGGTGCTGGCCGCACGTGACGTGCAGGCTGGAGACGGTGCGCACGCGCTGCAGCAGCTGGAACCGGCGCTGCAGCGTCTGAACGCTTCGCGTCCGACTGCCGTCAACCTGGCCTGGGCGCTGGCGCGCATGCGCCGTTGCCTGAATGCCGCCGGTGCTGACTGGAAGGCGAAGCTGGAGGCCGAAGCGCAGGCCATCGCCGAGGAAGACCTGGCCGCCAATCGCCACATGGGCGCGCTGGGCGCAGGCCTGATCGAAGCCGGCAGCGGCGTGCTGACCCACTGCAACACCGGCTCGCTGGCCACCGCCGGCTTCGGCACCGCGCTGGGCGTGATCCGCGCCGGCATGGCCCAGCACCGCATTGCCCGCGTGTTCGCTGGCGAGACCCGTCCGTGGCTGCAGGGCGCGCGCCTGACCGTGTGGGAGCTGCAGCAGGATGGCATTGACGCCACGCTGATCGCCGATTCGGCCGCCTCGCACCTGATGAAGACCGGCGCTGTGCAGTGGGTGATCGTCGGCGCCGACCGCATCTGCGCCAACGGCGATACCGCCAACAAGATCGGGACCTATCAGCTGGCCATCGCCGCCCGCCATCACGGCGTGAAGTTCATGGTCGTGGCGCCGTCCTCGACGGTGGACATGGAGACCGTGGACGGCAGCCAGATCGAGATCGAGCAGCGCGATCCGGGCGAGCTGTACGGCGTGGGCGGCACCCGCACGGTGGCAGAGGGCATCGCTGCCTGGAACCCGGTGTTCGACGTCACCCCGGGCGAGCTGATCGATGCCATCGTGACCGAGCGCGGCGTGATCCTGAACCCGACCCCGGAGAACATGCGCGCCGCCTTCGGCGGCTGACGCGCGGGGAGGGGCCGCGTGACCTCCGCCCCCCGGTGGTGCCGGCCGCGGGCCGGCAACCCCCTAAGTTCCTGATTTGTGCAGGTAAAATACCCGTAAAGGGAGGCGGAAAACGGCCTGTTGTGGTAATATCCGCAGGTTGAATCGAGGTTCCGGCACGACCCCCTCCCGCAGGGGGCTGCGCCGGACTGGACCGCTACCAGACAACGGAACCCGAATGGCAGAAACCGCCAAGGAAATCATCCAGGTCAACCTGGAAGACGAGATGCGCAAGAGCTACCTCGATTACGCCATGAGCGTGATCGTGGGCCGCGCGCTCCCGGATGCGCGCGACGGCCTCAAGCCGGTGCATCGCCGCGTGCTGTTCGCGATGAATGAACTCAACGCGCACAGCAACAAGCCCTACTTCAAGTCGGCGCGTATCGTCGGTGACGTCATCGGTAAGTACCACCCGCATGGCGATCAGTCGGTGTACGACACGCTGGTGCGCCTGGCACAGCCGTTCTCGCTGCGTTACATGCTGGTCGATGGCCAGGGTAACTTCGGCTCCATCGATGGCGACTCCGCCGCGGCAATGCGATACACCGAAGCGCGCATGTCGCGCCTGGCGCATGAGCTGATGGCGGACATCGACAAGGAAACCGTCGATTTCCAGCCCAACTACGACGAGAAGGAACTGGAGCCGACGGTCATGCCGACCCGGTTCCCGAACCTGCTGGTCAACGGTTCGGCCGGTATCGCGGTGGGCATGGCGACCAACATCCCGCCGCACAACCTGAGCGAATCGATCAACGCCTGCATCGCGCTGATCGACAACCCGGAGATCGACGTCGACGGCCTGATGGAGTACATCCCGGGCCCGGATTTCCCGACCGCCGGCATCATCAACGGCACCGCCGGCATCGTCGCCGGCTACCGCACCGGCCGTGGCCGCGTGCGCATCCGTGCCAAGGCCGATATCGAAGTGGCCGACAACGGCCGCGAATCGATCATCGTCACTGAAATTCCTTACCAGGTGAACAAGGCGCGTCTGATCGAGAAGATCGCCGAGCTGGTCAAGGAAAAGAAGATCGAAGGCATCAGCGAGCTGCGCGATGAGTCCGACAAGGACGGCATGCGCATCTACATCGAGATCAAGCGCGGTGAATCTGCCGAGGTTGTGCTGAACAACCTGTACCAGCAGACGCAGATGGAATCGGTGTTCGGCATCAACATGGTGGCGCTGGTCGATGGCCGCCCGCAGCTGATGAACCTCAAGCAGATGCTGGAGGCGTTCGTCCGCCACCGTCGCGAAGTGGTCACCCGCCGTACCGTGTTCGAGCTGCGCAAGGCGCGCGCCCGTGCCCACGTGCTGGAAGGCCTGACCGTCGCGCTGGCCAACATCGACGAGATGATCGAACTGATCAAGACCTCGCCGAACCCGAACGAAGCACGCGAACGCATGCTGGCCCGCGTGTGGGAGCCGGGCCTGGTCGGTGCGATGCTGGGTGCCGCCGGCGCCGAAGCCTCGCGCCCGGAAGACCTGCCCAAGGGCGTGGGCCTGATCGAGGGCGGCTACCAGCTGACCGAGATCCAGGCCACCCAGATCCTGGAAATGCGCCTGCACCGCCTGACCGGGCTGGAGCAGGACCGCCTGACCGATGAGTACAAGCAGCTGCTGGAAGTGATCGCCGGGCTGATCCACATCCTGGAAGATCCCGACCGCCTGCTGCAGGTGATCCGCGAAGAGCTGGTCAGTGTGAAGGCCGAATTCGGCGACGAGCGTCGTACCGAGATCCGCCACAGCGAAGAAGACCTGGACATCCTCGACCTGATCGCGCCGGAAGACGTGGTGGTCACCGTGTCGCATGCCGGTTACGTGAAGCGCCAGCCGGTGAGCGTGTACCGCGCGCAGCGCCGTGGTGGTCGTGGCCGTAGTGCGGCCGCGACCAAGGAAGAGGATTTCATCGAACAGCTGTGGCTGGTCAACACGCATGACACGCTGCTGACCTTCACCAGTTCGGGCAAGGTGTTCTGGCTGCCGGTCTACCAGCTGCCGGAAGCGGGCTCCAACGCCCGCGGCCGTCCGATCATCAACTGGATCCCGCTGGAACCGGGTGAACGCGTGCAGGCCGTACTGCCGGTGCGCGATTACGCCGATGGCCAGTTCGTGTTCTTCGCCACCAAGAACGGTACGGTCAAGAAGACCCCGCTGGGTGAGTTCGCCTTCCGTCTGGCGCGCGGCAAGATCGCGATCAACCTCGATGAGGGCGACGCGCTGGTCGGCGTCGGCCTGACCGACGGCCAGCGCGACATCCTGCTGTTCGCCTCCAACGGCAAGACCGTGCGCTTCGGCGAGGACAAGGTCCGCTCGATGGGCCGTACTGCCACCGGCGTGCGGGGCATCAAGATGCCGGCCGGCGAGGAAGTGGTCAGCCTGATCGTGGCCGAAAGTGCCGGTGGCATCGAGGACGAGAACGAGGACGACAGCGGTGTCGAGGAAGCCGCCGGCAATGGCGATGCGGTGATCGACGGCGCCGACGACGCCAGCGTTCAGTACATCCTCACCGCGACCGAGAACGGCTATGGCAAGCGCACCCCGCTGCCGGACTATCCGCGCAAGGGCCGTGGCACCCAGGGCGTGATCGGCATCCAGACCACCGAGCGCAATGGCAAGCTGGTCGCCGCGGTGCTGATGGGCTCCAGCGACGAAGTCCTGCTGATCTCCGATGGTGGCACCCTGGTGCGTACGCGTGGCTCGGAAATCAGCCGCGTCGGCCGCAACACCCAGGGCGTGACCCTGATCCGCCTCTCCAAGGACGAGAAGCTGCAGGCGGTGGAGCGCATGGATGCCTCGATCGACGAGGACGAGGACGAGGTGGCTGCCGCCGCCCCGGCCACGACCGACGGCGCACCGGCTGCTGCCAGCAGCGAGGACGCCGCGCAGGAGTGATCCTGCCGCGAGCCTGAGGTACCCGACGACGCCGGCTCTGTGCCGGCGTCGTCGTATCCGGGTGCCACGCATACGCGCGCGCTTCACGCAGGCGGTGGGATAACGGCGCATGCTGCCCCCGGAGATCGACGATGTCCGCCACGCCGCAGTCCGCTCCTGCTCCCGTTCGCGCCTCCCGGCATCCCCTCGTCACCGTGCTGTCGCTGCTGCTGGTCGTGCTCGGCCTGGTCATCGGCGGGCTCGGCGCGTGGCTGCTCAGCCTTGGCGGCTCGACGTACTACGCCATCGCCGGACTCGGCCTGCTGGCCAGCGGAATCCTGCTGTTCGGCAACCGCCGCAGCGGCGCGCTGCTGTATGCGCTGGTGTTCTTCGGCACGCTGCTGTGGACCTGGTGGGAATCGGGCAGCGACTACTGGCGCTGGGTACCGCGGCTCGGGCTGGTGACCGCGCTCGGCATCGTGCTGGCGCTGCTGGCGCCGACGCTGCGCGAGCCGGTTTCAAAACGCCTGTCGCGCAGCGTGGCGGGCGTGCTGATGCTGGTGTTCGTGGCCGCCTTCGGCCTGGCCTTTGCCCCGCATGGGGAAGTGGACGGGCACCTGCCGTTCCCGGAAGGCGCAGTCAGCGCCGGACTGGAACCTACGCGCGATACCACGGGCCTGCAGCCGGCTGACCAGCCCGCCGAGGGCGACTGGCCGGCCTGGGGCCGCAGCAATGCAGGCACCCGCTATTCGCCGCTGCAGCAGATCACCCCGGCCAATGTGGCCACGCTGCAGCCGGCCTGGCAGTTCCGTACGGGCGATATGCCGAAGAAGCGCTGGGGCGCGGAAACCACGCCGCTGAAGATCGGCGATCGGCTGTACCTGTGCACCGCGCGCAACCGCCTGATCGCGCTTGATGCTGGCAGCGGCAAGGAACTGTGGCGGTTCGATCCAAAGGTGAAGGATGCCTCGATTCCCTATACCGCTGCCTGTCGTGGTGTGAGCTATTACGAACAGCCCAGCACGCCGACCCTTGCCGACGCGGCATTGGCCGATGTCGCTGCCGATCTGGCCCTGCCGGAGCCGCCGCCCAGTGTCACCCGCAGTGCTGCACCGGGCAGTCGACCGGCGTGCTGGGCGCGCATCATTGAAGGCACGCTGGACGGTCGCATCATCGCGGTGGACGCGGACAGCGGCCGCCCCTGCGCGAATTTCGGCAACAACGGGCAGGTCGACATCACCCTGGGCATGGGCGAGGTGCCACTGGGTTACGTGTCGATCAACTCGCCGCCGGCCATCGTGCGCGGCGTGATCGTGACCGGTCATCAGGTGCTGGATGGGCAGCGCCGCGATGCGCCCTCTGGCGTGATCCAGGCGTACGACGCCATCACCGGCAAGCTGCGCTGGGCGTGGGACATGGACCAGCCCGAGCGCAGCGGCCTGCCGCCGCGCGAGCAGACCTACACGCGCGGCACGTCCAACATGTGGACCACCGCCACCGGTGATGAAGCGCTGGGCCTGGTCTACCTGCCGCTGGGCAATGCCGCGGGCGACTACTGGAGCGGCTCGCGCACGGAAAACCAGAACCGCTATTCCACCTCGCTGGTGGCGATCGACGTGGCCACCGGCAAGCCGGTCTGGCATTTCCAGGCGGTGCGCAAGGATGTGTGGGACTACGACCTGGGTTCGCAGGCCAGCCTGATCGACTACCCGACGGCGGCGGGCAAGGTGCCGGCAATCCTGCTGCCGACCAAGCAGGGTGACATGTACATCCTCGATCGCCGCAATGGCCGGCTCCTGACCGCGGCCGAAGAGCGCAAGGTGCCGGTCGGCGGCGTCGAACCCGAGCAGCGTTCTCCCACCCAGCTGTTTTCGCTGTACCACACGCTGCGCCGCGAACATGACCTGACCGAGCGTGACATGTGGGGCATCACCCCGATCGACCAGCTGGTCTGCCGCATCCAGTTCCGCAAGGCGTACTACGAAGGGTTCTACACGCCGCCGAGCAGCGACCGACATTCCATCGAGTACCCCGGCTACAACGGCGGCTCGGACTGGGGCAGCGTATCCATCGATACGCGCCGCGGCGTGATCGTGGCCAACTACAACGACATGCCCAACTACAACCGGCTGGTGCCACGCGCGGAGGCCGACCGGCTGGGCTGGCTGCCGCGCGAGAAGGTCCGGTTCGACAAGGGCGGTGCCGAAGGCGCGGGCGACCCGCAGGTGGGTACGCCCTACGCCATCCAGGTCAACGCCGGCTGGCGGCTGCCGTTCACTGGCCTGCTGTGCAAGCAGCCGCCCTATGGCGGTATCCGTGCCATCGACCTGCGCACCGGCAAGCTGCTGTGGGACCGACCGTTTGGCAGTGCGCGCGGCAACGGACCGTTCGGCATCCGTTCCAACCTGCCGATCGAGATCGGCACGCCGAACAACGGCGGTTCGGTAGTGACCGCCAGCGGCCTGATCTTCATCGCCGCCGCCACCGATGACCTGCTGCGCGCCATCGACCTGAAGACCGGCAAGGAGCTTTGGCATGCCAAGCTGCCTGCCGGCGGTCAGGCCAACCCGATGGTGTACGAGCAGGGTGGGCTCCAGTACGTGGTGATCATGGCCGGCGGCCACCATTTCATGGAAACCCCGAACGGCGATTACGTAATTGCGTTTGCGTTGCCCAGATAGGGCCGACGGGGTAGAACCGGCTGGGTAGAGCCGACTGGGTAGAGTCGACTGGGTAGAGTCGACTGGGTAGAGTCGACTGGGTAGAGTCGACTGGGTAGAGTCGACTGTTAGTCGACTGCTCTTCCCTCCCATGCTGGAAAGCCCGCGCTTCGCGCGATAGTCGATTAACAGTCGACTCTACCCAGGCGACTCCACATCCCCGGACGCTGCATCAAGATGATCCCTGATCCTGACGTTGGCAGTGAACCGATGTCGAGCATCCATCCTGGCGGGCATTCTCGAACTCATGCCCAGCCCTCAACTGCTTGCCGGCCGCCGATCCATAGTCGGCAACGTCTACACCATCACCATGGTGTGCCGGAACCGCCATCGTGTTTTCGATAGCCCTGCCAATGCCGACCTTGCCATGCAGCTCCTCGGATCGATGGATCGGGAAGGCCTGACTGCATCGTTTGCCTGGGTGATCATGCCGGATCACATCCACTGGCTGGCTCAACTACGTGGCCATTCGCTGGGCTACTGCGTGCAGCGCTTCAAGGCGCGCAGCAGCTTTCTAATCAACCGGCGGCGAGGGAGCCAGGGTGCAATCTGGCAGGCGGGTTATCACGATCATGCAATCCGCAGTGACGCATCGCTGCACAGGCACGCTTGCTACATTCTGGCAAATCCCGTTCGAGCCGGTCTTGCCGCGCAGATCGGTGACCATCCGTACGGATGGTGCCGCTGGCCGTTGAGCGAGCTCGAGTCGGCAGGCGAACGCCCATGGTGATGGAACCGACCGGGCAGAGTCAGCCGGGCAGAGTCGACCGGGTAGAGTCGACCCGGTAGAGTCGACTGTTAGTCGACTGCCTTTCTCAATGCCGCCGAAGAGCCCGCGCTGCGTGCGTTAGTCGACTAACAATCGACTCTACAAGTCGCCGCTACGCGTTAGGTGCCGGCACCCGCACCATCTTCGTCATCAAGTGTTCCACCACACCCGCAGGGTCGGCCGTGCGGCCCACATGCGTGCTCGACATCTGCACCACCGAGCTGCGCTTGGCGGTAAGGAAGTGGAAGCGGGCACGCGCGGGCAGTTGCGCGATCGGCCCGGCGCTGGCATCACCGCGGCAGATTGCCACGATCGCATCCAGCCACGGTTGCAGCGCCTCCTGGTCCAGCGCCGGCGCGAACGCGTGCAGGCGTGCCGGATCGATCTCGATGGCCGCTTCCAGATGGCGCGCGCCAGGGCAGGAGACGATCACCCCGACGTTGATGAATTCCTCGCGTTCCACCCGCGGTACCACGCGGATGACCGCATAGTCATACGTGTGCAGCGTGGGCACGGATGGCCTCCTGCACGAACACCGCACGCACCTTCAGGCGGTGCTTGAGGTAATTGATATAGCCCTGCCGGTAGGCCTGCGGGCTGTCGAACGCCGGTTCGTCCACCAGCCAGCTGTCCGGCACCAGGCCGACGATGCGCTCGATCTCGGCATCAGTCAGGCGCGCGGCCAGCTCGGCATCCACCTCGGCGATGCGGCTGGCGAACGACAGCAGCACATGGTCGCGGATCAGCACGAACGGCTTTTCGCACGCATCGCCGGCGTTGGCCCAGTCGTGATGGAAGTACATGGCCGCACCGTGATCGATCAGGTACAGCTTTCGATGCCACACCATCAGGTTGGGGTTGCGGGTGGTGCGATCGACATTGCTGGTGAACGCATCGAACCAGACGATGCGCGAGGCCAGGTCGGCATCCACCGGCATCGCTGCCGGGTCGTAGTTGATCGCGCCGGGCAGGTAGTCCAGGCCCAGGTTCAGGCCCTCGCTGGCGCGGATCAACTCCTGGATTTCCGGGTCCGGCTCGGTGCGAGCGAACTCGCGGTCCAGCTCGACGAACAGGATTTCCGGAATCGGCAGGCCCAGCGTGCGTGCCATCTCGCCGGCGATCAGCTCGGCGATCAACGCTTTCGGGCCCTGGCCGGCGCCACGAAACTTCAGCACGGCCATGCCGTCGTCGTCGGTCTCGACCACGGCCGGCAGGGAGCCACCTTCCCGCAAGGGCGTGATGTAGCGGAGGGCATGTACGGTGCGCATGCGTGCATTCTAGCGTGGGTGCAGGTGCAACCCTCTGACCGGCGGGGACCGATTTCGGCCTTCACCTGTCCCTTCCGCCTGCGATGGCAGCATCGTGCTCCAGGAACCCTTGGGTTCATGGGCGTACTGGCACTCTCGATGCAGAGGCTCCAGGCTGGGTACCTGCTCGGCTGCCAGCGACGCGCACTGCGAAGCGGAAACCTCATCCACGATGTCCTGCAGGCTACGGAGGTGCACCGATGAGCGACGAATTCACTCCCATTCTGCCGACCTTGGACGATGCCAAGGCGGAAGAAATGATCGGCAAGGTCGTCCTGGTCGGGGTCACCCGCTATGGCGGCGACGGCCAGGTGAAGGGACTAGAGCAGTACGCCGGCACGGTGTTGCGCATCAGCGCCGACGAGGGCGTGGTGCTGGCCGACGAGAATGATGGCCACGAGCGCTACCTGCCACCGATGCTGGACCAGTACCAACCAGCCGAGCCCGGCGAGTACCGCATGCGCACCAGCGGCATGATCGTGGTCGACCCCGACTACCTGGCCACCTGGGACCTGCACGCGCAGCAGTAGTGCCAGGCCATGCCTGGCAGGTGCCGGCAGTTCCCCGGCACCTCCCGGAGCCGCACTTTGCCCCATCCGGCCACTAGTCCTTCCGGCCCATTCACGACAACCCCTGCGGTGCTAGATTCGGGTCCATGCCCGATTCCGGGCGCCCATTCACACCCCAGGGGATAAGGATGCTCATCCGTCGAACCTCTCTGGCAGCGGCGGTTGCCGTTGCCACCGTCGGCCTGCTGGCCGCTGGCCCGGCGCTTGCCGATTACGCGAAGCCGCCGGAACACCTGCTCAAGGTATTGAAGGCACCGCCGCCGCCGGCGCCGAACGTGGCCCCGGGCGGCCAGCGCCTGCTGCTGACCACCGCGCAAACCTACCCGTCGATCAGCCGCGTCGCCCAGCCCTATCTGAAGCTGGCCGGCGTGCGCCTGGAGCCGAAGAACCGCAGCCGCCATGACACGCCCGGTGGCTACGGCATTCCGGCCTGCGTGGCCGACTTCACCCTGGTCGACATCGGCAGCGGCAAGGAAACCAAGGTCAACCTGCCGCAGGGCTGCGCCACCGGCGCGCTGTGGTCGGCCGATGGCAGCCATTTCGCCTTCCAGAACGCGGTCGATACCAGCGTGCAGCTGTGGGTGGGCGATGCGGCCACCGGGCAGGTGAAGCAGGTGCCGAATGTGCAGCTGAACCCGATCTTCGGCTACACCGTGCAGTGGCTGGGCGGCAGCCAGAACCTGCTGGTGAAGCTGGTGCCGGCCAACCAGGGCCCGGCACCGTCCAACGGCGGCGTACCGACTGGCCCGGATGCACAGGAGTCGCTGGGCAGCAGTGGCGAGAGCAGCACCTACGAAGCCCGCGACACGCTGACCAGCGTGCATGACGAGAAGCTGTTCGCTTATTACGGTGCCTCGCAGCTGGCCGTGGTCGATACCGCCGCCAACAGCGTGCGTCCGGTCGGGCAGCCGGCGCTGTTCAACGAAGTCAGCGCCGCACCCGATGGCGTGCACGTGCTGACCGAATCGATCAAGGCGCCGTACTCGCATGCGGTGACCTACCAGCGCTTCGCCAACGACGTGGCCGTGCTGGACATCGCCAGCGGCAAATCCACGCCGATTGCCAGCCTGCCGCTGGCCGACCGCGTACCGGTGCATGGCGTGCCGGAAGGCCCGCGTGGCTTCGACTGGCGTGCCACCGATCCAGCCACCCTGGTCTATTCCGAGGCACTGGACAAGGGCGACTGGAAGGTCAACGTGCCGCACCGCGACCGCGTGCTGATGCTGAAGGCCCCGTTCAACGGCAAGCCGACCGAAATCACCCGTACCGCGCAGCGATTTGAGGGCTTCGCGTGGACCGCCGATCCGGCCGTGGCGTTCCAGTACGAGAACGACGAGAACCGCCACTGGATGCAGACCCGCATCGTCGATGTGGACCAGCCGAAGAAGGAAGGCCGCCTGCTGTGGGACATGTCCAGCGACGAGCTGTACGCCAACCCCGGCAACCTGGTCTTTACCCGCTTGCCGAATGGCGCGCAGGTGGTGCGCCGTGAGGGCAACCATGTGTTCCTCAGCGGCCGTGGCGCGTCGCCGCAGGGCGACCGTCCGTTCCTGGACCGCCTGGACCTGGGCACCCTGAAGAGCGAGCGCCTGTTCCGCAGCAGTGCCGACGCCTACGAACAGTTCCTCGGTTTCAGCAGCACGCCGGGGCGCTACCTGACCTGGCACCAGTCGGTGATCGATCCCCCGAATGCCTTCATCCGCCAGCAGGGTGAGGCAGTGGCTGATGCGAAGACCGGCGAGGCGCAGTTCGCGTCCACCGCGACCGCGCTGACCAAGCTGGTCGACCCGACCCCGGAAGTGCGCCAGATCAAGAAGCAGCTGGTGACCTACAAGCGTGCCGATGGCGTGGACCTGTCGTTCACCCTGTACACGCCGCCGGGCTACAAAGAAGGCCAGCGCGTGCCGGCGATCCTGTATGCGTACCCGGCCGACTTCGCCAATGCCGCGCAGGCCGGCCAGGTGTCCGGTTCGCAGCAGACCTTCACCCGTCTGCAGCCGTACCGCCTGATGCTGCTGGCCGGCTACGCGATCATCGACAACGCCTCGTTCCCGATCGTCGGGGACCCGAAGAACGCGTACGACACTTATCTGGAGCAGCTGGAAGCCGACGCCAAGGCGGCGGTGGACAAGGCCGTGGACATGGGCGTGGTCGACCGCAACCGCATCGGCGTGACCGGTCACAGCCACGGTGGCCTGATGACCGCCAACCTGATCGCGCACACCAAGCTGTTCAAGGCCGGCGTGGCGACCAGTGGTTCGTATAACAAGACCTTCACCCCGTTCGGCTTCCAGAACGAACGCCGCTCGGTCTGGCAGGCGCAGGACGTGTACCTGAAGGCCTCGCCGTTCTTCTATGCCGACAAGATCAAACTGCCGCTGCTGCTGGTCCACGGCGAGGACGACGCCAACCCGGGCACCGAGCCGTTCCAGTCGCGCAAGCTGTACCAGGCGATCCGCGGCAACGGCGGTACCACCCGCCTGGTGATGCTGCCGAACGAGCCGCACTGGTACACCGCGCTGGAGTCGAACGAGCAGCTGGTATCGGAAATGCTGAACTGGTTCGACACCTACGTGAAGAACGCCAAGTGAAGGAACAGGAAGGCCACCTCCGGGTGGCCTTCCTGCATCCTGCTGTAACCAGCCGCACGCGCTCTGCAATCAACTGTGGAGACTCGGTAACGACGTGTTACCGGCACATTCGCATGCCACGCAGATGGGCTAGGCTGACCCTGTGAGTTCGTCCCGGGTCGGTGCAATGAAAGCCATCGTTCTTGCTGCAACGTTGTCGTTGGTCCTGGTTTCAAACGCCCATGCCCAGTCGCTGCCCACCGAGCTGGCGCAGCTGGGGATCATCGCCGGCATGCCCTACGCCAAGGCCAAGCGCCTGCTGGATGCTGCGGGATGGCAGGTGAAGCCGGCGCAGGGCGCGCCGGAATCGCTGGAGGGCTTTCCGGAAGTGGAGTGCCAGAAGGGCGGGAAGCAGTGCGCGACGACCTTCGAGAAGGGTGAACAGCAGATTGCGGTGCGGCTGGGCACTACCCTGGCAGGGCAGCCGTTTGTGCAGAGCGCTGATTGAGCACCCGAGCTCACGCCAGCGGCAGGCGGTCCTGCGCATGCGCCAACCGGTCGTGCAGTTCGCGCACGTGCTCGGCCTTGGCATGGATGCGCGTGGTATCACCGAAACTGCGCAGGTAGGCGCACGCGGCGAAGCCGGCACTCTTCTTTTCGTACTCGGCAATCCAGGCCAGGCGATCCGGGTTGTTGGCCTGCTCGGCTGACCACGCGGCCACCGGCGGACGGATGCGGTACCTCAGGCCAACGCGCCACGGCTTTGGTGTCAGGCGCGCACGGAAGCAGTGCTGCAGCCGGCACATGCGCGCGTACAGGGTGTCGGCGCCCAGCGTTCTGAAGAACGCCTGCAGCTGCTCGTCTTCGGGCAGGAACGTGGCATGCATGGCCAGCACGCGCAATCCAGCCGGCGTGCGGTACGCACGCAGATGCCAGTCCGGATGCTGTTCGCTGAAGGCCGCGACCCGCTGCAGGGCTACGCCTTCGGCGCCACCGGCCGCGGCCAGGCGCCGCTTGCGCTGCATCAGCATCGCCGTGTTGACCAGCAGCACCGCTGCCACCCCCAGCACCAGTCCCACCAGCCAGTGCCAGAGCAGAGTGCCGATGACGGCGCCAGCGAACAGCAGCACTGCGGCGATGATTGCAGGCATCACGCAACCGGCAGGTGGCTGCGCATGATCGATGTCGGCGAACAGCACGTCCGGGGTGTTCAGGCACAGCGCACCGTAGCTGTTGCGGGTGATGATGACGTCGCCGTCGCGCTGCACGATCTGCTCGCGGATCGGCACGCCCTCCACGCCGTAGTTGCTGCGCACTTCGCGTCGCGGAAGCGCCTGCCCGGCGAGGATGGCATTGAGGGCTTCGTTGGCGCGGCGGTCGGCGTGCACCTGCGCCTCGGCAGGGCCTTCGTCGGACCAGCCGAAGCGGCGCACGACCACCGGCCGGCCACGGAAACGGGCCTGCAGGCGGGCTTCGGCCCAGTACGCGGGAACGATCATCATCGTGCGGTGCTCCATCTTCCATGGCAGGTGCCGAAGCGAGTCTGGCACAGCGCCGGTGCGCCCGCATCCGCCTGCTGCAGTGGGCCGGGCGGAGTGATAGATTGCGCGCTTCGCATGCACTCCACCAAGGACGGAGCGATGTTCATGATCCTGCGCGGCCTGTTGGCCCTGGCCTGTGCCGGGGCGATAGGCGTGGCCACCGCAGCGGTTCCGGCCGGGCCACAGATCGTCACCGAGGATGTCAGTCGTTTCTACGCGCTTTACGACAGCGCTGGCGGTAAACCCAGCGTTGCGCAGTTGCGGGGATACATGGCCGAGGGTTCGACGGGCCTGGCCGAGCTGGCCAAGGCACGCCGGGTCACCCCCGAGCGCATTGCCGAGTCCATCGCCAACCAGCCGGAACTGTATGCGCAGGGACGACGCTGCCTGGCCGAACTGCCGGCGGTGAAACAACGCCTGACGCAGGTGTTTTCCAACCTGCAGGCGATCTACCCGCAGGCCGCGTTTCCGCCGGTGACCATCGCGGTGGGCCGCGGCCGGCCGGTCGGGCTGACCTCGAAAAGCGGCGTGATCATTGGCCTGGAAGCGCTGTGCGCGGCCGACTTCATGAATGCCAATGTGCAGGATCGCTTCGTGCATGTGATCGCACACGAATACGTGCACATCCAGCAGACCGGCCTGATCGACTTCGAGCCGGGTGACCCGCGTGCCACGGTGCTGCGTGTTTCGCTGGGCGAGGGCATCGCCGAGTTCATCGCCGAGCTGATTTCCGGCAACGTCGGCAATGGGCGTCACGCGGCCTGGACCCGTGGCCGGGAAGTGCATATCGAAAGCGCGTTCGCGCTGGATCTGGACAGCACCGATCTGTCGCCGTGGCTGTACAACTACAAGCCTGGCTCGCAGGAACCCTACGACCTGGGGTACTGGGTGGGTTACCGCATCGCCAAGGCCTATTACCTGCAGGCCAAGGACAAGCGTGATGCGGTGCGTGCGCTGATCCAGCAGGACAACCCGAAAACGATCCTGGCCGCCAGCGGCTGGACGCCGGGCATGTGGATGCCGGCGAAAGTCACGGGTGTAGCGGCGCGTACGGCTGCACGCTGAGCACAGGGCAGGGCGTTAGACTGCGCAAGATGATTTCAGGAGTACCCGCATGCGTGGACCTGTTGAGCTTGCCGCTGCAACCGTCGTGACGTTGGGCCTCGCGTTGGCTTCTCCGCTGGGTGCCGCCGAAGCCGTCGCAGTCAATCCGCTGCTGCAGACGCCCATCGACCAGTTGCGCCCCGACGAGGTTCGCTTCATGCAGCAGCGCCTGGCCGATTTTCCGGAGCTGCAGCGCTATCGTGATGCCAACGCGCAACTGCCTGCGGCCGTGCCGGGCCAGCCGCGCGTGGTGTTCTTCGGCGACTCGATCACCGAAGGCTGGGGTGCGGAAGGCAGCGCTGGATTCTTCCCCGGCAAGGGCTGGCTCAACCGCGGCATCAGCGGCCAGACCACGGCGCAGATGCTCGTGCGCTTCCCGCAGGACGTGCTGGCACTGAAGCCACAGGTGGTGGTGATCCTGGCCGGCACCAACGACATTGCCGGCAACACCGGCCCGTCCACGCAGGCGATGATCGAGGACAACCTGCACGCGATGGTGGACCTGGCGCGTGCACATGGCATCGCCGTGGTGCTGGCATCGGTGCTGCCGGTCAGCGATTACCCGTGGCTGCCGGGAACAGCGCCAGCGCCGAAGGTGCGTGCATTGAACACGGCATTGAAGCGCTATGCCGATGCGCAGCATCTGGTCTATCTGGACTACTACACGCCGATGGCCAATGCCGCCGGAGGACTCGATCCGCAGCTGGCCGAGGATGGCGTGCATCCCACGGCGAAGGGCTATGCGGTGATGGCGCCGTTGGCCGAGGCAGCGGTCAAACGCGCGCTGGAGCATGGAAACTGATCACCAGCGGATCGGCTATGCCGATCGGGTGCGACATCCAACTGCAGCGCGGGCCGCCAGCGTCGCGGGGGAAATCACCCCATGCAGATAGCCGCCATCTGAAGCTCAGGCGTCGTCCTGCTTCAACGCCGCATCGGCCGCCAGCAGCGCCTCGGCGGCTGCACTGAGCGGCGGCGACGGCGGGGCAACCACGCCGATCGCTTCCATCATCTTCGGCATGCTCAGGAACTGGCGCGCGCGACGGTCGTAGATGCCGGTGACCAGCAGCGCACGGGTGGCGATCTTCTGCTCGGGCCCGATCAGCACGCGCTGCTCCATGATGCCGCGCGAGCCGACCCAGCCGACCAGGCGCGTTTCCAGGGTGAAGCGCTGGAACGGCTTCAGCTCGCGGCGGAACTGGATGGTGCCGGCGCCGACGATCGGTGCCCACTTCTCGCGCAGTGCCACCCGGCCCAGGCCCATGCGCAGGATCAGGTCCAGCCGGCCCAGGTCGAAGATGTTCCAGTAGCGGCCGTTGGTCATGTGCAGGTTGCTGTCCAGGTCGTTGGGCAGTACCCGGAACTGCAGCCGCGAGACCCCGAACGGCGCCTCCAGCTTCGGCCGGAACAGGCTGCACAGCAGCAGGTGGAGCAGGCGGAACCAGAGATTCATGGTTATGACGACTGTTATAGAATCGCCGATACGCTAATGTATGACGACTGTCCTGGCAAGGAGCCTGCCGTGAGCCCGCGCCCCTCTGATGCGCCACAACGCGTGATTGATGCTGCGGCACAGATGCTGGCGCGCGTGGGTCTCAATGCCACCAGCATCCGTGAGGTGACCAAGCTGGCCGAGGCGCCGCTGGGTTCCACCTATCACCACTTTCCCGGCGGCAAGCAGGAGCTGCTGGCGCGCGCCACCCACATGGCTGGTGACAAGGTGGAGGCGCTTCTCGTTGAGTTGTTGAAGGGCGGGGCCGTGCAGGGCCTGCAGCAGTTCCTGGCGATGTGGCGCGAGCGCCTGCTGCGGTCCGGGTTCCGCGCGGGTTGTCCGGTGCTGGCCGCTGCCGTCGAAGAGCCGGTCGAGGCGGTTACCAGCCAACCGCGCGTGGCCGCCGCAGAGGTGTTCGTGCGCTGGCAGGGGCATCTGGCCGCAGCCTTCATTGCCGACGGCCACGAACCTGCGGCGGCGGATGGACTGGCCAGCCTGGTGATCGCCAGCGTGGAAGGCGCCGTGGCGATGTGCCGCGCACTGCAGGACATCGCTCCGTTTGATCGGGTAGCAGCGCAGTTGCTGAAGGCCGCCGCGCGGCCTTGATCGGCCGGTGCAGGCAGGCCAGACTCGCCAGCAGCCCACGACTGGATGCCGCCATGGACGAACCGCATCGCCGCCAGGTGATCGAGCACTACCTGCAGGCCTACAACCGCTTCGATATCGACGCCATGCTGGCAGTGCTGGCGCACAACGTACGCTTCGAGAATCACAGTGGCGGCCAGTTGACGATGGTCACTGAAGGCATCGATGCCTTTGGCGAACTGGCACGCCACTCTGCGTCGCTGTTCCGCGAGCGCGAACAGCGCTTGCTGGCGCTGGAGTTCGATGGCGACCAGGCGATGGCGACGATTGGCTGGCGCGGCGTGTTCGCGCAGGATGTTCCCGATGGGCCGCGCGCGGGCACCGAGCTGGAACTGCAGGGCCAGAGCGAGTTCGTGTTCGCGGGTGGCCGCATCGAAGGGATCATTGATCGCAGCTGAGGATCGGCCGCTTGGAACCGCCGTCTGGACAGTGGACCCGCTCGCGGTAGAATCCGCCCAACACCGCCTACGCGTGCCCGGCAAGGATGTCCGCATGCAGCATCAGGCTCCCGAGGTCCCTGGCCGCGATGCCTCCCGCTTCCTGGCGGCGGCATGAAGCGCTCGCGCCAATTTTCACGCAGTCCGCTTGCATTGCCGATGAACCGCGGCAGCGAAGTCGTGCGTGCGCGCCGGCACTTGCAGCAGCGCGGTTGGCCACGCCTGGCCCTCTTCGCGGTTTTCGTTCCTCCCCGGCCCTGCGCTATGATCGGCGCAGGGGACCCGGAACGTGGCCCGGCTTCAACCAACCCTGACAAGGACAAGCGCATGGATGTCGCTGCACGCAGGAACAGGACGTTGTTTCGTTGGATCATGGTGACGCTGCTGGCAGTATTGATGCCGTTTGCAGCGCTGGCGCAACCCGCAGCCGGGGAGGCCGATGGCGCCGAAGCCGCCACTGCTGCGGAAGAGGCGCGATGCCGCGCCTGCACCTACGAGCGTATCGGGCACAAGGTCGATATCGGGCTGGTTGCACTGGTGTCGCTGCTGGTGGTGGGCCTGCTGGTAGCGGCGTCCCGCGAGTGGGGCACGACCTCGCAGCGCTGGACCTGCCGCACGCTGGCCCTGTTGCTGGTGGGTGTCGGTATGGCATTGCTGTGGTGGGCTGGCAGCGTCGTCTACCTGGGCTACAACCCGTGGCAGGAAATGGCCACCCCTGTCGATGGTTCGCTTACCTCGACACTGCTCAACACCTCACCGAAGTGGCTGGCGGCGCTGGCGTTGATTGGTTTCGCACCTTCCATCTGGAAGCGCAGCGAGCGCCTGCCGGCCTGGCGTATCGGCTGATCCTGGAACGACGGCGCCGGATCACACCCGGCGCCGCCTGCAGTCATCAGTCAAAGCGCCAGCGCATGCCCGCATAGACGCCACGGCCTTCGCCCGGCGTCGAGCGGGCAATATCCCTGCCTGCGTCGTCGTAGCCCGGCGTGACCGTGGCGGCGTAGTGGCGGTTGCCGAGGTTGCGCATCTCCGCCCAGGCCTGCCAGCGGCCACCGGGTGCGTCGTAGCCGATGCGGCTGCCGAAGATCACGTGGCTGTCAGCCCAGTAGCTGTTGGCGTAGTCGACTGCGATGCGCGAGGCGTATTCGGTATTGAGCGCGGCGTACAGGCCGGATGCATGATCGAAGCGCAGCTCGGCCTGGTAGGCGTGGCGCGGCAGGCCGGGCAGGCGGTTGCTGCCGAAACGCGCGTCGTGGCGATAGCGGAAATCGCTGAAGGTATACGCCTGGTGCAGCGACAGGCGGCCCGGTGCAGCCTGCCACAGCGTGCTGTCCAATCCGGCCTCGATGCCGCGGTGAACGGTGGGGCTGGCGTTGTTCTCGGCGATGAACAGGTTCGGCACCGGTTGCAGTTCGACGCTCAGCAGTTCGTGGTTCACGTGTGCGTAGTAGCCGGTCAGTTCCCAGCGGCCCAGCGCCGCGTCACCGCGCGCGCCCAGTTCCAGCGTGGTGGCGGTCTGGTTCCGCATCGGCACCGGCGCGCGCTGGCGGCCGCTGGACGGGCCACTGCCTGGCCCGAAGTACTGGTTCGAGCCCCAGATCATCGACCAGGGGTGCGGCGCCTCCACCGAGCGGCTGAGGTTGCCGAACCACTGGGTCTGGGCGCTGTGCTGCCAGGTGAAGCCCAGTCGCGGCGCATAGTCCCAGTCGTGGTCGCGCAGGCGGCCGCCGCTGCTCGGCCAGGTCACCTGCACATCGCGACGGGGGTTGATCAGTGCCAGCCCGGTCTGCATGCGCAGGCGGTCATTGAAGGTGAGGGTATTGCTGACGTGCAGCGTGCTGTCGGTGCCGTGGTGGCGGAAGTCACGCGTGCGCGTACCGGCGGCATAGCCGTTGCTGGCAAAGCGCAGCGACTCGCGCACATCGGCGTCCAGATCGTGGGTGACGCGCAGGCCGACCGTGGTCTCGCTGTCCAGGCCGAACAGCCGGTGGCGGCGGCGGTAGTCCAGCGTGGCGTTGAGGTTGGCGTAGTCCAGCTGCTGCCGGTACAGGCTCTCGTTCAAGTCCATGGGGTACCTGTGATAGACCAGCCCGGCCTGCAACGAGGAGTCCTCACCGATCTGCAGCGTGGTGACGTTGCCCACCCAGGTGCTGCCCGGCTGCGGGCGACGCGCATCGATGGCCAGATTGGCCGCGTTCGCGGCGCGCGGATCGTTGCGGATCTGATCGCGGGTCAGGCGGCCGGGCGTTTCATGATTTGTTTCGCGATAGCGCACGAAGAAGCGCGTCTGCAGGTCGGGCGTGATCTGCCAGCCGATGTTGGCCATCGCACCCTTGCCGTCGCCGCGCGCATGACGCTGGTAACCGTCGAATTCGGTATCGGTGTAGGCCAGGAAGTAGTCGACATCACCACTGACGCCGCCTCAGCTGATGCCGCGCTTCTGGTAGCCACGGCTGCCGGCTTCGTAGTGCAGCTGCACGCCCGCCGAATCACGACCGCTGCGGCTGACGTAGTCGATGGCACCACCCAGCGCCAACGCACCGCGCTCGAAGCCGTTGGCGCCGCGCAGGACTTCCACGCGCGACAGCCACAGCGGTTCCAGCAGCTCGTAGGGCGTGCCGCCCGGGCCGGTCAGTGGCAGGCCGTCGATCGACACCGCAATACCCGAGGCGTGCGCGCCCGGGCCCCGGTTGATGCCCGAGCCACGGATCGAGATCTTGGTGCCCTCATTACCCGGCGACTGCGCGCTGATACCCGGCTGGTAGGCCAGCACATCGGCGCTGGTGGACAGTCGGCTGTCGGCCTTGGCCACGTCGATCAGGTTGCTGGCGCCGGGCACGCGCTTCAGCGCCTCGCGCGCCTGCGCGCTGGCATCGGCGGCAGCGGTGACCTGCACGGCATCCAGCGTGGTGGCCTGTGGGGCCGCAGCGGCGGTGGAAGAGAGGCCGAGGGAAACGGCCAGGAACAGCAGCGAGGGGGTGGGGCGGTACGACGAGAGCGACATGCGGGAATGCTGTAAACCGCGAAAGTGGCGCGCAAGTTAACAGGTTGGCGGCGTCACGTCACCCGTCGCTCGCGTATGGCCGCCCGCAACATCCATGTAGAGCCGAGTCCATGCTCGGCTATCGCGCGCAGCGCGGGTCTCCTGAGATCGCAACGAAGAGCAGCCGAGCATGGGCTCGGGTCTGCAGCAGGGTTTAGGGCGAGGGCTTCATCAGCGCCTTGGCCTTCGCATACAGCCGATCAGCCGCTTCCCTATCGCCCAATGCCGCATGGCACTCGGCCAGGCTGTCCCACGCGTTGGCCGAATCCGGATACAGCTCGGCGTTGAGCGCGAACACTTTCAGTGCCTTGCTGGCACCCAGACTCTCGCGGATGGCATAGCCATCGGCATTGATCGCACGTTCCAGTTCGCCGGTGGGAACGCCGTTGCTGACGCGCAGCCAGCTACGCATCTGCGGTTTCGCATCGGTGCTGTCATCCAACGCATAGCCGATCAACCGCTCGGACAACACCGCATGCGGAAACTCCCCGGGCGCGGCCACCCCCATCATGCTCTCCACCAGCGTGCTGGACCAGACATTGCGGGCGCTGCCGTTGGTCAGGTACACGAACACCCAGTAGCCGCTGGCCAGCGTGCCCTTGTAGGCCAATCGCGCACGTACACGGGTGCCACCATCGTGGCCGACCTGGGTGTAGCCGTCGCTTCGGGTGGTGTCCCAACCGGTGGAGAAGAAATTGCTGCCGCCACCGCTCAGTTTCTGCGGCTGCCAGAGCTTTTCCAGGGTCGCCGTGCGCACCAGCTTTCCGCTCGCCAGCGCCTGCAGGAAACGGTTCATGTCGCCCACGGTGGTCTGCAGATCGGCATGGCCCCAGCCGTAATCCGGCCAGGCATCTTCATTGGCCGGCTGCAGCTGGCCGTCCTTGCCGATGTAAGGCACCGCCGCGCGCTTGGCTGGCACGCTGGCAACGCCCCAAGAGGTGCTGGTCATCTTCAGCGGTTGCAGGATGCGTTCGCGAGCGATGGCCGGGTAGGGCTTGCGGTAGTGCGCTTGCAGCAACGCCGTCAGCACCAGGTAGTTCGCTTGGGTGTACTGCACGCGGCTGCCGGTGGCGAACTGCATCGGTGTCGCGCCGGCTACCTTCAGTGCAGCGCCAAGGTCAGGGGCTACACCGGGGTAGCCCTTGCTGACCCAACGGTTGTCGACACGATCGTAGTACTCGCCGATACCCGAGCTGTGGTTGAGGAAATCGCGCACGTGAATTGCCTGCCATGCTGCAGGCAGGTCCGGCACATAGCGGCTGGCCGGTGCATCCAGATCCACCTTGCCCTGGTCGACCAACTGCATCACCAGCGTGCTGGTCAGCAGCTTGGCCATCGACTGCGCGGCGAAGATGGTATCGACGGTGGCAGGTGCATGGGTTGCAGGATCACGTTCACCGCTGGCGCCCTGGTACAGCACCTGGCCGTTGTGGGCGACCAGTACCGCCTGGCCGGCAATGCCGTAGCGTTCACGGTTGGCCTGCAGCTGGGTGTCGAGCTGATTGGAAAGATCGCTGGCACTTTCAAGAGCCGAAACGGGTGGGATCGCAAACAGCGTGCAGAGCAATGCAGCAGCCAGGGTGCGGTACATCGCGGTGATCCGTCAGCGGTGATGGCGCATGTTGGTCACGTCGGAAGAGCGGGTCAAGGGCACCGATTCCCGCATCAGGGAGAGCCGGCCAGCGGCCGGCACTACCACACGTTTCCGGTAGTGCCGGCCGCTGGCCGGCACCCCTGCGATCAGCCGAGGATGCCCGGCAGATCCAGTCCCTTTTCCTTCGCGCAGTCGATCGCGATGTCATACCCCGCATCCGCATGGCGCATCACGCCGGTGGCCGGGTCGTTCCACAGCACGCGGCCAATCCGCTTGGCCGCTGCCTCGGTGCCGTCGCAGACGATCACCATGCCCGCGTGCTGCGAGAAGCCCATGCCGACGCCGCCACCGTGATGCAGCGACACCCAGGTCGCGCCGCTGGCGGTGTTGAGCAGGGCGTTCAGCAGCGGCCAGTCGGACACCGCATCGGAGCCGTCGGCCATCGCTTCGGTTTCGCGGTTCGGCGAGGCGACGCTGCCACTGTCCAGGTGGTCGCGACCGATCACCACCGGCGCCTTCAGTTCGCCGTTGGCGACCATCTCGTTGAACGCCAGGCCAAGTCGATCACGATCACCCAAGCCGACCCAGCAGATGCGCGCCGGCAGGCCCTGGAACTTGATCTTCTCGGCGGCCATGTCCAGCCAGCGGTGCAGGTGCGGGTTGTCCGGAATCAGTTCCTTCACCTTGGCATCGGTCTTGGCGATGTCTTCCGGGTCGCCACTCAGTGCCGCCCAACGGAACGGGCCGATGCCGCGGCAGAACAACGGGCGGATGTAGGCCGGCACGAAACCCGGGAAATCGAAGGCATTGGCCACACCTTCTTCCAGCGCCATCTGCCGCAGGTTGTTGCCGTAGTCCACGGTCGGCACGCCCAGCGCGTGGAAGCCGAGCATGGCGCGGATGTGGTTGGCCATCGATGCGCGCGCGGCCTTCTCCACTTCCTTGGGGGCGGAAACGCGCTTCTCGTCCCACTGCTCGACCGTCCAGCCCTGCGGCAGGTAGCCGTTCACCGGGTCGTGCGCGGAGGTCTGGTCGGTCAGCAGGTCCGGCTTCACGCCGCGCTTGAGAAGTTCGGCCAGCACGTCGGCAACGTTGCCGAGCAGGCCCACCGACTTCGGCGTACCGGCCTTGCACGACTCGTCGATCAGGCGCAGTGCTTCGTCCAGATTGTCGGTCCAGGTGTCGAGGTAGCCGGTGCGCAGGCGCATGTCGATGCTGCTCTTGCGGCACTCGACGGCCAGGCAGGAGGCGCCGGCCATCACGGCAGCCAGCGGCTGTGCACCACCCATGCCGCCGAGGCCACCGGTGAACAGCCACTTCCCGGTCAGGTCGCCGCCGAAATGCTGGCGCCCCATTTCCACGAAGGTCTCGTAGGTGCCCTGCACGATGCCCTGCGCACCGATATAGATCCAGCTGCCGGCGGTCATCTGGCCGTACATGGCCAGGCCCTTCTTATCCAGCTCGTTGAAGTGGTCCCAGTTGGCCCAGCGCGGCACCAGGTTGGAATTGGCGATCAGCACGCGCGGTGCATCGGCGTGGGTGCGGAACACGCCCACCGGCTTGCCCGATTGCACGAGCAGGGTCTGGTCATCGTCCAGGCGCTTGAGCGTTTCAACGATGGCGTCGAAGCTTTCCCAGTCGCGTGCGGCGCGACCGATGCCGCCATACACCACCAGTTCCTGCGGGCGCTCGGCCACGTCCGGGTGCAGGTTGTTCATCAGCATGCGCAGCGGTGCTTCGGTCAGCCAGCTCTTGGCATTGAGCGTGGTGCCGGTCGGCGCGGCGATGGTGCGGGACGGGTCGTTGCGGGTCATGCGGCGCTCCGGTTCGTAGCGAATTCAAGGCAGGCGTTGAGCACCTGCGCCAGGGTGTGGCGCAGTGGTGCGGCGTGGTCGGGGTCGAGCGGGGTGGGCCAGCTGTGTTCGTCCACCTGGTCCGGCAGGGGTTCGTGCATGTAGCCGCGGCAGGCAAGTTCCATCTGCAGGCTGTGCACGCCGCCGGCGATGTTGCTGTAGTGGCGGGTGATCCAGCCGCCCTTGAAGCGGCCGTTGCGCACCTGGCTCATGCCACTGATCTTCAGCAGGTTTTCCACCACGTCGCTCAGGGCGTTGTCGCAGGAGGTGTCCGGTGCGCCGGACGGACCGGCGGTGCCGAGGTTGAACTGCGGCAGCTCACCGTCGAACAGATGCGGGATGTGTGAGCGGATCGAGTGCGCGTCGTACACCACCACGGTGCCGTGGCGTGCACGCAGGCGTGTGATCTGCGAAGCCAGCGCATCGTGGTAAGGCAGGAAATACGTGTCGCGACGACGGGCGATTTCTGCTTCGTCCGGTTCGCGCCCGGCGTGGTACAGCGGCTGGTTGTCGAAGGTCGTCAGCGGACACAGGCCGGTGGTGTTCTGGCCCGGGTACAGCGACACGCCGCTGGGATCGCGGTTGAGGTCGATCACCGAACGCGAGATCGCCGAGCGCACCGTGGTCGCGCCCATGCCGCGCACGAAGTCGTACAGCTCGTGCACCCACCAGTCGGCATCGCGGCGGGCCAGCCACGGCGAGTGGTAGTCGCCGATCAGGTCGTGCGGCAGCTCGCTGCCGGTATGCGGGAAGCTGACGATGAGGGGGGCATCGCCCTCGTGCACCGTCAACCATTCAGGAGGGGTCGTCATGCCTGCGGTTCCACAGTCGGCAACAGATCGCCCAGGCCCTGCGCCAGCGCGCCACTGCGCACAAGATTCGTGGCGGTCACCATGTCGGGGTGGAAATAGCGGTCTTCTTCCAGCGTCGGCACCTGCGCACGCAGGGTGGCGCGCACCGTTTCCAGCGCGGCGCTGGAGCGCAGCGGCGCATGGAAATCACAGCCCTGCGCGGCGGCCAGCAGCTCGATGCCGATCACGTTGGCGGCGTTCTCGGCCATCTGCATCAGCCGGCGTGCGCCATGCGCGGCCATCGACACATGGTCTTCCTGGTTGGCCGAGGTCGGGATCGAATCAACGCTGGCCGGGTAGGCGCGCTGCTTGTTTTCCGAGACCAGTGCAGCGGCGGTCACCTGCGGAATCATGAAGCCGGAATTCAGGCCCGGGCGCGGGGTCAGGAACGCCGGCAGGCCGGACAGGGCCGGGTCCACCAGCATCGCCAGGCGGCGCTCGCTGATCGAACCGATCTCGCACACCGCCATCGCCAGCATGTCGGCGGCGAAGGCCACCGGCTCGGCGTGGAAGTTGCCACCCGACAGCGCTTCGCCGGTGTCGGTGAACACCAGCGGATTGTCGGACACGCCGTTGGCTTCAATTTCCAGCGTGGTCGCGGCCTGGCGCAGGATGTCCAGCGCCGCGCCCATTACCTGCGGCTGGCAGCGCAGGCAGTACGGATCCTGCACGCGCACGTCGTTGTCGCGATGCGACTCGCGGATGTCCGAGCCCTGCATCAGCGCGCGCAGGGTGGCAGCGGTGGCGATCTGCCCGCGCTGGCCGCGGATCGCGTGGATGCGCGGGTCGAAGGGCGTGTCGGAACCCTTGGCTGCTTCCACCGACAGCGCGCCGGTCACCAGTGCGGCCTGGAACACGGTCTCGATCTCGAACAGGCCCGCCAGCGCATAGGCGGTGGAGAACTGGGTGCCGTTGAGCAGCGCCAGGCCTTCCTTCGCGCCCAGTTCGATCGGCTGCAGGCCGGCACGTGCCAGTGCATCGGCCGCCGGTAGGCGCTCGTCACCGATGAAGGCTTCGCCTACACCCAGCATCACGCTGGCCAGGTGCGAGAGCGGCGCCAGGTCACCCGAGGCACCCACCGAGCCCTGTGCGGGCACCACCGGCAGCACGCCCTTGACCAGCATCGCTTCCAGCAGCAGCAGCGTCTCCTCGCGAATGCCTGACGCACCCTGCGCCAGGCTGACCAGCTTCAGCGCCATCATCAAGCGCACCACGCTGGCCGGCATCGGCTCGCCCACGCCGGCGGCATGCGAGAGCACGATGTTCCGCTGCAGGGTGGCCAGATCTTCGCGCTCGATGCGCACGCTGGCCAGCTTGCCGAAGCCGGTGTTGATGCCATACACCGGCGCGCCCTTGGCGACGATGGCGGCCACCGCCGCAGCACTGGCGCGCACGACCGGCAGCGCGGCCGGGTCCAGTGCAAGCGGCGCACCGCGATAGACCTGCCGCCACTGGGCGAGAGTGACATGGCCGGGGCGAAGAACCAGGGTGTTGCTCATGTGTTGCTCCAGGAGGCAGGCAGGTCGGGCTGTCCGCGCACCACGCGCGCGTGCAGCGGGTTGAATCCAATGCGATAGACCAGGTCGGCGGGGGCATCGATGTCCCAGACCGCCAGGTCGCAGTCCAGGCCCACGGCGAGGCGGCCGATGTGGTCGCTGCGTCCGAGCGCGCGCGCCGCTTCAAGGGTGAAGCCGGCGATGCACTCATCCACGGTCAGGCGGAACAGGGTGGCGCCCATGTTCATCGCCAGCAGCGGGCTGGTCAGCGGCGAAGTGCCCGGATTGCTGTCGGTGCCCAGCGCCAGCGGCACGCCGGCCGCACGCAGCGCAGCGATCGGCGGCAGGGTGGTATCGCGGGTGAAATAGAAGGCACCGGGCAACAGCACGGCGACGGTGCCGGCGGCGGCCATCGCGGCGATGCCGGCCTCGTCCAGGTGTTCGATATGGTCGGCCGAGAGGGCACCGAAGCTGGCGGCCAGTTCAGCACCATGCTGGTTGCTCAGCTGCTCGGCATGGATCTTCACCGCCAGCCCGTTGGCGCGCGCCGCTTCGAAGACCTGCCGCGCCTGCGCCGGCGAGAAGGCGATGTTCTCGCAGAATACGTCCACCGCTTCGGCCAGGCCTTCGGCGGCGATGGCCGGAATCATCACGTTGCACACCTCGTCGGTGTATTCCTGCGCCTCGCGGCCTGGCGGAATCGCGTGTGCGCCGAGGAAGGTGGTCACCACGTTGACCCGGCACTCCTCGCCCAGCGCACGCGCTACCTGCAGCTGCTTGCGTTCGTCGGGCAGGGTCAGGCCGTAGCCGGACTTGATCTCGATCGTGGTCACGCCTTCGGCACGCATCGCCAGCAGGCGCGGCCGGCTTTCGCTGGCCAGCTGTTCCGGGGTGGCAGCACGGGTGGCGCGCACGGTGGAGACGATGCCGCCGCCGGCACGGGCGATCTCGGCATAACTGACCCCCTGCAGGCGCTGCTCGAATTCGTTGGCGCGGTTGCCGGCGTAGACCAGGTGGGTGTGGCAGTCGATCAGGCCGGGCGAGATCCAGCGGCCTTCGCCATCGATGCGGGTGGTCGGCTGCAGGTGGGCATCGCTGCCGGCCGCGCCGACATGGACGATGCGGCCGCCAGCGCAGGCCAGTACGCCATCGCGGATGACACCCAGCCCCTCGCCATCGAGGGTCATCAGGTGGACGTTGGACCAGAGGGTATCGACGTGCATGGCATCCACAACGCGGCTGTGCTTATATGTCTATACAATATAGGCGTCCATTTCGGGTTGTCCAGCCATGTCCGATTCGCGTTCCCCGCTCTGTTTCCATGCCGCCCACGCCCTTCTGGCCGACGGCTGGGCCCGCGATGTCCGCCTGCAGGTGCAGGACGGCCGCATCACGGCGATCCACATGGGGCAGGGCGCCCAGCACGGCGACACCTGCGTCGGCATCCTGGTGCCGGGCCTGCCCAACCTCCACAGCCACGCCTTCCAGCGCGGCATGGCGGGGCTGACCGAGATCGGCGGCGGCGACGGTGACAGCTTCTGGAGCTGGCGTGAGCTGATGTACCGTTTTCTGGCCCATCTGCGCCCGGACGCAGTGCAGGCCATCGCCGCCCAGGCCTACATGGAAATGCTGGAAAGCGGCTTCACCCGCGTCGGCGAATTCCATTACCTGCACCACGACGCCGATGGTCGCGCCTATGCCAACCGCGCCGAGATGAGTGCACGGATTGCTGCCGCCGCCGACCAGACCGGTATCGGCCTGACCCTGCTGCCGGTGTTCTATGCACATGCCGATTTCGGCGGGGCGCCGCCGAATCCGGCGCAGCGTCGCCTGATCCACGATGTGGACGGTTTCGCGCAGCTGCTGGACGCCGCCAAGCCGGCACTGGCCGCGCTGCCGGATGCGGTGCTCGGCATCGCGCCGCACAGCCTGCGTGCAGTCACCGGCGAGGAATTGAGTGCGTTGCTGCCGCTGACCGACGGCCCGGTGCACATCCATATCGCCGAGCAGGTGCGTGAAGTCGAGGCCTGCCTGGCCTGGAGCGGCCAGCGTCCGGTGCAGTGGCTGTACGACCATGCACCGGTGGATGCGCGCTGGTGCCTGGTGCACGCCACCCACATCACCGACGATGAGCGCGCCGCCATCGTGGCCAGCCAGGCCGTGGCCGGCCTGTGCCCGATCACCGAAGCCAATCTGGGCGACGGCCTGTTCCCGATGCAGGCGTTCACGCGCGAGGGTGGGCGCTTCGGTGTCGGCTCCGATTCCAATGTGCTGATCGATGCGGCCGAAGAACTGCGCCTGCTCGAATACGGCCAGCGCCTGACCCTGCGTGGGCGCAACGTACTGGCCCCGGATGCCACCCGCAGCACCGGCCGCTTCCTGTTCGAAGGCGCACTGCACGGTGGTGCACAGGCGCTGGGCGTGGCCGCTGGCCTGCAGGTCGGCGCCAGTGCCGACCTGGTCGAACTGGATGCCGGGCACCCGGCGCTGCAGGCGCGACAGGATGACGCATGGCTTGACAGCTGGGTGTTCGCCGCACGTAATGGCGCGCTGCGATCGGTCTGGCGCCATGGCCGCCAATGCGTGGCCGAGGGCCGCCACCTGCAGCGCGAGGCGATCACCACCGCCTTTACCGCCGCCCTGCGTGGCGTGCTGGGCTGATCGCCTCCCGTTACCGAGACTCCATTACGTGAAGGCCAGCAAGTCCGCCACGCTCAACCAGCGTATCCGCAGCGATCTGGAAAGCCGCATCCTCAGCGGAGAATGGGCGCCGGGCTTTCGTATTCCGTACGAACACGAGCTGATGGAGCAGTACGGCTGCTCGCGGATGACGGTGAACAAGGTGCTGACCGCGTTGGCCGAGAGCGGCATGATCGAGCGTCGCCGCCGTGCCGGTTCGTTCGTCGCGCGGCAGCCCCCGCACCTGGAGCAGGTGGCGCTGGAGATTCCCGATATCGCGATGGAGGTTGGCTCGCGCGGCCACCAGTACGCCTATCGCCTGCTGCAGCGCGACCTGCGCCTTGCCGATGCCGGCAATGCCGGTGAAGTCGAGCTGGCCGGACAGGAAAACCTGCTGGCGATGCGCTGCCTGCATCTGGCCGATGGTCGCCCGCTGGCGCTGGAGCATCGCCTGATCAGCCCGGTGGGGGTGCCGGAGGTGTTGGAGGTCGACTTCAGCACTACCGCGCCGGGCAGCTGGCTGCTGCAGAACGTGTCGTGGACCCGTGCCCAGCACCGCATCAGCGCCTGGGGGGCAGATACCGCCACCGCCAGGCTGCTGGAGGTGAAGCCCGGTACCGCCTGCTTGGTGATCGAACGCCTGACCTGGCGTGGCGAACAGCCGATCACCCGCGTGCGCCAGGTGTTCCTGGGGGATGCCTGGGACCTGGTGGCGCGCTTCGCGCCGGGCGCGCGATAGGGATTCCATCCACGCATGGCGTGGATCTACTGGGCCGAAACGACTGTTGCCTTGAACTCTGTCGGGGCGTGTGTACGATGTGTATCGTCCCTGCATGAAGAGCAGGGACCTCATCCGGGATCTGGAAGCGGCAGGTTGGATCTGTCGCCGGATCCGCGGGTCCCATTATGTATTTGTGCACCCGCAGCACCCTCACATCATCACCGTTCCTCACCCAAGGAAGGATCTGGGGAAAGGGCTGGTGCAGGCGTTGCGGAAGCTCGCAGGACTGACGTAGGAGGGCCCATGCGATATCCAGTCTTGATCGAGGCAGGCGATGAGCGCACCGCGTGGAGTGTGGTCGTTCCAGATCTGCCGGGGTGCTTCTCGGCGGCCGATACGCTTGATGATGCGCTCAGCGCTGCCGAGGAAGCTGCACTCGCCTGGATTGATGCGGCCCTGGATGAGGGGCGTTCGATTCCGACACCTTCCGCGCCACAGAAGATCGTCGCCGAGGCATCCAAGGACATCCGTTGGATTCTTGCGTACATCTGCATTGATCCGGCTCTGCTGGACGATACCATCGAGCGGGTCAATATCAGCCTGCCACGCCGGATCCTGGCGAGGCTGGATGCGCAGGCCAGAGCGGCGGGTGAATCGCGCTCCAGTTACATCGCCCATCTCGCGGCATTGGGCTGAGCTGGCGCCATGTGGAGCCGAGCCGATGCTCGGCTGCTGTTCGCGTGTGGCTCAACTCTGCAAAGGCATCCACGCGTGGCGTGGATCTACAAGGGGTCGCGCATCGGGATTCAGTAGATCCACGCCATGCGTGGGTGCTGGTCCCAATCAATACGTGGCGCACTGCCGCCAGCGCACCGGCTCATCCACGCCGGGGCGGGCGTTGAGCTGGATGCGCACGTTGCGCAGGGCGGGGTAGTGCAGCACTTCCTCGCAGACCTGCGGCCAGACCGCGTCCAGCTCGCCGGTGCGGTTGATCGCCAGCGTCTGCCGGGTCAGCCAGACCCCGCTGGCGATACCGGGCTTGCCGGCCAAGGCGCGGGACAGATCGGCCTGGAAGCGCTCCAGCGTGGCGGCATCCGGGTTGAGGTTGCTGCGCACGTCGGCTGAGGGCGCGGCCGGTGCAGGCGCAGCGGCCGGCGGCGTGGTGGCGGGGGCCGGCGCCGGTTCGGGCGCCGCTTCAACCGCAGGTGCAACCGGCGCGGGGGTGTCCGCCACCTCGGCAACAGGCGCGGTGTCCTGCACATGCAAGCCTTGCAGGCTCAATCCCACCAGCAGGCCCAGCGTGACCGCGCCGAGCGCGGCAATGGCGATCCGGCGCAGGGCTTCATGGCGGGCGCTGGCGCGCACACGGGTTTCGATTTCCGCCGGCAGGTAGGGCTGCAGCAGCGGCCACAGGCGTGGACCGTCCAGCACCTCGACCGCCTGCTTCTCGGCAGCGCTGCGCCCGTCGCGTTCCATCCGGCCTTCGGTCAGCAGCACGCCGCCCTTGGCGCCGGCCAGGCGCGCAGCAGCCCCCAGCTCGTTCACTGCGGCGGTGCCGATACGGTAGGCAAGGCCATGCTTGCAGGACACCAGCCACTGGTTGGGGCCGTCGCTGAGCAGGAAGTCGCTGCTCGGCTCGCGGGATTCCTCCGCCGGGTCATTCAATTCACGCAGGCCGCGCTGTTCGCGCAGCATGCGCTTGACCAGTACCGAGAACTCGCGCCAGTGCATGCCCGCCAGGGCTTGCAGGCCGAGTTGCATCTCCTTCTGCCGCCGCTTGATCCACCACAGATAGACAACAGCCAGGGAACAGGTAAGCAGGGCCGACAGCAGGGCCAGGATCCAAGGGAGCATGCAGGAGGTGCGCGGAAGGGGCGAATGCGGAAGACGACAGTGTAAAGGTCGCACTATCCGGCTGGGTCAGGACGTTCCTGACAGGAAGCGTGATGGAACGCTCAGATCGGCATACGGCGGGCACGAAAAACCCGCCAATCCTGAAGCCGTGAGGGGAGGGAACAAACGGCAGCCGAAGCGATTGGCGGGTTGCTCGCGATTGTCAATCAAATTTTATTGCATTGCAACAATGGCCGGTCAGGGCACGCTGCCTGGCGACTGATGGCTGCCCGGGGCGGGAGCATCGGCGCCCGAGGCCGCACGGTTTTCCAGCTTGGCCAGCCGCGCGTGCAGGGCGTCGATACGGGCTTCCAGCGCGGTCACCTCATCGGCAGTTGGGACATGCAGGCGCTTGAGCACGCCCTGCACCTGGTCATCGAAGGCCTTTTCGACCTTGTTCCAGGTGCCAGAGGCCTTCTCGCGGGCCTCATCCAGCGAGGATTCCACGTTGTCGCGCCAGCCCGGGCCCTGTTCGCCGTGGCGTTCACGGCGGCGGGCCTCCCAGGCTTCGCCTTCCTTCACCAGGCCGTCGAAGAAGCGGCTGCCTTCGGCCTGTGCACGGCCAAGAGCGCCCAGGCCGGCCAGCCAGACCTGCTGCGCCGAGTCACTCAGCTTGCGCGAGAAGCGCTCGGCCTGGTCACCGAACGAGGCGTCGTCGTTGCGGCGGTCATCGTTTTCGTACTGGTTCATCGCACTTCCCGTGGGAGTTGGGCCTGCCCCGAGAGTAGCGCGCGATGGCGTTGCACGGCCGTGACGGCCGCCGCCGGGGTTCAGCCCAGCTTTTCCTTCAGCACGCGCTGGATCTCGCCCTCGACCATGCCCTTCATCGCCGACAGCAGGAAGCCCAGCTTGGCGGTGACGCGCACGGCGCCCGGCTGCAGTTCGATCGCACCGTCCACGCCGCTGCCAGAGAAGTTCAGCACGTCGGCGGCCCAGGACGACTTCAGGCCGAAGCGCTCGGACAGCTTGGCGGCGACCTGTTCGATCGCGGCGCGTGCCTGCGCGTCGGGCAGGGCGTGGGCGTGGCGGACATCGATGGTGGACATGCAGGCTCCTGGCGCAGGGCGGGGATGATCAATGAGGGCGAGCATTGTGCGCATCGAGGGCCGTCGCGCCAAGCACTCATCGCAGGTTCTTCTTCGTTGGCGGCCAACCTGCTAGGCTGCGCCGCGTGCAGAACCTGCTTGTTCACTTCAGTCAACAACAACAGCCCGACCAGCCGCTGCGGCCCGGGGTGCAACGCATCGTGCGCCAGGCCAACGGCAGTGTGCGGCTCGGCGACGCCGGCCACGGCGCCCTGCTGCTGGCGCAGTTCTGCATGGACGATCGCGGCCTGTGGCTGCAGGTCGGCAACGGTATCCGTGGCATCCACGTGAATGGTCGGCCGGTGCGCCGCATGGCGCTGCTGCGTGCAGGCGATGCGGTCTATGTGGACGGCGTGGAGATGGTGCTGCAGGGCGAGGTCGAGAGCCTGCTGCAGGCACCCGCGCCGAAGAACGACGATGGCACCGATGAGCAGCAGCGCCTGCTGCGCGGTGTCGGCGGCCTGCATCATGGCCGCAGCTATACGCTGTCGCGGGCACGGTTGATCGGCCGCGGCAGCGACGCCGACATCGCCATCGACGATCCGGCCTTCGCCGAACAGCACGCCCGCGTGGAAGTGCACGGTGAACGTGTGCTGCTGCGCGACCTCGGCAGTGCCGACGGCACCCGGGTCAACGGCGTGGCCGTGCGCCACTGCTGGCTGCAGGCCGGTGACCAGGTGGTGTTCGATGGCCAGCATCGTTTCGTGCTGGAAGTGCCGCACGATCCACGTCGGCGGCCGTTGCCGGCCGAGGACGAGTCCGGCGACGACGCGGAACAGGCGCCGGTACTGCCGGTGACGCCGCGCAGGGTCCGGCGCTGGCCGTGGCTGCTGGCCAGCGCCTTGTTGCTGGCGGCAGTGCTCAGCCTGCTGCTCTGGTTCGGCGCGCGCTGACGGTCGCGCGGTGACGGTAGTGCCGGCCGCTGGCCGGCAACCGCCGCCCCGAATCCATGAGGTTGCCGGCCAGCGGCCGGCACTACCCGGTCGCGTCGGCCAATGGATTCCAATGAAACCAAATTTCCCTTGCGCCACAAGGCCGCAAGGCTGGTGCACTGCGGCATACTAGGGGTCTTGCCCCACAGGTGTGACATGACGCGCGCGTTCAACTTCAGTGCCGGCCCTGCGACCTTGCCGGAATCGGTCCTGCGCCAGGCGCAGGCGGAAATGCTGGACTGGCACGGGTCCGGCGCTTCGATCGTGGAAATGAGCCATCGCGGCGCGGAATTCATGTCCGTGGCTGCCGAAGCCGAGGCCGACCTGCGTCGCCTGCTCGACATCCCCGACGACTATGCGGTGCTGTTCCTGTCCGGTGGCGCCACCACCCAGCAGGCGCTGATCCCGCTCAACTTCGCCGCCCCGGGCCAGCGTGCCGATTACGTGGTCAGTGGTCACTGGGGCAAGACCGCGGTCAAGCAGGCCGGTGTCTACGTCGACGTCAACATCGCCGCCAGCAGCGAGGCCCACGGCTACCGCGAACTGCCGGCGCGTGCCGACTGGCAGCTGTCGCGCGATGCCGCCTACGTGCACATCACCGCCAACGAGACCATCCACGGCGTCGAGTTCCGTGATGTGCCCGACACCGGTAACGTTCCGCTGATCGCTGACTTCAGCTCGTCCATCGCCAGCGAGCCGCTGGACGTGCGCCGCTACGGTGTGATCTACGCCGGCGCGCAGAAGAACCTGGGCCCGGTCGGCATCGCGGTGATGATCATCCGCCGCGACCTGCTCGAGCGCAGTGGCCAGCCGCGCGCGGACATCTTCGATTACCGCTCGCACGTCGCCCGCGATTCGATGCTCAACACCCCGCCGACCTGGAACTGGTATCTGGCCGGCCTGGTGTTCAAGTGGATGCTGGCCGAGGGCGGCGTGACCGAATTCGCCAAGCGCAACGCCGCCAAGGCCGCGCTGGTGTACGGCGCCATCGACGGCTCCGGCGGCTTCTACCGCAATGAGGTCGCACATGCGGCCCGTTCGCGCATGAACATTCCGTTCTTCCTGCCCGATGCCGAACTCGACGCCCGCTTCGTCGCTGAAGCCAAGGCCGCTGGCCTGCTGGCGCTGAAGGGCCACAAGGTGGTCGGCGGCATTCGGGCTTCGCTGTACAACGCCATGCCGCTGGCCGGGGCCGAGGCGCTGGTCGCCTTCATGGCCGATTTCCAGCAGCGTCACGGTTGAGCAATGAACGGCGCGCACCGTCGGGTGCGTGCCCCGCAACAGGGAATTCCGATGGCAAGCAGCAAATCCAGCAAGAAGGCGCCGAAGAAGGCCGAACCGGCCAAGGACAGCGCGTCCACCAAGGCCAAGGGCAAGAGCACGTCCAAGGTTGCGTCGAACCCGGCGCCCACCCTGGCGCCGCTGGCGCTGGCCGATGTGCGCTCGAAGATCGACCAGATCGACCGCGACATCCAGAGCCTGATCGCCGAGCGCGCACGTTTCGCTCACCAGGTCGGCAAGGCCAAGGGCAAGCTGGCCGCTGCCGTCGACTACTACCGCCCCGAGCGCGAAGCGCAGGTGCTGCGGATGGTGGTGGATCGCAACGAAGGCCCGCTCAGCGATGAGCTGCTGGTGCACGTCTACCGCGAGATCATGTCGGCCTGCCTGGCGCAGCAGGAGCCGCTGAAGATCGGCTACCTCGGCCCGGAAGGCACCTTCAGCCAGCAGGCGGTGCTCAAGCATTTCGGCCGCTCCGCGCTGGGCCTGCCGATGGCCAGCATCGAGGAAGTGTTCCAGGAAGTGGAAGCGGGCAACGCCGATTTCGGCGTGGTGCCGGTGGAGAATTCGGGGCAGGGCACCATCCAGATCACCCTGGACATGTTCCTGACCTCCAACCTGAAGATCTGTGGCGAAGTGGAACTGCGCGTGCAGCAGTACCTGATGTCGCGCAGCGGCCGCATCGAGGACATCGAGCGCATCTACGCACACCCGCAGTCGTTCATGCAGACCTCGGCGTGGCTGCGCGCCAACCTGCCGAAGGCCGAGAAGATTCCGGTATCCAGCAACGCCGAAGGTGCGCGCCGTGCGCGCAACGCCGACGACGCGGCTGCCATCGGCGGCGAGAGTGCCGGCCACGTGTACGGCCTGAAGAAGGTGGTCACCAAGCCGATCCAGAACGATGCCGACAACACCACCCGCTTCCTGGTGGTGGGCCGCAACATCTTCCCGACCTCCGGCCACGACCGCACCTCGGTGCTGGTGTTCATCCATGACAAGCCCGGTGCGCTGTTCGACGTGCTCAGCCCGTTCGCCCGCCACGGCATCAGCATGAACCGCATCGAGTCGCGGCCGTCGCACCACGGCAAGTGGGAGTACGGCTTCTTCATCGACCTGGCCGGCCACATCGACGACGCGCCGATGCAGGCCGCACTGGCCGAACTGGAAGCGCACTCGGCACAGATCAAGGTGCTGGGCTCCTACCCGGTGGCCGTGCCCTGAGTGCTGCTGCGGCGGCCATGGCCGCCGCTCCCTGATGCATCGCCGGCGCTGCCGGTGTTTACGGAATGATTGAACGATGAGCAACGCGCAACACTGGATCGCCCGCAAGGGCCAGCCGCTGCAGGGCAGCCTGACCATTCCCGGCGACAAGTCGGTCTCGCACCGCTCGGTGATGTTCGCCGCGCTGGCCGATGGCACCTCGCATATCGAAGGCTTCCTGGAAGGCGAAGATACCCGCGCTACCGCGCGCATCTTCAGCCAGCTGGGCGTGCGTATCGAAACCCCCAGCGCGTCGCAGCGCATCGTGCACGGCGTCGGCATCGACGGTCTGCAGGCACCCAGCGCACCGCTGGACTGCGGCAATGCCGGTACCGGCATGCGCCTGCTGGCCGGCCTGCTGGCAGGCCAGGCGTTCGACTGCACGCTGATCGGCGACGAGTCGCTGTCGGGCCGACCGATGCGCCGCGTCACCGGCCCGCTGTCGCAGATGGGCGCGAAGATCGACACCCAGGATGACGGCACGCCGCCGCTGCACGTGCATGGCGGCCAGACGCTGCATGGCATCGACTTCGCCTCGCCGGTGGCCAGCGCGCAGATCAAGTCGGCGGTGTTGCTGGCAGGCCTGTACGCGCAGGGCGAAACCAGCGTTGTCGAGCCGCACCCGACCCGCGACTACACCGAACGCATGCTGTCCGCGTTCGGCGTGGACATCGAATTCTCGCCGGGCAAGGCGCGCCTGCGCGGCGGCCAACGCCTTCGTGCCACGGATATCGTGGTGCCGGCCGACTTCTCGTCTGCGGCGTTCTATCTGGTGGCTGCCAGCATCATCCCGGGCTCCGAGCTGCGCCTGAAGCAGGTTGGCCTGAACCCGCGCCGCACCGGCCTGCTGCACGCGCTGCGCCTGATGGGTGCCGACATCACCGAAGAGAACCCGGCCGAGCAGGGCGGTGAACCAGTGGCGGACCTGGTGGTGCGCTACGCCCCGCTGAAGGGTGCACGCATTCCGGAAGCACTGGTGCCGGACATGATCGACGAGTTCCCCGCGCTGTTCGTGGCCGCCGCCGCCGCCGAAGGCCAGACCGTGGTGACCGGTGCCGCCGAGCTGCGGGTGAAGGAATCCGATCGCCTTGCGGCGATGGCCACCGGCCTGCGCGCGCTGGGCATGCAGGTGGACGAGACCGAAGATGGCGCCACCCTGCACGGTGGTGTACGCCTGGGTAGCGGCACCATCGAAAGCCACGGCGACCACCGCATCGCCATGGCGTTCGCCATTGCCGGCCAGATCAGTGACGGCGAAGTGCGCATCAACGATATCGCCAACGTCGCCACGTCCTTCCCGGACTTCGACGGCCTGGCCCGCAGCGCCGGATTCAACCTGGCCTGATCGTCACTGCATCCGCCGGGTCATGCCCGGCGGATCGCAATGCCCGGTAGGTGCCAACCTTGGTTGGCATGCTCACATCTCCTGGTAGGTGCCAACCTTGGTTGGCACGCTTTCCCGCATAAAAGGACGGAGGCCGAAGCCTCCGTCTAAACATCACGAACCCCTCGTCCGCGATCAACGCTGCTCGGTACGGAAGTCCACCGGGACCCGCACTACGCTTGCTACTGCGCGGCCGTCATGCACCGCCGGCTGGAACTTCCAGTTCTGCACGG
The DNA here is from genome assembly GCF_018320795.1 of Stenotrophomonas sp. PE591. NCBI lineage: Bacteria > Pseudomonadati > Pseudomonadota > Gammaproteobacteria > Lysobacterales > Lysobacteraceae > Stenotrophomonas > Stenotrophomonas sp. PE591. The sequence continues at coordinate 704,531 of NZ_JAAOKO010000002.1, forward strand.
TATTGAGCACCGCACGATCCAGATCGCGACTGCGCTCGCCGCTGCGCGAGACGATCGCAGCGCTGGCGACATTGCCGCGGGTATCGACATTCAGGCTGGCGATCACGCTGCCCTGCACGCCGCTACGCAGCGCGGCGGCGGGGTAGGTGGGCATGCGGTTGCTGGCCAGCGGGCGGGCTTCACGATTGCGCACTACCGGCGCGGCCTTCCGCGAAGCAGTAGCCGGGGTTGCCTGGCGCGCGGCAGGGGCCGCTGCATCCGTCACCGCGGGCTGCTCAGGGGCCGGCAGCATGCGCTCACCGACCGGCGCCGGTGCCACGTCTTCCTGGTTCGAATGACGCAGCCAGAGCAGGGCGCCGGCAAACATCGCCACGATCAGCGCGATCCACATCCAGGGCGACGTGGGCTTGTGCTGCGCGCTTGAATCCTGCGGCAGCTGCGGCGAATGAAGGTCTTCGTGGGTGGTGGCGGTCATCGCAAACTCCTTCCGTCAATGGACGACGTGGGCAGTGTTGCCCGAGCCACGGACGGGAAGTGTCAGCGTTGCGTCAACGCCACCGGCAGGGTTCAGTTTGCCTGCCGGGAAGTGTTCAGTTACTGCGTCTTGAAGTCGAACGGCACTTCAATGCTGCCGGGTACGGCCTGGCCGTTGCTCTGCGCCGGAGTGAAGCGCCAGCGGCGCACAGCGTCGGTGGCGGCACGGTCGAGCTCGCGTGAACCGCTGCGCTGGATCACCGTGGCGTTGTTCGGATAGCCGGTGGCGTCCACGTCCACGCGTACCACCACCGTGCCGGTTTCACCGGCGCGCAGGGCGGCGGCGGGATAGGACGGCGGCGGCGACTGGCCGGCAATCGGCATCGGCTGGCTGTTGCCGGTGGCCGCCGGCGCAGGGCCCGGTGCAGCCGGGGCCGCTTCAGCCACGGGCGCGGGCGGCGGCGGGGCCGTTTCCACCAGCTTCGGCGCTTCTTCCTCCACTGGTGCCGGCTTGGCATCGGGCATGTCGCTGGAACCGGCGGCAGCGGCCAGCGGTTCCGGCAGGGGCTCGATCTGGGCGGTTTCCTGCGGGGTCTGGGCAGCCGGATCGGCGCGGAAGAACTCCTTGTCGCGACCGGTCAGCCAGACCAGCACGAACAGCAGTACGCCCACGCCGAAGGCGATGCCGGCGATCTTCAGGGCGTTGCGCGGGATATGCACAGTGAACGACTTGGCGGACGACGAGCGGGGTGCAGACATGGACCGGACCAGTACGGAATGGCTCGATTCTGCCACGGCGGGAATGAACCGGGCGGCAGAAATCCGTATAACAAGCGATAATCCCATCCCTGATACCCACCACGACACCTGCCATGCTTGATCCAGCCCTGCTCCGCCACCAGCCCGCCGACCTCGCCGAACGCCTGCGCACCAGCCGCGGCTTCGAGCTCGACGTGTCTGCCCTGGAGTCCCTGGAGGCTGATCGCAAGCGCATCCAGGTGCGGACCCAGGAGCTGCAGAGCCTGCGCAACAGCCGTTCCAAGGCCATCGGCCAGGCCAAGGCCAAGGGCGAGGACGTCTCGGCCATCATGGCCGAGGTCGCAGCCTTCGCCGACGAGCTGAAGGCCTCGGAAGTGGCGCTGGACGAGCTGCGCGAGAAGATCGAAGCGATCTCGATGGGCATCCCGAACCTGCCGGCCGATGACGTGCCGGCCGGTGCCGACGAGAACGACAACGTCGAGCAGTCGCGCTGGGGAACCCCGCGCCAGTTCGATTTCAAGGTGCTCGACCACGTCGAACTGGGCGCCCGCAACGGCTGGCTGGACGGCGAGACCGCGGCCAAGCTGTCCGGCTCGCGCTTCACCGTGCTGCGCGGCCCGATCGCGCGCCTGCACCGTGCGCTGGCCCAGTTCATGGTCGACCTGCACACCGGCGAGCACGGCTATGAGGAAACCAACGTGCCGCTGCTGGTCAACGCCGATTCGCTGCGCGGCACCAGCCAGCTGCCGAAGTTCGAGGACGACCTGTTCAAGACGGCCGTGGGCGATTCCACGCGCTACCTGATCCCGACCTCGGAAGTGCCGCTGACCAACATCGTGCGCGACGAGATCGTCGATGCCGAACGCCTGCCGCTGCGCATGACCGCCCACTCGATGTGCTTCCGTGCCGAGGCTGGCAGCGGTGGTCGCGACGTGCGCGGCATGATCCGCCAGCACCAGTTCGAGAAGGTCGAGCTGGTCTCGATCAGCCGCCCGGAAGACAGCGATGCCGAACACCAGCGCATGACCCGCTGCGCCGAAGTGGTGCTGGAAAAGCTGGGCCTGCCGTACCGCAAGGTGCTGCTGTGCACCGGCGACATGGGCTTCTCGGCCGTGAAGACCTACGACCTGGAAGTCTGGCTGCCGTCGCAGGAGACCTACCGCGAGATCTCCTCGTGCTCGAACTGTGGTGATTTCCAGGCCCGCCGCATGCAGGCCCGCTGGCGCAACCCGGCCACGGGCAAGCCGGAACTGGCGCATACCCTGAACGGCTCGGGCGTGGCCGTCGGCCGCGCGATGATCGCGGTGATGGAGAACTACCAGAACGCCGACGGCAGCATCACCGTGCCGGAGGCCCTGCGCCCGTACATGGGTGGCCTGGAAACCATCGCCTGATTCCCTGATCGGGCGGTGCTGCGGCTCGGGTGGGTGCCATGCTTGCATGGCACCGCTGTGTCTCTGGTGGGTGCCATGCTTGCATGGCACCGTATCCACGCCATGCGTGGATGAACCCCACGATCACTCCACAACCCGCACCTTCTCCAACGGCACCCATCCCGGGTCGCCGGCCTCCGGCACGCACCACGCCCAGCCATTGAGCGTGCGCTGCCCACGCAGCAGCTGCCCGGGATCCACATCCAGTTCCCGCGCGCAGTAGTCCTCCGTGGCAAACGCGCCACCCTGCGCGTCGCGACCGATCACCGGCGCCGGGACGAAACCGGGGTGCTGCCCCTCGGCCTCGCACAGGAACCAGTCATCCCAGCCCTCCGGGCCTTCATAGCGTTCGCCCACTACCAGCGCCTGGCCGCGGCGCAGGGTGATCGGGTGCGGAAATTCGCTGCAGTGCGCAGTGGTCACGATGTAGTTCATGGCCCCAGCCTAACGTGCTGGTGAGCGCCGCGCATGGCACCGCATCCACGCATGGCGTGGATCTACTGACGCAAGAAAACGGCCCCGCAAAGCGGGGCCGCCAGGGTGGGCCGGGATGGGGGAGGGGATCCACGGCCCGCGTTCAGCGCCTCGACGAGGAGAGAGCGGCGCCGAACGCTGGAACGCTTATGCAGCGACAGCTTCGACCACTTCGTGCGACGGCAGGGCTGCCAGTGCACCGGCAATGGCGTCTTCACGGTGCTGCGGCGAGTAGGCAATGCCCTCGGCGCGCACGAACTCGACCTCGTTGATGCCCATGAAGGCGAACACCTGGCGCAGGAACGGCTCCTGGAAGTCGGCCGGCGAGTCGGTGTAGATGCCGCCGCGGCTGCTGGCGATGATCACCCGCTTGCCACCGGCCAGGCCCACCGGGCCGTTCTCGGTGTACTTGAAGGTGCGGCCGGCCACGGCCACGCGGTCGATCCAGGCCTTCAGCGTGGAAGGAATGCTGAAGTTGTACATCGGCGCGCCGATCACCACGATGTCAGCCTCCAGGAACTGCTGCATCACCTGTTCAGCATCGGTCGCCTCGGCGGCATCGGTCTTGGCCAGCGAGCTGCTGCGCAGATGCGGTACCGGATTGGCGTCAAGATCGCGATAATCGACCTGCAGGCCATCGATCTGGCCCGTGAAGCGGGCGACCACGGCGGCCGACAGCTGGCGCGAGACGGAATTGTCGCCAAGCACGCTGGCGTCGAGATGCAGAAGCTTCATGGCAGTCACCTATGTTCTGGAGGGAAGGGGCGGGGTGGCCCCGCCGACGGAGAGAACGATAGGTTGTTGCAAAGGCGGGATAAAGGTGATTGAATGCCACGTATTGTTCTAGATATGGAACTCGGGCATGCATGACCTGAATGATCTGTACTACTTCGCGATGGTGGTCGACCACGGCGGATTCGCCGCCGCCGAGCGCGCCTTGGGTATCCCCAAGTCGCGACTGAGCCGCCGCATCAGCCAGCTGGAAACCGACCTGGGCGTGCGCCTGCTGCAGCGCTCCACGCGCCGTTTCGCGGTCACCGACGTCGGCACCAGCGTGCACCGCCATGCGCAGACGATGCTGGCCGAGGCCCAGGCCGCGCGCGAAGTGGTGGACCGGCTCAGCGCGGAACCGCGCGGCGTGGTCCGCGCCAGCGTGCCGGTGTCGCTGGCGCAGATGCAGCTGCCCAAGCTGCTGCCCAAGTTCCTTGAGCAGTACCCGAAGGTGCGCCTGCAGCTGAACATCAGCAACCGCCGCGTGGACATCATCAACGAAGGCTACGACGTGGCCCTGCGCGTGCGTTCGCGCCTGGACGATGACGGCAGCCTGGTGATGCGCAGCTTCGGCCAGGTGCAGGAACTGCTGGTGGCCAGCCCGAAGTACCTGGACCGCGCCGGCCGGCCGAAGGATCCGGAAGAATTGACCCAGCACGTCACCCTCAGCATCAGCGAAGACGAAGCCCGCCAACGCTGGGAGCTGCACGGGCCGGAAGGCGAAGTGCGCCGGGTCGACCTGCAGCCGCGCGTGGCCGGCTTCGACTTCCCGCTGCTGCAGAGCATGGTGAAGGACGGTTTCGGCATCACCATGCTGCCGGAAACCGTGTGCGCCGACGCCGTGCGCAACGGCGAGCTGGAAGTGGTGCTGCCGGACTGGTCGCTGCCGCAGGGCGTGTGCCATGCCGTGTTCGCCTCGCGCCGCGGCCTGTTGCCGGCGGTGCGCGTGTTCATCGACTTCCTGGCCGAGCACCTGCCGCCGCAGTTGGAGGCCTCGCGCCTGCATTGCGATGGTGCCTGCGAGAAGGCCAAGGAGCGGATCAAGGCCAGTGCACTGGGCGCGCTGGCGGTGGATGCGGGCTGAGAGAGCTGAATGGTAGCGCCAGGCCATGCCCGGCGTTGCTGTCTCCCGGGTAGATCACTTCCGCCCGAACAACCGGTCCCAGAAGCTACGCTGCGGTGCCGGCATCGGCGTGGGGGCGGCAGCGACGACCGGCGCTTCCAGTACTGCCATCAGCTCCGCGCTGCGCGGCTTCTTCAGGAAGCGCGCATAGTCCAGATAGCTGGTCACCTTGCTCATGTGCAGGCGCTCCGGCATCGCCGGCAAGGCGCCGCCCTGCAGCAGCACCCGCAACGCCTCTGGGCGGTCCAGCCGGATCGCCTCGAACACCGCGGTGCCGCCGCAACCGGGTTCGATCTGGTTGGCACGCTGTGGGGCGTCCTTCAACAGGATGTGCAGCGCATCCGCGTCATCCCGCTCCACGGCCGCCACCAGCCGAGCCAGCGCTTCCGCTTCTTCAGGTGGAAGGTTGTCGCGATAGGCCTGGTCGGCGATCTCGCGCTCGTCGCGCCCGTCACCGCCCTGGATGCACAGGAAATCCGTCACCAGGGCAACTGGAATGCCGGAGGTATCCAGCGCCCAGTAGCTGGGATAGACGCCATCGCCCCAGCCACTGGTGAACACCACCAGCCCATGCGGGGAGTCCTCTCCCCACGGACGGTACTCGGCGCCTTCATCCAAGCCGTCGTGGTCGATCAGGGCATCGGACCACGCGCTGTCTTCGTCGCCATTGGCCTGTTCGATCAGGGCCAGCAGTGCCTGCTGGGTGTCGGTGTCCATGAAACAGCCGATGCCGGCGTCGACCGGATAGCCGATGAAGCTGTCTTCATCCAGTCCGGTCAGGTCCTGCGTGGTCCAGCGCGCCATCTGCCAATGCAGCGCGGATGCAGTGAGGGCTTCGCGGGGCTTGAACCAGGCCACGGCCAGTGCCGGGCGGCCGCTGTGCACGATGATCTCGACCGGATGCCGACCCACCGGAGCGGTGTAGTCGGCCAGCGCCGGCGCCTCGGCCTGGACCAGCGGATCGCAGACCACCAGGTGCCCGCTGCTGACCGGCAGGTGGCCGGCGAAGGTGCGGTGCAGGGCCACTGCGGCCAGCTGGGTGTCGTCCAGCAGGGTGGTGCGCAGGTTGGCCAGATCGAGGTGGGCCATGGCGGCTCCGGATGCAGTCGAGCCCTCACCGTGCCGGATGCGAGGGGCGGGGGCAAGGGTGGTCTTGGGCAAATGGCCTTCACGTGCGAGAATACGCCGCTGCCCGGGCGACCGGGACCAGATTGGAGAGATGGCCGAGCGGTTTAAGGCACCGGTCTTGAAAACCGGCGAAGAGTCAAACCTTCCGTGGGTTCGAATCCCACTCTCTCCGCCAATCCTGAATAAGTGTTTGTTTTTAAACGACATTTTTTAGGGTCTTGAAGGGCGGCTTGGGGCACAAATCGGGGCACAACTCCGATGCGATTACCAAGCTATCTCACTCGCTCTTCCACTGGTCGTTACCAGTTTCGCATGCGCGTTCCGACGGACATGCGCGGCATCGTCGGCAAACCTTTCGTCAAGCATCCCTTGGGCATCCACCTGCATAGCGCAAGAGTGGCTGCCTTGGCCATCGCGCAGCGTTATGCTCAAGCATTCGATGCCATCAGGGATGGGTGCATGACCAAGAAGGGACTCACGGTTCAGGATGTTCTCCGCAGCGTCGCGGAGAACGGCTCCAGACGTTATGAAATTGACTTGCCGGGCTTCCGTCTTCGGACCACGGATGCGGCGGACCATGCTCGAGCAATGGAGGCGCTGGAAGAAATCGGCAAGTTCCACTTCCGTGATGCGGGTGCAGTTCCGGCGGCGGCTGGGCCAAACCCGTTGGAATCAGCGGCGGCGCAGCCCCTGCCAGCTGAGACGATCAGCCTCATCGATGCGAAGCGAATCTGGCAGGACAAAGTCGCCGCCGAGGACATCGAGGTCAAAACGGTCGGCATCAAACTGCTTCCCGTGACAGAGCTGATCGAGTTCTTGGGCGCCGAGCGCGAGCTGCATACCATCACGCGGCCTGAGATGGCCCGCTTCTACGACCATTTGGCCAAGCGCGGGTTAACGCGTTCTACGCTCAACAATCGCCAGAGCTACCTCGCAGGAAAGAGAGGATTCTTCACTTGGGCAATGGCTTCAGGCTATGTGCTAAAGGGAGACAATGTCGCCGCAGGTCACGTCAGCGTTTCGATGGCTGAGAAGCGTAAGCGTAGAAAATTTGGCTTCCAGGCCTTTACCTTGGACCAGGTCCATCAACTCTTCGCACCCGATAGCTTCAGGCAGCTTTCAACGGGAGCGCGCTGGGCGGCTTTGTTGGGCCTGTATACGGGAGCCCGGGCGGGTGAGGTGGGGCAGCTGTTCACCCTCGACGTCAAGGAGGAGGAGGGGATCCCGTGCATACGGTTTACCGATGAGGGGGAGGATCAGCGGTTGAAGACCGATGTTTCCAATCGGGTCGTCCCGTTGCATCCCGACCTGATCAAGCTCGGTTTCTTGGACTACGTCGCCGAACGAAGGGAGAGCGGGGACTGGCGATTGTTTCCGCAGGCTGACAGTAAGGCGAAGAATGGTGCGGGGAACTGGATATCGAAGGCGTTCAGCTACTACCTCCAAAAGCACAGTGGTGGGTGGCCGAAAGCGAAGCGTGGTTTCCATAGTCTCCGAAAGACCGTGATTCAGGAGATGCAGGGCAGCGGTGTGGCCTCTGAGATGCGAGCCCAAATCGTCGGCCACGAATTGGACGACGAACACCACGCGACTTACAGCAGGCCCTTTACGGTGAGTGAGAAGCTCAACGGTGCCGGAGGAACGCCAGCTTTGGGTGTCCTAGATTACGGAATCGACCTGGAGGCGCTGCGCACCCTGCCGGCGCGCAAGGTCGGGCGGCGCAGCAGCAATGCTGCCGCGCGCTCTTCAAAGGTCGGCCGTAAGGGGAGCGAGCCGAACTAATGGCCCTCACTGCCGCCGATGCCTACCGACGAGCCATCGACCGCTTTCTCGGCAAACTCTCTGGCTCCGAAACCGTGGGCCAGATGGAGAAGAAGGTTGCAGACCATCTGCGCCTAGCGAAGTTGCGCTCCACGGTGGACGTGGAGCTGAGCTTCAATGAGGCCGCTGGGGTGTTGGCGATCAGCACGGCCCAGTTGCAACACCTCTTGAAGGAACACTCCCCAACGGGGACGCTGTTCACGGTGAAGGGAACTCGCAAGCGCTCGACCACCCTTGTCCCGTTGATGGCCTGGGCAGCCGAGCTCAAGGCTAAGGGCCTTTGGAAGCCGTTGAGCGAACGGGGCGTTGCGATCAACACCCTCCTAACTGCAGAACTGCCTTTTCTGGTGGCCAAAGGGCCCAAGGCTAAGCAGCTCTTCCTGGAGCCACTGACTGACCAACCGATCACCGATGCGCTAATTCGCCGGCTCCAAGCATTGGGCGCGCAGATCGGGCTTGGGATTCGGGTCTGCACGCTGACCGAGGCATTCGCCCAGCCTTGGCAAAACCCTGACGTCAAGCGTCAGTGGGTGGACGCATTCAACGAGGCAGCCCAAGCCCAGGCCAAACGCCTGCGTGATCTCGCTCACCAGTTAGACGCCTCGCGAGCTAGGGTAATCGAACAAGCGCTCGACGAGCGTTTAAACCAAACCACCCAGCACACGCCAGAACTCAAGAAGAAACGCGTCTAAGCAGTGCCTGAATCGCATTGGAGGCCTCCAATATCCGTATTTTGGGTGGCGTTGAATTCGGATGATTGCTCCAACGCCCCGGTGGTCGGAGCGATGGAGCAACAAGATGGGCCTTGATATGTATGGGGGGAAGATCCGCAAGGAGGAGACGTCGTGCGAGGGACAGGTGTTCTTTCAGTGGCGATGCCATCCCAACCTCCACGGCTGGATGTTCGGGCTGCACAGTGCCCGGACGGGGTGCTCTGACCCGTTTGAGTTCAACATGGTTCGCGTGTTTCTCGGAGCGGCAGACCTCGACGCATTGGAGCAGGCTGTCCTCGATGAGCGGCTGCCCCACACGGTGGGCTTCTTCTTCGGTGAATCGGATCCCGATCGAGCTAAAGAAGATCTGGACTTCATTGCGCAGGCCCGCGCATTGATCAACGGCGGTTGGGACGTGTTCTACAACTCTTGGTGGTAACCCGCCGCCAGCAGCGCCTCTCGGGCTGGTTCAAGCCCAACTCCCAAAACCCATTCCTTCAACGCGGCAACACAGCCGTGCTGGCGGAGATTTGCCTGGAGATTTCTCATGCAACCCAAAACCAATGTTGTGCCGTTCAAGACTGCCAACCGCCCCAACCGCCTCGCAGCGGCTAAACCCACCCGGCTCACCTCCGTTTGCTACAAGGCAAGCGACAAGGCCCACACGAGCGTCGATTGGTATACCCCGCATGCCATCGTCAGGGCGCTGGGGGGAAGGCGCGGCTTTGACCTCGATCCTTGCACGCCCGAAGACCCGTCGCGGCTGCCGGCGCCCACGGCCCGCCGAATGATCCCGCCGAGCCAGGACGGCTTGGCAACGCCGTGGCCCATGCAGGCATTCGTGTGGATGAACCCGCCTTACGGAAAAGGGATGGAGAAGTGGCTGAGCAAGCTGGCCAACCACCCCGGCGGCGGTATGGCTCTCGTGCCGGTCAACATGGAGACGGGATGGATGCACGACTGCGTGCTTTCCCACCCCAACGCGACGGCGATTCTGTTCACCCGCGGGCGGCTGAAGTTTGTGCGTCCCGACGGGACCACCGGCACGGCAGCGCCGTCGGGATCGGTGGTGGTCGCTTACGGCAGGCGCGCAGCCGGTCACCTTCAGCAAGCGCAAGCAAGTGGTGTGCTGCGCGGGAAGTTCTTTGCCATCGAGCGGGTAGTGCAGGTGGCCAGTGCGAACCAGGGGAGTGCGAACGAAGAATGATCTTCTCGGGGACGGAACAAGCACCCGTTACACCCGTCACAGGTGCTTGTTACGGAAGTTTGTCCAATGGATTCAATGGCTTTGCAGGGGCCAAGGCGCGTGTAACGGGTGTAACGGGTGGGTAGGTATTACTTGCAGCTGCATCAGAGATTTTGGCTTCAATGGCCAATCACTTTTTCAGATCAATGGATCTACTTGTTACACCTGTTACACCCATGACAAACCTTGTCTGGTCAGGGTTCCAGCCGTAACAAGGGGTGTAACAAGCACCTGTTACACCTTGGCTGAAAAGCGTGAATTGCCTCTCGTTTATGAAAAAAATGCTGTTGAGGCAACAGATATTGGTTTTAGTCAAGAAGTCGATCTGGACAAGTTCGTGAGCTCTGTTTGGATGGGGTTGTGGCCACAACGGGACCACATCACCTAGGAAACGAGCAATGACGAACTCCCCCACATCGAAGAAGGCGACGCAACCGCGAGACGAAATGCTGAAGGCGCGGGTGAGTCGAGCGTTCAAGCGGCGGCTTCAAGCGGCGGCTGATGCCCAGGGCAAAACTTCATCGGAAGCCATGCGTCAAGCACTGGTGGAATGGATGAGTCGCGTCCAGCAGGCCGCGTAATCAACAAAAAACCCCGGCGCCAACCGGGGTTCAAAAAAACGGAAAACACACACATGAACGATACAACACCAACTTCGGGTGTCAATGGGCGCCCCAACAATGTCCTTTCCTTCCGTGGGAATGCGGCCCCCAAAGCAGCTTTCGGAGCGCCAGCGCCCAAGGCAACCTTGAGCGATCAAGCATTCGAGGCCGATTTTGCCGATCACCTGAAGGCAACCGAGGAGTATGCGATCGGCGGAAAGCTTCCGGATGGGGATGACGATTGCAGCTTCTTCCGTTGGCTTCCTGAGCAAGGCTATTGGGATCGGTGCTCCGAGAAGGACATGGCCGCCAAGGCGCTTTCCTGGCTGCGATTGGAGCGCAAGGAGAAGGCGAACGCAGGTCATGCAACCAGCTGCATCAACACGGCGGTGCTTGAGCTGATGGGAGATCGGAAATGCTGGTTGCCCAAGAAGTCCGATCGCAGGGCCATCGTTCCCCTCAAGGGTGGCTACCTTGAGATCGTCAAGCCTGACGAACCGCGTTGTGCTCCCGCGGCGGCGGATGGAGAAGAAGTCATTGACCAGGACGTTTTCTCTCCGACGTATGGACAGAGTTTGGGCCTGCGGCAAGGGCTCCTGTTTCAAACCGACGAGGCGCCGTCTAGGACGCGAATTCGGGTGCTGGCGGCCACCAAGGAGCATGGAATCACTTACCAGGTCCCTGCCAAGCTGCGGCTGGAACAGGTTGACGGCGATGGCTATTACACTCCCAAGCCGCTGGACACCAACTCGAAGTTCGGTCAATACCTGGATCTCTTTCAGCCCGACCTGGAGGTGCGTGCACTCCTTCAGGAGGCGGTGGCCAGCTCGTTGATGTCGATCTGCTTTGAGAAGGCCTTCTTCCTGGTTGGGTCGGGCAGCAATGGCAAATCCACGTTCCTCCACATCCTGCGCGCCCTTCACCCCCGCAATGTGTCGCTGCGTCTGGAGAAGTTGGACGGAACCTTCGCTATGGCCCCGTTGGTGGGCAAGAGCGCCTACATTGTCACGGAGACGCCAAAGGTCCTTGCCGCATCCATCCAGGAAGTCCTGAAAGCGCTCATTTCCCGTGACCCGATCCAAGTCGAGGCCAAGCGCAAAGACGCATACACCACGCTCCCAATCGGCACCCTATTCGCCAGCGTCAACGCCTGGTTCACGGTTTCCGGACATGAGCACGGGTTCTGGCGAAAGGTCCTGGCCATCCCCTTCAATGTTCGGATGGGTGAGAAGACCCATGAGGACGCGAAGGGTGGAAATGGAAAGAAGCGTGAGCCTGACTTCCACCTTCAGATCACCGAAAGCGAGGAGGAGATGGCCCAGATGCTGGACTGGGTGCTGGAAGGCGCGCTGCGCCTTATGGAGCGTGGCGGGTTTTCCGAGAAGCTACCCGACGCCGTGCTCGCGCTGGCCGAGCAGAATCGAATGGAATCGGACACGACCATGGCCTACATGGCGGACCGAGACGCCTCCTACGACAGTGGTGTTTGCACCGACAAGACGGCCATCTACGCGGACTACCGCCAATACGTGTTGGAAGAGCTGGGCAAGAAGCCCGTCAACGCGGAGGACTTCTGGAAGCGCGTTCGCGAGAAGTTCCCCGAGGCCGGCATCTACCAGATCTCCCATGGGGGCAAGAAGCCTCGCGTGGCCGAGATTCGAATTGCGGGGATCAAACCACTGCGGGACATGGCAGATATGGAAACGCCTGTTTGAGCCAGTTCCACAACAACCGTTTGCGGTTCGCTGGCTTGCAGAGAGGCTGGGACCCAATGCCGTCAACCGCGGGAGGAAGCAGTGGTCCAATCTCAAATCCAGGCCCTAGAGGCCCCCCTGTCATCAGGTGCAATCGTGGCGGGGGCTTGCCAAATCCCAATGCTGTCGCATGCTGGGGCCATGACCCCTTCGGAAGCCTTCGTGGATGACAGCATAAACCGCCAAGACGCCCTGGCGGCCTCCACCCGTTTCACCGTGCAACGAACCCCGGATGGCGTCCGTGTGCAGCTCCAGGAGGGCGACGGAGACCCCGGCACAGGTTTGACCATCGATCGGGCCTTGGCGTTGCTGGAGAACCTGTTGGAGCAGGGACGCGTCGTCACCATTCACGATTGAAGTTTCCAGCCTAGCCCCCTTGGCGTTGCCGACAGGCGCCTTTCCTTGCCTTCCAGGAGAGCCTGTCCGTGTCCGATGCAACCCCCAACGAAAGCTTCCTTCAGCGCCACTCCCGCGACGTCGTCGAACGCCTGATCCGCCAAATGGAGGAGGGCACCGGTCCCTTCCTCAAACCATGGGACGCCCGCGTGGACCTCGGGTTGCCGATGAACGCCACGACGGGCAAGAGCTACCGGGGCGGAAACCTTCTCCACCTGTGGGCCCTGCAGAGCGCCTGGGACACCCAGGACAACCGGTGGATGACTTACAAGCAAGCCGCGGCCGTGGGCGCTCAGGTGCGAAAAGGTGAGAAGGCCAGCGTGATTGAGTATTGGGATTGGTCGCCGGTGGAGGAGGCCAAGAAGAGCGGGGATCCCGATCTCATCGCCAAGGCCCACCCCAAGGTCTTCTTCCCCCGGGTGTTCAACGCGATGCAGATCGATGGGTTGCCGGCACTGGTCCTGCCACCCCCGCGTCGAGAGCCCGATATCCATCAGGCCTGCGAAGCGGTGCTCAAGGGCAGCGGGGCCGAGATCCACCACGACGGGGGCAACCAGGCGTTCTACCGTCCGATGAACGACAGCATCCATTTGCCCCATCGCAACACCTTTCACTCGGCCAGTGGCTACTACGCCACCGCGCTGCACGAGCTGGGCCACTGGACCGGCTTTCCCACCCGCCTCCACCGCGATCAGAAGGGGGCCTTTGGGAGCATCGACTACGCCAAGGAAGAACTGGTCGCGGAGGTGTCGTCCATGCTGATGGGCGAACGCCTGGGCAATGGCCACGATCCAACCCAGCACGCGGCTTACGTGAAGTCCTGGATCCAAATCCTCCGGGACGATCCCCGGGAACTCTTCCGTGCCGCCGCGGCGGCCGAGCGGGTGGTGGAGTTCCTGAAGGTGCCCGAGTTGGTTCGGGAGCCGCTCCCGAAGGTTGAGCAGGAGCGACAGTCAGTGGCGACCAATTTGCAGGAGCTTGAAAAAACCAACGGCACGAAGGCCCGCACGAAAGCGCGTGAGAAGACCAGAAAGATGAGCCACGTTATGGTGGCCTGAACCCTCTTGCGCATTTCCAGAATCGGTCTATGCATAGGTGAACCTACTCACGAAATGGAGGTGCACCTTGAAACCCATCGTCCTGGCCCTTGCATTGGCGTTGTCTGCTCCAGCTGCCTTTGCCGCCGATTCCACCTCCGCTCGCCGTTACGGTTCGTCCGAAGCCTTGTTCGTCCAGGACGCCCGACTGGGCGAGGTCCTGATGGTTCGCACGGTTCAACTGAAGTCCGACCAGCGGCTCAACGCTGGTTCTGCCATTGGGGCGGCCGTTGGTTATGGGGCTGCTAACCAAGTCAAGAACCGGGACTACCGCAATGCTGCCCGCGTGGCCGGTGGCGTCATCGGTGCGGTTGCTGGAACCGCCGTCCAGAAGGGCCTGAGCGGCCGGCGCGCGGTGGAGATCTACGTGCGCGACCTGAGCGACAGGCGCCAGCGCGTCATCGCGGTAGTCCAAGACGCGGACGTGGACGTCCGCCAAGGCGATCGGGTGTTTCTGGTAGGGAAGGGAAGCAAGACCCGGGTTGTGCCGATTGCGCGGATGGATGTTTCGCCGTGGGGAGGTGGTGAGAACGCATCGTCATGCAACGAGCGCGCCTGCGGTGCCATTGGTTTGGCGGATGAGATGCGCTGATGAAATGGATTTCCTTGTTCGCTGGCTGGTGGTTGGGCGCATGAAGCGGCCATCCGTTGCCCACCGCCGCTCTGAAGTCGCCCGGATGTTCCGAGAGGGGCACCGCCGGGCGGCCATCGCCCAAGCCCTGGGCGTTCCGGCGCCCGTGGTGAGCGCCGACCTGGCTCACCTGGGGTTGCGGCAAAAGCCCAGGCGCCCACTAGCTGACCAGCACGCCCTGGTGGTGCGCCTCCTGGAGCAGGGGAACAACGGCCCTGCAATTGCCAAGCGCCTGGGCGTGACCCGGCAGGCGGTCCACGCTTACCTGCAGGCCCATGGCCTGCTCCCCAACCAGAGGAGGACGCCATGACCCTTTTTCTGGTGGTCGTGCTGTCTGAGCTCGTCCTCTCCGCGGTCACTTTCGGGGTCGCGTGGCTGTGCGCCTCCAAAGCCCGCAGCGCACGCAGGGGCTGGGAGGCGTTCCAAGCCGGCCGGGAAGACGTCCCATCCGTGGTTGCGTTGGTGTGGCATTTGGCCGTGTTCTACGCGTGCCTGGCACTGCTGGCTTACCAGCTACAGCATGTGGTGAGCCAAGTCTGGTTGGATCCTTCCAACCTATACCTGTCATCCACGCTGGCGCTTGTCGTCTATTCGATGACGTGTGGGCTGCTTCAGGGCAGCGGGCTGGCCCGGAGGCGAGCATGAGGACCAGTCACGGGCGGTTCCGCCCAGACGCCGTCGACGCCCGCCCTCGCCACGATGGGCTTTTTCAGGGCGAAGGCACGGGCGAGGAAGCTCATCAAGAGCGTGATTCGTTGCTTCAAGCGCTTTACACCGAATCGCTCCATGCCCGCGGGGACGTGGACGCGGTTGATCGCTTGCTCGATGCCCACCGGGAGGCGCTTGGGGAGCCCGAGCAAGTCGCCTATGCGCGTGAGCAAGACGAACGCCATGATCGGGCATTGCCCTTGCCCAACATCGGTCGGCCGTTGAGGCCGTCCCTGGAGCGCTACCTGGACGAACACCGGTCATGGAACCCACCAACCGCCAAAGAGGTCGCCATCGCACTTTCCAGGGCCCCCGCCATGGTGCGCGAAGGGAAGGTGTGGCGTGCGTCAGACGACGTTGTGGAGGCTCTGGTGGAGGCGCCCAAAGACGTCCCGCGGCAGCGGATGTGATGAGCGCGCCGCGTCTCAACTAGAGAGACAGTCCAGTGCGATCATTGCTGCCCAGGCGACATCGTTGCCGTGATTCAGCCCTCGGCTATCCTATCGAGGGTATCCATCAGTGGTTTTGCTAACAACAGGGGGCGATATGGAAAGTGTGATCGTAAGGACACGGGATGAGCTGGAAGTGGCCAAGAACGCAAAGGCCCACGAGATTGTCGCTGTGGGAAAGTTGGCTGACGACCTCAAGAAGACGCGCAAGTTTGCAACACTCGGGGCTGTGGGCGTTGCGGCAATCGCCGCTGCCGTTGGCTTGGCTCCGGTTACCGGAGGGCTCAGCACGCTGGGGCTGGCGGCGGTAGCCACAGTCACCGGGCTGGAAATAGCGGCAATTATCACCGCAGCCAGTTTGGGCATCGCGTTGATCTTGGCGATTCACAAGGATTACGACGTGGACTTTAGTTCCAAGGGGGAGGCGAAATTTCGGCGAAAGGAGGGGAGGTGATGGTCGCCTTCGTGCCGGGCGCTCCCTATCTCTTTGCCTGCAGGAAATGCAATCACCATTTCCAGCGGGAGATCAACTTGGGCCTCTTCTGTCCGGCATGCAAGTCGCTGTCCGTGAAGCCTCGTTTGGTCTGTAAGTAGTGCCCGGTGGCCGCCAAGCTCATGGCGGCCACTCAGGCCATGTTGCACGGGGCGCGCAATTACCTGCTCGGGGAATGCTTGCGGCCCAGGTAGCGACACAGCACGCCTGACAGTCCAACGATAAGTTCCGCCTCTTCCAACGTCGGATCGCCGCCTTCTTTAAGGTGGCGGCCATTGTTGGAAGCAAAGCCATAAATCATTTCCGTTGCGTCTCCGAGTGGCGCTGGAAACAGGTTGGGGTTTCTTCCGAGCAATTTCCCCAAGGTGTCTTTCGATCCAGTGACGTCCCGCGACAAGCATTCCAAGGCAGCCATCCCGTGTTGAATGGCGCCGGTGAGCTCGGGGTTGGGGCGACGAGACAGATCGCGCAATGCCTCGTGGAGTTCATTGGCCGTCGTGTTCTTCCCTGCGCTGCGCAACTCGTTGGTGCCCTTCCTTATAGCAACTTCAAACGCCTCTGAGCCGCGAAACTCAATGCGGTTGCCCAACAGCTGCCAACCGATTCCGTTCTTCCGAAAGACCTTGTTGATTCCGTCCGAGAAGACGTCCGAAGGTGCTTTGGGCTGCCCATAGGCAGGTGGGCGACCTTGAAGGGACGCTGCTATGCTTTCGATGACGTCATACACCTCAAACCATTCGCACTCTTCCAGGTGATGCTGCACCTCCGCGATCACGTTGGGTTCGCTCCAGTTGCCCCGGGTGTCTGGTGCCACGCCAAGCGCACCGCAGACTTCCTTGCGCAGGGTTTCGTATCCAATCCCCGCTTTGCCAGCGATGGCAACAACGGCTCCGCGCAACACCTCGGGCGCATCTTCACGAATGGTGATGTCTGCATCGGGCGAGCTGTAGTTGTGGCGTTCTGAGAACGTGCTCATGTGCGTTCCTTGCTGTATGTAGGGTCCAAAGTAGGCGCGGCCGTCGCCGTCTACTTGCCGGTTGGGAACAGTTTTGCGTAGCGAAGAGCGGGCTCGTCCGAATGGTTATCCACGATTGGCTCAGGTTCGCCGCCCAGAACCTCTTGGGCCACGTTCTGCGAAGCGGGGTTGTTCACGCTCACCACCGCTTCGATGTAGAAGGGCGGATGCCCGCGAAAGCCGTTTTGGAGCTCTGCAATGCCCGCCGCAAGGATGGCTTTGGCGCGCCCCTGGTTTTGATAACGCTCGGGAACCGCGTAGCCAACCGCTAGGTTTGCATGGCCTTCAAAGGTTCCATTGGGAACGAAATTGGCAAAAGCCGTGACGGTCTTCCCGTCCATCTGAACGTAAGTGAATCGCGGCTTGCCTTGGAGGTGATCCACGTGCAGGTAGACCGTTGGATCGATGCGGCCCCGCTCCAGCCGAAGGCCGCCCGCAGCCAGGGCTTCTTGGAAAGAGATTAGGGCTTGATTGGGATCGGCCATGTTGGACATAGGGGCCTTCGTGAGAGGACAGGTCGTCCCATCGTCGCTGTTCCGACCGAAGCTCTCAAGTTCCCGATGGCTGGCCCACTTGGGAGCAAAGGCCAGTGCCGGAAGCCGCCGCCGGTCGCTGCGCGCCGGCATATGAAGAAGCATCCGCATGGATGGAAAGCACAAACGCCTTCGGCGCGAAAAACGATGAGGTGGAAAACTGCGGCCTTCGCTTCGCACTTTTTGTGTCTAGTCAAATTATTGTCCACTCGTGGTGTGGACAAAATGCCGTGGCGATCTACCTTGAATCTATAGGTAGGCAATACCGCCGACCAAGCCAAGAGGTGTCACATGAGCACAGCCGTCACAACCAACGAAGCCGCGATGACCGAGTTGGGGTTGAACCCCGGTTTGATTGAAGATTATGCAGCGGTCTCCTTGGAGCCCGTGAGCTTTGAAGAAGAGGACCGCCTGGGCTGGGCGACCACTTGGAGTGCGGTTCATGCCGTCGAGCTCCACAACGGCGGGAAGGTCTACGTTAACGGCCGATCCTTCCACGTCACCCAAGCCAAGCCCGGCTACAAGCATTTGCTCAGGTGCTGGCGAGAGGAGCAGGGTCGGCGCGCAGAACTGGCTTACTGGAAAGCGCGGGGAGGGCACTGACCTTGGCTCCTTTTCTCACCCAGGCCAAAGATGCGCCGGTTGTGATGGGTGACTCGATCCCCCGGATGAACGGACATTGGGGGGAGGGAGAGCTCGGAAAGAGTGAGAGGGCAACCGTGCTTCACGGCATCCATTTCATCAGTCCCTCGGTGGGTGGCCCGCTATTCAACACGGTGTGGCTTCCCACGCTGGCCGACTTGCGGGTGCTGCTCGCTGACGCCGACCTCTGCAAGGCAGCCGAAACAGAGGTGAGCGCGTTCATTGACACGTTCGTGGACCCGTTGCCCCCTGAGCTCGACGAGGTCATTCACCAGCCATCGATAAAACAGATTTCCAGCTTGCCGGATGATTGCGGGATCGGCGTGGGCGTTTTTGTGACCGACGCTTTTGCGTTCGTCCTTCAGCGCATGATTCAGGAGGCAATGGCTCAGCACCGTGCGCGTGAGTTGGATGGGGCATGGCAACAGTCAGCCACCGCAGGTGGCAAACGTCCCAGGCTCTGACCGCTGGCTCAATGGGCCTTACCTGGCCCACTTTAGCCCATCCGGATCTACCCAGCCCAGTTCGGGGGCAGTCCACCCGAACCCGTATCCGGCGAGGTCCGCTGGTCAATCAAGAGGAGACAAGCCATGAAAAATTGTCACAACGTTCAACAAAAGGATGGGGAGTTTTCAGCCGGTCATTCTTGGATACGCTCCTTTATGAGGCCCTTTCGTATTGGGTCTGGAGTCGACTGGGAAGCCGCTACTAAAGAGGCGGTAGCGAAAGTCGTTAAGACCGACGAGTGGAGGGCATTCCTAGATGAGCGAGGCGCGTCAGATAAAAGTCCTTCTATCACCGAAGACTAACGAGACAAAGGCGGCCAGGTAGCAAGGGGCCCCCTTGCGCGTTTTTAGATTCGAGGTATCGGTAAGGGGATGGCCCATTAAGGGCTACTCATCCCCACTCAATCCCTCTCAAGGAAACGATACCCATGACACGCAAGACCTTCTTTCGCGCCCTGCTGCCCATCGCCCTGGCCTCGCTGGCGGTGCCCGCCTTCGCCGCCGACACCACCGCAGACCTGACGATTCAGGGCACCCTGACCAACACCTGCAACCTGTCCGTTTCTCCGGTCACGGACATGGATTGGTCGGGCACTTCTGACAACTCCACCCGAACCTCTGCGTTGAGCATCGTGTGCAACCAGGGAACCACTTACTCCATTTCCCCAGGACAGGGACAGAACTTCGGAGCGTTGGCGGGTTACGAGACCTACCGCGCCGTGAGCAACGGTTCGGGTGCCTTCAT
This sequence comes from Stenotrophomonas sp. PE591, assembly GCF_018320795.1. Lineage (NCBI taxonomy): Bacteria > Pseudomonadati > Pseudomonadota > Gammaproteobacteria > Lysobacterales > Lysobacteraceae > Stenotrophomonas > Stenotrophomonas sp. PE591. The sequence goes on from NZ_JAAOKO010000002.1 coordinate 724,044, forward strand.
TCCGTATGGGTTGTTCAAGGACATTCCCGGCACCCAGGCATGGGGCGATGATGCCGATGCGTTCGCGGGCACGGGTAACGGTGCTGTGCAAACCCACGAATTCGCGTTGAAGTTCTTCGCCCTCAAGCAGGCCGTGGGTGGCAACTACACCGATACGGTCACCGTCACCGCCACTTACAACTGATCCCCATCGGTTGTCCCGAAGCCCCCGGTTCGCGCTGGGGGCTTTTTGTTGTCGAAAAGATGAGTAGGTATGGGTTGACGTAATAGCATTCCGATCTAGCTTGAAAGGAGACCCCCCAAAGGAGATCCCATGACCCATTCCCAACGCTCCCTGGCCGCGGTCGCTGCGTCCTTGCTGTCCTTTTCGGCGTCCGCCGGTTCCATCTCCGTCGGCCCCACCACCCTGATGGCCGATACCTCGGCCAAGCACGTCGCCGTGACGCTGCACAACAGCGGCGACGCGTCGGTGCGTTACCAGGTGAAAGCCGTGGGGTGGGATCAGGCCACAGGGCAGAACGTGTTTTCACCCACCACGGAGATCGTGGGGGCGCCCACCTTCGTGGACGTGCCACCCCAATCCAAGCGCACCGCCCGATTGATGCGGGTGGGCGCACTGGGCGAGCGGCGCTACTACCGCGTGCTGCTGATGCAGCTCAAAGACCCCAACGCCCAGGGCGTCCAGTTGCTGGTCAACCAGGACCTGCCTGTGGCCTTTGAAGCTGCCAACGCGCCCGTCCCCCAGGTGACCGTCCACGCGGTGCCCAATGGATACCGCTTGACGAATCACGGGCAGACCGCGGCCCGCGTGTCGTCCATCGGCCCTACCGGTGGGAAGCCGTGGCGCGAGGGTGCATTGGGCTGGACACTGCCGGGGGCCTCGATGACTTACGAGACCCAACCCGACCAGCGCGCCGAGGTGCTTTCGATCACCGTCAACAACCAGCCCGTCACGGTCCCCGTGGGGCGGTGATCCATGCGTGGCCGGGCCTTGGCCGTGTTGTTGCTGGCTGCATCGTCGGCCAGCGCTGCGGTGCCCGACGGCGTGGCCCCCGCGTTCCTGGTGCCGGTCATCGGCGGCAAGGCCAAGGCGGATCCGCTCACGTTCTGGCAGCAAGGCGGTCAGTGGTTCGCCGAGCCGGCCACGTGGCGCGAGGTCGGGCTCCAACTTCCCCCGGGTCAAACGGAGGCGATGAGCGCCCAAGCGTTGGGTGTGGGCTTTGCTGTGGACGAGGCCACCGCGACGGTAGCCCTGGAGCTGCCGGCCGATCGGCTCAAGGCCCAACGCGTGGCCCGTGATCGCACCGAGCGCGGACCCATCGCGCCACCCGCTCCCGGGGTGCTGGTGAACTACAGCGTGGCCGGCATGGCCTCCGAGCAACAGCAGGCGCTCTCGTTGGGCCACGAGGTCCGCAAGGCGGGGCGTTGGGGCGTGATCAGCACCAGCGGGCAGGTCAACACCGACGCGTCGGGCACCGGCTACGTTCGCGGCGTGACGCGCTGGCAGAAAGACGATCCCAACCGCTTGGTGACTTACCAGGCCGGCGATGTGTTCGCCGGTCCCTCGTCCTCTCCGGTCAACCTGGGAGGGGTGCGCGTGGCCAAGGACCCGCGGGCGTTGGACCCGTTGACGCCCACGTATCCGGTCCCGATGCTCGGCGGCGTGGCGCTCGATCCGGCCACGGTCGAAGTCCTGGCCAACCGCGCCCGCGTGCTGCAAGGCCGGGTGGGGAGAGGGCCGTTCACGGCCGATGGCAGCGCCTTGGGCACCGGTGCGCAGCAAACCCAAGTGGTGGTGCGAGACCCTTACGGCCGCGAAACCGTGGTGAACGATCAGCGCTTCTACGTCGCCCCCACGTTGCTCCGCCAAGGGCTCACCACCTGGGAGGTCGCGGCCGGCCGGGTGCGCCAAGGGGAGAGCGATTACGGGACCTTGGGCGCGACCGGGTCGGTGGCTTGGGGCCTCAACGACCGGTGGACCCTGCACGGCACCGCCCAAACCTCAGCGGACGGGAAGGCCAGCGTGGCGTTGGGGGCCACGACGGTGCTTGGGACCTACGGCACGCTGGACATGGAACTAGGCACCTCCACGCAAGGCGGCCAACGCCAGGCCTTGGCCTACGACTACCGCGGCCCGAGGTTTGGCGTGCGCCTGGAGCACGAGCGCCAACAGGACTACTGGCGCCTGCGCGCGCCCGGTGCGCTGGACGTGGAACAGCGCACCCGGGGCTCGGTCTTCTGGCGGCCCACGCCCCAGTGGTCCCTTCGGGCCAGCTATTCGAACGTGCGCACGCCACGCTTTCGCACCGCCTACGCCGACGCCGGGCTGACCTGGCGTGGCGACGGGCACACCGTGGCCGTCTCCGCGTTGCGCGATCTGGAGCGCAAGGAAACCCGGGTGGAGGTGGGCTACAGCTACGATTTCGGCCGGGGCAAGGGCGTGAGCGTTAGGGCCCGGCAAGCCCCGGATGCCACGGCCTGGGCCGTCCAAGGACGCGCCCGCCCCACGGTCTTTGGAACCCCGGTGGGCTTGTCCTTGTCGGTAGACGAGGGAGCGGCTGGCCAGACGGCCCGGGCCAACGCCAACTGGACCACCCGGGCAGGGTGGGCTCAGATCAACGCCGAGCACGGGCCCAGCGGCACCTGGACTTCCGGTTCGATGGCCGGTGCCGTTCACCTGGACCGCCAGGGCGTGACGTTCCTAGGTCCGGCCGAATCCTTCGCCGTGGTGGACGTGCCCGGCCAAGCCGGGGTGCCGGTGAGGGTGGGCGGCCGATTGGTGGGGAAGACCAACGCCCAGGGCCGCCTGGTGGTGGGCGAGGTGACCCCAATGGTGCCCACCGAGGTCCGCGTAGACGATCGGGCGCTGCCACTGGGCACCCAGTTGGCCGAGATCGAGCAAACCGCCACCGCGGGCCGCCAAGCCGGCATGCACCTCACCTTCCCGGTCCTGACCGAGACCGCACGCACCTTCCGCCTCACGGGCCCGGCCATCGAAGCGGGCACGGTGGCCAAGACAGCGACCGAGACCACCCAGGTGGGCTATGACGGGGTGCTCTACCTGGAGCAGCCGCGCCCCGGCCAGACGGTGGACGTGGAAGGGGTCTGCAAGGCCCAGCTGCCTGCGGACCTTGGGGCTGCGCAAACGGTGGCCGAGGTGGCTTGCCGCTGATGGGGAGAATCTTTGGAAACAGAGGCTTGCTATGTCGCAGGTGCTGCGAAAGTGGCCCTCTACCATGGGGCTGAACGATACTTGGGACAGATACAGGGCGGATAAGTGGATCGTGGACGATCTCCGGGCGACCAAGGGCAAGGGCTGCGGAATCCACCGGATGGCTGTGTTAAAGCAAGAGGCGGGAAATAGCGGCACCGAGCAATGGAAGGCGGCGATCGGGACATAGACGGGGAACAGACATGGAAAAGCCAAGGGAAGTCCAGAAAGTCGTCAGAAAGACGGCCAGCAGTGGCAAGGTGGACTACGCACCACCCGTGGTTCTCAACGAGACCAGCAAAAGCAAGCTGCAAGCGTTAGCTTGGTTCATCCCCCATAGCGATGGTCGAACCACTTTCTCGCTGAAGCTAGAAGGCTTGGTGAAGTCGAAAGGCCAGCCCTTTATCGAGGACAAGACCAAGACCCTGACGTTGTCGGAAACTTCGTCCCTCCAGCTACTTAAATACCTACAGACACATCTGCCCCTTGCCGCTCAGTCGGAAACGGGGGAGTTCATCTTGATTCGGGTGGCCAACGGCGAGGCCAACCTGACGGGCCATGATCCTCAAGAACTGGTGGGTGCCCTGACAAAGGTTCTATCGCAGTCAGAGTTGCTGGGTCATTTGTCCAGCACTGAACTCACGCATGAGCTAAGCACGGCGCTGCGTGGGTCAATCCGCTTGAGCGAGATGCGATCAGCGGTGGCCGAACTGCGCTCCAACCTCACCCGGGGAGAGGCGGTTGAACAGACTTACCAGGCCTGGTGCGAAAAGCACTGCTGGGCCTTTGGCAGCGCCTACGTGGTCCGGGATGAGGTTAGGGGCATTACCACCGGTGACAATCTCGATCTGATGTTGCCCAATGTCATTGCCGGCTATCGGGACATCGTCGAGCTCAAGCGACCGGACAAGGATGTGCTGCTCTACGATGCAGCCCACAAGAACCACTACTTCTCAGCGGACGTATCCCGTGCCATCGGGCAATGTCATCGCTACCTGGACCTCCTTCATGAGGCAGCCAGGCACGGTTTGCTGGACCACAAAGAAGTAGTCGCCTACCACCCGCGGGCCACCATCGTCATCGGGCGGTCCAATGAGTGGTCCGATGAGCAACAGCGTGCGCTCCACGGCCTCAATCAGCGCATGCACGGGATATCCGTGATGACCTACGATCACCTGCTGGCTCAAGGAGAGCGCCTGATTGAGATGATGAGCCCTAGCGATGGGGATGAAGATGCTGAGACATCAGCTGACGATGACGACATTCCTTGGTAAGTAGTCCCACCCCTCACACCAATAGTCTGGCCGCTATGTCTACGTTAGCTCCCCGGGAAAAACGAAAACTTGAAGATCTGTTCGGAATGAGCAGTGGTTACGTTCTCGACTTTTCGAACAGCACATTTGCTCGGTTCTTTGAAGAAGTGGTTTATCTGGACATCTACGGAGGGAAGTACAGCGAATATGGCTCGTCGAAAGCCAACCATCTGCGCAGCTTTTGGACCAAGGAAGACGATTTCCTGGTAGGTCGGGTAATTCTGGGGTTGCTAGAGCATTGCGGGGACACCGGTCACCCCGCCTTAGAGCGGCAGGCTCTGTTCAAGGAGTGCGAAGCTATAGGGACACGTCTGGCGCAAGCGAAGGCAGTGGCGGATATAGAGGCCATCGAAGGCGACTCGGAGGACTTCCAGAAGGTGGCTAAGGCCGCAAGGGAGTGCTTTGAGCGAAACGAGCCCGAACAAGGCCTGGACCGGTTACATACGTTTCTGGTCAAGTTTCTTCGGAAGCTATGCGAGGAGCACGGCATACCTAGGGACCGTTCGGTGCCGTTGGGCGGTCTGATGGGTGGATACGTGAAGCGCGTCAAGGAGGAAGGTCTCCTCAAATCCAAGATGGCGGAGCACATCCTAAATGGCGCGACTTCGATATTCGGCCAATACGACTACGTTCGGAACAATCACACGATGGCTCACGACAATCCAGTGCTCGCCTACGACGAGGCGCTGCTGATCGCTAGCAACGTTGCCAGCACTGTGCGATTCATCAAGGCGTGTGAGGAACGATGGCAGCTGGCGCGGCGGCAAGAAACGGTTCTCCCCGAGGATACTGACATCCCGTTTTAATTGCCTTCAGGCTTGCCATTGTGCCCGCACCACATGATTCCACCGGGTGGCATAGGCGGGAGACGAATTTTTCTGGTTCATGGCCCAGTTGGGGTAGTGCAACACCCCCGCGCATCCGGCGTGCAGCCGAGGCCATGCCTATGGGCCCCGCGCAGACTTCCCATTTGCCCGGTCCATGACCCCCATGAGCGCCTGAGCGCGCAAGTCGATGCCAGCGAGCAGGTTCCCTTGATGAAAGTCGACGTGAGTGAGGGAGTAACTCATTATCGAGGCCGAGGGCGAGAGTGGTGGTACTGCCAACGGTCGAGGTTATTCCCTGATGCCTGAACTTCTACATCCAGTCTCTCTACGACAAGCCGCCGGAGGCCAACGATGGGAAGCCGCTAAGCCTGCAGGTGTGTGGTCAAGGTGTGCTGGTGGAGCGCGTCTATCGTGCGACAAAGGAGGTGTTCCACTCCTGCAGTCGGTTCCCACGTTGCCCGCCGACCAAGGAAGACTGAAGTGGGTCAGGGCGCTTGAACGGGTCGGAGCAACTGGCGGTCGAGAAGATCCAACAGAGCATCCGCAACATCTGCGGCGGCCACCGCCCAATCGTTGTCTTCTCCGAAATACGTCTCCTCCAGCGGGTCTTCCTTGCCGCCATGGAAAAGGTTGTTTCTAACGCGTCGCATCGCAACGACCAAGGCTTCGGCGTCGTTATGGGGCAGGTTGACGGGCTGGTAGGTCGCCCGTGGTCGGCCCGTCTGGTCAAACTCAATGCGCTCCCTTTTCGGCCGATTGCGTGGTGGAGCAAGCAGCTTTCTCTGAGTGGGAAGGGGAACGAGTGCGACGAATGCTTGCCCCAAGCGCGCCACCGCTCGATCCACCTTGTTCCAGTCCACGTCTACCACGGGAACGGGGGCAGGTGCTGGCAAGGCGCTGAGACGCACATCGATCTCGAATGAGCCGATCTTGAACACCTTCCAGATGGGCGGTTTTGGGGTCTTGGTCTGAAAGAATTCGCTAGTCTGCTTAAGCTGGAACTCAAGCATTCCGAAGGCTTTCAATAGCCGATAGGCTTTGTCGGGTGATACGGGCATGGACTCATCTTAGTCCAGCTTCCTGCTACCACGCAGCCTCCCGCGGCCGCGCTTGCACGTGACGATACGCGACCAAGGTCTTGGCGCCCATGTTCCGGGCCTGGGCCAACTTCGTGCTCACCAACCGATCAGCTCCGCTGTCCAGCAACGCCCGAACCGTTGGTGCGTCAGCGGTCAGCAGGGCGACGTGGAACGGCGAGTAGCCACGGGCGTCGTGCGCGTTGGGTTGGGCCCCGCGCCCGATCGCCAGGTCCACCTGGGCGGGGTTGCGCTGTCGAATTGCAGCGAGTAAGTCGGTGTTGGCCATGCGTCCTCCTGACCCACTGATTTTCCGCTGTAGCGGAAACGCGCAAGGGGAGGGTGACAGTTTGGCAAACTGTCGTGCAACCCCAGCATTTTTTCGCTTTAGTCAGTAAAGCCCTCTGGACAGAATGTCCCTTTCTGCTTGCATGGATCTGAAGGGATACAAATGTATTCCATGGGGGCTGACATGAATTTCGTGGCAAGTATCAAAAAGGGTGTGCGGGGATGGTTAAAGAATTTGCGTGACCCACCAAATCTATTTCAAGAGCCGATCTGGAAGGTTCGCGTGGAGTTCCTTGTATTGACGCTGCTGTCTCCAATCCTGATCCCCCGCTATGTCATTGAGAAACGCATGGGTAAATGGAGGAGACATCGCCGGATGCCACCCATCTTTCAGCTATTCGAGCGCGAAGGAGGGTTCCAGCTGAGGGAGCTTGAGCAGTTGATTGCAGATGGCGCTGATGTGAACGCTCGGGAGCGAAAAGATGGAAAAACGCCACTTATTTTTGCTGTTATGCAGGACAGTCCATGGGAAGAAAATGGGCGAAGGTGGCTCGAGGTTTGTCGCGTGCTGCTCGAAGCTGGCGCAGATCCGGACGCGGATTACGACTGTGGCGAGATAAGGCGGTCACCAATCTATTTCGCCTATCTGGCGGGCAACGTGGAGCTGCTCGACCTGTTGTTGCAGGCAGGGGCCAATCCGCGTTCGAAGGCTTGGTTGCAGTTTGTCAATGCAGAGCCACGTCCCGATGCGTGGCTCGAACAGCAACGTCCGCAAATACGCGATCGCCTATGGAGATGGGAAACGGAACAAGAGGCCCTGCGTTTGGATGCGACTCTCCCTGGCGCAACGAAAGCCGTTCCGAATAGTAGGGCACGGTTATGAGGGTGATCCCATGAACCTGCAACTCACCTGCCTCTGCCGGGAGGACGTGTTCGCCGATGGGTTCGCCTTCGCAGAACTGCTGGAGGCGCCCTTGGCCGCGTTGCGCTGGGGTGGTGCGTGGTTGACCCAGTTGAAGCCCGGTGGGCCAGTGACCGAGGAGGCCATGCGGCGCTTCGCTATGGGCCAGGATTTCGATGGGCAGCCGCGGTTGTGGGAAGGCGAGGGCCACCACGCCCGGGCGGCGGGCTACCGCGTTTCGTTGCGCCTGCCAAAAGGGTTCGCCGCGCTGCTGGATACCGACGGCGAGGAGAGGGCACGGCTACAGGCTGCCCACCGCCATGCGGTTGACCAGGCGCTGTCGTCCCTGCCGTTCCAGCGTGATCACCGGGTGCTCTTCGTTGCATCCGATCGGTTGGAGGATGACTGGACGCACCACTGGTTGTTCGCCATCGCATGCGCACCGAACGGAAAGTGGGAACGGCTTGCGCTGAGCTTGCGGTTGGCGGCCAGCGAGGACGCTTATACCCACGCCATGGGGCCTTCATGGAAGCGTTGCTGGAGACCAAACGATTGGAGCGCTTCTTCCGCCCAGCCCCCGTGGGCCGACTGAGGCAGAGGCTGTGACGCTGACGTCCAAGCCTCCCTTGACGGCCGTGCTGCCGAAAGTGTCCCTTTCTTCAACCTTGCGCCAGGCATTGGCCGCACGCGCTAGAGCAGCCGGGGTGAGCGAGAGCGAAGCCGTGCGCCAATGGCTCACCGCCTACCTTGCGCGCCCCCCGCTGCTGCGCTCTCCCGTTGCCGGCCGCAGGGACGACCGCTTGCCGCCTATCCGGGCTTCCCGAGACCTGGCCGACCGCGCCCGCCACGAGGCGCAGCGGCAGCATGTGAGCGTGGCGGAACTCATCCGTCGGGTGGTTGCGTTCCACACGTTCTGAGGCGCAACTTGGCCACGCTCGGCGGGTGCCACTTCCCCTTCGCCAGGCGATTCTGCACGAAGGCGCGGTAAGCCTCGGGGGAGGGCGGCGATTTGCGTTTGTGCCGGCGTGTGTTGCAGAGCCAGCAGGCGGCAGCAATGTTGCCGGCCACGTCCTTTCCGCCCTCTTGCTGGGCCACCAGGTGCTCGGCGGTGCAGCGAAGCGGCGTGGCCGTTTTGGCGCGCAGGCCGAACGGCTTTAGTTCATCGGGAGAGGCGTTCCACATCGGCACGCTGCAATAGCAGCACCGGCCCTTCTGGGCGAGGAAAGCCTCGGTTCTCAACCGTTGGAGGTTGGGCATGCTTAGATCTCAAAAGACAGGAAAAACCATCCCGTCGTCGCTTGTGCGATCGAATCGGGACCTGTTGCCTTGAGCTAAGCAGGCAATACGCCGGGGGCATTTCCCCTCGCGGCAAGGGAGTTATCGCGCCCCAGGCTGGTGGGTGTCAAGATGGGGCCCATTCGGGTGGCCATGCCCGGAGCGATGGGCTATAACCGTTGGATTCCCGACCGGAGTGCTCCTTTGGCCCTGACTACCCTGAAATCCCTTAACGCCGAAATCAAACAGCTCGAAGCCCAGAAGAAGCTGGTGGAGAAGCGCGACGGCGAGGTGCCCAAAGCCCTGGCGGTCCTGCAGAAGTATGCGAAGGTCCTCAGTCCGGCCCAGCGGCGGCAGGTGGCCAAGCTCATCGGGGAAACGATCGACGCCAAGCCGGCGCGTGCCGCCAAGGCTGCCCCGGGACCCCGAAAGGGCCGCAAGCTTGGCAAGGTGGCGCCGAAGTATCGCCTCCCAACCGGTGAGACGTGGGCCGGTCGGGGTTTGGCCCCCAAGGTCTTCACCGCGTGGGCCAAGTCCACCGAGGGCAAGGCGTGGGCTCAGGCCAACCCCGGAGCGAAGTTCCCGTCGGCTGATGGGACGGTGAAGAAAGCTCCCGCCAGGGTGGCCAAGAAGACGGGCAAGCCGGTGAAGAAGGCCGCCCAGAAGGCCGTCAAGAAACTTGCGAAGAATGCCGTCGCCAAGAAGGCCAGCAAGAAGGCCTGATCATGCGCGGCCTGTTCCCCAAGAAGAAGAGCCGGCTCTCGCCCCAAGGCAAAGCCATTGCGGCCGCCCACGTGCTGCTGGACAGTGCCGAGGGCCGATTGGACGAGAAGGCCGCCGGCAGGCGCTTGCGCGAGGAAGTGGGCCTTCAATGGTCCTACCTGACCTGCATCCAATGCCTGTCAGGGCAAGAAGCCTTGGCGGCCATTGAATCGCTGCCCAAAGGGTGGCAGGACAACGGGCGCACCCAGGTGCACCTGTTGGGGGCTGCCGTCATGGCGGCGCACACGGGAGCCAACCTGCGTTCGGACGGCAGCTCGCTATGCGCCAGCTACTTGCGATCGCCACACGACTTTCACGCCACTGTCACGCGGTTGTGGTGATCTCACCCCAAGCGAACAGGAGATTGCTGAGCGCCAATGGCCCGGGCGCCTTGACTTGCTGCCAACCCGCGGGCCTGTAGGATCCCATCATGGAGCTACTTTTGCCTCTTGCTATGGTTATCTTGGCCTGCGCAACTGGTCTGGCGCTGCTCCAACTTGTAATCGCGCTCTTCAAGGCGCTGTCCTGCCGGGAATGGTTGCGCCGCAGGAGAGCGAAATGATACGTTCGTTTCGCCACGCCTGCCAGAGGACTCGCGCTTGGCACAGCCCCACAGCGACATCGATTTGGGCCGGAGTCCGCTATTCGTTGACGGGCGACACCGGCTATTTCAGGTCGCACGTGGATGGCGTTTGTCTCGCGTGCACCGGGGGGGGATGAATCGGCGGAGCAATGAGCGCTTCGGCTGAGCCTGGCGGGCCGCCAAAGGATTTAAGCCCTACACAGCCCGCTCGGTTTGTTTCGCTTACAGATCGGCCGTTTGTGGTGCGGTGAGCCCATCTACCCGGACGGCCGAAATGAAGGGCGGCGCGCAGGCGTTGCCCTCACCTCTGCCGCTGTCGGATACTGATCCTGTCCATCGTTCGTAGCTCGCAATTCGCGCCGCCCACGGAGCCACAAGAGGGGCGAATCGATCAATCAGGCCAACAACGAGCAGCCCGATGATACGTAGCAAGCTTGCTCACAGACGCGTTCTCGCCGAGGGCGGACCGATTCTGGTGTGGTTGACCTCGTTTAAAGATCATTACGTATTTACCGCCAGTGGCATCGGATTGTCTGGAAAATACGGTGTGGCGCTACGGCAGGACACGAAAGCAAGTCGGAGAGCCCTCGAAGCGCGCTTTGCGGGGTCGAAGTTTCACGAAGTGTTCGTGAGCGATGTGCCAGCTTCGGTGATCAGTGTCAACCGGTCTCTGACGTCGGCTGGGCCGCGAGACGGGATATTCTTCCTCTGCAACACAGAGGTCGTCCAAGCCGCGGTTCTCGCGCACCTCGGGGCCGTGATCCCTAGCGAGGTCATCGCTCTTGCAGCCAACTTGAGTCGGGGACGGGGCTAGCCATGGTGCACTCTTAAAGGTTCAGGAATAGCGCAACTGAAAACTGAAATTCAAGCTGGCCTGCGTTTTGTACACAGCTGATCCACGTTGGCCGGCTTGCACTGGTGCCGAGTGAAAGGTAGCCCGTAATGTCTAAGTGTGCGGTGGTGTTCGTAAGCGCGGCTGTGGAAGAGATCGGTGAGGAGCGCTTGCCCGAAGTCATGCGTGCAGGCCGAGAGTTCAATGCCAAGTGCGGCTCGCGTGCAGTTGTATGCTTCGACGGCAGCAGGTTTTTAACATATTTGGAAGGCACAGCGAGTGCGGTGGCTGCGAGCTCCGTTTACACCCAGTCCTTCACCCTGCATACCGAAATCGTTGAGCTGGCGCGGGGATCCATCCAGCAGTTGCGGTTCCCTGCGCATGCATTGCTCTTCCTGCGGATTTCAGAAGCCGAGCTCAAAGCACTGATGAGGTCGAACTGGGTGAATTTCTCCCAACGCTTCGGAGGGAAATTCATCCCAGAAACGGGGATGGAGCGGCTTGCCGCATTGGTCGGCAATCGTCTCGATGACGTTCCGCAGTGATGGGTAACGGATTTCCTCTGTAGGCCGCCCGATTCACGTTGCACAGTGGAAGCAGGGGAGTCATGAATTTGAGGCATTCGACAGGGGCATGCCATGCGGTTGGAATTTACTCACAGCCACATCTACCCAGGGGCCACCGCGTCCCTGACAGGCGAGCAGGCTGAACTGGGCGAGAGAGCCACCTGCTTGGTCGAGCTCAGTGACGGCGTGGTCCTCTCGACCAGCTGTCTGATTCAAGGGGGGGAGATCATGCTATTCATGCCGGACTACCTGACCGCCCGTGGGGCAAAGATTCCGGCGAAGGACTGGGTGCTGCGGAAGGATCTGGAAACAGGCGCCTGGAAGGCAAAATCAAAGGTTGCCGTGTAGCACTTGTTGCTCTTCCCGACCCGTCAGGTTGTTGGGTCTGAAGCAATCTTAGGAGCGTGTCATGCCAAACCGTGCGGTGGTTTTTGTGAGTGAGGCCAGCCCCTACCTTAGCCTTGGGCGGCTGGTTGAGTTGATAGCCGACGCGGAGCGGTTCAACAGACAGGCCGGCGTGACCGGGGTGACCTTGTACGACGGGGCCCGGTTCCTGTCCTACCTGGAGGGTCCACCGGATGGCCTTCGCGTTGCCTACGCCAGGGCATCCGAAGCGCGCAGCCACCTGAACTTCATCGAGTTGGCACGCGGGCGTGTCTCGCAACGTCGGCTGCCGCGGTGGCCTATGCGGCTGTTTTTGGCCAAGGAGGGCCAGCTGCAGAGCATCGCGATGGCAGACTGGGCCAGCTTCTCTCAGCGGGGCGATGCGGACGCAATGAATGCAACGGCGATGGATCTCCTTGTGCGCTTCACGGGAGGGCCGTCTGCCTCAGTCTACGTGGGGCCCCTCTCGAAACCACTCAGCGAAGGGGAGGCGAAATGAACATCGTGGCGACTGGTCTGTCACCCGGCGGAAGGATGCTGGGAGCTCCTCTCGCGCTCCCGATGAAGCGTTGGCAAAGCTGAGCAGATTCCGTCTGCCGAAAGCAGAAGTCGTCCCAACTAGCTTGAACCAGCTGCTGACCGTGTGGAAAATTTGACCCGACCTTGTGGAACGGCAATCCACATGAACGTTCTCTTCGTGGACATTGAAACCTCCATCTGTGAGGTGGTTGGAGTCGAACTAAGAGAGCTCGGCTATGACGTCGAATGCTTGGAATTCAGCTCAGGAGCCTTGCGCGCAGCGCAAGCGGGGCACGTCGACGTCGTCATTCTGGATGTGCCCGCCAGCCCTGACGCCCGGCGCAGTGCATACAAGTTGGCAGACGAACTTCGGCGCGATGGCATCGCTGTCTTCTTTACCTCCACGCTTCATCCGAACGATGTGATCAGCCGGCACCGGGATCGGGGTGTTTTGTCCAAGCCCTACGGCGTCAAACAGATCGCTTCCTGGATCGAGGCGCTTGGCAAAGATTGCAGAGGCGAACCGGCAGGCGCGCACGTGCGCTAGCTGACTGGCAACATGCATCCGCCCTTTGGAGTGCATTGGACCGCAAGCCTTCCTCTTTACAGTGGATACGCTGGAAGCGAACGTCGCTGCTGCCCATCAATGCGCGCTACTTGCATCATCAGAAGCACTGTCGTTCAGCACCGTCACTTTCAAGACGGCGACCAGATCGTTGTCCTGCAGACAGCGTTCAAGAACTGGCTCCTGAATACGTCGTTCGCCATTGGATTTCCCGACTCCAGCAATCGGCCGCTTTCTGATCGAGCGGAGCAGGCCAAGCGCGCTGTTGGCCACGGCGAGCGAGATCAAAGGCCACAGTTACCAGGAGGCCTTCGTCAGGTCTCCTTTCGCCGCGCTTATCTCCATTCATAGCGCGTTGAGTGCTTCAAGCCACGGCGACGCCGTGTTCTTCCTGTGCGCCGAAGAAGCCACGTCGGAAGCATCTCCAAAAAACTGATGCTGGCATTCGCCATAACGACCAGCATGACCTTGGCGTTGGGCATCTTCACTATTGTCCGCGCGTCACATTCGAAGCAGGAGTTGTCCAGGATTGAGTCCGTCTGGGCGCCTGGCAGCTATGCCATCGGAGAGATGCGTGCGCAGTTCGGCGATCTCCGCATCTACGAAACCTCCCAGGTCAGCGAAGCCACTTCCGCTGAGGCCGTCAAGCAATACGAACAGCGGATCGTGGCGGGCAAGGCCAAGATCAACGAGCTGGTGAAGCAATACCTGCGGTCCTTCGCCGATGGCGAAGATGCCGCGTTGTTCAAGCCGGTCAGCGCTGCGTTGAGCGATTACTTTGTCATCCACGATCAGCTTCACGCTGCGCTCCTCGCTGGCGATGCCGAGGCCGCGCAGACGATCTCGGTGACAGAATCCAGGGCAAAGCGCGTGGCGCTGTTCGACGCCATGGAGAAAGTCAGCGAATACAACCTTCGCGGCATGAAGGCTGAACTCGCAACCAACGCAGCAAGCCTCAACAACCTGATGTCGATCACAGGCTTGGTCTTGGCGGTGCTGTACTTGGTCGCAAGCGTGCTGGGGTGGGCGATCAGCCGTTCGGTCACCCGGCCCATTGGTGAGGCGTTGCCCGCTATCCGCAGCGTGGCCAATGGCGACCTCAACGTGCGAACCGACTACCAGAGCCGCGATGAGGCGCGCCAGATGCTGCTCTCCCTCCGTCAAATGGTTGCCACCTTGGAGCGTTTTTCGAACGACACCAAGGTCATGGTCAAGCTTCACGAGGCCGAAGACATCTCGCACCGGATTCCGGAGGACCTGCCCGGTGTCTACGGCGAGCTGGCCAAGGGCATGAACACAATGGTGTTCGAGCACCTTGAGGCCATCCTGGATGCCATCCAAGTGCTCAACGAGTATGCGGCCGGTGACCTGCGGCGTGACGCGCGACGCCTGCCCGGCTCCCGGGCGTGCTCCACGAATCGATGGACGCTGCCAAAGCAAGTCTGCTGGCGATCAACACGGAGATCAAGCGGTTGGCAGTGTCGGCTGCCGACGGCGACTTCTCCGCCCGCGGTAACACGTCTGCGTTCCAGCACGACTTTGAATTGATGGTTTCGGACCTCAACCGTCTGATGGAGACAGCTGACCACAGCCTCAGCGCCGTCTCCACCTTGCTTCAGGCCATTGCCTCTGGCGACTTGACCCACCGCATGGAAGGCGACTTCCGCGGCGTCTTTGCGACGATGAGCGAAGACGCTAACGCGACCGTGGCTCAGCTGACCGATATCGTCTCCCGCATCCAGCAGGCATCCACGGCAATCAATACCGCGTCGACGGAAATTGCCGCGGGCAATGGCGACTTGTCGCGACGCACCGAACAACAAGCGGCCAACTTGGAAGAGACGGCGGCGTCCATGGAGGAGCTTACCTCCACCGTGCGCCAAAACGCCGAGCATGCACGCCAGGCCAGCGAGTTGGCCAGAGTGGGGCCTCGCGCGTGGCCGGGCAGGGCGGTGGAGTGGTCGGGAAAGTAGTGGAGACGATGGGGGGTATCGAAGCCTCGTCGCGCCGCATCGGGGACATCATCTCCGTGATCGATGGCATTGCTTTCCAGACCAACATCCTCGCACTCAATGCGGCCGTGGAGGCGGCTCGAGCCGGGGACCAGGGTCGAGGGTTCGCCGTGGTGGCCTCCGAGGTGCGCACGTTGGCACAGTGCTCTGCCTCTGCAGCCAAGGAGATCAAGGGGCTAATCGAGGACTCTGTGGCCAAGGTCGCTCAAGGATCGGCGCTGGTTGACCAGGCTGGCCAGACGATGTCTGAGATTGTCAGCTCGGTTGAGCGCGTGTCCAACGTCATTGGTGAGATATCTGCCGCCTCTCAGGAGCAGGCGTCGGGCATCGAGCAAGTGAACCAGGCTGTTTCTCAGATGGACGAAACGACCCAGCAGAACGCCGCGTTGGTGGAAGAAGCGACCGCCGCTGCCCGATCCATGGAAGACCAGTCGGTACAGCTGGCAACCGCCGTCGCGGTCTTCAAGGTGAATGAACGCGCGCAGGGAAAGACGCCAGCCACGGCCAGTGCAAGCTTGACCAAGCCAGGTGCTGTGGACGGCTCCCGCCTTTCTCAAACCGCCTACGCGGGCAAGCCAACCCCGCCGAAGGCATTGCCAGCTCGTCCCGCACGGCAGGTATCTGCGGACGCAGCGCACTGGCAGGAGTTCTAACCGCCCTTCCAAGGCCAGTGCGAACGCATGGTCGCTCGCAGGGCATGGTTGACCGAAGTTGCCGCTGAAGTCACCGTGGGTGAGGCCGCCTGGATGGCGGCCTCAGACCCGCAAGCGCGCCGAAAGCTCGGCGCCTTGCGCCGTGAGGCGGCGAGGCGGCAATGGCATTGGCCGAGGTTACGGCCGCCCGATGGCCGCTCCGCTTTGGCAGTTCAGCGGCTCGGAGACGGGGGAATGCCAGCCAATGGTTCCCTCAGGATGCCCAGCCATGGCTCGACGATCTCCTCGAACGCGAAGACATGGTCCCGGTGCTGGTCCATCCCTTGGAGGTAGTGCCGAATGCTGCGCTCAAACTCGTCTGCGACGTTGGCGTTGCCGGCGTTCGTGCGAAGCAGGAGCACTGTGGCCGCTTCCAGCGCCGCAACACGTATATGCATGCGATTCATTGCTTCTTGAAGACGCAAAAATGCGTCCCTGACCTCGTCGTTCACCAAGCCCTCCGCGAGCAGGCACATCAACACAGAAGAGGATCAGTGGCTGCTGCTTGAGCCCGGGATCGTCAGGCGAGCACGGTTGGCGGCGATCAAAAGGGCATTGCCAGTTCGCTCCGCTTGCGTCGGAGTCATCGTCGAGCCGCACATGGTCGAGTCACCGGCCGCGTTGCGAACTTGGTAAAGCCCGAGTGCAACCACTGCTGTTTCGGCGTCAATGCCGACTTCAAACCTGTCCAGTGGGAACCACGTTGCTCCGTCGAATTTCTCCATCGAGCGCCTCATGCACGGAATCGCGGTGTCAGCCAGAGATTACCGCAAAGCGTGGAACTTGGAACGCGCGCGAATCGGTTGCAACTGAAAGCGGCAGCACCGTGCAGCATTGGGCAATCAACCTGAATCGATCTCCAGCCGTTGCTGAATGGATAGGGCACGACCAGGGTCAATGACGGCGACGCGTTTGCCGTTTCCCAGCTGCACGCCCTGCGGGCAGAGCTCAGCGAATCGGTCGCTGTGAGCGGCAGGCTCGGCACGCCAGGCAGACAGGCTCTCGATGACCAAGACTTCGTCCACTGCAAGGGCGAACAGCTGAACCGCGGATTGAACCAACAGCATTGCTGGACAACCCGTCCCGACTGCATCGCCTCCGGTGATCAAGCCCAGATCAACCACAGGGACGTCTTGCCCTCTGATCGAGACTACAAACTGGCGGTCCCGGGTTCGGGTCAGCGTCTCTGGTCCGCGTATTTCCACGGCCGACTCGACATCCACACCGAACAAATCGCAGCCCACACGCACAATCACCAGCTCCAGCAATGGCTCTGATGAGGCCTGCAGAAATGGATCATAAGGCAGGGGAACGGTCATGGTTTCTGTGGGCAAAGACCAAAGGGCGATCGCATCATGCCCTTAATGTGTCCACCGTGGCAATTCATGCCCTAAGAAATCCGAGGCGTTCAGATTGGCAGGCCAAGGGCCTCACTCTGACAAGACCTGCCCGTCGTCCGAAGACGATGGGTTAGCGGTGGCTGTAGCGTTCGTGCCGGCCATTCGCTTCATGAACTCTTCCAACCTCATCCGGCTCACCGCTTGGTGGTTCTGGCAGTGTGGGCACACCATCACACCGGCGCCTTCCAAGTCCGTCAGGCCCTCGCCCGGTGCTAGCAGCGAGGTGAGACCACAGCTGCTACAAGTGGCCTCAACAGCATGCAGACGCGCCAGAGCGCCGTCGGAGGTCAGTTCTCCATTGACAAAGCGAAGCAAAATAAAAGCCGGTATTAGCCACGGGTAGGGTCCTGAAATAGGCCAGAGGCAGTCAGCGGCCTCAGCGATCTCGCAGACTTCCTGAAAGCGATACGCACGCTGCAGGATCCTTCCGCGTGCTTCCATCCGGGACGGTTCGTCGGCTGGAAGACCGAGTATCAAACTCCCTCGGGTCAGGGCGCAAGGAGCTCGGCCAACTCAATGGCGCTGATGGGTCTGGAAAGCGCGAAACCTTGAATTTCGTCACACCCAAGGCCTTGGAGCTTGGCGACCTGACCGTTCGTCTCGGCTCCTTCAGCGACGGTCGAGTAGCCCAGATCATGGGCCAGACCGACGATCGCTTGGACCTTGAGCAATGCGCGTTGGTCTTCGGAAATATCGTCTATCAGCGACTTGTCGAGCTTGAGCGTGTGAATGGGCAACTCGGTCAGGTACCCGAAATTGCTGTAGCCGCTGCCGAAGTCATCCACCCCGAGCCGAATGCCTGACGAGGCCATCCGCTTGAGTTGCTCGCCCGGCAGCGAGTTGACCCGCAGCCATTCTCCCTCGGTGATCTCGACCTCCACGTCCTGGCAATCCAACCCCTGCGCGTGGATTTTGGCCACGAGTTCATCGGCCATTCCTTGCCGCGCGACATTCCGAGCGGAGAGGTTGATGGAAAGGCTCAACGCAAGGCCAGCACGCTTCCATTGCGCCAATTGTGCCAATCCTAGGCGCAAGCGAGCGGCCCCTGGGGGCATTTGTGGCCGCGGCCACCCAGTCGCGTTACTCAATCTCCCCCGATTGGCAGCAGGAGCAGATTTATCGCCAAGGGGACATGGCCGAGCTCAAGGCCACTGGGGGCAACTGGCGTCAACAGCTGATCCACCCCGAGGACAGGCCCGCGGTGGAATTGGCCATTGCTCATGCCGCGGAGTTGGCGTCGCCGTTGGAGGTAGAACACCGCGCCTTGTTGCCAGACGGCTCCGTCCGCTGGATACAGTTGCGGGCAGTCCCGTTGATGGACAGCGAAGGCAACGTGAGCGAGTGGTTCGGTGCAGCCTCCGGCATCACCGATCGCCGCGTGGCTCAAGAGCGTTTGCAGCAGTTGACCGCAACGCTTGAAGAGCGGGTGCAGGCCGGCACTGACGAACTGATGGCGATGGAGGAACGGCTGAGACAGGGCCAGAAGATGGAGTCCCCCGGCCAACTGGCCAGCGGCATTGCCCACGACTTCAACAACATGCTCACCGGGGTCTCCATGGGCTTGGAGCTGTTGGAGATGCGCGTTGGCCAAGGCCGTTTGGAGGACCTGGGTCGCTACGTGGAGATGGCTCGAACGGGGGCCGACCGAGCTGCAGCGTTAACCCAACGACTGTTGGCGTTCTTTCGCCGGCAGACGTTGGCACCGTCGGCCATCCACGTGTCGGCCATGGTGAACAGGACGCTCCACATCCTGGCCCGCTCCATCGGGCCCTCCATTGAGATCGAGACGCGGTCGGATCAAGTGGAGGACGTCGTGCGGGTGGATGCTCCGCAGCTGGAAAACGCCCTTCTCAACCTTTGCATCAACGAGCGCGATGCGACGCCGGATGGAGGGCGCATCTCGATTGAGGCCGAGCTCTCACACGTCGATGGCGGACTGGCGGAGCGTTTGGTGCTGACGCCTGGACCCTATGTTCGCTTGTCGGTCCGAGACACGGGAACCGGCATGGACGCGAGCGTTGTTGAAAAGGTGTTCGAGCCCTTCTTCACGACCAAGCCGATCGGGTAGGGCACGGGGTGGGGCTTGCCGATCTACGTATTCACGCGCCAATCCGGCGGTCAGGTGGCGGTTGACTCCATCCCTGGGGTGGGAACCACGATGCACCTTTATTTGCCGCAAAGCACGGCTGATACCGATGACCGAATCCAGGAAACGCCCGCGCTTCCCCCAGCCACGTCGCCTGGTCGCTCGGTCCTTCTGGTAGAAGACGAGACCGCCATGCGCACGCTGGTGAAAGAGGTGCTGAGCAGTTTGGGCCACCGCGTGAAGGCGGCTGCAAACGGCAGCGACGCCCTCACTGTGCATGCCAGCGAAAAGCACTTTGATTTGCTGATTACGGACGTGGGCCTGACGGGCTCGCTCAATGGGCGGCAGGTGGCGGACGCGGGCCGGCAGCGCCGTCCGACACGCCGGTGTTATTCATCACCGGCTATGCAGCAAGCGTCGCGGTAGGAGCCGGCCAGCTTGAGTCTGGCATGGAGATACTCACCAAGCCGTTCGCCGCGGGGGAGTTGGAAAGAAGAGTGACCGAGTTGTTGCTGGAAGCCGTCAAAGCGTCGAACGAACCGTTCCCAGCAACTCCAGCAGCGTGAAAGCTCCTTGAGCAGCATAACGTCGTTTTCGAGGAAGTGTGGGTCTGCGCCGGGAACGCCCCCGTGACCGGTGACCAGCAGGACCGTCACGGAAGGGTGGCGTGCCATGGCGTGCTTGGCGAGATCGTGCCCGTTCATCCCCGGCAGGCCCACGTCGGAGATGAGGAGATCGAAGGCGGGTTGCTGCGCCAAGCGCTCCACAGCCGCTTCAGCGTCTCCGACCGCAGTGATGTCATAGCCGCTGTCTTTGAGAACGTCCTGCATCGATTCGCGGATGGCGACGTCGTGCTCTACAAGAAGGATGCGAGGGTACGAGAGGCAGTCATAGCAAACCTGGTTGATCAAAAATTCGAGGAATCATGCAGGACTGGGAGTAAAGCGCTGGTGCATCCCTGTGATGACGGCAATCACGGGAAGGCGAGGGCGCCGTCGCGCCTTGACGCGGTTTTGCCGCGAGGGCTGGATACTCAATCCCCACCCCTCCCGCCTGGACACTCCCACTATGGCCCGATCCGCCCCCGATTTGCCGGCAGCGTCGCCCCACGCCCTTCGCGTCGAAATCATGCCGCTGGAGTGCGGTGATACCGCGGTGATCGTCGAATTTGAATCCGAACCGCCCGCGTCGTGGCGAGCTCTTCTGACGAAGAAGTTGGCAGACGTGGAGGGGCTTGAGCTGGTATCCGCCCAGTTTGAGGGGCGGGTTCTCTACGTGCTGGGTGCGGAGGGGGGTAGGGGAGGAAGCGTCCACAGGGTGAGTCAATTGTTGCGGTCTCTTCCCGGACGTCCTGGGGGCTCAAACCTGCTGGATGAGCCTGTGAGCCGGGGCGTCCCGGGGCCGGAGCAGGCTCTAGCGACGCACGCCTGAGCGCGTTGTTCAAAAGACGAGTTAAACGCCCGGCCGGAAGATAGGCCGAGCTCGGTTCGATCGCGCTAGCATCGCAGATTGATCACGCAAGGCAGCTATGTACGTTGAGGTATACCACCGGGTGGGATTTTGGGCCGGGATCACCGGGGCGGAAGGTTGGCGCTGGCGGCTGGTGGCGCCACGCGGGCATGTTTTGATGGCTCCCCGGGAGACGTTCGCCAGTCGGCAGGCGTGCTTGGCGGCCTTGGCTCTGCTGCAGATCGGGCCCATTTCAGCGGTGGAGTCGGCCGGAGATGCCCCGAACGCGGTGGGCGCGGCCCCCTCACTATGTCCCGCCCTTTCAACGCCATGACGGCCACCCCAGGTTGGGCAGGTCACGGTCACATCGCCGGCATCCAATGAGGACTGGGTCTGATCCATCGGGGGGCATTTCGCTTGAGTGTGACTCCCCGCGTCGCAGGAAGGCGATCAGTTGAGGCCAGCGGCGTTCGCGTGCACACTGCTTTTGAACAGTCAGGGTTCGAGGGCCATGGGTACTTCCAAGCCGGGCAAAGATTTAGAACGGGTCACCTTGTCGGTGGGAGAGCACGTTTACACCTCCGAGATCTGGCGGCTCAGTGAAAGCCGTTGGGTTCTTCTCGCTGTCGAGGTCCACGGCGTGGGAGGGCGCTCGGATTTGAGCATCAAAGCGTCGTCGTGCCTCCATGCGTTGGACGCGGGAGAGCGGATTGCGTCTGAGATTCTCAACAACCCCTATGGCTGAATTGGCGTTGGAAGGTTCAATCGACGGAATGGATCCCAAGGACGGCAGATGAGCATTTTGAACGTGTTGCTGAGTGCCGATCACTTGGCTGTGACCGTCGATACCCTTGCGCAAGATGCTCAAACCGGGGCGCACTCAGAGGGCGCCAAGTTGCTTCTGCTGCCTCAGCACAACGCCGTCTTGGCCACGCGTGGGTCGGCCCAGTTCTTCCTAAGAATCTACGAGCTCTGTCTCCAAGCCAGTTTTCGAGCAGACTTCACGATAGAGCGGCTGTCCGGCGAGCTTGGCGGCGTGATTGATCGCCTCTGGCCAAACTACGTGAGCGCGGCGGCAGCCGCTGGCATACCCATCAGCGCTATGCACACCGAGTTGGTTTTGGGCGGCTGGTCGGCGCACGCCCAGCGCATGGTTGCCACCGCTTATGCAAAGTCCGAAGATGGCCGTCCCGCCGTGGTCCAAGCGCTGGTGGGAGGCTTGGCGTCGCCAGGAGAGCCCTTGCGGAATCAGCCAGCAGGCATGGGACGGGCGGAGTTGATGGCAGCAGGACGCTTGCAAGCCGCTTACCTCAACGGCGACAGCGAGCGGCCATTAGCGGGCGGTCGTCTGTTGGCAGCAATTCTCTCAAAGGGCCAAGCAACCGTTCTCGATCTGGGAGGTCTCTAGGGGGCAGGGCAAAGCGTCGATTTGCTCGGCCACGGACCTCAGTCCATGACGCAAGCCAAGCAGAAAGTCCGCATTGGAGCGTTGGCTGGGGAGGCACATGGATGTCGACGATCATGGGCATCAGGTGGGCCCATGCAAGGCGCACCGCGGTGGGATTGGCAGAACTGGCCACCAAAGCCCTGACCGCATACTCCAAGGCATTGGTTTCGCCCTCAGCGTTGGGCAGGCGCCTCTCGCACTCGCTCAGGCGGAGCTCCAACTTGACCAACGCCTCCGTCTCAGCCTTGTGCATACCCCTCCTCCATTGGCTGGCCACCGAATCGCGGTCTGGCAGCAGGGTGGCCCCAAGCTCAAGCGTTGGAAACCGGTGAGCGTTCCGCTTGACTGCACCGTCAATCGGCCCTTTCGGGCCAGCACACAGCGGTCCACTCTTCAATCAAGACTCGCCATGCGCGGGTGGTTAGGTTGGGGGCAAAGCTTTTCCAACCTCGCGCGTGCCACCGCCTAGCGGTTGTCACAGAGCGGGCAAGTGAGCACGGCGGCGCCGTCCAAGTCCAGCAGGCCATGCCCTGGAACCAATCGCAGTTGGCGGCCGCATTCCAGACAAGCGCAACTGATCCGCGTGACCTGCAAGAGCGAGCCGTCGGCCCGCCGCACACCCTCAACCTGATCGATGAAGAAACGTCCAATGTTGGGCATGAAGATGAACAAAAAGCTGAACAGAGCGGAATGCATATGATGCACCGCGACAACCCCACCGGAACCAGATGAGACAATTGGATTCTGAAGAATTCATCTACGGGGTCGTCCGCGCAGTCCGCACGCCAGATACCGCTGTCCGATCCCTCTATTGCCGTCGCAGGAGCATGATAAAGAGGCGGGCTGCACGGCGACAGCCTTAGGCACAGGGAAGTAACCGAGCGGCGCTGTTGGAAAGCGCTGAGCCAGTTCGTTAACCAGCAAAAGGCCAGACCGGCGGCCAGTCGGTTGCGGACCACTGCTGAGGGTGTGTGTCGCGCGTTGCCCTAAAGAGGCCGCCTGCTAGGGGGGCCGATCACGACGATGCCCTGAACTGCCGGGGCGTCACCTAGGGGAGGGGGAGTCACCCCGTTGGGTTCGGCGGCGCCAACTGGGGTCAGCGCCATAGCGGAGATTTTCACGATTGTCGCGTCCATCGGACGCACGGACATCTTGCTAGGGCGAACGTCAAGCGCCAGTGAACGCGCTCGGGTCGACCCGTGCGCGAGGGCTACCCAACTTGGATGGCGGCAAGCGCGTCTTTGGTTGAGAGAGGGCAGCCATAGTGCCACCCTTGGCCAATAGCCTCTGGAGCAATCCGGTAGAGCAGCAAATCTTGCGCCTCTGATTCGACGCCTTCTGCGATGACATCCAGCCCAAGCTCACGTGCGATGCGATACATCCCTGGCAAAACGGGCCGCAGGGGGGAGTCCTCGTTGATAGCGGCCACGAACATGCGATCGATCTTGATTCCTCGAAACGGCGATTGGGCGAGGCGGGAGAAGTTGGCGCTGCCGGTCCCGAAGTCGTCGATCAAGAACCGGTATCCCAGAACTGAGAGGGCCTGCATGTTGCTCTTTGCGGCAGCGGACACGAGTTCTTCCCGCTCGGTGATCTCGATGCGAATTTGCTCTGGCAACACGCCAAAATCGTTGGTGACGCTGCCGATGTAGCGAACGACGCACTCTTGGGCCATGTCCACGGGCTCGGCATTGATGCTTACGTAGAGGTTCCTATGCTCCCTCAGCGCGGGGGCGAGATCATTCATGGCACGGGCCAGCACGTATCGAAAAAGATCAGGACTCAGGCCGAATCGGTGGGCGATGGGCACGAAGATGGCCGGCGGGATTTCATCGTCTCCCGGCGGGCGCCAGCGGCTGAGCGCTTCAAATCCCACGAGCTCCCGCGTGCCAATTCGACGCAGTGGCTGGTAGGCCAGTTCGATCTCGCTGCGCTTCAGTGCAAGCACCAACCGTTGCTGGATGGTTTGCCGAGCCGTGATTTGGTGTTTGATCAGCAAGAACGCGAGCAAAAGCCCTACCGAGGCACCCGCTGACAGGATGGTGGTGAGCAACGCCGAGGGCAGTTCGGACACCACGTGCCTAGGGCTGGTAACGAACGCGCAAACGTCGGCCACCCGGCTGCAATGTTGAGCTTGGACGAGAGACGGGGTGCCGACGCGGCTGGTCGGGGACAAGGTGCGGAATGTAAACGATCGGTCCTTCGTTTCGATGCTGATGGAGCTGCTGCGCGCAGGGTCCAAGCTCTCGAAGGCAGACGGGGAGGACACGGTGAATGTGTCGCCTTGGGCGATCAGATTGGACCCGGTGTAGGGGGAGCCAACGAGATCCGATGCGTGCCAAAGCCGGACAGCGCCGCTGGAGAAGCGTGGGGCGGGGAGGGTGTAGGGGCGCGAGCGCCCCCAGAGAGCGCTGCAGACAAGGCGTCCGTCTCGGATGCGACCGATGTCGTTCATGTAGCTGGAGCGGAACGCGATCTCTTTCAGTGAGTCAATGTCGGTGGCGGAGCAAGGCGGCTGTCCAATGCGAGAGGCTTGTTCGGCCGCGACGCGCCTTGCAAGGGATAAAGCCTCCGAGCGCGTCACCGCGGCTTCCGCCACTGCCTCCGCCCCTTCCTTGTCACGCACGTAGAGGATGGCTTGGGCGACCGCGAGCATCGCCAAGACGCACGCCGCCGTGGCTCCTATTACGGTCAAGACGTAGCGAAGCCGATTTTCTCGAACGCTCAAAGCAACCCCCGATCTGAAACGCGCCATCGCTTCGCTTGGCTTCTCGCCTCATTTACCTTGTTACAGGTTTATCGGCAAGCTTTCCATGAACTTCAGCCCCAGCTCCACTGGCTTGCAAGCCTTGATCGAACAACCATGCATCTGCGTCTGAACTGTACAGCAGCAGGCCGTGAGCCCGGCGATCGCCAGCATGGCCACCCAGGACCTGCTGGTGGCAGCGCAGCTCCAGGCTCGATACCTCAACGCCAGCATGGGGCGGACCGTCGCCGGCGGACGGTTGCTATTGGGCTTTTTGAAGCCTGGCCAGGCGGTGGTCAAAGACTTGGGCCCGATTTAGCCCTGCCAATTTGGTCACTCGGACCGTTCAACGCAATGCCCCAGTCGAGCGCCGGCTGACGGGCAAGTGCAGCCGCGCCTGCAGCGTGATTGGGCTTTTCTCCCAATTTTTAGCTTTAGTCAAAATAACCCCCTTGTGGGTTTCGCGTGCCGGTGTATCCCAAACGTATGGCGTTCGCGATGCGTGCGTCTGACACCGACCAACGAAACGAAAGGGGGGAAGATGTTCATTGGATTCAGACTGACGACGCGGCTTGTCGTCAACGCCGTGGTTGTCCTGGTGCTGGCGCGATTGCTGTTTATGGGCATGGACGGCTTGGACCGGTTTTCCGACACGTGGAACCGCACCTTTGGGGCGAGCATGCCCAACGCCAGCGGGTTGCGCGGCGCCGTCAACGGCGCACGCCAGGTTGTCCCGTCTGGGTTGGACGAGTATGCGCGCCAGGCCGAACGGGACGCGGCCCAAAGCACCTCGCTGATGGACGTGTTTGCCAGCGTGTTCGGACGCGTGAAAAACGAGGAGGTCATGTT
This sequence comes from Stenotrophomonas sp. PE591, assembly GCF_018320795.1. NCBI lineage: Bacteria > Pseudomonadati > Pseudomonadota > Gammaproteobacteria > Lysobacterales > Lysobacteraceae > Stenotrophomonas > Stenotrophomonas sp. PE591. The sequence continues at coordinate 749,827 of NZ_JAAOKO010000002.1, forward strand.
GCCCTCCACCATCAATTCCGCTGGAGGGGAGGGCTCGATCTATGACCGCTATGACCATTGATTTTGAGTGGCTGTCCATCCTCTCCGGGTGGTCCTTGCTCAACGACAGCGCGGCGCTGCTGCGCACCCCCGGCCAACGCTGGGCGGGCTTGGAGGGATTGCTCATCGGCTACGGCCTCATCGCTGGACAGTGGTTCGTCCTGGCCACCATGGCAGGGGCGCTGGCATGACCACCGTGGGCGCGGTGTTGGCCGCCGTCCTGGCTGCAGCGTTCCTGGCCACCGTGTTGGGCCTGGCTGGCATCTTCTGGGTCAATGCACGGCACGCCAGCGGGGCGCTTCGTGTGCGTTACCGCTTGCGTGCCCAAATCCTGGCTGGGCTAGTGCTGGCGTGGGTGCTCACCCTGGCGAGGCTGTCCACGTGAGCCGGCCACCTTACGTGCAGATGGCCGTTCGCGTGCCACAGGAGCTGAAAGACCGGCTGGAACAGGCGGCAGCCCGGGAGGGGCTGCATGTCAGCGAGATGGTTCGCTTGTTGCTTTGTGAGGGATTGGCGCGCCGTGCGGCGATCAACGGGCAGGGGTCTTCACGATCCGGTGGTTTCGCAGCGGCCGAATAAAGTTGGCCGGTGTGGACTTGTCCAACGGTTGGGCGCGCACTTGGTATTGCCCGCTCTCGCACAAGCGCAACAGCTCAGCTTCGTCGTGGATCTCGCGCTGGCCATCCTTGGTGTTGCCCATTTTGGCCACCCGGAACGCCACGTTTCCCGTGTCTCGGTCCCTCATCCGCACCGGGACGATCACCCTTCCATCGTGGCGAACCAGGTGGAAGGCTCGGGCAAAACGGTCGCCGTTGGACGCCCTAGCTGGTGAAATCGGGTCAGGCGGCGTGGCACGCTGGATCGGTGCCGGTGCCGGTGCCGGTGCCGGTGCCGGGCGAGGCGGAGCTGAGAGGGGCTGCGCTGGGGCCTTGTGACCCAACGCTTGGCGCGCCAGCTGCTTCTTGCGGCCCGGTTCGGTGGCGGTGTCACCGTCGATCCAGGCTTGAAAGGTCCCGTTGGCCGGGCTGGGGTGCGACGCAAACACCCATGTCCGGCGTTGGGCGCTGAAGGCTACCTCGTTGATTTCTCGGAAGTCGTTGAATTGCTGGCGCATGAGCGCCTTGACCCCCTTCATGTAGGCATCGGTGGTCCCCAACAAGACCACGCGCTCCACACTGTCAGGCAACGGGTCCAGGTGGCGTGCCACGCATGTTTTCATGGCTTCCAAAGGCAACGACGAACGAATGGCCTTGGGCATGATGGTGCCACTGCTGACCAGCTTGCCGTTGTCCATCACCGACAACCCGCAGCGTACCAAGGAGGCGGCGCCCATGTGGCGGCTTTCGGCGGTCAGGGCGTCGTTGATCGTTTGCCCACCCAGATCGATCCCAAGCTCGTGCAACACGGCTGCGAGGCGAGGGCGCATAGCACCCGCGAATGCGACCCCATCGAAGCTCCCGTGTTGGGCGGCGGCAATTTGGGTGGCCCCCTTGGAAAACCCCAGGACCAAGGTTTTAGGGACGCTGGTTCCCCAGTAGCCGGGATTGGCACGGAGGTGCCAGCCTCCCTCTACACGCACATCAAGTCCTGGTGCATGGCATGCGCGGCACGCCTGCCAGCCGTGGTGAGTTGTCATGGGGCCTCCGCATGATCCTTGAAGGCCCATACAGTTAAAGCACGTGCGAGCGGTATGCAAGAGCTTTCTGTCGGCTAAATGTGGCGGAAAAATGGGATGGCATGGGATGGCGTGCAATAGCTGCATGGCAGCACGGTGTGGAGTAGCCTGACACCATCATACGAAGGTCAATGGCATGGATGATCCGGCTGAGTTGAACATGGAAGCGTGGCCGGCTGAGGTGGCCTTCGTGCCCTACGTCGGCCGCGGCTACTGGAAGGGAGTTGAAGGGCGCCGCGTCTTGCTACTGGGCGAGTCCCACTACCGGGAGGCTGGGTGGACCGACGATCCCGTCGTCACTCGTCCTTTCACCCGTGAAACGTTTGGCGACATGCAGACTTGCAACAGGAAAGGCGGTGGCAAGTTCTTTGATGAGCTGGATCGCCTGCTGACTGATCAAAGCAGCCCAAATGTTGTGGATGCCGCCCACGCCTGGCAGCACGTTGCATTTTGCAACTTGTCCCAGCGCTTTGCCGGCACGAGAGCTGGACACCGTCCGTCAGGAACCGACTTCAGTCAAGGCGGGAAGTGGTTGGTAGAGGTGATCCTCCCTCTGCTCCGGCCAGAGGTGATCCTGGTGCTCGGCCGCACCGCTTGGCGAATGTTCGATCACGGGAAGCGGTCGGACCAGCCTACCTTCCATGCTCGCCATGCGAACTCAGAGGGCAGGAGGCGGCGCTATCTGGAGGAGCGCCACGTATGGTCTCTCGATTATGGCAACGGGGGGCGTGGATGACTTGGGTCTACCATCCATCTTGGAACGTAGATTGCTGGGAAGATCGTGCCGCAGCTCTGAGGCATCTTTTGAAATACGCGAATGAAGGGCAAAGGATATGACGCACAATTCGTTGAAGGATGCGATCCGCGATGCGCTGGAGCCGCGTGCTGCCACGCGGCAGCCCACGGCGTTGGACATCGCACAGGAGGCCAGAGAGGCCAAGGCCAGCCTGGAATCGAACATGTCCTGCATGGCCCGCATCACTGTTCCCGCCGGCAGCGAGCGTCACCGGGTGGCTTTCCAACTGTTGAGGGCCTCGATGGACTACGGGCGTGCGTTGCTGTTCCTGTTGGAAACCCATCCCATCGATCTTCCAGCGGTGGCCTTGGCAATGCACCGCTCCCAGATTGAGCAATTCCTGCGCGCGGTGTTTGTCCAGTTCCTTGCCGACGACGAACAGCTGGCGGACTTTCTCCAGGAAGATCGGGGCCCTCGAAGGAAAAACGAGAAAGGAAAGTGGGTGGCTATTGCCCTCAAAGACCTGGCCGCGGACGTGGAGCAGGCCATTGCACGCATCGGGCAGGACGATGAGCCTCAGAAGCTGGCTCGGACGGTGACCAATTCGTGGGACCCTCTTTGCGGGCTGGTCCATGGCGGGAAGGCCATTCGCGTGATGTATCAAGATCCCAATGGACAGATCGGAGCGCACGTGCCGGCGGCCATTCTGTTTCAGACCACCGTCAACGCGGTGGCCACCACCAACTTGTGCGTCATTGCAGCACTGACGGCGGTTGGGGTTGGGGCCTTTGAGGAAAGCCCCGTTGTTGAGCAGTGCGCCAGCGGGATGTTGCACTACATGCAACGGAGGAAAGCCCGCATGGAAGAGCTGGCCTGGCCGCCTTAAAGGACCGGACGCGTATTGTCGCGCCGCTCTGTATCCCCACCAACGATCGCTGGCAGGGAGAGTTGCAATCGGAGGTCTGCGAATCCTCGGTTTAGGCGGCGTGCCTTCTGTCCAAGGGATTCCCAGGTTGAGTCTGCGGCGTCGAATGGAGGCTTTTCGTTGAGGATCAGCTGGGCCGATGCCTTGAATCTCTCAAGAAGTGCTGCTTCATGCCCCGGTGGGTCCAGTTCAACGCGGTTGCGGGCCTCCGCTGCGTTGAGCTCCAGCATGTTCAGTTCGATCAGCGCGGCCATGGCAATGGCGGACCGGGTGGGCTCCGTCCTATTGCGGCGGCAGAGGTGGGTGATCCATGTCCACATGGGGTCGATTCGTCCTTGTTCGCCGATGTCCTAGTCCTTGGTGGGCGACAACACTTGTTCGATGAGTGCGTTGCGCTTCTTCGACGGCAGCTCACCCAAAGCGCCCAGCAGTTCGGCAAAACGTTCCTGCTGAGCCGCGCTCTGCTCCCCCAAAGCCAAGATCGCATCGGCCATCGCCGGGCTGGTCGCCAAGAGATAGGCCGGGGGCACTTCCAAGGCCTGGGCCAGCTCGAAGAGGGCTTCCAGGCTGATCGACATGCCCTCGGATTCATACCGAGAGATGCGGGCCGACGCTGCGTCCTTGTCCATCCCCATCCGCACTCCGACCTCGCGTTGGCTAAGGCCCCGCAGGACGCGGGCTTGGCGCAAACGCGCGGCCACCACGGCTCGGGGAGCGGGCGGGGCAGAGGTCACTGGCTGAACGGATGCAATGCAGGCATGCGGACAGGATGACCCAGAGGCTACGCCCCGGGTAGACTCTACGTGGCACGTAAGTTGGCTGCAAGGTCCCAAATCAATCGGTGGGAACAGGGGGTTCCATGAAGGGAGTTAGAAGGGCCGTGCTGACCGGGGCGTTTGCCCTGACTGCGGCGGCTGGAGCGCAGGCGCAATCGGGGGCCGGATCGGATCTGCTTCGCCAGATCGGCCGAGCCATCCAAGGCTCGCCCAAGGTGGTCGGCGATAGGACGCGGAGCCCTTACCTCGAGCCGGCCGGGACTTACTGGGATCTGGACCAGGATGGCTTGGAAGGGATTCAGCACCTGCGGGCCGGGGTGACGGCTGTCGGGGGTGGGGGCGTGGACACCTGCGACATGCAGTTGCTCGCCATGGCCCATTCGACCTATCGCATCGACGCCGACAAACGCCAATGGTGCCTGAGGCAGTGGTGGCTGATGGACACGAAGGCCCAGGGCGCCAACGGCGTCTCGGGCAATGATCCGGCCGCCATCGAGCGCCGTTATGGGCCGGCTTTCGACGCGCGCCTGCAGCGCTTCAAGGGCATCCGGCGGTTCGCCCTTCGTCCCACGTTCCAAGCCCTGGGCGATGTCACCTATCGGGCCGACCGTGGCGTGCTGGAAGGGTTCATCCCGATGCCTCAGGTGTCCGCGGCGGGACAAAGCGTCACCGGCAAGGGCTTTGTGCCGTGGGTTCACCGCACCTCCACGGGGGGGGGCAGCCCACCCAACGCCGGCCGCTTCCACCTGCTGGTCCGAATGGACACCCAAGAGGCCGCCAATCTCGCACGACAAGGTCGCAGCTACCGAGACGATCTGGTGGTGTTCTCCGTCAACCGGGTCTGGGTGGAGGGCACGGTGCCGAAGATGGACGTGACGATAGAGAAGGTTCGGCTCGGATACCGCGACGAAACCATCGACGTTGATTTGACCCATACGCAAGGAGCTCCGGCATGAAAGCATCCCTCGTTTCCTTCGCCCTGATCACCGCAGGGTTGGCCGCCTGTAGCAGCAAGGCGGATTTGCCCACCATCGAACAGGTCGCCCAAGCTTACGAGGCGCATGCCAATGCCAACCTCTCCAGCGAAATGGGCCAACGAATCGAGGTTCGGGGTTGGAAAGACCTCACCGCGGATTGCACGCCCAGCGGCCCCCAGCGGGCCACGTGCGTGACCGGTGGAACGTTGGACGTGGTCGGGTTCCAGGGCGGGCAGCAGTTGAAGCCCGATCCCGTTCCCGTGCCTTCGGCCTACGACTTCATCTTCGAGAAGCAACCCACCGGCTGGGTGCCGGCCGGAGCCCAGAAGAAGGGCTGACCTTGCCAAGGCTAGGAATCGCGTTATGCATTGAGGGAACACCCATCTAAGGAGGTCCCATGTCTTACAACGCTCACCACACCCCGGGCGGTCACATGCAGTGGGGCTTGCTGGCACCGGCCACCGTCATCCTTGGGGGCGCGGGCCTGCTGTTTCTTGCCGGGGCCCAAGAGATCGGCCAGAACGTGGGCTACGGCTGGCAGGCCGGGTTGGTTGCTGCGGGTGGGGCGGCCGTGCTGCTCCTGCTGGCCTTGCTCTACGTGTTGAACTGGCGAGCGGCCCGTGTGCGCGCGGCAAGGGCCAGCGGGCTCCTGGTTTCGCCACGCAAAGGTGGCTTTGGAAAGGGAGCCCTGGTGGGATTGCTCTTCGTCGTTGCCCTGCAGTTGGTCAGCGTCGCGATCGGCTTGCTCTACCCGGGCCTGGAAGAGGGCGAGCGAAACTTCTTCACCTCCGTGCCCCCGATGGCTCTGACGGCGCTCATGCCCGTGGCGCTGATCGTGGGTGGCATCGCAGGCAAGCTGTGGCGCTCCACCAGCCTGTAAGATCAAATCCATGTCCTTTGGGGCCCCCGCGAGGGGGCCTTTTTTGTGCAAAGAGCAAAGCCCAGAGCCACCGCCGGTCGCTTCGCGCCGGCTTCTGTAAAAGCGGTGGTGGGAAAAGAGCAGATGACGCCTTCGGCGCGAGAAGTGATGTTAGGAAAAACTGCGGCCTTAGCCCCGCAGTTTTTACTTTTAGTCAAGATTTTGTCCGCTACAACCGTGGACAAATTTACAGGGCGATCTACCTTGAATTTGTGGATAGGCAATCGCGCCTTCCGAAAACCATCAAGGAAATCAACATGAAAATCCATCACCTCGTTAGCGATGGAAACCAAGCGGTCGCTATCACTGAAGCTGCGTCGAGTGGGGGTGGGCACTACATGCACCCGGTGAAGCTCTCCGCCATTCGCTTCAACGTGAAAGATGCTGAAGCGGCGCTTGGCGAGCTCAACAGGTCTGGCCACCGTCATGAGAAGTCGTTCGAAGTGATCGAGCGTTGGGACGTCGATGCTCGCAACCAGGGGCCAAAGTCAAAGTTCGGTCGAACCCTTGCCGCCCTTGTGGACGAAGCGCGGGATCACCTGGAGGGGCAGGTGATCTACGAAGCCAAAGGCATGGAAGAGGGCACCGTGCGTGCGATCAACGCCGCGGCGAAGCAGGCCAGGCTTTCGCAGGTCCTTCCTGCTGCAGGCGGTCCGAGCATGGTCATCGGTGGGCAGGTCTGGAACCCACGGCAAGAGGCGCACAGCGAAGCTCCGGCGGCTGTTCTCGAAGCTCCCCGTCAGCGCGTGCGCCTGTAACCGCCGATCACCCACCAGCAAAAATCAGGAGATTCGACATGAACGTTCAAATTGCGGAAGCCATGAACAAAGCCAAAGACGACGCGGACCGTTACGGAATCCTTGCAGGGTTCGCCTCCTGCAACCGGGCCCTGCTTGAGAAGGGGGCCGCGCAAGAACTGGTGGACGCCTTGTATTTCGCCGGCGCTGCGATCAACCGTTGGCGTGCCATCGCGGTGGTTCGAGAGGCGGCCGCCAAGCCGTTGGACGCGGCGTCCTAAGCCGGAGCGCGACGTGCTTCAACCTGTCCCTTCCCCAAAACTTGTCACCCTTCCGTCCTCCCGTGGCTACTCCCGTGATTTGGAGCGCTTGCAGGCGGCCGCCGCACGCGCGCAGGTCACGCGCAACGAAGCCGTGCGCCAAGTCCTCGCCATGTATGCCGCCAAACCTTACCCACTGAGCAAGCGTCGGCTGGGTGGGGAGAGGGACGTGCGGCTGGCCTACCTTCCGCTGCAGCGCAGCGTCTTGGAGGCGGTGGAGCACGGCGCGGTGAACGCGGGCATTTCCACCGCAGAAGCGGTGCGCCAGATCATCCGTGACTACGTCGAAGGACAGCTGATACGGAACCACGTTCGGGGCAGCCACCATGGCTGACCGCCGCCCACCACCGGCTGGAAGCCCGAGCGCTGAGCTGATTCACGCGTGCGTCGAAGGAAGCCTTTTGGGCGTTCTACAGGCCCTGCGGCAGGGCGCCAACGCCAACGCGTGGCGTCTCAACGAAGGCCCCGCGCTCCATTCCGCACTTGCCTGGCCCCGCATCGTCGAAGCCCTCCTGCAAGCTGGGGCGCACCCTCAAGAGAGGAACCACTGGTGCGAGCGCCCGTTGGAAAAGCTGGCGGCGGACTACCAGTTGAGCGACGACCCCGACGAGCGCAGCCGATTTGAGCAGACGGCGTTGCTGCTGTTGCGGCTGGGCGGCAACCCTCACCGAGGCAGCCCGTTCTGGAACACGCCATCGCTGAAGGCGGCGATGCCGCACGTGGTGGCCAGGGTGGAAGCCGAACAACGCGCGATCCACCTGGAACAGGCGTGGGCAGCCCGGGGAAGTGTCGGTGCAAAGCGGGCAAGGCTGTAGAGCCAACGGCCCAGCGCCGCCACCGGTCGCTGCGCGCCGGTTTCTGTAAAAGCAGGGGTGGAAAAGAGCAGGTGACGCCTTCGGCGCGAGAAGTGATGTTAGGAATAACTGCGGTCTTAGCTCCGCAGTTCTAGAAATTAGTCAAGATTTTGTCCACTGCAACCGTGGACAAATCTCTAGGGCGATCTACCTTGGGATCAGGAAGAACGCAACGCTTTTTCCACCGACTGGAACCGCCGACATGACCCTTTCTCTTCTCGCCATCGCCGCCCCCATCGCCCTTCCACTTAGCGTTTGGTTGGCACAGCGCCTTGAAAGCTGTATCGACCGCGCCCTCTGGGCGCACTGAGGAAAACGCCATGAGCTCGCGTGCCGCCCGCCACCGCTATTACGCATACGAGCGCCGCGATGGCTCTGTGTGTTACCTGCCAAAACTGTTGCACGAGGGAATTCAGCGCTACCCACGAACGATCGCGCACTACCACCTGGTGCAGTGGCTAGGGGTGTCCAAGTTGCTCAGCAGCGACGAATACAAACAGTTGGCATGGCTGGGCGCGAACCGTCCGATGGTCAGGCAAGCTGATGTTGCTTAGACACTCAGCTGCGCGGCGAATTTACTCCCCCATTTACAATCTGGACCCTATGAAAATTCTTCACATTGCCACAGATGGAAATCAAGTCTTCGCTATCGCTGAAGTAAGGGCGATGTGCGAGGATCGCGGTATTCCAGTCTTCCTTTCCCTCATTCGTTTTGACTTGTCGAGAGGAGAGGAGGTGCTCAAGGAGCTCCTTAAGACCGGCTATCTCTCTCTATCCAATGCGTGGGAGTTTGAGGAAAGGTTGGGGCGAGCCAGTCACCGATACGCAAAGACGTTTGAAGTCCGTGCGAGCCACTTCGCCGACTATCGCTACCAAGGCCCTCGTTCACGCTAAGGCAAAGCGATGGCTGAATTCGTCCATGACATCGGCTGGAACTTGAAGGATTCAGTCGTGCATGAAGTCAAGAGTGACTACTCGTGTGATATCCGCGCCTTCACAGAGGAGGCCGCTCGTCGAGCACATCAAGCTCGCCTGGATGAAGTGCTTTCAGAGGGTGTGCAGTTCCCTCAGTCGCGTGTGCGCCTCTAATGCCAAGCAGACCGGAATACGTCTCACCGTCTGACACAGCGGAAGGGCAAAATGGCTCCATGACCCATGAAGCCCCTCCATCCATCCTCCACGCCCCGGCCTACGGCCTGCTGCTCGGCCGGACCGAGTGCCATTTCTGCCACGCCTCGACCCCCACCGCCGCGGTCTGGGTGCCCTCGTTCGAGGAGCACGACGACGAAGGTATGGCAGATCAGGGGGACGGTGCCTTGTTGCGCTACATCGAGCGTTTGGACGAGAACACTGCCGCTTTCGTGGCGGGCCACGCGGCCTGGCTTCGCTTCGACGCCACCCGGACGTCAGGGCAAACCTACTTGGCCCACCATTGCACCACCTGCGGGGCCCTTCAAGGGGACCACTTCGTGTTTTCGCCGGATGGTCCCTACTGGCCCCAAGACGATGTCCAACTTGCGTCTCTTCGCTTCATCCGAGGTTTGGGCCCGCTCACCGCTCAAGCATCGGCAGGCCAGAGCGCGTGGATGGACCGGGTCCCTGTGGCCTGCACCCAGGCCTGACGGCATTCCCAAGTTCAACCCTGAATCGGTGTGCCGTTCACGGCACGTCATCAAGCTTCATGCGCTCCGCGCGGCCCCATCTCCCGGCTCCTCCGGTCAAGGGCCATTCCAGGGCCCGTGTCCTCGCTGCGCTGCGGGCCGCGCCAGCCCTTCCATTTCCTCCCTTGACCGCGCCGAGCGGTGGGGCGGTGGGTTTCCCATTCCAGGACATCCCGACCGGATGCCCTGGGCGGGCCATCACTTACCAAGCGAGGAACAACATGTTCGAGCCTTCCGACCTCATCCATTCTTACACCCGCGCCCAGGCAATCGAGGACGGCGTCCTGGTGGACGTGTCCGATGTGGCCAAAGAAGCCGGCTTCAAGCTTCCCGTGACCATCACCCGCGCTGCGTGGTCTCGCTACGTGGAAGTGCCCAGAGGGTTGGAACTGCGCGGCCAGTCGGTGGACGGCCGGCTCTGGGACGTGCTTTTCATGCTCCACGTGGCCATCAAGCGGCAGCAGGGCAACGGTTCGGAGATCCACTACCAGCTCCACGTGGCTCTGCCCGACGCCGGCGACTGGTTGTCGAACGAAGCCCACCCGGCGACCGGGTCGGGCCTGACGCGGTCGACCCATCGCCAGATCACCTTGAAAGCGCTGTGCGGGCCCGGGGACGCCTTGGAACCGGTGGTCAGCATCATGCTGCCCAACGAGGATTGAGAAGGGAGGGGGCAGGACACCGGCCCTCATCGTTTTCCCGTGCTGGTCCCGCCGCTACCATGGTGGGATGACAGGGGAGGGGTAGGGGATGGAGAAGTTCAGCTGGAAATTGATTCCGTTGGCGCAGAGCGAGAAGCTGGGACCGCTGGTGCCTGACGCACTTCCTATCCTGCTGCGATGGGCCAAGGAAGGCGATGACCACACCTACACCGATCTGGCGCGTGAGCTCCACGACCGCAACGGCCATTCCATCAAGCACGTCCTGAACTACGGGCGGGTGGCAGGTGGGGTGGCGCAAGCCATCGAATGGTTGAGCAAGCAATGGGGGGAGCCCATTCCTCCCTTGCATGCCATCGTGATCAACAAGAACAAGGGAGTTCCGGGCGATGGGGCGGTGACCATCGTTCCGGCGTATTTCGATGGCAAGCCCATGGCGACCGAAGAAGATCGCAAGGCGCAGTTTGAAGAAGCCAAGCAGGATGTCTTCACTTACCCACACTGGGACAGGGTTGCCCGCGCCTTGGGCGCCCCCGTTGTGGAGCCTGATGCTGGAGAGAAGCCTCAGAACGAGGCGCAGCGCGTCATCCCGCTCCCCAAGGTCCAGCAGGGAGGCGGCCCAGAGAGCGCCAAACATCAAGCCCTCAAGCGCTGGGTGGCCAACCATCCGGAAGAGTTCATGGACTACGGCGACTTCACCGCGGGCACGAACGAGAAGCTCTTGAGCTCCGGTGATCGGTTGGATGCCCACTTCGACAACGGCAAGCACCGTCTAGCCGTTGAGGTGAAGACCAGCCGGTGCAGCGAAGACGAACTCCAGCGAGGCGTATACCAAGCGGTGAAATACCGCGCCGTTCTCCGGGCCGAGCAGAAGGCCATCCGCCACGTGCCCAACGGGGAGGCGGTGCTGGTGTCCACGCGCGCTCCGAACGCGGAAACCCGTGCGCTCATCAAGCGGCTGCAGGTGCGTTTCCAGCAGGTGCCGCTGGAGGCGGAGCAAGAATGAAGCCTGAGGAACTGGAACAACGTATTCGCCAAATCGATGGATTCGTTCGGGTGCTCACGCAGGAGTGCCACATCCTCGACGAGCGCCGGCACATTTTGTCCCCACTCATTCAAGACCCCGCGATCCAGGCAGGGCTCAAAGCCAAACTGGATAAGACCCCCGGCGCCAATGCGTGGAACCACTTGGCTCCGCTTCTTGGGCAAGACCTGGTGCGCGATCAGTCTCGGCTTTTCCTCGACAACCATTGGCGGTCCGGTAGCCTGACCAACCTCTGGCGAAAGCTTCAAGCAGATCCCGCGATCAGGGAGCACTACCGGGAGCGCTACGGTCGCATCTTCGATCACTTCCACGACGAACCGATCAGTGACCTGCCGCCCGAAAGCTCGGCTGTTTTCCAGGAGAAGTTCAGACAGAACGATCGGGACGAGAACTACTCGCGCTTCGATAGTGGCTGGGAAAGGGTCTCCAATGAAATGGTGATCCTTTCGGCTGATCCCGTAGCAGCGAAAATCAAGACCCTCCGGGACAAGCACCATGCCCACCTGGAAATGCGCAAGCTGGACGAGGAGCCTGGCGCGTTTGACATCAACACGCTTGGGTTGACCTTCAATGAGGTCTTGGCTTTTGGCGATCGCTGTCAGGCCATCGTGGCAGAGCTGGGGCTGCTGCTGACCGGGACCAGCTGGGATCCACAGCAATACGCATCGGTTCACGAAGCCCAGGGCAAGGCGATGTGGAAAACCTTGGCTGGGGTTTGACTTCGAGGCACAACAGCGAAGAGCCCAGAAGCCGCCGCAGGTGGCCAAGCCACCTGCCTTCTGGAAAGCACGCTTGGTGCGAGGGCATCGCCTCCGGTCGGTTTTGGAAATCCGAAGCTTTGCCACTTCCAACGTGAGGGATGCCCCCGCCTTCTTTGCCGTCAAGGGCACTTGAATTCAAAGCCCACCCAGTCGCTCGCTCCCAGGTCTTGCCAGTAGAACCGCGCGCCTGGACCCACGACGCTGCACGAGCAAGCCGCCGGCCAAACCGCGGTGCCTGGGTGGTTGACGAAGCCGTAACCTGGCATCGGAGTCAAGTTGGCGCGCAGCGCGTAGACACAGGCTTCCAAAGCCGGTGTTGGGCGGGTCACGCCAGGTGGCTCTGGCGTAAACGTGGGGGTGTCGTTCGTTTCGTATTGCCAAGTGCAGGCCAACGAGGTGGCTTGAAGCTCGGCCAGGGTCCGGGGAGCGTTGCAGAAGATCGCCCAGCCGTAGTGCCCTCCGTCTCCCCACGAATGCCAAGATCGCCCGGTGTATTCGGGAAACGTCGGCGGTGGTGCGTTGGGGGTGCATGTAATGGCCTCGTTGCGACGAACCCCAGTCTCCGCCCAATTTGTCCAAGTGGTGAACGTCGGGCTGGGCAGCGACCACGTGGTGGCCGGGCAGTTGTATGACCCGGTCCTCGTCCGCCGCTGCTCGGCCTGCCACGTGTGCGATCCAATTTGGCCTGCCGGGCAAGCGGCCGCCGTGGTGATCCACTGGGTTTCCGCTTGTGGGAAAGGCGCTGGGCACGCCGCGCAGGTGGTGTTGGTCTGGGTCCATGTGCTCCACGAACCGGTGCCCGTGCACGAGAAGGTCCGCCGCTGGCCGATCGAGCCAAACTGACCTGCAGGGCATCCCACGTTGCGGGTCTCGGGAGCAGGGCACGGCGCGCAGGTGCTGTTGGTCGTGGTCCAACTGCCGGCCGTCGTGGAGCCAGCCCACGCCTCGTAAACGCTCGGATCGGTTCCGCAGTGGTGACGGCGGTTCTGGAACACCTGGCCCACTTGGCCCAATGGGCAGTTGATGGTTCGGTTCTCGCTCCACTCCTGACACGGCGGCACCGTGCTTGTCGGCGGCGGCGTGACCGGCGGTGACGTGGGCGGGGCCGGAGGCGTCACGCTCACCGGAGGAGCGGGCGGAGTGGTCGGTGGGGGTGTAGCAGGTGGGGCGCTAGGCGGCGGGGCGGATGGTGGCGACACCGGCGTGGAAGGCGCGACCGGCCCCACGGGCCCTACTGGGGTTCCCACGGGTGGAGAAACGGGCGGGGTGACCGAGGGGGTGACGGGTGGCAACACCAGCGGCGATCCGGTCCATTCGCCCCCCAACAATCCGCTGTGGTAGACGAAGACCACGCGCGATTTGTCCGCACACGTGCTACCCAGCAACCCCACGTCGAGCTGGCCGCCGGTGTTTCGAATCACCGACACGTCCGACACCTGCGCGTCCCACACCCCGCCCGCGTTGGCCGCGACCAGGTCCACGCACGCTTGGCGAGGAAGGCCGGCGTAGCTGACGGAGAACGAATCCCCGAAGCGTTCGACGGTGTAGGACTGGACGTTCACTGCGCCGCCCCACGCGTTGGTCAAGACGCTTTCCCCGACGCCGAGTTGGGATTCGGGGGCCAAACCATCGACCACTATGGCCGTGGTGCTCACCCCGCGGAACGTCCCCACCATCCCAAAACTGCTCTCGATGCGTCGGGACAGCTCGCGCAGGTTGCGCGTTTCGCTGGCGAGCTTGGCCTTTGCATCGACCTGCCCGAAGAACAGGAACATCGCGCCCGTGGCGGCGGTCACAACGCCCAGCGCCAGCAAGGTCTCGGTGAGGGTGAAGCCCAGCGCGCTGCGCACGCCCTTGGAAAGGCGGGTGAGGGTAGGCGAGCAGCGGGGGCGGGTCGTGTGCGTCATGCATTCAGCATGCGATGCACCTGGGATTCCGCAAGCCCCTGTTTTTAGTCAAAAAAAGTTGGATTTTTCATCTTGACATTGCGTGGTGGTCTGGTTGCATGGGGTTAAGGGAGTGGGGCGACCTACTCACGAAGACCGCTTTAAATAACCCAAGAGACCGTCGCCATGATTGAAAGCCCCACCCGCTCGGCCCGCCCCATCGCTGGCCTTCCTTTCGCGCACATCCCTCCCACGGTTCCCGCGTTCCTGCCCGAAGGCAAGCTTCGCCGGCAAGCCCGCCTGGCGCGCGAGCAACGCCACTTCGAGCGCCAGCTGCGCAAGGAGCTGAAATGGAAATGACCACCGACCGGCGTGCTCAGCGGCTTCTGGATGCCATCGAGCACCGCAACACACAGGCTTTGAAGAGAACCATTGCGGCCATCCGCGAGGCACGTCTGAAGGCGTGGAGGGGCCTGACGGCTTTCCCGTCCTTGGACCACCCGGTGGGGCCCAACGGAATCACCGCTTTCCACGTCGCTTGCATGGCGTGGCACGTGAACCAGGATGACCCGGCCAAGCGGCAGTGCTACGACAAGATGGCCGGATTGCTGGCCGAAGCAGGGGCGGACGTGTTCGCGGAGTTCGGTCCGGCAAAACAACGCTGGACGATCATCGAAGCACTGCATGGCGCTGCGCCACCGTCTGTCAAAGCATGGATGGCCTCTCAGCCGTTCGATCTGCATTGCTCGGCGTCAAACACCGCCCACACGCTGCGGTGGGACTGCCGTCGTCCAGCCGCCTTGTCGGAAGGATAGAAAAGAATCCAAGGGCTGAACGGCCCGAAAGGGTTGCAAAAACATACACTTGCGCAATGGCAGCGTCGGGGTAGATTCGGAGGGAACCCCTATCTACTCACGAAAGGATGCCCTATGCGACTGTGCAACTTCTCACTCAAGGGTGGCGTCGGCCGCACGACGCTGGCCCTGAATCTAGCCGGGTGCTATGCCCGTGACCCCAGCCTGCGTGTGCTGGTCAATGACCGGGACCCCCAAGGCGGGGCCTGCGCGTTTGCCTCACTGTCGGACGAAACACCGTTCAGTGTCGGGCGATCGCGCTCCCCTGGCTTCGACGTGGAGATCACCGACACCCCGCCGCGTCTGCCGGACAACGAAGTGATCCCCGAGGCCGATCTCTACCTGGTGCCCACGTTGCTCGATGGGGCCAGCTTTCTCATCTTCCTGCGAACCGTGGATGTGCTTGAAAAGAAGGGAAAGCGTTACCTGCCCATCGCCAACCGGACCAACGAGAAGCGGGCAGCCCATCGCCGCCGCCTGGAGCACCCCAAGATGTCGGGCGCTATCCTGGTGCGGGATCGTGCGTTGTTTGCGGACTGCTACGAGGAGGGAAAGACCGTGTTCGACGCCAACGGCCGCTGGGCCCGGGTGGCCCAGGAGGAGATTCACGCCCTGGCTGTCCGGGTGCGCGATACCTTGGCCGCTGGTGCAGGCCGGAGGGCTGCGGCATGATGGAGCTTCCCTTGGTTTCCCTCCCAGACCTACCCATGGCCACTCGCAAAGCTCCTGCCAAGAAGGCTGCCACGAAGAAGGCCGTCAAGCGCACCTTGGATGACGTCAAGGACGTGACCCATGCCAAGCCCCGCCGGGCCAGCAAAGCGGCAAGCGTTCCGATTGCCCGCATCCCGGAGCACCTGTTGCTGGGGCCGGGCGACTACCCGGAGCGCAAGTCCTACTTTGACTACGACGACAGCCAGAAGGCGGGAAGCGTGGGAGGCAAGCGGGTTCACATGGTCATGCCCCGATCGGTCACCCTGCACGACTACCGCCGTCGGGAGGACGGGCTGCGCCACCACCGGGCCATGGTGACGATCCCGCCAAAGCTCCGCGAGAACATCGCCAAGCTGTTTGGCTTTGACGATTCGGAGGACGCCGGCAGTGAAGTCGCGTTGACCACCGCCATGGTGGCGTTGGCCGACTACGCGGCCGCGTCGCTCATTAAGGACAAGACGCTGTTGATCGTGAGCTCGCCCGAGGACGAACACGCGGAGGACCGCAAGGCCGCCAGGGTGGCGGTGCGGAATCTGGGGATGAGCAAGAACGGAAAGATCTACTGAGCGTGGCACTTGGCCCTCTGACTGCTGATCAAGAGCACGCCATTTGGGCCAAAATCTGGCGCGTCCCAGGCATGACGGCTCAACCGCTGACCGGTTGGCTGCTTCACTCGACGGGAATCTGGGCAGACAAGCGCACGCTTTCCGATCGGTTAATCAAGATTTTTAAGGTGTCCGCCAAAACTTGGGAGGCTGGGATTCCGCGCAGGCCTAAGAAGCGGCAGCAGGTCTGTGATGGCCTGGTTGCTTACGTCCGGCAAAGCCACGCTGAGCTGATGCCGGAGTGTGCGGAGCGCCAAGCCCGTGCGATGGAGCGAGGTGCACGCGCTCTGTCCGAACATCCAACGCTCCCCCCGTGTAACTTCTTCCACCACACGCTTGGTATCGCAGGCGGAGATAGGCTGGAAGCACTGGCGGTTGCATTCGACGAGGTTTCCGCCGACGTCCTGCATGGGCGGTTGTCCAGGGACAGTATGTCAGCGGCAGTGGTCAAAGCGGCAGCAGAAGTGGTTGGACTGCCCGCGGGAGCTATGCAGCCGGATAGTCGGCTGGATCCAGGCTTGGATGCGTTGCTCCTGCTATTGGCTCAGATGGATCACGACCTCACCACTCCTCTGATGGCTAACGCGGGTGAGATCAACAGCTTGGTGGCACTGTTGATTGATGCGCCTGGGAGTGGGGCGAGGAAGCGGGTTCAGCACCGACTTTTGGACATCTATTACGCCCTGGCGCTTGCTGCGGCCGGGCGTGACCTGCCAGAGAGCTTGCCGAAGGTCCGAGAGATTGAGGGCGTGCTCATGGGCGGCCCGCCCGAATCCGGTGGCCAGTCCTGGGTGGTGCGTTGGCGCAATGGAACCAAAGCGCTTCGAGAAGAGGATGTGCTATCGGTGATCGCGCATGTCGGACACTCTACGGGGAAAGACGTGTCATGGACGATGCGACGTCTCTATGTCGCCGCCCAAGCTTGGGGACGGGTGGAAGAGCAGGGTGTGGAGGCAGTAATGCTGGCCGGTGAGCGCTACAACCAATGGTGGAACGCTCTGTGCAACCAGGGGCGGGTGAAGACCCCATGGGTCCAACCCTACTGGTCCCAGTTCTCGCAAAGCAGGTGATGAAGCGGCTCCCCTCATTTCGAGGTAAAGCCGCCATGGCTCACTTGCCGTTCCGCTTCGCAACAACTGAGGCTGCTTTGGCCTTGAACGCACGTTGTTGAGGAGAGGGGTTGGGTTGGCGATCCACCGCGCTTTGGATGCGTCGCTGGGCGGCCTGTGTCATTGGGGTCTTCTTGCTGCTGCTCATTGTGTTCTCCTTCCAGGAGGCTGGGTGAGCGGTCAGCCTAGAAGGGAGAGCCAGGACAGTTGGTTAGAAATCTTGGGAGTTTGATCAGCTCCTGAGACATCAGGGCCAAGACAGGGTTTCACTTCAGTAGGGACGTGTTGCTCAACTCGGATGACTCGTGCCCATTCAGCCTCTTTCTCAGCGCCTCCTTGGACATCTTGGGCGGGGCGTTCAGCGTGAGCTCCTTTCCGTCCAACGAACGGTAGAACGGATCGTCTACCCCAGAGCTGACGTAAACGACCAGGTCCGGCCCGATGGTCAACAGGCCTGCATCGAACAGCGCGTGTATGTCCTTTCGTAGCAATAGGCCGTTGTTCAGAGCGTTGGTGGAAGCTCCGTTGTAAGGGACGATGTGAGCGGCGTCGATAACGCTGGCCAGGGCGGTCCCGGTGACCATGCACACCGCTCCATAGTGAGCGACTAGGCGCTTGCGAAACTCGGCCTGGCCCTCTCGGATCACCCGGAGGACCTGCTCCATTCGCTTTCCCTCTGCTGCGACAGCATCAGGAGCCGGCGGCAGTGGCTTTTCTAGCCTTAATCGCCCGCTCTCCTCAAGGACGCCCTGAAGGGCTTGGATCACATCGTGACTGAAAAGCTCCGATGCCGAGCGCAACTGAAGGTCAATCCCGGACCGGTGCCGGATGTGCGCCAACAGAAGGGCGGCGTCCTCCACATACTTGAGTTTCTTTTCGCGCATGCTCCAAAGTTGGTTCAGCTCGCCCAAGCTCAAGACCTTTAGCGCTGACCTAACATCACGGCTGCTCATCCGGAGGTGGCTCAGCCCTTTTTGCAGGTGTTGACGAACCAGGTATTCCTCCA
This sequence comes from Stenotrophomonas sp. PE591, assembly GCF_018320795.1. Taxonomy (NCBI): domain Bacteria; kingdom Pseudomonadati; phylum Pseudomonadota; class Gammaproteobacteria; order Lysobacterales; family Lysobacteraceae; genus Stenotrophomonas; species Stenotrophomonas sp. PE591. The sequence goes on from NZ_JAAOKO010000002.1 coordinate 768,082, forward strand.
GCTCCGGCGGGTTTCCATCTTCGTTATCGCGAATGGTGAACAGGCTGCTGAAAGGCTTGTTAAATTGCTCCTTCCACTTCTTCTTTCGCCGCTGAGGCTTCGACGGGCTCCGGTTAGCCTTACTGTCGCTTCCCTTGTCCTGATCCTTTTCGTCCATGTCGGTCAATTGGTTGTCTGAGCTTGCCTCAATGGTAAGGGATACCTGGTGTCCGGGCGCCCCTTCGGCTGGCGCTTGCGGGCTTTCAACCACGCCGCCGCCAGATCGTCCACGTCGGCCTGCAGCGCGGACCGTTCCCCAGGCAGCCATGCCCTCAACGTCCCACTGGCCACCCCAGCGTCCCGGTTCGCTAAACGGCGCCGGGCATTGAGCCACTGTGCCTTGATTTCCTCCTGACGAGCGGCTTGGCGCTGTGTCCGCATGCGAACCGCGTTGGGCTTGTCGCTGTAAGCCGGAATGTGGTCTTTGGCCTGGCTAGGCCACGGTGCTTCGTGCGTGCCCTGTCGCCGCAGTCGGATCTGGCGCAGGCTTGGATACCGGGCCATCCACCGGTTCTCAAAGGAGCGGTCGGAAGGAGTGTCAGTCCCCAGATGCAGGGGGACGACCAACGCGTGGAGGGCGATCAGTTGCCACACCGCCGATTGAAAAACATCCTCGGTCAACCGGAAGGCCACCACCTCGGGGTGTTCCAGCCATTCGCCTTGGTGCACGTTGCGCAAGAGCGCGGCCAAGTCGTTTCGCGTCAGATGGGCACGGTGGGCCAGTGGCCACCCCACTATCCAGCCGTCCGAATGCCTCTGGGCGTGAACGACGAACCGGGGGTGTATCCAGCGCTCTTGGAGCTGGGCAAGGACGGTGGCTGGCTTGGCAAAGCGCCCCACCTCGACCAGGTGGTTGTCGGAGCGCTGGAGGACAAGCAGCCGGTCGGCCAGCAGGGCGTCCAAGGGTTCTGGTGGCAGCCGCTGGCTCAACTCGGGCCAGGCCAACAGGTCTCGGCTGCCGCGTTCAGCGATGCAGCGTTTGCAGGCCATGAGCAGATTTTCGGTGTCCGCCGGGCCGCCCTGGTTCAACGGAACGAGGGGTGAAAGCCCCCACGAATGGCGATGATCCACGTTCAAAGGGGCGGTGCAGAAAGCGCACGCGGGGTTCTCAGAGCGGCGGGCCACGTCCAGCGCCCAGCGTGGGGTGGCAGGCCCACGGGCGGCATGGAAGGCCAGCACGCGACGGGCAAACGCGTCCAGGTCAGCGGTGTTCATGAGAGCACTCCTGAAACGAAAGCAGGTGGATCATTGATTGGCCAATGGCGGTGAATGAAGGCCATGGCGCGCACCCTCGCTTGACTAAAACGAAATGCGGCGAGGGATCTGCGATTTCCTTCCAGGGGTTCTTTGGCTCCCCACTTGTGATTCGGGAAACGCGCTGTGGGTGTATCCAAGGGCACTGCACACGTTTGACTAAAACCAATGTGATTTGGGTTTCTTGGGGCGTGCTGCGGGTGGGCGAGGGCAACCTGTCCTGGGGATTGGGGGCAATGCGAAACGGTGGGCTGGAAAACTCCGCACGGATTCCCGGGGTGGGGCATCGGTGGGCGTGAGGGGTGGAAGAGCGGGAGCGTTGCGTGGGCATGGCGTGGGTGGTGGTCCTGTGGGGCGAGGGGGCGTAGACCACCAATAGCGCACCTGGGGCAACACGCAAGGGGCCGCCGAAAAGCAACTGCAAGAGCCCAACGTGGGTGGAAGCAATGTCGGCAGTGGCAGAGAAGCAGGAGCCCGGACGGTTCCCCAGAGTCGTCATACACATGACGCACTGAAGTGGGAGTGCGTTTTTCGCCCAAGAATCGCTGTAACGCCTGCCGAAACCTCAATGCAATCAAGGCCTGGCCATGTCACCACCGAATGGAGACAGTGTCAGTGCTTGTTAGCTCGTTTGGCCCATGTTTTTCAGGCTCATGACGTGGGGCCTTGCCAACTCCGAGATTCGCGGTATCGGTGGAGTAATCCCGAAACGGAGTTACTCGACCAATGGCGTTCGTTCGTCAAAACGTAAACCTCGACCGTGGGCAGCTGAAACTTGCTCAGCGGCTTGCCCGTGAATCGGGCAGTGGGTTCAGCGCTTACGTGCGAGAGGCGCTGGAGCGACACAACACCGCCACGTCAGTGGTGAGCGTGTTGGAGAACTCCAGCGCTCACTTGGAGCAGCTCATCGACGAGCTGCGGGAAGAGAACGCGCTGTTCCGGAGTGCGCTCCAGGAGGACCTGCGGCGGCTGCGAGACGAAACGAAGGCGGCGCAGGACAGCGCCATCCAGCGCTACGAAGAAGCGCTTCGCAAGGTGGTGACGGCGGCCCTCTCGCAACCCTCTCCCAAAGGTTCTGGTGCGGCCAAGGTGCCCGCAGCCGGACCCATGACTGCTCCACGCACCTAACTTTCCCCCACAGCAGGAGATCCATCCCATGAAACGTTTTTCCCTTCCTCTCACTCTCTGCCTGGTGGCTTGCATGCCGCTCCAGGTTTCCGCCCAGGCCACCCCTGATGCGGTGCATGCCGCGGCGGACGATGGCAAGCCCAAGGCCGATAAGAAGCGCCTGTTCAAAGCCGGTGGCATCGGTTGCGTGGCCGGCGGAGCCATCGCCTTGCTCACGGGCAAGAAAGACAAAGCCCTGGGTGCTTGCGCCGCGGGTGCTGCCGTGGGGGCTTCCGCGTCCTACGTGAAGCAGCAGCGGGAGCACGCCGAGCAGGCCGCCGAGGCCGCCCGTGCGGCTGGCATGAAGGCCGAAGTGGTCACCAAGACCGAAACCGTGGAGGGCAAGCAGGAAGCCGTCCTGGATTCGTTGCGCTTGAACTACAACCCCACCGACATGAAGCGGTTGGACAGCGATACACGGGCCTTCCTCGACAAGTTCGCGGGTCTTTTGAACAAGTCCAGCAACGGTTTGACGGTGGTGTTCCAAGGAGCCGACAAGGCCGCCTGCCAAGTGCCCATCGTGGAGCTGGCCAAGCGTGGCGCGCTGTCCAAGGTCACGGTGGACGACCGCTGCGGCAGCGGTGAGCCCGTGATCGTCGTGACCCCGGTGCCGGACGTCCGCTGACGCCAATCGCCCGGGTGTCTTGCGAAGCCCGGGCTTCCCTCCCCCATTCCCAGGAGCCCACATGACCCCAGAAGAAAAAATCCAGAAGCGCAAGCGGGACGAGTGGCTGAAGCGTGCCAAAGCAACCCCGACCGCTTCGCCCACGCAGGAAGAGCGGCTGATCTCCGACGGCATGAAAGAGAACCTGAAAGCTGCCAGTCACTGGGCGGGGGTGATCAGCAAACGCACTGCCGAGTTGACCCAGAAGGGCGTTGCTGCCGGTGCCGAGAAGGCGAAGGAGGTCAAGGCGACCGTAGACGCCAAGCGGGCAAGAAGCGCAGAGGGAAGAGTTCAGGCAACAGAAGCCGAGTCTGGCCCCACCGTCCAGCCGACGGAAGCCGAGGACCTGGTCGGTGCGTTGTCCGCCCGGGAGCCAGCGGCAATTGCTGTCGAAGCAGAAGCGGTTGACGTGAGCGAAGCGAATCTTGAGCCAAGAGTGAGGGAACAATCGCCTGTCGTGGAAGCGCCCAGATTTGCACCGGAGGCGGACGCCCCATCGTATCAGCCAGCAGATGCTGTCAATGAGCTGCAGGTGACCGATGACATTTCGACAGGACAGGGAGAGTTGGCCGCCATTGCCGCAGAGGAGCTTGGCCCCTCACCCGACGCCAAGGCTTCAGAGGCAGCGCGAGCGACATTGCATTCCATTCCCCGCTCTCGCTGGCCCTTGGTTGTGGCCGGCGTGGTGGCGGTGGCATTGGTCGGGGGGACGATCTACTTCTTACATGGGAAAGGCGATCAGGTGCCACCGAGCACACCGCAGCCCGTGGCACCGGTAGCCACTCCAGCCGCTCCCGAGCAGTTGCCCGAGGTGGTGGAAGCCCCCGTGGTTGCGCCTGCTCCAGCAGTGCTTCCAGAGCAGGCCGAGCCAGAACCTGCGATAGAGAAGCCAGAACCGGACGCCACTCTCCATGTGAAAGCGTCAGCGCCGATTGCGACCCAGCCCAAGCCTGCGCAGAAACGTGCGACCGCCCCCTTGCCGAGGATGACCTCCGCACCAGCCGCCGACCCAAGGAACGACTGGCAGCAAAAAGCCGACGCAGACCTGGACGCCTGGGCGAAGAAGTCAGGCATCGAATGATCCCCCTTGCGCATTCGCGGATTCGATCTAGAAAGAAGTGACCTACTCACGAATAAGGGGGAATCATGTTCAAGTGGCTGTTCACGCAATACCGGGAACCCGGAAAACTTCATTTCGGCTCAAAGTGGCTGAACCTGCACGGACGCTTGTTCCTTGGCAGCCCTGAATCGTTTGGCATGGGCCACCTGAGCGAAGGCGTCCGCCGCACTTTCTACTACTTGCGCGCCGATCGCAGACCGCCGGTCAGAGACGACGCCGCGTATGACGCATGGACCAAGGATCGGCTCTACGCGAGCAAGGTTGAGCAGGTCGCAGAGCGCTGGGTGGCCAAAGCGGGCTTTCTGGCGTGCGCGCCGCTTTGCTTGGTGCTTGCCGTCTTGGCGCATTGGCTTCGTTGATTTAACAGGGGGGGAACAGAGATGGCAGCAATCAGTTTGTTCAACGTTCTGGACTGGACGAGCGGCCTGGGGCGCAAGTTCCGCCGGAAGAGCGGCGAGCCTTCGGGCGTGAAGGAAGAAATCATCGTCAAATCCGCCGAGGAGTATGAAAACCTGGTGGGGCGCTTTGACGTGACCGATCGCGTTCGCAGTCGAGAGCTCGATGTGCCGGAGGCTGACCGGGATTTCGCGCTGGAGTGCGGCGCCGTCTGGGACGAGAACGCCCAGGTGTTCAAGGTGCCCGACGGACGCAGCGAGGACGAATTCCAGGAGTGGTGGCCAAAGGTTCCGGAGGATCTGCGCGACACCCAATCGCGGATCATCACGACGAAGCTTGGACGGCGTGCCGAGGGCTTCCTGCAGGGCAACGACATGGGGCAGGGCGGCGACAGCCTGGCCACTCCCTTGATGTATCTCGCCTTCCCCGTGATCGGCGTTCTGGCGACCTTCCTGGTGAGCCTCATCGGCTGGGCAGGCTGGGCCGCTCTGCTGCTGACCATTCCCTATTTCATTGCTCTCAAGCAAGGCGAGGGCATGAAGGAGGCCCTGAAAGCCCTGGTGCTGCTGCAATGGGTTCCGATGGCGCTTCAGTTCGTGGTTGGGGACAGCAAGGGCGGCACCGAGGTGGCAATGCAAGCCGGCGGCATGGCTGTGTATGCCCAGATCGCCAGGACCTACCTGTGGTGGGCCTTTGGCTTGGTCGGCATCCTGTTTGTGGTTTGCTTTGTGGCGGCGGCCTCGCACCCGCACCGGGGCGTCATTGGCGGGACAGCCGCGCGCTTCATTCAAGCGATGAAGTGGGTGGGGCTCATCTTTGCCACACTGGTGGTCGGCAAGGTCCTGCCATTTGGCTTGGGCGAGGCGGCGCCTTACGTGCTGGCATGCATGTATGCGATGCAATACGCCGAAGGCAACTTTGTCCAAAACGCCGCCCGGCTTTACCTGCAGAACAACGACAACAACCTGGCCACCCAGGGGGCGCTGATCAACGCGCACGTCAAGGCGCGTGAACAGCAAGCTGAGGCGGCACTGCGGGACAAGACCCCGCTGATCACCATTGGGCGCGCGACGGGACACCTTTCCGACAAGGGCTATGGCTACTCGCCCGACCTGGGCACCGTGATGATGTTCTCGTGGAGGGATTGTCAGCAGGGCCTGCTCGTGTTCGGAGCCATCGGATCTGGCAAATCCTTCGCCGCGCTCAGACCCATCGCTCGTCGGTTCCGTAGAGCCGCTTTGGCGATGGCATGTGCGGCGCCAGGCCACGCAGATGCAAGGGAGCGCTTGAAGCAGCAGAAGCTTGCCGGCGGTGGCGCGCTCATCGCCGACGGCAAGGACGGGGCGATCATCTCGGACTTGGAAGGATTGTTCGATATCGTCGTCAAACCCGGGATGCGGGTGGCGCCATACGAAGGGTTGGCGCCCGATCAGATCGTCCGGGCATTGCGCGGTGCAGCCGGTGGGCGAGTGGACGAGAAATCCAAGCTTTGGACGGACGGCGGTGACGCGTTTCTCTACCACACCGGCATCATCCTTCGTGCGCTCGTGGATCACGAGATGGCTTACAGGTCTTGGTGTTCGGCCAAGCTGGAAGGGCTGGAGCGTGCACAGTTGGATGCGGAGCTTGAGCTGGTCAAACAGCGCAAGCTGGACGAGGACGTGGCCGAGACTGAGGCATTGCTCGAGCGGATCGCCGAACAGATCGCCATCCATCGAATCCCTGTGAGCGACGACAGGCAATGGCAATACACGCCATTCCACCACGCCAAGTTGTTGTCCATTGTGGAACGCGTGATTCCCGCCAGCCCCGCGCCTCGTGCCAATGCAAAGCTGATGGAGGTGGTGAAATACTTGGGCCTGGAAGAGGCGGACACGAGCCATGACGAAGAAGGGCGGCTGGCCTACGCGGCCTACCTGCAACAGCACCGCCTTCGTCAAGAGACCGCTCCGCAGACCATCCACCCGGATCTCTTCCGTCCCATGTCTCAGCTGCAGAGCTCGCTGGAATGGGCGTTCCTGGAGATTCCCGCGATGCATCCGGAACAGAGGCAATCCTTCACGCTCAACTCACGAGGGCTGCTGGAGAAGCTCTTGCGAGGCGAAAAGCTGCGTGACAGCAAGACGGACATGCCTTGGCATTCGATTGAGACGGGCGAGGTGGATGTGTCCGACGCGCTCTATGGAGCCATGGTAGGCCTCTTCTTGCCCCCGACCCAATTCGGTGAAGCGGGTGAAATGATGATGCGCCTGCTCAAACAGCGGGTCATGAACGGAATCAAAGCGCGTGGTGCATTCGGCGACAAGTGGCGCGAAGTGTTGCCTGGGCAAACTGAAGTGATGTTGATGATGGACGAGGCCCACCTGCTGTTGACGGCCGATGACATCAACCTGTTCTCCGTTTCGCGCTTGATGGGGTTGATGCCCGTGCTTGCAACGCAAGGGTTTGAGAGCTTGGTCAACGCCTTTGGGTCGGTCAACGAGGCTGAGCTGATGGCCAATACGATGCAGTCGGTGATCGCGCTGAAGTGCTCGCACAATACCCACGAATACCTGGAAAAGCGGTTCGGACAGGCAACGTTGACCACATTCAAGCAGCGCACCCGGGGCATCGACTACCAAGGCGGCATGAACAATTGGCGCCACTCTGTGCTCAACGACCCGGACCATGCCTACGCGTCCGCCTACGACAAGATGCGCATGGAAGGGGCCGGGCGATTGACGGCCTCGCGCATCGACGCCGTGACGGGCCGCCGCTGGCGGATTGGATCGGAGGACACGCTGGGCCAAGACGAGATCGCGCGCGACATTGACATGCCCACCGGGGGCAAGCGCGAGGTGCAGCCGCTCTTCCTGCAGGAAGAATACTCCGCCCTTCTCGAGCCCCGTGGTCACGCCATCGTGGCGCTGAACCGTGCCGGCATCAAGCGAATCGACTTGGCGGAGCTGCTGCCCGATGCGGATTGATGCGGATAGGCAAGGGGGCTCGCCCCCCTTGCCAAACCCACGGATTGATCAACGATGAACCCATTCACCCCAGCGGAGGAAACAAACATGAGCGACACCCTTTCCCAACCCATCGAAGAAATGACCGAGCTGCGAGCACTCCAGGCGCAGCGCAACGAGCGGCTTCTGGGCGATCGCCCACCGCCCCAGAAGGACAGCGCGGCACGGGCGGACTTCGAGCAGAACGTGGTCCAAGACCAAGACGCCATCGAGCAACGCCGACAGCGCGTTCTGGATTGGGCAGAGAAGGCCTCGCCCGATCAGATCGCCGCGCTCCAGGCAAAGATCCAGGAGGCCGACAAAGCCGTTCGTGATGCAAAGCCGGACGACAAGCACGAGCAGGTGGTTCATGCGACCGTTGCGCAGTGGCGGCAGCAACGCGGGGCCCAGCGGGAGGAGACCCCTCCCATGTTGACCCGTGAGCAGCGGATGGAGAACGGACCTGGGCGCCTGGGATACGCCGATTACGCCCGCAGTTCGTTGAAGGAGGCGGCTTTCATGAAGGACTACGCTGCCAATTACGATTGGGAGAAGCACCAGAAGCAGGCCCAACCGAACGTCTTCCGACAGTAACTTTTCATCGATGTTCAAATCTGCCCGGTTCTGCGCAAAATCGGGCATTTTTGCGTCTTGACGTCCAGTTTGATGGTGCTTTACTGGTTTTGTAAAGAGTAGGTAGACCTACTCATAAAGCCAAAAGGAGAGCCACCATGTCCACGTTGTTCAATGCCCTCAAAGACTTCGCTTTCGAAAACGCGGTTCCACTGCTGACCAGCTTGTTCCTGCTGACCGCGGCCTTCGCAGCGGCTGTTCTCGTCTACCCCCCGGCCGTTCCGGTTCTGCTCAAAGTGGTGGCCATGGCGGTGGCGGGCTTTGTGACCATCGGGGTGGTGGTCCAGAGTTCCTTCCGGTGAGCAGCCGGCGCTGGCTCAAGCTGCGTGCAAGGTGCAGGAAGCGTTGGCGCCGGTTTGACTGGGAGGGGTTTGATTTCTGGTTCTATCCCGCACTGATTTTCTGCATGTTGGGCTGGATCGTCCTTGGCCCACCCGACAGCGTTTAGCGCGTTAGCCCGTTAGTTTACCAGCGATCGAGCTGGACCTTTCCGATGAGGCACATCGGCTTACCACTGCAGGAGGACCAGATGAATATTAACAACACCAACTTCCACCGTTTTCCCGACGTTGCTCCCGAGCATTTGAGTTCTTTCGCCTTGGTCGGCGGGTATGTGGATTCCCAGGTCTTGGCTGGAAGAAGCTTGGACAATGTGCTTCAGGAACTGGACAGCAGTAGCCCAGGGCAGAAGCTCTGGCATGACACTGAGATTCTTCGGCATTTCAGTGTTGCGGTGGCTACTCGCCTCAACAGCTAACATGTTCTCTTGACGATCGCGGATTCGGCTTTACAACAATAGAGATGGACATCCAAGAATCTCTGTTGTGCCTCTTGCGTCCCCTGGGCCTCCAACGAGCGGAGGCCTTGGCGGCCGCACTCGCTCGCGAAGCCGGCGCATCCAAAGGCTTTCACGATTCGCAAGTGTTGGCGCGCGCCCACGCACTGAGCGTTGCCCCTGTTGAGGGTCGGTTGGGCGATCTGGTTTGGCAGGTGCGCCAGCGGGAGCAGGATGGGGCACCGCAAGTGGACCTGCGCTGGGGCTTGCATCGCCTGGGGTTCGACGCGCCCATGCGGGCGTCCACACGGGACCTGGTGCGTGCTTACGAGAGGCGCTTGGCAGACCGTGACGAGCCGATGGTTTACAGCACCCTGGCAGAGAGGGTGGCTGGGTTGTCCATGGCAGAGCACGCCTCGCTGTTCCAAGGCATGGCGATGGCGGTAGAGGAGGCGCGGGCTCGGCGGTCGGATGCAAACCGGTTGCGGGAGAACGCACCGTGGCAGGCCTGGCTCGTGGGGGCGTCCCGGGCGGGCGAGGAAGCGGCACTGCTGGCCTGCATCGGCATGGGCGCGGACGCCCGGCTGCCCGATGCCAGCGGTAACACGCCACTGCATCATGCGGCCCGGTTTGGCCATGCCTCGCTGGTCACCCCGCTGGTCGAAGCCGGCGCCGACGTGGCGGCCCTCAACGCCCTCGGGTGGGCACCGCTCCACCTTGCCGCGCTTCACAGGCACGCCCGGGTCTGCCTCCACCTGATGGCCCACGGCGCCAATCCTGATCAGCCAGGGTGGCGAGGGCGGACCCCAACGCGCATGCACCGACATGGGCAAATCCAAGCCCTTTGATGCGCTGGGTGACGTGCCCGGCAGCGTTGCGCCTTCCCAGCCGGTCCGTTACTGGCACCGCGCCGTTCTTGTCGGCGGATTCGTTTTTGGCTTGGCCTACGTGGGGAGCATGGGTGTTGCCTGGCTCGTCCCGAATCCCGATGGCTCGCTCATCCGCTTCACAGATGCCTTGAACGGTGGTCTGGTGACCGCTTTTCACTTCCTGACCGCTGGCATCTCGGCACGTGCTCCGGCACGGGAGTTCATCGAACTGGTGTCCTACCACCACCCCGCGGAGACGTGGATCCGGATAGGGGTGTCGCTTCTGCTGGCGACGGGCCTTGGCCTTCGCATGTTCTTTAAGGCAGCCGAGCCGGTGAGCAACACCTGGCACCTGTCCGGATCGCGGTTGCTGGAAAGAAAAGAGGCCGTTGACGAAGCCCGGCACCGCTCGATGACACCCAAGGAAGCAGAGGCGGATCCCTTTGCCCTGTCCCTCCACCCCGATCTTTTGTTGCCAAAAAAACATTGGGCGCGCCACGTCTTGATCACCGGTTCGGTGGGGTCGGGCAAGAGCGTCATCCTCAAGCACATCCTGGAACAACTGACGCGAAAGAGGGGCGCAAAGCTGTTCCTTTACGACATCAAGGGTGATTTCACGTCGATTTTCAAAAGGCCTATCATCGTGTCGCCCTTCGATGCGCGGTCCCACGTGTGGGACGTTGCCGCTGACGTGCGGACCCCCACCCATGCGGCGGCGTTCGCTGCCTCAATCATTCCGGAGGGCGATGGGAACGCCAAGTTCTGGAGCATGGCCGCCCAGGACTTGTTGATTGGGTGCGTGCGCGAGCTCCAAAACACCCGGCCTGGCCAGTGGGGGTGGCCCGATCTGGCGGCCTTGGTGCGCCGCCCGGCTGCAGAGATGGCCGCAGGCATGCGCCCGCATTACCCCCGCGGCGCCGCACTGGTGCGTGATCCGGAGAGCCAAACCACGTCCAGCGTGCTGTCTTCCCTCGGGGGCTTCACCCGCCTCATCGACGACCTGGCCACCGCATGGCCCAAGGTTGGCAAGCGCCGTTTCTCGATGACCGAGTGGATACGGGACGACTACACCGGGCGCAAGCAGGTCATCGTTCAATCCGGACCCGACCCAACCCTGACGAAGGCCTACATCGCCGCCATGATCAACGTGGCCGTGCCAGATCTCATTGGGCCAGGTTTGCCGGACAACGAGGGCGGGCGTGGGCTCTACTTCGTGTTCGACGAGCTGACCAGCGCCGGGCGCTTGAACATCGATCCCTTGTTGGCGTTGGGACGCAGCAAAGGCGTGGTGGCCATCATGGCGGTCCAGGATCACTCCCAGATTGAGCTGGTTTATGGGGACAAGACCGCCCAGGCCTTCTCATCGCTGGTGGGCACCCACGTGGTGTGCCAAGTGCAGATGGGGGCGACCCGGGACAAGCTGGCCAGCCAGCTCGGCAAGCGGAAAATCGCCTGGCGTGGGCACGAAGACAAGGCCCAGATTCACGAAGAGAGCCGCGCGTTGGTTTCCAGCGGTGAGCTCACCGACCGGTTGGGTTTCCGCAAAGGCAATCGCTACGGTTCCGAGAAGTGGGGCATCGAGGCGATCGTCCAAATGGGCGGGGACGTGCTGTTGCTGACGTGGCCCGGCAGGAGCCATCCAACGGTTCGCGAAGGGCAGGTGGCCGCCGCGTGGACCACCAAGCCGGCCGGTGTGGTGGGAGAAGCTGAATTGCCCCCTTTGACCGGTGACGCGTTGGCCTTCCCAACCACCGCAGAAGGCATCGACACGGTCCAGCGGGTGCTGACCATGACACCCGAGGAAATCGACGCGCTTTTCAAGCGGTGATCGGCCTTGCCAACTCTCCGTTTTCTGGGACCTTGGATCCATCAACGTTCCAGGAGGTCCCCGTGATCAATTGCACCCGCATCGATGCCCGCGGCCACAACAAGCGCAACGGCAACATGTTCGACTACATGCTGGCCACCGAGCGCCTGTCCATCGATAGCGCCGTGGCTTACTACGCCGGCAGCGGTCCTGATCCGCGGCAGACGCTCAATTGGGGCGGCAGCCTTGCCGCCGAACTCGGCCTGGAAGGGCAGCCGGTTACCCGCGAGGTGATGGAAAAGCTGGGGAAGGGCTTTTCACCCACCGGAAGGCCGTTGTGCAAAAACGCGGGCAAGGAGGCCCGATTGGTCATCAAGACGGATCGCTGGGGAAACGTGCGGTTGGACGACGACGGCAAGCCGATGGAGAAGTGGGAGGGCGGCCACCGGGTGGGGTTCGATCTGACCATTTCCGCCCCCGGGGACGTGAGCGTGGCGTTTGCCCTGGCGGATGATCGCGAGAAGCTGGCCATCCTGGAGGCCCACCGCCAGGCCTGCGCCGTGGCCATGCGCTACATCGAAAGCAAAGTGGAGACCCGGCGCGGACAAGGAGGCGTAGACGTTATAGGCACGGCGGGATTGGTATGGACAGCCGCCGATCATGTCAGCAACCGGAACGTGGAACCCGACCTGCACACCCATCACCTGGCCTTCGGGATCTCCAAGGGGGAGGATGGCCAGTGGGGCACGTTCGATGCCATCGAGATCTACCGCCACCGCCACGCCGCGGATCACCTTTACAAAGTGGAGCTCTACGCCGCGATGAAAGCGCTGGGCTATGGGATTCAGCGGGAGCGCGAGGTGGACGTGATGGGGCGCGAGACGGGCCAGATTCTCACCACGATTGCCGGCATCGACCGTGAGCTGGTGCTTCAGACGAAGACCCGCCGCCAGGAAATCTTGGACTACGTCAAAGAACACCCCAACGCCAGCCACGACGAGGCCTGCAAGGCCACCCGCAAAAAGAAGGAAGAACCGCCGTTCGAGCAGGTGGTCAAGGACTGGCAGCAAACCTTCGCCAACATTGCTAAGGAAAGGCCTGACCTGGTTCCGACCACCCAGTCGCTTAAGCAGACCCAAGGCCAGCACCTGGACCCGCATACCTTTGACGAGGTCTTGCAGCGCATGCACGAGAACGAGGCGATGTTCTGCGAGCATGACCTGGTCCGGGAGCTGGGGATGGAGTTCGCCGGGCAAAAGAACGCGGAGGAGATCCTCAAAATGGTGAAGGAGTTCACCGAACAGGACGACCTGGTGCGCGTGAAAGCCGAACACCTCCACAAAGACGACCGTGGCACTCGTTTGGCACGCAAGCACCGGGAGGATCGCTTCTGCGCCACCTGGATGGTCGAATGGGAAGCCGAGATCATCCGTCGCTCGAAGGAGCGGGAGAACGAGACGGACCTGAAGCTGTTCCGCTCCACCGTAGACCGGGAGATCGCCGCCTATGAGAAGCGAAAGGGGTTCACCCTCACAGAGGAGCAGAAAGCCGCCATCGGTCACCTCACCCACGGCACTGCCGGCGTGGGGGTCATGTCGGGGTTGGCTGGCACCGGCAAGACCACCGTGGCCGAGGTCTACAAGCAGTGCTTCGAAGCCGAAGGAAAGCAGTTGATGGGCTTGGCCGTGTCGGGTAAAGCCGCGGCTAAGCTGGAAGAAGAGTCCGGCATGCCCTGCATGTCGGTTGCAAAGTTCTTTTCCCAGCTCCGGCAGGGCAAGGTTGCTCTGACGAAGAATGTTGTGGTGGTGCTCGATGAAGCCGGCATGGTGGCTACCGATGACACCTTGAAGCTCATGACCTACTGCCAGGGGGTGGGCGCCAAGCTGATCCTGCAAGGAGACAGTGACCAGCTTCAGCCCATCGCCGCGGGCAACGGCTTTGAGCTGGCGAAGATGGCCTTGGGGGACAAGAAGCTGACCGAGATTCGCCGGCAGAAGAACGCCGGTGACCTGATCACCGCCAACAGTTTCTACGAGCGGGACCACCAGGGGAAGGTCAAGGACATGCGCCGCGGGCACCGCAGCCGCCAAGGCACCCTTGATATGGGTGCGCAGACCCTTCGCAATCTCAAGGAGGGAAATTGCATCGACGACTTCGGAACGGAAAAGCAGGCCATCAAGGCGTTGGTGGACGACTACCTGAAAGACCCCACCCCGATGGACGAGAAGTTGGTTCTGGCCCACACGCGCTCTGAAGTCAAAGCCCTTACCACGGGCATCCGAAAGGGGCTCCAGGAGCAAGGCGTGCTGGACAGGGAGGAATTCACCTTCCGCTCGATCGTGAAAGGGCAGTGGGAGGACCTGACGCTCTCCCGCCGGGACCGGGTGATGTTCACCGCGACCAACAACGACTTGGGTGTCATCAACGGCACCGAGGGCACGGTGGAGAGCATTCGAAAGGACAAGTCCGGCGGCTACGACGTGGTGGTGCGCATCGAGGGCTCGAATCCGAAGGAGAATGGGCGCATCGTGCAATTCAACACGAGCGAACACAATGCCTTGGCCCACCGGTATGCCATGACCGTCCACAAGGCGCAAGGACAGGGGAAATCCGAGGTTTACCACTTGGCCACGAACATGGGCATGCTCGATCAGCAGTCGGCCTTGGTGGCGTTCACCCGCCTCACCAAGGGCAGCTACCGCATGTATACGACCGACGAGATGATGGAGCGCATGGCCGAACGGCTGGGCACCGAACGGCACAAGGAAATGGCGCTGAGCGTCGGCTTGTCCGAGACCCAGGCTGCTCCGGTGCGCAACCTGGTCCAGGACGTAGAAGAGCTGTTGGCAGGATTGAAACCGCAACCTCAGGTGCCAGCGGTGAAACAACGCGGGATCGCGCTTACCCGGTGACGCAACGAGCAAGCAGCAACACAATGGCCCCCACCGCAATCCACGGCCACCACCCCACGTGTTCGGAGGGGGCTTTCACCGGTGTTCCCAGCTGCCACCGCCGTTGGTGGGCCAACCCGCGCACGTGGGCCGTGGCCCGCCGGTGGGGGTTGACCACGATCCCCGGTGGCTTGGCGTAGATGCGCCACCCCTCCCGGGAGGCCCTCACCCGCCACGCCTGCTCATACACTTCGGCTTCCGCCCTGGTGGCGGTCACCACTTCCAGCGCATGGAACCGGAAGGGACGGTGCCAGCCGCCTTTGGGGGAGCGGTGCTGCTTCTCCCGCTGCTGCGGGTTCGAGCTTTGGCCAACGTAGCATCCCCCGTCGTCGAACAACAGGGCGTAAAGGGTGCGGGGCAGGGCGTGATACTTCTCGCTGCGTCCCAGGTTGTGGTGCTGGGTCATGGTCTCTCCGTGAGTAAGACGACCCACTCACGAATAGATCAGAATTTGAAGTTGGCAAGCCTGCTGCGAAGGACGTGAGAGGCCACACGTCGCTTGCGTGTAATCTCTTCGCAGTTCATGGCGAGCATGGGGCGGGCGAGTGACCTTTAAGTTCCCGGTTGGACCTTCCAAGGGACGTTGCAACATATGCGGGCAGGAAACCGACCTGACCGAAAACCACGTGCCGCCCAAGGCGTGGGCTCAAGGCATCGCTCTGAGGGTGTCCAGCGTCGCCGATGCAATCAGTGGAGAGAAGAAGCCGCGGTCGCACAAGATGCCCAATGGTGTTTGCTTCAGGAGTATCTGCAGGACCTGCAACGGCTCGGTGCTTTCTCGATACGACAAGGCGCTTGTATCGATGAGTCGACAGGTGACGGAGATCTTGCGTGATCGAAGCAAGGTCACCTACTACCAGAGCATCCGCATCCAGCCGCAGCTTGTGGCAAGGGGAGTTCTGGGCCACATGTCATCGGTGGGCTTGAATCGCTACGACGAACGCCACAGCCAGCACCTGTTCGATGACCGGTCAGATCTTCTACGCCAGGTTCGGCTTCACTACTGGGTGTATCCCTACAGCGGTCGAACGGTTCTTCGAGACTTCGGACTGGGCATCTTGGGCGGGAAAGGCAGTTCGGCGATCTATGTCCTGAAGGCCTATCCGCTGGCCTTTGCAATGGTCTGGAACAGGGACTTTCAGTTCGAGGACTGGCAGCCGCAGAGCTTTGACCCGTTCGCTGGGTTCGAACCAGACCAAGAGGCGAACCTCCCGCTGGAGTTCGTGGGCCTGCCGGGACAGGTTTGGCCAGAGCACGTCCAGGGGAATACGTTCGCGGTCCTTCATTCCGATGGTGCGTTCGTGGCAACGGAGAAAAGACGGGGCTAGGTTTGGGCGGTTTTGGCTCTTCCGGAGCGGAGGCGCTGCGGATAGCAGCAGCGTTCCAAAGAAAAAGCCCGGGCTGGGCCCGGGCTTTTCATATCGGTCAACGGGGAGCGTGGCTCAACGCGCGTTCACCGGGTGTGCGGTGGGCAGCTGGCTAGCCGCTACCGCAATGGTCGTCTGATACACCACTTCGTGTGCCACGCCGATAGCGACACCAAGCGGATGCTTCTTTAAGCGATAAATCGTGCTCTTGAAGCGTTCAATTGTCTTTCTTACAACATTCTTCTTTTTCATTTTTGGTTCCTTGTAATTGTTTTTATCAACACATTTGACTTCTTCCTTTGCCTTTAGGTTAACCACCCATCGTCTGAGGGCTTTCAGAGCGATGGCAAACGACGTTACGACCATTGCGACAACCCAGGACTCGCACCCGGAACTGTCCACAAATTCGGATGAGGCGATTATACGGCGAAAGAGGAAGCTTTTCAACGAAAACAATTGTATTTGAATTGTTTTTGTGCTTGGAGTTCGCGAACAAGGGCCCCGAAGGGCCCTTGCCGAGATACGATCACCTCCTTTCGCCGCTGACATTCTTTGATTCGTTACCAGCCAATGGCCCAGGCTGCGCCCACGGCCGTGTCCTGCCCGCTGCGGGAAACCCCGATCGAGAAAGCCGATGGGGATCCGCGTGGGGTGGTCACGTCGCGGGTGTAGCCGATGGAAATGGCGGCTTGGCCGCTGCAGCCACCGACGCCCACGGCCAGGCGGTTTCGGTTTTCTCCGTGGATAGCCGACGTCGAGGTGGCCATCTGGGCGTTGGCTTGGGCCATGGCGCACACACCGCTCACCCGCTTGCCGAGCTGGCGAAAACGGCGGTCCGTCAGGTTCCAGCGGTCGTCTTGCTCCCGCTGGTAATCCCACAATTGGCCACCGTTGATCGCGTCCGTGGACCCTGGAGCGATCGCTCCTGCAGCCACCCCGGTTACCCGCTGGTTGCCGGCGTTGATCCCGGATCGGGTGACCGATGGGCCGCCCTGGACGGTGAAGCCGTCGCTGTTGTGGATGGCCTTGGCCACTTGGACCGAGCCCTGCTCGGAAAGCTCAATGGTGTCTTTCAAGGCAACGGTTTGGGTGCCGTCCCCGTTGTCCGTGACCTCGATGTTTGCCCCGGCCACCGTGGTGCTGCTTCCTCCGTCCTTACCGTCCTGGCCTGCTGGGCCTTGCGGACCGGCGGGTCCCTGTGGACCGGTGCCGCCACCACCGCTGCCAGGGTTCTGCTCCAGTTGGTGAACGCGCCCATCGAGATCGTAGATGGCGCCGGCAACGGTGCTGTAATGTTTCCCGCTGATCAGCTGGTAATTCGGAGCCACGATCACACCGGTTACTACGGTAGCGCCAGCGCCCAAGGTTTCCACGGCGGTCCGCAGTTGGCTGACGACCACGGCGTCGTTGTTCGCCTGCCCCAGGGCAACTTGCGTCAAGCGTCGGTTACCTACAGCAACCGTGTTCTCTTGTTCGCAGGTCGTGCCCGTGCCCAAGGCGACGCAGCCTTTGGCGTTGGCTTTCGCGCTGAGCCCAAAGGCTGCGGCATTTTCTGCGTTGGCTTGACTGCCGGGGCCTACGGCGGTGCCTCCAATTTCAGCAGCAAGGGCGTGTCCACCAACCGCCAAGGTGCTGAGTGCCGTTGCTTTCGCATACTGACCAAAAGCCGCAGCGTCGCTCGCGGTTGCTTCGGCATACGCTCCCGCGGCCGTGGAGTTCCCCACCGTCGCACGACTAAAAGCCCCAAAAGAAGAGGTATTGCACCCTTGTGCAGAGGCGTAAGCACCCGCTGCGGTCGCACCAATGCAGTGGCCAGTAGGGGTGGGCCCACCATCCGCATCTGCGGAGTAGCCAAGCGCGGTGTTGCCGCCTCCTTTTGCACCGGCCAGATCGCCCACTGCCGTGGCACCTAACTCACTCGCATCTGCACCGTTGCCCACTTGAACCTGGGCTTGCGCCGTGCCAGCAACAAGGCCTGCCAGCAAAGCGCAGTGGATGAGGGAGCGTTTCATGGGGCGGCCTCCTGGGTCTGAAATGAGTGAGCGTGTGCACTCACGAATAGATCAGATCCTGGAATGCGCAAGCCCCCCAACGAAACTTCCCGGCGCAACGGCAGGAGGGGCCGTTGCGCCGGGAAGCGGTGGGGCCGACTTTTCCCCACCCCTGTTCTTCTACGACAGGGAAAAAATTCCACAAGCCCCCTTGCGCGTTTTCGATTCTCCGCTTGCATGGATGTATCGCTCATGTGAGTAAGGAGGCCTACTCATGATTCAACGCTTGTTGCTTGCGCTGGCACTGGCCAGCGCTCCCATCATGGTTCACGCCCACGCGCCAGCCACCGATTCCGTTGAGGTCCACGGGAAGAAGCCAGGGTTTTTCAAACGCCTGTTCCACCGCCACAAAGACGCCCCGCAGTGGGACGGTGTCCAGCCCGAGCTTCGCTCAACGCTGGAACGGATCGCCTTGCAGATGAAGGGCGAGGGCTACGACCTGCGGCTGATGGAGGGCTACCGGTCTGAAAAGCGCCAGGCCGCGCTGCTCGCTAGCCAAAAGGGCGTGACCCAGGTGGGGCCAGGCAGCAGCTGCCACAACCACGGCTGGGCGGCGGATATGGTTATCTACAGGCGCGGCCGTCCATCCTGGGACCTAAAGGACGAACAAGTGCGGCAGGGCTACCAGCGCTACGGGGAGTTGGCCCAGCAGGCGGGGTTGAGGTGGGGCGGCGCTTGGAAAGACTTCAAGGACATGCCCCACGTCGAGATGCGCAGCGAGTGCCTGGTGGCCATTCGTGGCGGATCTGCCCCCCGCCGATCAATGCAAACAGTGATTGCCAAGGCGGAGTCAGTCTCTGACGCACCGAAGGCACCTCGATGGGCTTGGAGTGTTGATTCTGAGCTGGCGCCGGACTGGGCCTGCGAGTCAGTTCTTTGCAGTGTGTCTTGGGCGACTGTGAGCCGGGCCTGGAGCTATGGCGTAAGGCCGCCGTTGAAAGGACTCCGTCCAGAACCGTTTGCTGAGGCGTCCTGTCCCATGGCCCCAATTGCCCTGAGGCACACATGAGGAAGCGGTCCACCGGATTGCTTCCCTTTTCGGCGGAGAGTGAGGGCGAGCGGGTCATCTGCCCTGATCGCGCAGGTTCGGAGGGGATCGAGATTGACGCTCCCAAGGGCGGCAAAAACGGCTGGATCCGTTGCACCGCAAGGGGTATGCTCGTGGCGGGCACATTCCAGGGCACCTCCCAGATTGGTGAAACCCAAGCCGCCCAAGGGGGGAGGGCACTTCTCAAGGAAGTCCCACTCTCTCCGCCAAGAGGTTCAGAAGAGCCCCTGGAAACAGGGGCTCTTTTGTTTTTCCGGACAGTGCGAGAAGGATCTCGTGGGCGAATGCCGTCAGTTGAGGGCTCGTGTCATCAGTCTGACTCCGGTTGTGCCGGATATTGCTGCACGAACTGGTGGGTCGATCTCGTTCGGCTATGCCCAGATTCGATGCCAATTGTCTCAGTTGACGCTTATGGGCAATGTCATTGATGCGGGCATCGTGTAGCTTCCTCAAGAAGCTTGTTGCCCCGCCTGCCGACTGGAAGCATCGGCTGATGGTTAGCAATGGATAGCAGCACAGTTGGATCGGAGCGACGGGCAGCGCTGCATCGATATGGTCCTATGTACATGTCGAAGCCTCCGTACCCGCTGCGAAATGCTGTTGCTAGGCAAGTTCGATCGGCAATTTCAAGGAAGAGGTAAGGTCATGAGGAAGATCCGACGGGGAAGTCCGGGTACATTTCTTTCTGAAGCAGGTATCAGCTGGCTTGCCGCTCGGCTGATGATTACGCTTCTCTTTGTGGCGGGCTGTGCGATGTCCCCTGCAGCGCGTGCATACACGTCTATGCAGCAGGCAATGGCTACATGCCAGGCAACACTGCCTGCATACGCTGGGCACAACTATTGCGCACCTGGATATGGGGTCGGTTGGATCGGAAACCCGCCTGGACCTCACGCTTTCATGCGTCCTGTGGGGCAGTCACGATTGCATGTGGCAGCTTGGGGGTTTGGGTGTCCTTCCGAGGAGAAGTGGAGCAGGCGCGCAGGGCGATGCGTTCAGAAAGACGGCCCACCCGAGTATCCGCTTCCCGGTCTCGAGGATCCTGAAACTGGCGAGTACGGCTCACCGAAATGCGACAGCAATTGTCTCATTGCGGGAGGCAACGGAAGCAATCCCATTGACAGCGCCACCGGCAACAAGCGGCAGCATGAAGTCGACTTTGTTGGTGCGGGCGTCTTCCCGCTGAGCCTGGAGAGGACATACAACAGCGGTCGG
Organism: Stenotrophomonas sp. PE591; assembly: GCF_018320795.1. Classification (NCBI taxonomy): domain Bacteria; kingdom Pseudomonadati; phylum Pseudomonadota; class Gammaproteobacteria; order Lysobacterales; family Lysobacteraceae; genus Stenotrophomonas; species Stenotrophomonas sp. PE591. Next base: position 788,422 of record NZ_JAAOKO010000002.1, read on the forward strand.
GCGCTTGAAGGTGATCCTCTGCCGATGGGGGCGGGTTGGACGCATTCGTACTCAGCACGCCTTTATCCGGTGACGGATGGCAACTATGTGATGTATCGGATCATTGCGCGGCGCTCAAATGGAGCGCGGCAGAGCTTCACTCGCGTTGGCGATGAGTGGCTGAGCGATGCAGATGTTGCAGGTAGGATCAGTGTTTTCATGAGTGGAGGGGCACTCAGCTCGTTCACCTATTCGCGCGGCGACGGCACTGTAGAAACCTATGATCGTGATGGTCTGCTCACATCGATCACCGATCTTGGCGGTCATCGACAGGTACTGTCCAATGCTTATGCGGATGGCATCAAGAGGCTGGAGAAGGTAACCGACCCCGAAGGGCGAAGTCTGGTCTTCACGTACAAGGATCGAATGGTCGCATCGGTTACGTTGCCAACCGGGCGTGCTATCCGATATGGCTACGCCGATGGGGATCTGGTCAGCGTTTCCTATCCGGAAGCGCCAGCCGGTGAGTCCGTCCGTCGCTACCACTACAACGAATTGGATCAGACGACTGGTGTTTCCCAGCCCCACACGTTGACGGGCATCACCGATGAAAGTGGTCAGCGCTACGCGAGCTGGGGTTACGATGGCTATCGGCGTGGTGTTTTGAGTGTCCACGGTGACTACGCGACGGGTACCATCGATAGAACCTTGCTAGCGTTCAATGACGATGGCACGACGACTGTCACCGACAGCTTGGGGAAGGTGCGCCACTATGGCTTCGATGTGAAGCATCGTGTCGCCCGGCTCGCGTCCCTCGATGAGCTGTGTCTGGGGTGCAGCAACACCGCCAGGGCCAAGACCTATGATGGGAATGGCATGGTGCAGTCATCGGTGGACTTTGCCGGTAACGAGACAACATTCAGTCACAACGCGCGCCTGCTCGAAGTCCAGCGTGTCGAAGCTGCCAACGACGCAACAGGTCTGCGGCGAACCGTGCAGACCGATTGGCATCCCAGTTTGAGGGTGCCGGTCGAGCGCCGCATTCTTGATGCGGCGAACGTATTGGTATCCAGGTCCACCTGGACCTATAACGCACGGGGGCAAGCGCTCGCTGCCACGCAGATCGATCCGGCGACGGGCGAGGCGCGAACCACAACGAGCACCTACTGCGAAGCGGATGATGTGGCCGCAGGGCGGTGCCCATTGCTCGGTCTGCTTACTCAGGTCGACGGACCCCGATTGGATGTCACTGACGCGACGTCCTATATCTACTATCCCAGCAATGATGCAGGCTGCGCCACGGGCTCCGGCTCATGCCTCTACAGGAAAGGCGACCTCTGGAAGGTCATCAATGCAGCGGGTCACATCTTCGAGCTGCTTGCCTATGACGGGGCTGGAAGACCGACGTCTGTCAAAGACCCAAATGGCATCGTTACCGAGATTGCGTACCATCCACGTGGCCGGCCAACCATCGTCAGATTTGATTCCGCGTCCGGCGCCGGCGCACGCACCACCCGCCTCGACTACTGGCCCACAGGCCTCGTCAAGCGGGTAACGCAGCCAGATGGATCCTCTGTTTCCTACTCCTACGACGTAGCTCACCGATTGACAGCGATTTCCGATAGCCAAGGAAACTCAATCACCTTCGTCCTGGACAATGCGGGGAATCGCGTCGCGGAAGAGACGCGGGATGTAAATGGCGAGCTGAAGCGAGCGCTCAGCCGGATCTACAACCAGTTCGGGCAATTGACCACAGAGGCAGATTCCGGCGCCAACCCCACCGATTTTTCCTACGACGCCAACGGCAACATAGCTTCCTGGACCGATGCTCTGGGTCGCAGGAGCCGGCAGCAATACGATCCATTGAATCGCCTTGTGCTGTCCCTTCAGGACGTTGGCGGTTTGGGTGTGGAAGTCCGTACGCACTACAACGCCATGGATCAGGTCACCCGGGTAACTGATCCCAAGGGACTGTCTACAACCTATTCCTACAACGGCTTCGGCGACCTGACTGGGCAAGTCAGTCCAGACAGCGGTGCCAGTCAGTACACGGTTGACTCCGGCGGTAACCGTCGGACGTTCACCGATGCCCGTGGCGTTACTGCTTCGTATCGGTACGATGCTCTGGATCGGGTGATTGGAATTGCCTACCCGGATACCAGTCTTGACGTGAGCTACAGCTATGACTTGGCGCCAGAGTCGTGCCCTGCCGACGAGCGGTTTGCAAAGGGGAGGCTCGGCGAGGTGCAGCATGCTGGCGGCAGTACGCTGTATTGCTACGGTCGGCTTGGCCAGATCACCCGGAAGGTGCAGACGATCAATGGTCTGACACGGACAGTGCGATACTCCTACAGTCCATCCGGAAACCTTGCGACATTGGTGTACCCGGACGGGAGCATTGTCGACTACGTCCGGGATGGCTTTGATCGTGTGAATCAAATCGGCCTGACCCAGCCTGGTCAGGCCCGGCAGGTCGTGGTGAAGGACGTAGCCTACGCCGCCTTCGGTCCGGCGATCGGCTGGACGTATGGCAATGGTCGGCGGCTGGATCGTCCTCTGGATCTCGACTATCGCGCACAGGCTGTGAATGATCCGACTCCCGGGGGGCTCTCCCAGAGCTACAGCTACGATCCCGTTGGCTCCATCGTTGCGCTGAAGAATGGCAGTGGCTCGCAGGTGATGGCCCGCTATGCCTATGATGCCTTGGGGCGCCTCACGCAGACTCAGGATGGGCTCACCGCAACGCCCATCGAAACCTATGCATACGATTCCACCGGTAACCGCACGTCGCTGAAGACCGCAGGTGGCACCTCGCTCTACACCTATCCCGCGACGAGTCATCACCTGACGGCTGTGGATGGTGTGGGGCGCGATCATGATGCCTCCGGCAACACCGTTCGCGTGGAAGGCAAGGAATACGTGTACAACGACGCCAATCGCATGGCAGCGGTGAAGCAGGACGGGAATGTGCTTGAGGGCTACGCATACAATCACCTAGGGGAACGCATTCTTCGCGTTCCGTTCGGCGGTGATAAGCAGATCACGCTCTATGACGAAGCCGGGCAATGGCTGGGCGACCACTTTGAATCAGGTCGGTCGCAGCAGGCGATCTGGCTTGATGACTATCCAGTGGCATTGATCAGCTCTGCAGACGCTGGTTCTCCGGAGTTGGTCTACATCCAGCCCGATCACCTCGGAACGCCGCGCGTTGTGGTCGATCCTGTCCGCAACACTGCCATATGGGAATGGAGCAGCAAGAGCGAAGTATTCGGCAATCAGATGCCGAATATGGATCCAGATGGAGACGGCGTGGCATTCGACCTTCCACTTCGTTTCCCCGGGCAGCAGGCGACGGAAGCGACCGGCTTGTTCTACAACTATCAACGTGAGTATGACCCAGCAGTGGGGCGCTACTCCCAAAGCGATCCGATTGGGCTTGCTGGGGGCGTTTCCACATACGGCTATGTTGGTGGAGCGCCGACGTCGTTCACCGATAGATTTGGTCAGCAACGGGTTAGGGTGCTGGGCAACTACCACGCGAACGGAGCTTCAGGGTTTGCTGGCAACGAATTTCAGGGTGGATACTACTCGCCTGGTGGGGCATCGACGTCTGACACGTTGAGTACGTTGGCGGGAATGGGGCAGTTGGCAAATCCCGCTGGTTGGGTGAACCCTAATGGCGTTAATCAAGCTGTCGCGGGCGCGCTTCTTAATCAGGCCTTCTCCTCGTCATCCACAGACGGGCGTTCGGTCCCTTGGCCAGAAAGAAAAAGAGGGGGGTATGCTTGCGTCTGTCGCGCGAATAGGGATGGGCGTAGTGAGGGCAATTGCTCAATTGATGACAAAGAGTTCGCGTTTGGGTACGGTTTTGGGAGGAGCGTATCTGAGGCGAAAAGGATGGCTGAAAAAGATGCGAAGGACAATCTTGGGGCAAAATCGACTCACCATGTTCAATGTAGATGTGTAAGCCCAACTGGAGATAGGATTATTCCGCATGGCTAATTTGCCGACTTTGCTGACGACCGAGTTTGATTCACTGGTTGAGATTGGTGATCTGGCTGGGGCTGCATTGGCTATTGCTGAGGGGGTGAGGGCGGGGCTGGCAGAGGCGCTGTTTCTTTCTTCGACCATAAGCAGCTCTGCCGAGCCCTTGTCGGACTTCGAGAAGCGTAGTCTGGAGCAGGTTTGTAAATCTGCCTCATTGGGATATGCGCCTGCACAATTTAGACTTGGCTGCTATCTGCGGTTTGGAGACTTTCTTGACAAGGATGTTGTGAGGGCGGTGGATCTATTCAGGAAATCTGCGATAACCGGCTTTCCTCCAGCAATGTATGAGTATGGATTGGCGCTCCTTCATGGTGAAGGCGCTGAGCGTGAACCCGCGGAGGGTATGCGCTGGATCAGGCGATCAGCTGAGGAAGGAGATGCTGCCGCAGTTGAATTCTTGGCCGGTGTTGCATAAAGGTTTTTTTTATTTGTCGATACTCGCTGTTTATTGATGGATGATTTCACATATTTTTGGCTATCGGCTCGATGTCGGAAGCTCGTATTTGCGGGTAACTCGGCTTGGTGTGCGCCACGAGGCGGGTGGTCAAGAGGCGGAAATCTGAAGAGGGTGGTTGATTGTTGCGTGAATTATTTTCTTCTGCGCAAATTTCGTGATCTTGGAGGGGCGATGCAATGGAGATTGGGTTCAGTCAAATTGGTTGTTCGGGAAGATTGAGAGCGCCAAAGTCGTATTGAGAGAGGCGTCGCGACGATGGCACTTTGAATCTCCCAATGTGGGCGTTCTGGTTGAACTTGACAGGCTGAATCAGGTGCAGCTACACATCTCGATTGTGGCAGCGCGTGTATTCTTCATTTCTGCAGAATTTCTTTTACTTCGTTGGACTGTTGATGTAGCGGCGTCCTGTTCCATCTCGGGGGCACCCTAGCCCGCGCCGAGCTAAACGTCGCGAAGTGCGTGGTGTGCGTACGCACTCATCTCCGCTGCCCACCCTTCGGCTTGTTATGGCACAACGGGTAACTGGAGCACGACCGGAACGCCCCATGCGGCCCATTGCGGTCCACGAACACGCCGATCTTGCACACCGGACAGCGCTCTTCGTGGATGGCCGCGCCTGAAATCGCGGTCACTTCCACTGCTCCGTCCTTCACCAGCTCGTCCAGGAACGGCGAACGCTTCCCCTGTAGGGTGAACATGGCCACCGAGCGTCGCGCCCGCGTCAGCGCCACATAGAACAACCGCCGCTCTTCGCTCAGCGGGTAGGTATCACCCTCCGGCATTGCCAGGGAAAGCACCGGGTCATCCGAGCGCAGGCTCGGGAAGCTGCGGTTGACCATGCCTGGCAGGATCACATAGTCCGCCTCGCGTCCCTTCGACCGATGGACCGTGAGGAACTCCACGTCCATCGTGCTGCCGAAGACTGTCTTCCAATCCGAAGGCATCGCGCTGCGGTCCGCGCGGTAGCGGCCCAGGATGAAGACCGTCACGCGTCCCTTGCGCCCTTGCGGCACTGCCCCGGACAGCAACTGCTTATGCAGCTTGGCGAGGTACTGGCGAATGCCATCCTGCAGCTCCTCGCGACGACTCATCTGGAACGCTTGCAGCACTGGCCCCATTGCCGGTGCGGCAGAACGAACCGCCTTGGCAATCTGCGCTGGATTCCGGCTGACGAAACGGCTGGACGCATCGCAGAGCGCCTGGGGGCAGCGGAATGTCTGCTCCAGCTTCAGCACCTGGCCATGCCCCATCCATTCGCGGAATCCGGTCATCACCGAAACGTCGGCACCGGCGAAGCGATTGATCGATTGCCAGTCATCGCCCACCGCAAACAGATAGCGGCCGGGGCGGCTGACCAAGGCACGGCAGAGCCGGGCGCGGGCGCGCGAGGCATCCTGGAATTCGTCGGCCATCACCAGTTCGTAGGGCGATTCATAGCGGCCCTGTTCCAGCAGTCCGGCCGCCATGTTGAGCATGTCTTCGAAATCGATGCCGTGCTCGTCAGCCAGTGCGTTGTCCCAGGCCTGGAAAACAGGGCTGGCGATTTCCAGGAAGCGCCGATGCCGTTCCTTGAACTGGTCTTCGGGCATCTGTCGCAGGCGCTCGGCCATATCGTCCAGCGTCAGGCCGTTGCTCTTGGCATGGGCAATGAAGGTGCGCATCAAGCCGATCAGGTCCGCGTCCGGCATGGGCTTCGCGCCCTGCTCGGGCAGCTCGCGGTCGGGGTTGGGGTCGAGTTCGATACCCGCCCCCCCCAGCCTCTCGGCCATATCCCGCAGGGCGTATCCACTGCGCAGACCAAACGAGGTGGTTTCAACAAGGGCGGTGCCTCGTGCCGCATGCTGTTGACGCTTCCAATGCATACCTTCGGCGTAGTCGGGAAGCTGCTCTGGCGGCTGGCCATCGGCATCCAGCGCAAAGTGCTCGTGATACAGCCGGGCGTCCGGGTAGTAGAAGTCCGGGCGATAATGGCGATGGGTGTCCGTCGCGGTATCGAACTCGTAGCGTCGCTCGTAGTCGTACGTCACGCCGTTGTAGAACAGCCAGTCGGCGATCACGCATTCTTCCAGGCTCTTCACCCGCTCACCCTGCAGGGTGCGGATGTAGGGCGTGCCATCGCGGTCGTAGCCATCGGCCTCCATTTCCGTGCCGAATGGCGGCAGGTCGCGCCCGAACACCAGGCGGAACATGTCCCACTGGGTGCGGAAGTGGATCGAGCGATCCTTCAGGTCGTCCACCAGTTCGGCCAGCTTGTTGAAGCCCAGCGTGGCGTCAATGGTCCATTCGGGGATGTCGGGCTTGCGGCCGGTGGCCTTGGCGATGATGGCCAGGCCCAGGGCGTGGAAGGTCCGGGCCTCAACCACGGTGTTGCCCATGCCGAGTCGATCGAAGGTTCGCTGCGCACGCTCCTCCAGTTCCTTGGCAGCATCCTTGTTGAAGGCGAGCATCACGATGCGTTCGGGCTCGACAAAGCCGCGGTCAATGGCATAAGCGGCCTTGGCGACCATCGTGGAGGTCTTGCCGGAGCCGGCCGCGGCCACGACCTGCACCCGATTGTCGAAGCAGATGACGGCGCGGGCCTGTTCCTCGGTCAGCGGCTTGCTCTCGACACGGCCCAGGACGCCCTTGGCCAACACCAGCTCGCGCAGGGTCATGGCCTCATTGGCTTCGGCCCAGGCAGCGGGCCAATCCAGGTTCCAGTCGCGCAGGGCGTCCAGCGCTGCGCGATGGCTGTCCGCATGCAGATCTTCATGCACGTCTTCATCGCGGAACAGCTGCTCCAGCTCAGGCGGCTGCAGGGGCAGGTCTGAGCGCTTCGCCAGCAGCGCCTGCTGCTGCTCATGGGTGATCCAGCGGCGGCCGGCACTGCCCCGATCGATGAGGGCATCCGCGTCGCTCAACCAGGACTGGATCTGCTCCAGAATCGTGTCGAACAGGGCCTTGCGTCCACGCGTGGTTCGCGCAAAGAGCAGGTGCTGCAGGGCCCCCGCAAGCCGGGACGCTGGTCCGTTGGGGAGCCCGTCCACGCACAGCCCGGCAGCATCGCCGGTCTGCAGTTCGACCCGTGACCAGAAGACCCCTCGATGGACCTGCACCTGCTGATCATCATCCACGCGCAGCCGGTACTGCTGGCCGGAGACACTGAGTTCAACGTACTCGCCATCAAGCCGCAACGACCAATGGGGCGAACGGGTCACGCGTCGGCCCCAGCCCGAGGGGCGCCATTCCATAGACATCCAGATATTGCCTTGCAAGCGTCAATAGGGCTTATTGAGCCCCTAAGTCCACATGATAAGGGGCTTGGAAGCTGCCTGTGGTCGTCAGCTCGCGGATTGACCTCGGTACGGGCTTCGCGTGCGCGGGAAGTGGTCGGTGGAGTCGCGGGGTGCCGCGTTTATCGCGTGCGTCCCGGATGCGGGCTCCGTACGTGCCACTATGCACCTGTGCAATGGTGTGCCACGATCTGGCGGCTCACTGCATGTTAAGTGGAAGCAGTGCTTGGAGAAAAGCCTGGGAGGGAATGCCCCGATGAATGCAGTGGATCCGGAATTAAAGAGGTTGCTGGCAAGGTTCGATGAGTGCCACACCTTCGAAGGCTGCGAGTTGACCAGTCCGGAAAGCCATGGGATCGACGACGATACGCCGCTGCATATAGCGGCGTTCAATAACGACGTGGATCTACTCAAAGAGTTGATGCCGTTCGTCACCAATATCGACGTGCTCGGGGATATTGGATTGACCCCGATGGCGAACGCCGTGATTAGTGAAAGCCTCGAGGCCGTTGTCTACCTTCTCTCCCGTGGTGCGGACCCCATGATCCTGGATGAAGTGGGCGATTCGGTGCTGGATATCATGAAGATGAGACCCGTCTTCAATCAGTTGGTTGAGCAGATCGAGAGCGAGCTGCCGGGGGCGGTTTGAGGTGGGCGAGGTGTGGGTGCTGAGGCGCGCTCGTGGCTCCGCAATCTGGGGCAGGCCGAGAAGATCACGGCGCTAGGATCGCGTGCCATCACTCGTAGGCGCGATCCTGCTTCGTCGGCGGTACTTCCACCACATCACCGCGTCGGATCAGCTCGTCCAGATCCACCGCCGAAGCGGCCAGGGCATCCTGCGCATCGAAATCCCACTTGTCCTTGTACTCGCGTGCCAGCAGGTCGCAGACCGCTTTGGCACGCGGATAGGCATCGTCCTTGCCCTCGTTCTGCTTCAGCGCATCGCGATGGATCTGGCACAGCATGAGCTGGTGCGCATCCTCGGCGCGCTCGCGCTCCCAGGTGATGTCGGGCAGGCCCGAAAGCGCAGCGGCAAGTGCGAACGCGGTCATTGGCATGTCGGGTGTCCAGGCAGCGATGGGAACCCGAGCGTATGCGAGCGGCAGTGGCTTGGGGACACCACCGCCCGCGTCGTTTCACTGCATGTTCACCATTCGCCGCAGCATGGAAGCTGCATCAGATGCAGTTGATCCAGACTATCTCCTCACGCATTCACATTCACCACAATCCGCCCACGCACCTTGCCCGGGATGATCTGGTCGTAGACGTCCAGCACCTCGGCAAGCCCGATCAACTGCACGGTACTTTCGAGCTTCTGCGGATCCAGGTCGGTGGCAAGCCGGTCCCACGCGCGCTGTCGGATGTCCTGCGGCGCATTCACCGAATCCACACCGGCAAGCGTCACGTTGCGGAGAATGAAGGGCAGCACCGAGCCATGCAGCTCATCACTCTGCGCCAGCCCGCAGGCGGCCACGGCGCCTCGGTATTTCGTCTCGGCAATGGCGTTGACGAGGGTAGGGCCACCGGCCACATCCACCACCCCGGCCCAGCGTTCGGCGCTCACCGGCCGCTCGCGCGGTTCTGAAAGCCGCGCGCGGTCGATGATCTCGGCGGCACCCAGGCTGTGCAGATACTCGGCGTGTTCAGGTCGCCCAGTGGCAGCCACCACGCGATAGCCCAGCTTTGAGAGGATCGCCACCGCGATCGAACCGACGCCACCGTTGGCGCCGGTCACCAGCACATCGCCCTTTTCGGGCGTCAGCCCCGCATGTTCGAGGGCCAGTACGCACAGCATGGCGGTATAGCCTGCGGTACCGATGGCCATGGCGTCGCGGGTGCTGAAGTTGCCGGGAATCCGGTTGAGCCATTCGCCCCGCACGCGCGCGCGCTGGGCCAGCCCGCCGTGATGTCCCATGCTCAGGTCCCAGCCATTGAGCACAACGCGGTCGCCTGGCTGGAAGTCGGCTCTACTGGATTCCAGCACCACACCTGCCAGATCGATGCCGGGAATGAGCGGGAACGTCCGGATGACCGGACTCTTGCCGGTCAGGGCGAGCGCATCCTTGTAGTTCAGCGTGGAGTACTCGACGTCCACCAGAACATCGCCGTCCATTAGATCGGCTTCATCAAAATCGACCAGCTCGGTCGAAACCTGGTTGTTCGTCTTGCGGGTGAGCAGTGCTTTGAACGTCATGCTGGGCCTCACATTCAAGGAATGGGGCCATGCTAGGCTCGCACCGTTATCGCAACAAGAACGATGATTTTCCGTAGGTACTATGGTTTTCCGGAGTATGCATGCGTAGCAGGCGTTGGGACGGCAAGAGCGGTTGCGCGGTGGAAGTCACGCTGTCGGTGATGGGCGGCGTGTGGAAGCCGATCATTCTGTTTCACCTGATGACAGGCAAGCGACGCTTCATGGAGCTGACGCGGCGTGTGCCCAACGCCACCCAGTCCATGCTGACCAGCCAGCTGCGGGAACTGGAGGCTGACGGCGTGGTGATCCGCCACGTGTACCCGGAAGTGCCGCCGAAGGTGGAGTACGAGCTTTCCGAATTCGGTCGCACGCTGGTGCCGGTGCTGCTTGCCATGCGCGAGTGGGGTGAAACCTATCGCGGCCATAAAGGCACGGACAGCAATGGCTGAGACCTGGAGTGGAGTGCCGAAGGAGTATCCGCAGTACTGCAGGCAGCGCATGTGGCGCGCAGCCTGGTTTCATGAAGGGCTGCGATGCGGTTCCTGTTCCGTGGACGCCCGGTTGCCTATAGTGGCGCTGGAACCCTGCAATGGAATGCCCATGCACGTGATGTCCCCCAGCCGCTGTCTGACGCTTGCACTTGCCGTTGCAGTGAGTGCCGGCGCCTGTGCGCGGCCACCGTCCAACGAACACGAAAGGAATCCCGCCATGTCCGGCGCAACCCAGACCGGCCGCACGATCAACGGCCACACCTATACCGATGCGCCCGTGGACGTGAAGCTCGGGCCGAATACCTTCCGCATTCCAGCCAACTACCTGGACAGCCAGATCGCACCGTGGCCGGGCGAGGGCGTGACGCTGGTCATCGAGTGGCCAGACATGAAGCCGACACCGCCGGGTGCGCGGGCGAATCCGCGTACGAATGATTTCCGGAAGGAGATTGCTGTGGCGATCGATTACATCGATCGCGCGCCAATCGAAACATCATTGGAGCGATTGTCCTCTAATCAGGCATCCACCGAGGAAGGATCGGTGGAGCGAGGGGATCCTCGGGATCGGCTCGATCTGCGTATTGCGCGGCCCGACGTCATGGGCCTGACGCCTTACGCCATCGATGAAACGAGGATGGGGGTTTTCTCGAAGGAATACGAAGCACGCTATGGAAAACCGCCCACGCGCAATCCTGCCTTTGAAGATGACTGGTACATCGCGCGCGCTCCCAACGGCGGCCTAACCACATTCATCAAATGCGAAAGCACGGCGTTCCGGGGGGATGGCATTCGCCTGCAGGGCGATCAGGTCATCAGTGAGCAAGGACAAGCCGCCGCGGGGTGCTTCCACTATTTCTCGGATGTGGAGAACAAGCTTTCCATCTCGCTGAACTACAAGCGGGCCTTCCTGGCGGACTGGAAGCGGATGGAAGATGCGGTGCGGGATGTTCTCGCGCGCTCCCGCGTCCGGTAGTGAATTCAGGAGCAGGCTATGAGTGGATTGACGCAAGAGAATCTCAAGATTCTGGCCAGCTATGCCAAGGCCGGAAACCGCGAGTTGTACTGGAACTATCTGTCGCAGCTGCCAGATGCGGATGGCTATGGCACGCTTGCGCTGGGTGTTGTTCGCAACGACAGCCTGCCAGGCCGCGTTGCAAACAGCTACGCGCAGGATTACGCCCGTGATCAGGGGGGCAAGGGCTCCGGCTTTCCCGATGCGCAGCTGAGCGAGCGCCAATGGGAGATGTTTGGGCAGACGCTTCTGCGCCAGGACCTGGAGCGACGCCTGTACTGGATGGAGCAGGGCCGCCCAGACCTGGCACTGAATCTTCCCGGCAAGGATGTGATGCTGGCTCACGACCGTGCATTTGAACGGCATGAACTCGATCCCAACTGCTGGACGCCGCGCGTGTTGCTGCAGGCGGCTGAGCAGAAGAGCGGCCCCGCGAAGCTGGAACAGATCTGGACCAACATGCTCAACAATGACTACGCCGGAGGCCCGCGTGTAGGCAACACCAGCGTCGATGCCATCAGCCAGATGGGATGGACGAAAGGCGGCCAGTACCTCACCCGGTTGAGCGTGCTGGAAGCCACCCAGGCCCTGGAAGGGCGCTCGGCGGTCGATCCGAACGTCATCGGTGGCAACAGCTACTACGCGATGTACTTCGAGGCGGACAGGAAATGGGCCAGCATCAGTGCGGGCGGCGGTCACATGTCGCTGCGCGAGATCACCGATCCCTCACGTATCGCCGAACTCAACGACGCGCGCGAGGTTCGTCTGGAGCGCCAGGAAAAACGTACCCAGTTCCACCCGGACGACCCGTATCGGACCATTACCCGCAGCCCGCTGACCGCAGCGGTGGACGACGTGCCGGATCCCTCACAGGCGCCGACCCGTCTGGCCGACATTGGTCCTGGCCACCGTGAGTACACATTGCTGCAGCAGGTGCGCGAAGGCGTGGCCGCGATCGATGCCAGCGCGGGACGTACCCACGATGAGAACAGTGAGCGTCTTGTGGCGAGCGTGATGGCCTTGGCCCGCCGCAACCAGCTTGAACGCGCCGATCACGTGCTGCTGAGCGCCCAGACGGCCGACGCTCCCGCAGGGCGGAACGTGTTCGTGGTGCAGGGCGAGATGACCGACCCCGCCCACCTGCGCGTTTCAATGCCCACGGATATAGCAGTACAGACGCCGGTTGCGCAGTCGTTGCAGCAGATGAAAGCGGTCGACCTGGAGCGCCAGCAGACTGCCGGGCAACGCCAGCAGGAAATTGATGTGCAGGCGCGCGAGAACCATGCGATGCGGATGGGATGAAATCACACCGCCAGTCGCGTATGGAACCTTTTCAGTAGTAAGGCGCAGCGCCTGCCAGCCAATGCCAGCCCCCGAAATGGGGGCCGGCACGCATCACGGCAGTGCGTGGCTTACGGGATGGTGCAGCCGCTGTTCCGCAGGCAACGAGCAAACGCCGGGTAACAGACCTTCTCGCCATTACCCGCCGCCAGGCACGCGTCATACGCGGTGTAGCAAGGGGTACAGCGGGACTGCGCGGAGGCACTGCCGATTCCCAGGGTCAGTGCAGCAGCCGCAATAGCAACAGACAGCTTGAATCCAATCTTCATGCTTCACTCCGTTGATAGCCCTCCTTGGGCAACGGCAACGCTACAGGCGGAGGAGATCGTGCACAAGTGACTGGAAGTGCCGACGGTTTTGGACATGTGTGAAGCAGTGCCAGGCAACGATCTGCTTGCCGGCAGTGGATCAGCGCTACACGTGCTTCCGGTCAGAAGCTGTAGGCCGCCTGCACATACACCCGCCGTGGCTCGCCGGGGAAATGCCCGTTGCGTTCAATGAAGCCACTGGCCGCGTACACCTTGTCGAACAGGTTCTTGACGTTGGCCTGAAACTGCCACTGCCTCCACGTGGTCTTCCAGCTCATGTCGAACACGGTGTAGGCCTTGACGGTCTGCCCATCCAGGCTGACGCGCTCGCCGACGTGATCGGCGCCAAAACCGATGGCGGAGTCGATCGCCGGCAGGTCATAACGCGTCCACAACCCCAGCTTGTTGCGCGGCGCATTGGCGAATCGGTCGCCTGAGGCGTTGGTGATGCCATTCGGTCCGGCGTCCTTCACCCGCGCATCGTTGTAGGCGTACGTCAGATTCAGCACCCAGCGCTCGCTGAGGTCGGCCAGCAGGTCAAGCTCCATGCCGGTGCTGCGTACCAGGCCCAGCGCGGCCAACTGGTTCACGCCACCGATCACCTCGCCGGTGGCCTGCACGATGTTGCTGCGGTCGATCCGGTAGGCCGCCATGTTCAAGGCCACACGGTCGGCCAGCAGCGACTTCATGCCCACTTCCCACTGCTTGCTGCGCTCGGCATCGAACGGTCCGCCAGCGGCCGGGTTCTGGTTGGTGGCACTCTGCGGCACGAAACCACTGGCGACGTTGGCGTAGACGTTCAGGCCCTCGCGCACGGTGAACGTGCTGCCCAGCCGCCAGCTGAGATCGTTGCCATCCACACTGTTGCCAGTGATGCGATCCTCATCCTTGAAGCCATCCCAGCGCACCCCGGCCAGCACATGCCAGCGCGGGCCCAGTGCCAGTTCGTCCTGCAGGTAGCCGCCAGAGCGCTTGCTGCGGGTGGATGTGCTGCGCCAGGGCAGGGCCGCCAGGTTGTAGTCGTGCCAGGTACTGGCGCCGTACACGGGATTGAACAGGTCGATGCCGCGCACCGGCCCGGCGCCACGTGCAAGGTCAGCGCTGTTGGCGGTCTGTGCAGTGAAATCCGCATCCAGCTGGTACACGTCCGCACCGAACAGCACCTTGTGCTCAACCGCGCCGGTGGTCACCCGCCAGACGGCATTGCCGTTGGCAGTGAATGCTTCGTTGTCGCGTATCTGGTTGCGCAGCTGGCGGGTCATCCACTCGGCCACGCCATCGCGGTCACGATCGATCAGGCCCATCGGCTCGTGGTACATCTGGTGTTCGTTGTTGCTGAACCAGCGGGCAGCGAAGTCCAGGTCCAGAGTGTCGCTCGGCGCGAAACGGTACTGCGCCAGCGCCACTTTGGCGCGCATGTCGAGGAAGTCGCTGGCCTCGTTGTGGTTCCAGCGGCGGTCGGTCAGGAACGTGCCTGCATCGTTGACCGGCACGCCACGCAGGCGGTTGCCGCCAAGGTTCTGGGTGATGTCGGTGAACTGCAGCACCAGTTCGCCGGTCTGGCCGACGTCGAAGGCCAGCGAGGCGTCGCCGATCACGCTCTCGCTGTCGGTGTTCCAGCGCACGCCCTGTTCACTGTCGGCATAGAGCCCGGCGCGATAGCGTACGCTGCCGGCGGCATTCAACGGCCCGGTACCCTCGATCGATCCGGCACGGAAGTCCTTGTCGCCCAGCTGGACCTCGATGCGGCGTTCGGCGCTGGCTTTCGGCTTGCGGGTCACGTAGTTGATGACACCGCCCGCATCACCCCCGCCATACAGTGCACCTGCCGGCCCCTTCAGCACTTCCACGCGCTCGATGTTGAACAGCTGCGGCACCGAAAATCCTGCATACGGGTCACCGCGCAGACCGTCATACAGCACGTTCTCCTGGCGGAAGCCGCGCAGGGTAACCCCGGCATAGCTGAAATAGCTGATGCCGCTGATGCTGCGATAGAGATCGGTCACCTGGCGCGCGGCCTGGTCGTCGATCAGTTCACGCGGGATGACCTGGATCGACTGTGGGACCAGTTCCAGCGGCGTATCCGTGCGGGTACCGACCGCGGCATCGTCTACCCGATACAGTGTCTGTGCGCGTCCGCGGACTTCGACTTTGTCCAGATCCCTGGGTGCGGCAGCGGAGGGCTCAGCTGCATGCGCAAGGGTCGCCACGTGCAGGGTCAGTGTCAGGCACAGGGTGCGTTGCAGGGGCGTGGGCAGGGGCGTGGGCAGGGGCATTGGGGAGGGTCACGTGTCTGCAAATGAGAAAGATTAGCATTTGCGATACTTCGGCGCCTATTCCCCGGATGCGCTATGGACGCGCGCCGGGGTCCGTATACGGGGTGCCCGCCAAGGCCACCAGTACCCCGGTGGCACCGCGCACGATCAGCTGCCGCATGGCCTCACGCGGGTCCTCGCCCTCCAGCTGGCTTGCCAGTCCTTTCTCATAGGCCGCCACCATCGACGCCAGCAGCATGGCCGCGCCCAGTCGCGCTTCGGCGTCATGTTCGGGCCGGCCGACAGCGTGGGCCATCAATCGCGCCAGATCGTCAGTCAACTGCGCCTGCAGCCGTCGCGCGTGCGCGACCAGTACCGGGCTCTCCGCCACGGTGCCCCAGAAGGCGACAGCGCCGGCATTGATGCGCAGCAGCGGATGGCCAGCCTCCAGCAGCTCACGAACGAGCGACTGGAAGGCCGCGAGCGGGGTCAGGCCGCTGTGCGCCATCATGCCCTCGCGCAGCAGCGTGCGCGCCTCCTCATCCCGGTCGAACACCAGGTCTTCCTTGCTGGCGAAGTAGTTGAAGACCGTCTTGCGTGAGACGCCCGCGGCTTCGGCGATCTCGGACATGGAGACGGCCTCGAAGCCGCGCCGGATGATCAGCTCGGTGGCGACGTCCGAAATCGTTTGTCGAGTCACGGCCTTGCGTTGTTCGCGGCGGCCAGGAGGCGGGGTCATGGGCGGTGCACTTGTGAAAACGTACACCGAGTGTAACATTTGGTCCGCCAGAGCGCCGACCCGGCGCTCACAAGGAATCTCGATGCTGTACGACGTCGTCATTGCCGGTGCTGGCCCGGTTGGCCTGTTCCTGTCCTGCGAACTGGCCCTGGCCGGGTGTTCGGTGCTGGTGCTGGAACAGGCCGGGTCCGCCGGTTCGCCGTTGAAGCGCCTGCCATTCGGGCTGCGCGGCCTTAACGCCCCCACGCTGGAGGCACTGGATCGGCGCGGCCTGTTGGACGCGGTCGCCGCGACGCAGGTGCTCAAGCCCGACAAGGGCGCGCCGCCGCCCGGCACCGCCCATTGGCTGGCGCAGCCGCGTGCGCTGGGTGGGCACTTCGCGGGTATTCCATTTGCACTGGACGATGTGGACCAGGCGCGCTGGAGCTGGCGCCTGCCGACACCGGTGGGCACCCAGATGGCGGTGGAGTTGCAGGCCCTGGAAGCGGTGTTTGCCGAACGTGCGACTGCGCTGGGCGTGCGCATCGAACGCGGGCGTGCGGTACAGGCGGTGGATGCGCACGAGGCGCAGGTTGCCGTGCACACCGGCTCCGGCAGGGTCCACGGCCGCTGGCTGGTCGGTTGTGATGGGGCCCGCAGCACGGTACGCAAGCAATCGGACTTCCTCTTCGCTGGAACCGGGCCGGAGTTCACCGGTTACACGCTGCTGGTCGAACTGGCAGATGGGGGTGTACTCACACCGGGCCGACAGTTCACCGATCACGGGATGTGCAATTTCAACCCGCCAGGCATGCTGGCGCTGGCCGATTTCGATGGTGGCGCCGGCCATCGCACGCCACTGGACCGGCACACCGCGCAAGCGTTGCTGCGGCGGGTGTCTGGCCGCGAGGCAACGATTACTGCATTGCACCTGGCCACGACATGGACCGATGCTGCGCGCCAGGCGACGGCCTATCGCAGCGGACGTGTGCTGTTGGCAGGTGATGCCGCGCACATGCATTCGCCGTTGGGCGGCCAGGGACTGAACCTCGGCATCGGCGATGCGATGAACCTCGGTTGGAAGCTGGCCGCCGTAGCGCGGGGCAAGGCCGATGAGGCGCTGCTGGACAGCTATCAGGCGGAGCGCCATCCGGTGGGTGCCAAGGTGCTGGACTGGTCGCGCGCGCAGGTTGCGCTGATGCGACCCGGGGCCGGTTCGCGCGCGCTGGCAGCGATCATGGCCGACCTGGCCGGCACCCGCGATGGGGCCACGTATCTGGCCGAGCGGATCTGGGGTGTTTCGCAGCAGCTGGATCTTGACGGAGACCACCCGCTGGTCGGCAGGAGCGCGCCGGACTTCCGGTTGGTCGATGGCCGCCGCCTGGGCGAACTGCTGAGAGCGGGGCAGGGGGCGCTGCTTGTTTTCGACCCGGCGTCTTCGCCGCCGCAGCATGGCCAACGCTGGCAGCCTTCCATCGCCTGCGCCGCAGATACCGGGGATGTGGCGTCGGGCCTGGGGGCGGTGCTGGTGCGCCCGGATGGCATCGTTGCCTGGGCCTGTGGCACACGGGGGGATATGTCCAGCCTCGATTCAGCGCTTGCTTCCTGGACCGGTCCGACCCGGTGATCTGCCCGCTAATGCGCAGTCACCATCGTCTGCGAGCGACAGCTGGCCTCGGTCATCACCAAGGCCAGCTGCTTCAGTGAGTAGGGCTTGCGCAGCAGCGTGAAACCGTGGCCTGGATCGCGGGCCAGCAGTTCGCTGTAGCCACTGGTGAGAATGATCGGAAGATCGGGCAGGCGGCTGCGGATGGTGCGGGCCAGATCCAGCCCATTGGTCCCGGGCATGACCACGTCGCTGAACACCACGTGGAAACGGGCAGCGTCGCGCTCAAGCTCCGCCAGTGCTTCGTCGGCATTGCGCGCGAGTACGACGTTGTACTCAAGCTCGCGCAGCGCACCGACTGCAAATTCGGCCACATCCACATTGTCTTCCACCACCAGCACGCACAATCCGTGACCATGCAGCAATCCCGGTTGCGCGGTCTGCAGCTCGATGGAGGCGTTTGCCTGCGCCAGCGGCAGATACAGCGTGAAGCGCGTACCGACACCGGCCTGGCTCTGTACGTCCACTTCGCCCTCGGACTGCTTGACGAAGCCGAACACCTGGCTGAGGCCAAGCCCGGTGCCCGCGCCCACTCCCTTGGTGGTGAAGAATGGCTCGAAGATCCGGTCCACCACGGACGGATCGATACCGGCACCGGTGTCGCTGACGCTGATCGCAGCGAAGTTGCCTTTCATCGGCGCCGCGAACCGCACGGAAGGCACCGATGTCAGCTGTTCCACATCGATCGTCACCTTGCCGTGGCCGTCGATGGCGTCGCGCGCGTTCACCGCGATGTTGATCAGTGCGGTGTCGAGCTGGGTCCGGTCCAGCAGCACCGGCAACGGGGCGTCGGGCAGGTTCACCGACACGGAGATGCGTGCACCCAGCACTGTGGTGATGATGTCTGAAAGCGCGCGTACGCTCTCGCAGAGGTCGAATACCTGCGGCGACAGGCTCTGCCTGCGCGAGAACGCCAGAAGCTGGGCGGTCAGGCGAGTGGCGCGGTCAGCGGCGGTTTCGATCGCCTGTACATAGCGCAGGCGCGCATCTTCGGCCGGCCAGGTATGCAGCAGCATGTCCACAGAACCGGTGATGACCTGCAGCAGATTGTTGAAGTCGTGGGCAACGCCGCCGGTCAGCTGGCCGATGGCCTCCAGCTTCTGCGACTGCCGCAGCTGTTCGCGGGCGCGTACCAGTTCAAGATGGGCCTCGCGTGCCTGCTCGGTGATGGCCGCTACCTGGCGGGTGTGCCGGTCGCGTTCGATCACCCGCTCGGTCTGCTCGCTGACCATGCAGATGATGCCGGCCACGCCTCCGCAACCGGCACGCAGCGGCGAGTAGGAGAACGTCCAGAATGTCTCGCGCAACGTGCCATCACGGTCCATCATCAACGGCATGTTCTTGAAACTGCGGCTCGTGCCGCCAAAGGCGTCGTTGACAGCATCGACGACGTCGGCCCAGACGTCCGCCCAGACGTCTTCCAATCGGCTGCCCATGGCGCCGTGCAGCTTGCCGCCCAGCATCGGCAGGTAGGCATCGTTGAAGAAGAACGCCTTGTTGTCGCGGCCCCATGCGATCCACAGCGGC
The DNA here is from genome assembly GCF_018320795.1 of Stenotrophomonas sp. PE591. Taxonomy (NCBI): domain Bacteria; kingdom Pseudomonadati; phylum Pseudomonadota; class Gammaproteobacteria; order Lysobacterales; family Lysobacteraceae; genus Stenotrophomonas; species Stenotrophomonas sp. PE591. The sequence continues at coordinate 807,689 of NZ_JAAOKO010000002.1, forward strand.
TCCGGAGAATCCAGGATCATCGCCAGCAGAGCGCGAAGTTCGGGAGGAGCGTTGATCGCGTCGGTGGAACGGGCCCAGTCGCTGTCCTGCAGCAGTCGGTAGGCGAGTTGATCGGGTGCCGAGACAGGAAGGGGGAAGGGATGCATGGCCGTGCGCGAAGAAAGGTGCCGCAGCTTAGCCGAGGTGATGTCATTGCGCCCTGCACAGTTCCTTTGCCCCGGCCGTCATCGGCCCTTCGGGCGGACGAGGTGGCTCACGGGGCGGCCTCTGACTGCACCATCATCCCTGCGCCAACGGCCTGCGTCGTGGCACCGTCGTATTGCAGCCTCAGACACCCAGAAGCGAATTCACCTGCCAATCGGCAACCCGCGCATGGCTCACCGCCTGATGACTGCCGCATCCGTCGCAGCGGAACAAGGCGCCGCCCGGCAGCTGGACCAGATTGTCTTCGCTGGCCGAGCGGGTTTCAGAGCAATGCCGGCAGATGACAGTGAGCGCCGTAATGCGCTCCACCCCGCCAGACAGGTCGAACACAGCTTCAAAGGCATGGATGACAGGGTGACCAGTGGCCGGCATCGGGAAAGTCGTCGTGATGGGGAGGCCTTATCCTGCCCCCCCGATCGTGACGGGCTGGTCATCCGCATGCATTGGAACGATCAAGATGCCCGGCGGATCAGAGATCCTTCTTCTTGCCGCTCAGGTCGATCGGCCTGTCACTGCCCTTGCGCTCGCTCGACCACACTTCCATGCTCTTGTTGCAGCGGCTCTCGCGGGCAGCCACTTCGGGTGGCAGGTCCTTCAGATGCGGCGACTCCTGGCAGGCCTGGTGCATGTTGCTGTCGTCGTACGTGGCACAGGCGCTGAGCGTGGCCAGGGCAATGGCGGTGAGGGAGGCGCGAAGCAGGGGCTGCAGGATCATGGAGAGTCTCGGGTGGTGCCGGGCTGGCCATGGAATTCAAATCCGTGACCCCGGGCACGAGCAATCCGTCCAACCGCACTTGTTATTCTGTAACAGATGCGCGATAGTCCGTCGCCTGCTGCTGTCAGGCGACGCAGATCATCAGGATCATGCTCAGCGCCAGCATCAGCACGAATACGCGCCGGCTCAGCGCAAGGCAGGCCAGGCAGGCGGCCAGTGCCCAGGCAGCCAGCAGCGCGCAGGCCAGCAGCCACAGCCCGATCACGATCAAGGATCCGGTCGCCAGCGCCGACAACGCGATGGCCTTGTACAGAGCCACGCCCAACACGCTGCCGAGCACGCCCGCCTGCAGGGCGATGGCATCGTGATGTGCGGGGGCAGGCGCGTGGAGCATGGTGGCTGGATGGTTCCAAGCGTGAGCGGCGCGCGTACTGTGCCCGAATACACATCCACGCCATGTGTACTTCGCCGACGGCGCGATCAGTGACGGCGGCGCGACAGCAATAGCCCAATGCCCACCACGGGCGCGATCCCAAGCATCGGTGCTTTGTACAACGGCCAGCCATGCAGTACGCCCGTGATCACCAGTGCCGCCGTCGCCAGCAACAGGCCCGCACCCCAAACGCGTGCGGGCCAGGCACCGAAGAAGTGGCGACGTTGCGGAGCCGCGGCAGCGTTGGCGGGCCGATCTGCGAGCGCCTCTGCCAGTGCGTCCCGGAAGGTTGGGAAATCATGCATCGATGCCCGCGTGCGCTGCAGCAGCACGCTCGGTCCATCGATCAGGATCAGATCGACATGATCGTCCAGGTTGTAGGACCGGATCTGCTTGAACGGGAGAGGAGGACGGTGCTGGAATACCAGACGATCCTGTTCCAGTACCACCCGGTCCCGTTGTGGGGAATAGACAACGAAGCCGAGAATCAGCGGCGACAGCGTGAAAATCGCTGCCGCGCCCAGTGCCGGAAGCGGCCCAAGTTCGGGTGCGACGGCAAGCAGGAGTATTGCCAGTGGTCCGGCTCCGGCGGCAACGATGGCGTACTGGTGATAGCGCCTGAAGATGCGTACTTCGCTGCCGATTTTCCGCGGCCGGGCGGGGAGACGGGAGCGGGCGGTGGGTGACTTCATGGACTGCGTTCGATCACGGCTTTCCGGCAAGAAAGCGTGGCGTCGCGTTGCAATAAAGTCCATACAACTATTCCGAATCCACCCTTGCTGGACCTCTGTGTGAGTCCTCGTGCACCTTCGCCCACGCATCTGCTCAGTCGAACTCGCCCTCGGCCGATTCCAGCCGTTGCCGGTACGCCGCCCGATGCTGGTACAGGCGCTGGCACTCGGCGGACCGGTGGATCCGGCTGGCCGGTTCGTTGGCCACGGCGTCGCACATCCTTGCGATATGGTTGTTGGACGCCAGTTCGGTCACGAAGAACACGGCGGTGATGCCGGTACCCAGCAGTACGACATAGAGCAGGCGGCTGAGCCAGCGCGTGCGCTTGCGCTCGAAGTGCTGCTGGAGGGTCAGGTCGAAGCGGATGATGCTGAGCACGATCCAGATGATCGCGACCAGGAAGCAGAGCGTGGGCAGCAGGCCGCGCCAGAGTCCTGCTTCGTACACCGACTCGCTGTAGTGAACTGCTGCCCCGGCACCTGCGATGGCGATCGCCAGCGCCCAGTTACGGCCCAGCGAGAGCAGGTCATCGAGCAGCTTCTCGCGGTTCCTGGTCGATCCTGCTGCCACGTGGGCTCCATCTCCATGCTGCGACCGGCGGCGGAACTGCCGCCGATCCTGCAGATGGTGGAGCATCGCTGCGACGATGAGAAGACCGCGCGGCTCAGTGTGCCATGGCGCGGGCGCCGATCCAGCGCCGGTAGCGGCGGGTCCGACACTTTGCGGCCGCCTGTGCCAGCAGCAGTGCCCATACCGGTGAGACCGTGGGTGCGGTGGGGCGGCGCCGGCTCAACCGGCCCAGTTGATACTTCACTGCGGCCATGTGCGCACTGGCCGCCAGCGGCTTGCTGCGCCAGTTGATGTCGCGCAGTGTCGGCACCGGATCGCGGCCCCGCTGCCAGTGCTGCGGCAGATCCGGCTCGATCGCCAGCGCGGTGGCGATGCCGACCATGGCCATGCCGCTGGCCAGCACCTGCTCTGCCACTTCGCGGCGGCGGATGCCGCCGGTGACCATCAGCGGCATCGTTGCCACCGTGGCGATCTCGCGCGCGAATTCGAGGAAGTACGCTTCGCGGGCCACGCTGCGCTGGTCGCGTGCGGCGCCGGTCATGGCCGGTGCTTCGTAGCTGCCGCCGGACAGTTCGACCAGATCCACGCCGAGGGGCGCCAGCATCTCGACCACGTCGCGCGCGTCCTCGGGCGAGAAGCCGCCGCGCTGGAAATCGGCGGAGTTGAGCTTCACCGCCACCACGAACGTGGGCGCCACCGCCGCGCGCACACCCTGCACGATCTCCAGCAGCAGGCGCGCACGGTTCTGCAGGCTGCCACCCCAGCGGTCATCGCGGCGGTTCGACAGCGGCGACAGGAACTGGCTGAGCAGGTAGCCGTGCGCGGCATGGATCTCCACGCCGCTGAAACCGGCGCGCTCGGCCAGCTCGGCACTGCGGATGAAGCGGGCGATCACGTCTTCAATATCCGCCTCGGTCATCGCCCGCGGCGGCGCGAACTGTTTGGACAGTGCGCCCATGTCCAAGGGGACCGCCGAAGGCGCCAATGCCGGCTGGCCGAGCGCGGCCGGCATCTGCCGCCCGGGGTGGTTGATCTGCATCCACATCTGCATCCCGCGCGAGCGCGCGGCGTCGGCCCAGGCGATGAAACGCTCCAGGTGGCGATCGTCCTCCAGCACCACGCCGCCGGGGCCGGTCATGGCGCGGCCATCAACCATCACGTTGCCGGTGATGATCAGTCCGGCGCCGCCGTCGGCCCAGCGCTGGTACAACTGCAGCAGCGCTTCGGAGGGGGCGTGGTCGGCGTCGGCCATGTTCTCCTCCATCGCCGCCTTGGCGATGCGGTTGCGGATGAGGGCGCCGGAAGGCAGCGCCAGGGGCGAGAACAGCGACATGGGACAGCTCCAGGACAGGGGAATGGCGCTACGCTAACCTTCAAGTTTTATTGAAGGTCAATGGGTTCCGATGTCGAGGATTCAGGCAGATGAAGATCGGTGAGCTGGCCCGCCGCACGGGCCTGGCGGCGTCACGCATCCGCTTCTATGAGGAGGCTGGGCTGCTGGTCGTCCAGCGGCAGGCCAACGGCTACCGCGACTACCCGGAGCAGGCGGTGCTGCTGCTGGAGCTGATTACCGGTGCGCAGCGCGCCGGCTTCAGCCTGGAGGAGATACGCGCCTTGCTGCCACCGGACATGGGCCAGTGGCAGCACGACGCATTGACCTCGATGCTGCAGCAGAAGGTGGCCGACATCGAGGCGCTGCAGTTGCGGCTGGCAGAGAGCCGGGCGCACCTGCTGGCCCTGATCGAGGACATCCAGGCGCGGCCGGAGGGCATCGACTGCGCGGCCAACTCGCGGCGGGTGCTGGAGCGCGTCAAGCGCGGTGAGCTGGCGCGCCCGACACTTGCGGCCGGCGATACGGCGTTGCTGCGGCCGGATCGCCGCCGCCGCGCGGGCAGCAGCTGACGATCCGGCGCGAAGGTCAGTGACTGCCCACGCCGGCTGTCTTGCGCTTCCTGTCCAGCATCACCGCCACGCACCACAGCAGCAGGCCGCCGATGGCGGTGGCGGCACCGACATAGCCGGTGCTGGCCGGGCTGAAGCCGGCACTGATCGCCATGCCGCCCAGCCACGGGCCGAGCGCATTGGCGGTATTGAAGGCGGCATGGTTGGAGGCGGCGGCCAGGGTCTGTGCTTCGCCGGCCACGTCCATCAGGCGCGTCTGCAGCACCGCCGCCAGCGCGCCCATGGTGCCGACGGTGATGATCATCGGACCGATCGTCCACACCGATTGCGCGGCCAGCGGATACAGCAGCAGCATCACGATCGACCACAGCAGCACCACCGCGGCGGCCTTGAAGTGGAACTTGTCCACCAGCCAGCCACCGGCGATGTTGCCGATGATCGCGCCGATGCCGAACACGCCCACCGCCAGCGGCATCCACGATTCGGCCACGCCGGTGACCTGCACCAGGGTCGGTGCCAGGTAGGTGAACACGCAGAACATGCCGGCGAAGCCAACGGCGCCGATCGCCAGCGCCAGCCACACCTGGGTGGTGTTGAAGGCGCGCAGTTCGCGCATCGGCGAGGTACGAACCTCGTCCGGGTCCGGCAGCAGGAAGCGCGCGATCATCGCCACGGTGGCGATGGCCAGCACGCTGACCAGGGCAAAGGCGGTGCGCCAGCTCAGCTGCTGGCCCAGCCAGGTGGTCAGCGGATTGCCGACCAGGATCGCGATCGACAGGCCCAGCAACACGCGCGACATCGCCTGGCCGCGCTGGCCGGCAGGGCTGATCGCGGCGGCCACCAGCATCGCCACGCCGAAGTAGGCGCCATGCGGCAGGCCGGCGACGAAACGCGCAATGAGCATCGTGCCGTAGTTCGGCGCCAGTGCGCTGGCCAGGTTGCCGACGGCATAGAAGCCCATCAGTGCCAGCAGCAGCTTGCGGCGAGGGAAGCTGGCGCCGACGAAGGCGAGGATCGGGGCGCCGACGACCACGCCGATGGCGTAGGCGCTGATCAGGTGGCCGACCTGGGTTTCGGAAATCGACAGGCCGCGGCTGATCTCCAGCATCAGGCCCATGCTGGCGAATTCACTGGTGCCGATGGCGAAGCCGCCCAGCGACAGGGCAAGGATGATCAGGGTGCGCTGACGGGGCGTCAGCCGCGCAGCCAGGGAAGAGTTGGGGCTCATGCGGGGCGCGATGGGGGCGGGGAGCCGGTCATTGTACTGCTGCACCGCAACAAGGGGCAGCAGCACTCAGGGTAAATCAGCGTTTGATCGGTGACACGTTCGCCCACCCGCCACCGCGCGGCGCGATCAGAGGCCCAGCGCTGCCCGGGCGTGTGCATACTTGCCGCGCAGGCGCCCGGCCGTCGCCGCGTCGAGCATCGCCAGGCGCTGCGGATCGGCGTTGTCATCCAGATCGGCCTGCTTCACCTTCAGTGCCAGCGGGTGGGCGGCAATGCGCGCGTAGTAGCTGTCCGCGTCGGGGGCCGCGTCGCGGTTGAGCAGTTGCACCGCCTCGCGCAGCGGGGCGGGAAAGACCTCGATCCGTGCGGCAAACGCCGGGCAGTCTTCGGCTACGTCATGCAGCCAGGCCACCACTTCGGCGTCATCGTCGCCGCGCACCGCGGCCGCCACCCGCGCCACATGGCAGATGTAAGGCTGGCCGGCCTTGTCCGTCTGGCCCGTGTGGGCCTCGGTGGCCAGCGTGCGTGCAAGTGCTACCCAGTCCATTGCAGTCTCCTTGGATATCCGCACACAGTTTCGCGCAGAAACCGTAGCGCTTGTGCATACGCCGATGACACTGCGATGGGCATCATGGCGGGGCAGGGGACGCAGTGTTGCCCCGACAAGGAGGAATGCGATGCAGGAATTCAGGCATGTGCTGGAAACCCGTGGCCGCTATCAGCTGGTAGCAGTGTCCTACGAGCCGGTGTACGCTCCGGGCGATGTGGTCGGCCATGCGGTCGTCGCCGACGATGGGGATCGTCTGACCGACCTGGTATCACTGGCCGAAGCGCGCCAACTGCTGTTGCAGCGGGTGCGTGAAGAGGGCGAAGAGCCCGGGCTGGAGAACGAAAACAACCTGCGGAAGAAGGCGTCGCGCTGGCGCCGCCGCTAGGCCGTCGCGCCCTCGTGCGCATCATGGAGGATTCGGGTGTTGCCCAGTAAGAAGTATCTGCTCATCGCCATCGTCACGCTGGCGACCCTGCTGCTTAGTTTCGTGTTTTCCGGCTACCTGACCCTGTTGTTCCTGGGGTTGGACACCAAGCTGTTCACCTGGAACACGTACTACCAGTACTACCACGCCATCGGCCAGCCGCAGGTTGCGCCGTTCGTGGGCAAGATCAAGTGGGCCGGCTACGTGGGCTTCGGCCTGCCGCTGCTGGTCCTGCTGGTGACCGGTCTGGTGCTGCTGCTGAAGAAGGACAAGCGCTCGCTGCATGGCGACGCGCGTTTCGCCACCGGCGCCGACCTGTCCAGGCATGGCATGTTCAAGAAGACCGGCCAGAGCATCGTGGTCGGCAGCCATGGCGGCAAACTGGTGCGGCTGGACGGCCAGCAGTTCGTGATCCTTGCCGCACCCACCCGTTCAGGCAAGGGCGTGGGCGTGGTCATCCCGAACCTACTGGAATACGGCGAATCGCTGGTGGTGCTGGACATCAAGCAGGAGAACTTCGACCTGACCAGCGGCTGGCGCGCCAGCCAGGGCCAGGAGATCTACCTGTTCAATCCCTTCGCCGAGGATCGGCGCACGCACCGCTGGAACCCGCTCAGTTATGTCTCCGATGATCCGGCATTCCGGGTGTCGGACCTGATGAGCATCGCAGCAATGCTGTATCCGGACGGCGCCGAGGACCAGAAGTTCTGGGTCAGCCAGGCGCGCAACGCGTTCATGGCCTTCACCCTGTATCTGTTCGAAAACTGGGACGACGAGCGCAGCAGCGGCTTCCCGGGCGGCTCGGGCACGCCGACGCTGGGTTCTGTCTACCGGTTGTCATCGGGCGATGGCACCGATCTGAAGAAGTACCTCAAGGCCTTGTCGGAGCGTTCGTTCCTCAGTGGCAACGCCCGTTCGGCGTTCGCCAACATGCTGTCCCAGGCCGACGAGACCTTCGCCTCGATCCTGGGCACCTTCAAGGAACCGCTCAATCCCTGGATCAACCCGGTGCTGGACAAGGCCACCAGCAGCAACGACTTCCTGCTGACCGACGTGCGCAAGAAGAAGATGACCATCTATATCGGCATCCAGCCGAACAAGCTGGCCGAGAGCCGGCTGATCATCAACCTGTTCTTCAGCCAGCTGATCAACCTCAACACCAAGGAACTGCCCAAGTCCAACCCGGACCTGAAGTACCAGTGCCTGCTGCTGATGGACGAATTCACCTCGATCGGCAAGGTCGAGATCATCGCCTCGGCGGTGTCTTACATGGCCGGTTACAACATCCGCCTGCTGCCGATCATCCAGAGCATGTCCCAGCTCGATGCCACCTACGGCCGGGAAGTCTCGCGCACGATCATCACCAACCACGCGCTGCAGATCCTGTACGCGCCGCGCGAGCAGCAGGACGCCAACGACTATTCGGACATGCTGGGCTACACCACCATTCGCAAGAAGAACGTCACGCACGCCCGCGAGAAGACCCACAGCTTCACCGAGGAGCGGCGGGCACTGATGCTGCCGCAGGAGCTGAAGGCGATGGGGCCGGACAAGGAAGTGTTCCTGTACGAGGGCATACCGCATCCGGTGAAGTGCGACAAGATCCGCTACTACAAGGATCGCTACTTCACCTCGCGGCTGCTGCCGAAAGTCGACGTTCCCATGCTTAACGTCTAATTCATGTCGTTAAATTTGTGACGTATATTCATATTCATTGACGTGAAAACGTGATTTGAGTCAAGAATTCGGCATTTGTTCATGGATTTTCAGACTTGTCTGACATGGAATTGACGCGTGGTTGTGCGACCCTGTGCATGCCGTTCAGAAATGTGTGATGGATGGCAGATGTTGTAGAGCAGGGTGGCCAGGAGTTTGTGCCATGAAACATGGATGGTTTCGACGTTGGTGAGGTATGCGGGTGTGTCGCCGGGAGTGTCTGGCGGCCCCGCGACTTGGTTGGCAGCCGTTGGCTGCAGGGGAGCCGGAGTGGGTGTGCTGCCAGTCAGTGCGTCGCTCCGATTCCGGCGTGCGCGACGCAGCGCCGGACGACCAGGGGACCAATGCTCGGGACTGCTTTTTCGTACGTCAAAGTGAAGCCCGTATGAATCAGGCGTTTATCGCGAAAATGTCCATCGCCGCAGTGGCGGCGTTGATGGTGGCCGGTTGCGCCACCAAGTCCGCTCCCGATTTCGGAGGCCGCTGGAAGCCGGTGAACCGCTTTGCTGCGGCAACCACCGAGATCCCGCTTTACTCCAGTTACGTCTACCAGGCCTCGCCGATGGATGGCACGCTCAAAGCCATGCTCGAGCGCTGGGCCAAGGATTCCGGACGCACGCTGGATTACCGCCTGAGCTCGGACTTCACCCTGTACGGCGCAGTCTCCAACATCGACACCACCAACGCTCAGCAGGCCGTGATCGATCTGACGGCGGCCTATGCAGCGCAGGGCATCTCCGTCTCCATCGTTGGCAACCAGATCGTTGTGCAGAGCGCTGGCTCGACGCCGACCGCGTCGGCACAGGGCGCTGATTCCAACAGCGGCACCTGAGTCCACCTCGAAATCATCGAACGTGCCGCTCCCCGCGCCTGTCGCAGGGGTGCCACGCCCATTGATGTTTCAGCAGTACGGAAGAATCCATGTTCCGCAAGAAGGATCCCGGCAATAGTCCCAAGGTCGAGCAGTCGGTCGCCAAGGCGGTCAGCTACGAGATCACCGTGGCCGACATGGCGCGTCGCAGTGAGCGCCGCGCCTGGTGGGTCGCCACCGGCTCATTGCTGATGTCGCTCGCCCTGGCGGGCGGCTACTACTACATGCTGCCGCTGAAGGAGAAGGTGCCGTTCCTGGTGATGGCCGATGCCTACACGGGTACCGCTACGGTGGCGCGCCTGAGGGGCACGTTCCAGGGCGAGACGATCACCACCAATGAAGCGGTCAACCGCAGCAATGTCGCCCAGTACGTGCTGGCGCGCGAGTCGTACGACTCCGCGGTGATGGGGTTGCGCGACTGGGAGCTGGTGTTCGTCATGTCCAGTGATGCCGTCGCCGCAAGCATGAAGCAGCGCTATGCCAGCAACAATCCGCAGAATCCGTTCGTGATGTACGGCCGGGGCAAGGCGATCAGGGTCAAGATCCTCAGCATTACTCCGCTGGGCGTGCAGGCGAACGGCAGCTTCCGTGGCGCGTCCGTGCGCATCCAGCGCAGCCTGCTCGACAAGCGCAGCGGTGCATCGACCTATCTGGACAACCAGCTGGTCACCATGCGCTTCCAGTACAACCAGAATCTGGCGCTCTCCGAACAGGACCGCGTGCTCAACCCATTGGCGTTCCAGGTCACGGAGTACCGTGTCGACAACGACTATGCGCGCGGCGTGCCCGTGCCGGATGACGGTGCCATGCAGCAGCAGGCCCAGGATGCCGCGCAACAGGCACAGCTCGCCGCGCAGCAGGCGCAGGGCATGTACGTTCCGAACAATCCGGCCGCTGCCACCATGATCGATCCCGCCACCGGTCAGCCTGTCGCAGTGCCGGCCAATGGGCAGATGCAGCCGATGCAGGGTGCGCCCATGCAGGGGCAGCCGGTCCAGGGGCAGCCGATGCCGGGGCAGGGCGCGCCGGGACAGCCGGCAATGATGCCGGCACCGAACCATTCCACCGGAAATGCTGATGGAGCAAGCAACCGATGAGTAGTCGAAAAATCAGGGGAAGCGCGTGGGCGCTGCTGTCGTTGCTGTCGCTGGTGTTTTCCAGCGCGGCGATGGCACAGGCAGTTGACCACTACGAGTATGAGAAGGACCGCATCTACCCGGTTCGCACCGGCCTGGGCCTCACCACCCAGATCGAGCTGAGCCCGAACGAGAAGATCCTCGACTACAGCACCGGCTTCAGCAGCGGCTGGGAACTCACCCGTCGCGAGAACGTGTTCTATCTCAAGCCGAAGAACGTCGACGTCGACACCAACATGATGGTGCGTACCGAGACCCATTCGTACATTTTCGAGCTGAAGGTCGTTGCCACCGACTGGCGCCAGCTTGAGCAGGCCCGTCGCGCCGGCGTGCAGTACAAGATCGCATTCGTCTATCCGAATGACACTGTGTTCGGCCCTGCCCAGTCGGCGGTCGAGGAGGAGGCGCAGCCGCTGCTCAGTACCGAGCTGGCCAAGGATCGCCAATACAACTTCAACTACTCCTATTCGACCAGCAAGGCCAAGAAGATGGGATGGCTGGTCCCGGTCAACGCCTACGACGATGGCCGTTTCACCTATCTGAAACTGCCCAACTCGCCCGAGTACAAGACCGGTATCTTCCCGGCCGTATTCGGTCGCGAGAAGGAGTATGGCGAGGATTTCGTGGTCAACACCACGGTTGAGGGCAATACGCTGATCGTGCACGGGACGTACCCGTACCTGGTCATCCGCCACGGCGACTTCGTCGTCGGCCTGCGAAGGAACGTGAAGAAATGAGCCAGCAGAACACTCCCGAAAACGATCCGAATCCGTCTCCGTACGGACAGGGGCCTGCGGCTCAGGAGCCATCGGCGAACCCCTACTACGGGCACGCGCAGGCAGAGGCGGCGCCGGATCTGGATGCCAGTGCCCCACAGCTTCGCTCTGCGGAAGAGCAGCGCTTGAACCGCAAGGCGCTGTTGTTCCTCGGCGGCATCCTGGTGTTGTTGCTGGCCATGGGCTTCCTGCTGCTGCGCAAGGGCAAGGAAGACGCTGAAGAAGCCAAGGCGCCGCCGCAGGTTGCACGTTCGAGCACCCCCGACCTGCCGATCATTGCACCCTCGGCGATTCGCGAGGCCGCCCGGGAAGCCGCCGAGCCCATTCCGATGCTGCCGCCACCGCCGCAGGAAACGATGGGCCCGACGTTCATTCCTCGTGCCGAACCCGAGCGCGAGGTCGAGCGTGGCCCGAGTCTGCTGGATCGCCGCATTGCCGGTAGTGGTGGCGCAGGCGTGGGCACGGGCGACGCTGGCGGCCAGGCCGCAGCAGGGGACAACGACGATCCCTATATGCAGGCCACGTTGGCTGCGCTGCAGGCGCAGAACGGCAATGCTCCGCCGGCCAAGGTGCGCCGCGGGCCTGATGTGGAGGATGTGTCCAATGCTTCCTACATCCGGAGCCCCGACGCGCTGCTGGTGCGTGGCACCTATCTGCGTTGTGTACTCGAGACCCGCATCATCACCGATCTTGCAGGATATACGTCGTGCCTGTTGACCGAGCCGGTCTACTCGATCAACGGCCGCAGCCTGCTGCTGCCCAAGGGGTCCAAGATCTATGGTGCGTACGGTGGCGGTCCCAAGGGCAAGCGCGTGGAAGTGATCTGGGATCGCATCACCACGCCCAATGGCATCGACGTGGCCATGTCCAGCCCGGGCGTGGATCAGCTGGGTGGTGCTGGTCATCCTGGCCAGTACAGCGCGCACTGGGGTAGTCGCATTGCATCGGCGTTGATGATCAGCCTGATCGCCGACGCCTTCAAGTACGCCGCAGCCGAACATGGCCCAGAGTCGACGACGGTTTCCAGCAATGGTTTCGCCGTTCGTTCGCCCTATGAAAGCGCCACCGCGCGCACGATGGAGCGTCTCGCCAACGAAGCCCTCACCAGTTCGAATCGCCCGCCGACTGTCACCATCAACCAGGGCACCATCGTGAACGTCTACGTCGCCAAGGACGTTGACTTCACCAACGTGCTCAACCCGCGCCGGTAACCCGAAGAACAACCATGGACGCCGAAGTGTCACCCCTCGCCCTCGTTTCCAGCGATTTCCTGCGCTATCAGTACGAAGTGCTGGGCATCGCCGAGTACATGACATCCCCGGAAGTGACGGAAATCTGCATCAACCGTCCCGGTGAGCTGTACCTGGAAACCCGGGCCGGGTGGCAGCGGGTGGATGTGCCGGGCCTGACCTTCGAGCGGGCCCGGCAGTTCTGCACGGCAGTGGTGAACGAGAGCAACACCGGCCAGCGCATCACCGATGCCGATCCGGTCGTCTCGCTCACGTTCCCCACCGGCCAGCGCGCGCAGTTTGTGATTCCGCCGGCCTGTGATGCCGGCAAGGTTTCGATCACGATCCGCCTGCCGTCCAAGCACACCAAGTCGCTCACCCAGTACCACGAGGATGGTTTCTTCAACCAGATCCTGGAACAGGATGGCAGTCTGAGCGAGCAGGACCGCGAGCTGCTGGAACTGCGCCAGCAGCGCGAGTACGCAGAGTTCTTCCGTCGTGCGGTGATGTACCGCAAGAACATCGTGGTCTCCGGTGCGACCGGTAGCGGCAAGACCACCTTCATGAAAGCGCTGGTCAATCATATCCCGGACAACGAGCGCCTGGTCACGATCGAGGACGCACGCGAGCTGTTTCTGACCCAACCGAATGTAGTGCACCTGCTGTACTCCAAGGGCGGGCAGAGCACCAGCAATGTCAGCGCAAAGAGTTGCATGGAAGCCTGCCTGCGCATGAAGCCAGAACGCATCATCCTGGCCGAGCTGCGCGGTGACGAGGCGTTCTACTTCATCCGCAACTGCGCATCGGGCCACCCGGGCTCGATCACCAGTTGCCATGCCGGTAGCCCGGAGCAGACCTGGGATCAGCTGGCGCTGATGGTGAAGGCCTCGGCCGAGGGTTCGGGCCTGGAGTTCAACGTGATCAAGCGACTGTTGATGATGACCATCGACATCGTCGTGCATATCAAGGCGCATGCCGGCTCGCGCTACATCACCGGCATCGACTTCAATCCTGGGCGTGCCCAGGGGCAGGAGGGCTGACCAATGCTGCCAGGACTGGAAATGATGGCGTGCCCGGAAATGGCCGTCTCGATGGACGTGATGCAGCACGTCATCAACGTGGAATCGTCGCGCAACCCCTATGCCATCGGCGTGGTCGGCGGCGCCCTGGTGCGCCAGCCCAAGGCCCTCGACGAGGCGCTGGCCACCGTTCGCATGCTGGAGGAGAAGGGCTACAACTTCTCCATTGGCCTGGCCCAGGTCAACCGCTACAACCTGGGCAAGTACGGGCTGGATTCCTATGAGAAGGCCTTCCAGCAGTGCCCGAACCTGCAGGCTGGTTCGCGCATCCTCGCCGACTGCTACAAGCGCTCCGGTGGAGACTGGGGCAAGTCGTTCAGCTGCTACTACTCGGGCAACTTCGAGACCGGCTTCCGTCACGGGTACGTGCAGAAGATCTACGACTCGATCCGCCGCGGTCAGCAGGTCGCAAGCAACGGCGTCGCGCCGATTGACGTGGTCAGCCGCGGCGAGCGTCGGGTGGTCAGGGTCGAACATCATCCGCAGACGGCCTCGCCGGCCCAGGCACGCATCGTCGCCCAGGCCAGTGCGCCGGTGTACGTGCCGTCCAATGACCCGGCCCGGGCCTACACCGTTTACCCATCCACCGGTGCGATGGCCCGCGGCAGCCTGCTGAACATCGCCGACCAGGCGGTATCGCGCGTGGTGCTGGGCTCGGTCGATCGAATGATGCAGCCACAGGCACAGCGTGGAAACGACATGCCGCAGCAGGCTCCACAGCCGTATCAGCAGCCTGGTGCGGCGCAGGGCGGGGCAGCCATGCCGCAACAGCTTCCCGGGATGGCTGCCGGCGCGAACGCGCCGGTGATGCTGCGCCCGTGGAATGAGCGTAACGCGCCGGCAGCGGACACCCAGAATTTCTACAACGCACCGGCGCCCCGTGCGCCGGTGCAGCAGATTCCCGCAGGGGATGCGGCCTTCGTGTTCTGACGAAGTCGTGGTGCGACCGGTCCCCCGGCTGGTCGATTCAGTTGTGTTAGTCCATCAACAAGGAAATCAATCCATGAAGCGATTCAATCTCGACCTCGTCCAGGCCCAGCGCACGCTGAAGACCATGCTGATGGCCGTCGCATTCGCAGGTGCTGTGTTCGCTCCCCAGGCCCTGGCAGGCGGTACCGACTTCGGCGGCACCGATGGCAAGGTCTGCGGCTTCTTCTCCAACATCAACGGTCTGCTGAACATGGCCTCGATCGCCGTGGTCACGATCGCCGTGATCTTCGCCGGTTACCAGATTGCGTTTGCCCACAAGCGCATCGGTGACGTGGCCCCGATCCTCATCGGCGGTGTGCTGATCGGCGCAGCAGGCCAGATCGCGCGCATGCTGCTCGGCAAGGAGGCTGGCAGCTGCGAAAAGGTCGGTGGTGGCGACGGCGCTGGCATGGCGTTTGAAATGATCAAGCACGCCGTCCAGTACTACAGTGCATAAGAACGTCCTGTTCCGGGGATGCACGCGCCCAGCGATGTTCCTGGGCGTTCCCTACCTGCCATTTTTCATGGTGGCGGGCGGGTTGTTGCTGCTGAGCATGTACACGAACTTCTGGTTTCTGCTGACCATCCCGGTGGCCATTTTCATCATGCGGCAGATGGCCAAGCGTGACGAGATGATCTTCCGCCTGCTGGGCCTGCGCCTGATGTTCAAGCTCAAGGTGCGCAACGTGCAGGAGCATGATGGCATGTGGGTGTTCAACCCGAATCACTACCGCAACAAGCCAGCCCCCAGGGATTGAGGGCTGGATCCGGCCAGGCGGGCGTTGAGCGCCCGCCTGGCCAACTCCGCATCTTTGTCGGCAGTACCTTTTGGAAGCAGTCGTATGTTCAACCCAGATACCTCCATCAGCGAATTCATCCCCTTGTCGTCGCACGTGGCTCCGAATGTGGTGA
The DNA here is from genome assembly GCF_018320795.1 of Stenotrophomonas sp. PE591. NCBI lineage: Bacteria > Pseudomonadati > Pseudomonadota > Gammaproteobacteria > Lysobacterales > Lysobacteraceae > Stenotrophomonas > Stenotrophomonas sp. PE591. The sequence goes on from NZ_JAAOKO010000002.1 coordinate 823,134, forward strand.
AGACCACGGGCGGCGACTACCTGTTGACGTGGCACCTGGAAGGGCTGCCGTTCGTGGGGCGCGAAGAATGGGAGCTTGAGCATCGGCACAACACCTTCAACCGGTTGCTGCAGACGCTGCGCGCACCGGATTTCGTCAACGTTGCCTTCTGGGTGCATGACATCCGGCGCCGTCGCACCCTGAAGGGAAAGAGCTACTACAAGCAGCGCTTCAACCAGGATGTGTCCGACCAGTACATGGGCATGCTGTCCTCCCAGCGCATCATGCAGAACGAGCTGTACCTGACGATGATCTATCGCCCGGTGGTGGCGGGAAAGCGCTTCGTGGAGAAGTCCGCGAACGTGGACAAGCTGCGCGCCGAGCAGGAGCAGGCCGTCGAGAAGCTGATGGAGCTCGCCGGCAACGTCGAGGCTGTGATCCGCGACTACGCGCCTTACCGGCTCGGTATGTACGAAGCCAAGAACGGCGTGGTGTTTTCCGAAACGCTTGAGCTGTTCGGCTACCTGATCAACCGCATCGATGAGCCGGTACCGGTGCTGTCGGCGCCTGTGAAAGACTATCTTCCGGTCAGCCGTCATATGTTCTCGGCCAAGACCGGCGATTTCGTGATCAATACGCCCAATGGCGTTAACCATTTCGGCGCGATCCTGAATATCAAGGAATATGCCGAGGGGACCTATCCGGGCATCCTCAATGGTCTGAAGTATCTGGACTACGAGTACGTCATCACCCATTCGTTCAGCCCGATGGGGCGCCAGGACGCATTGAAGGTGCTGGACCGGACCAAGGGTATGATGATCTCCTCGGGCGACAAGGCGGTCAGTCAGATCGTCGAACTCGACCAGGCGATGGATCATCTGTCGTCAGGCAACTTCGTGCTGGGCGAATACCACTTCATCATCGCGGTGTATGGCGACAGCCAGGCGAAGCTGTCGCAGAACGTGGCCTCGACCCGTGCCGAGCTGTCCAACGCCGGTTTCGTGTCGACCAAGGAGGATCTGGCAGTCACCTCGTCGTTCTATTCGCAGCTGCCGGCCAACTGGCGCTTCCGCACGCGGCTGGCCAACGTCAGCTCGCTGAATTTCCTCGGCCTGTCGCCGCTGCACAACTTCGCCACGGGCAAGCAGCACAACAACCCGTGGGGCGACTGCGTGACCACGCTGCAGACCACCAACGGCCAGCCGTACTACTTCAATTTCCATGCCACCCATCCATCCGAGAATTCGCTGGGTGAGAAGGCCATCGCCAACACCATGGTGATCGGCAAGTCCGGTACCGGTAAGACCGCGCTGATCAACTTCCTGCTCAGTCAGGTGCAGAAGTACGAGCCGTCACCGACCATCTTCTTCTTCGACAAGGACCGTGGTGCGGAGATCTTCGTGCGTGCCTGCGGTGGCAATTATCTGGCCCTGGAGAACGGTGCGCCGACCGGCTTCAACCCGTTCCAGTGCGAGAACAACGAAGCGAACGTGCAGTTCCTGGCCGACCTGATCAAGGTGCTGGCCGGCAAGCGCGAGTACAGCGCCCGCGAGGAAGAGGACATCTACCGTGCGGTGGAGAGCATGCTCGATACGCCGATGCACCTGCGCAGCATGACCAACTTCCAGAAGAGCCTGCCCAACATGGGCGACGACGGCCTCTATGCGCGCATGCGCCGTTGGACTTCGGGCAATTCGCTGGGTTGGGTCTTCGACAATCCGATCGATACGGTGGATCTGAGTAAGGCCAACATCATCGGCTTCGACTACACCGACATCATCGACAATCCCGAAGTGCGCGTGCCGGTCATCAATTACCTGCTGCACCGCCTGGAATCGCTGATCGACGGTCGACCGCTGATCTATGTAATGGACGAATTCTGGAAGATCCTGGACGGCGAGGGTGGCCTGAAGGAGTTCGCGAAGAACAAGCAGAAGACCATCCGTAAGCAGAACGGCCTGGGCATCTTCGCCACGCAGAGCCCGGAAGACGCGCTGAAGAGTGATATCTCCGCTGCCCTGATCGAGCAGACCGCCACGCTCATCCTGCTGCCGAACCCGAACGCCAGCAAGAGCGACTACATGGACGGCCTGAAGTTGACCGAGGCGGAGTTCAAGGTGGTCACGGCACTGGACGAGCGCTCGCGCTGCTTCCTGGTCAAGCAGGGCCATGCTTCCAGTGTCTGCCAGCTCAACCTGCGTGGCATGGACGACATCCTGTCGGTGATCTCGGCCTCGACCGACAACATCGACATCATGCATCGGGTGCTGCAGACGGCTGCAGTCCGCAATCGGATCACCGTGGACGAACTCACGCCGGAACAGTGGCTGGAGGACTTCTACAAGAACCGAAAGGGCTCTGGTAAAGCCAAGGCCTCTGCCGAAACCGATGCGGCTTGAAAGCCCTGGATCAGACAGCGCCGAATGAAATCCATTCCCCTGGAGAAGAACATGAGCATGACATCCCGAAATCACAAGCGCCACCGCGGTCTGCGTCAGAAGCGCCTGGCAGCCATCCTGCTGGGGAGCATGGTCATGTTCTCCACCACGTCGGTTTCGGCCGGTGGTTACCCTGTCTTCGACCTCAGTAATCTCATGCAGGCGCTGAAGGACTTTGCCCAAGGGAAGGCGCAAATGAAGGCTGACGGGCTGGAGTACGCGGCTCAGGTAACTCGGTGGAGAAGGACGTTCCAGGAGTACCAAAATGCGCTTGTCCAGATCCAGGGCATGATCAACAACTTCGGCTTGCCGCCAGGCGCCACATTGGAGCGGGTTCCAGACGACTATATGGTCGCCGACCTCTGCCGTACGTCGGCGGGCTTCAGCGCTGGCAGCCTGCTGAAGAAGTTTGTGCTGGATACCTCCGGTGATCTCTACGCGCAGCAGCAGCAGCTGTGCGTCAACATCCAGATGATGGAAAACCGGAAGCGCAACGAGACGGTGGATTTCATCGAGAAGACCATTCCCAGCATCAACGCGTCGTTGTCTGAGATCATGGGCTGGCGAGGCGGCGCCGATGGCAATCTTGCGGGAACTCTTTCGGCCGTGAACAGTGACTCCCTGCGTACGGCAAACGATATTTCCAAGCTGCAGCAGGAGTGGGAGGCGCGCATGCGGTCCTACGACGCCTATCAGGAGTCAATGATGGCCAATCAGCGCGTGCTGGCGCGCGTGGCATTGAAGGGCAAGCCGGGCGTCATCTCGCAGCTGGTCAAGACGGCTGCATTGGAACGCGCTTTGCACGTCGACTGACGCCGCTTGGGGCAGGTGCATAGGCACCCGCTCCACGAGGTTGTCCGGTAGGGATACATCAAGGGATTGCGGAAATGATCAGGTCGATTGCCAATTTTGATTTCAATGGCGGATTCCAGGATTTGATGGGGCACGTTGCACGTGTCCAATCGATCGGGGATTTCGTGTTCTTCAAGTTCATCTTCGACTTCCTGCGAAGCAAGATAAACAAGTTCGGCATCGACATGATGGGGGAAATGATGCAGTGGGTCGGCGGCATCGCCCTCACGCTCATGACCCTGTGGGTGCTGGTGCAGGGCTTCCGCATCGTGACCGGCCGCAGCCGGGACTCAATGATGGTATTGGTGACCAATATGGCGCGTGCGGCGTTGATCGTCAGCGCGGCCACCACGATGGGCGCTTTCGGCACCAACCTTCAGAGCTTCCTCACCCACGACGTCAAGGCAGAAATCACGAAGGTCGTGACAGGCTCGAACGAGTCACCCGAAGCTCAGATCGACAAGAGCCTGGCATGGATGCAGGTGGCGCTTTCCAGTATCGACGCCATCCAGATCATGAATGACGGGGAGCTGCTGGAGGACAAGAAGCGGGCACTGTTCTTCATCGGCATGGGCACCGCAGGTCCAGCCATCACCGCTGGTGCGATGCTGATGCTGTATGAAATCGCCATGGCGCTGTTCATCGGCTTTGGCCCCCTGTTCATCCTCTGCCTGTTGTTCGACCAGACCAAGCAGTTGTTCCAACGTTGGCTGTTCTACGGCATCGGCACGATGTTCTCCATGGCCGTACTTGCAGCGATGGTTTCCATCGCACTGGACATGGTGGTACGTGTGGCGGCCACTTTCTGGACCACAGCGCTGGTGCAGGAATTCATCCTCAAGGAAAGCATGTCCGACGGCATGACCAGCCAGGCGATGCAGCAGGGAGGCATGGGCCTGATCCTCACCGCGTTGATCCTGACTACACCCCCAATGGCAGCGATGTTCTTCCAGGGCACCCTGGGCACCTTCATGGCATATTCGCAGATAGGCGGTGGTGCCAGTGCCTCGCCGAGTGCCGATGGTCGTCCGCCGGGCATGTCGGCTCCGCCGCCGGCGGCTCCGGAGGCCGCGTCGGGCCACAATGCAGCAAATCCTCAGAACAGTCTGGGCCGAGTGTTTGACGGCACGGGCGGGGCGGGAGGAACCACACCTGGTCAACGTGGCGCGGCGAACGCCAATCAAGGAAATTAGAGGCTGGACTGACGATGAGCGCCAACGGTTTTCTGAAATATCTTTGCTTGTCTTTCGTGTTTATGGGTTCTGCATACATCAATTCTGCGTTAGCAGAAGGTCGCTGCCCGCCGGGCCAGTATCCGATCGGCGATCAGGGAGTGGGCGGCTGTGCTCCCATCCCTGGGGCAGGCCGGAGCGCGCCTGATGAGAATCCCGGGCACTGGGTTAAGACGTGGGGAGCCGTTGCGGGATCCATGAATGGCGATGCGGGTGCATCGACTGGCCATCAGGCCAAGGCCTCGGCCGAGCGACAGGCGATCGAGCGCTGCGGTCACTGGGGAGCAACTGATTGCAAGGTTCTGTACACCTATTACAACCAGTGCTATGCGTCCATCAGAACCGGCCGGCCGGACAATGGAACGATGTTCAACGCGGGTGCTACCAAGGAACAGGCGCTGGAAAGGGCGACGCAGGATTGTCGGAATTCGGGAAGCCAGGAGTGCACGTTCGTCCACTCGGACTGCACCAAGCCCTTCTTTCAGGAGGGCTGATATGGCGAATCATGTTGCCTCCCGTTCTTTGGATGTCGCTTGAAGCACTGCGGAAGGCTTCAAGGAAGATGACGGGTGCGGAGCATCAGACCACCGAGTGATCAACAGTGATGTCCCAAAAGTCTTGGCAATGGCCGGATTCGAGCATTTGGGTAACATTTCTTGGGTTTTTGACGTTGGCGTTTGCCGTGCTCGTCGTTACTGAAAATGCCAATGCCGAAGGTCGTTGCCCTGGGGGCCAGTACCCGATTGGCGGCCAGGGCGTTGGTGGCTGCGCACCCATACCCGGCGCGGCTCAGAGCGCCCCGCAGGAGAATCCCGGGTACTGGGTCAAGACATGGGGTGCTGTCGCCAGCTCGCCTGGAGGAGATGCAGGTTCTGCCACTGGGCATCAGGCCAAGGCTTCGGCAGAGCGCCAAGCCGTCGAGCGATGCCGGCAGGGCGGAGCTACCGACTGCACAGTCGTTTTTACCTACTACAACCAGTGCTATGCGGTTGTCCGGGCTGCACGACCGGACAATGGCATGAGATTCAACACCGGGGCGACGAAAGAACAAGCGCAGGAGCGGGCAACCAAGGACTGCAAGGACTTGGGAAGTCAGGCTTGCTCCGTTTTCCATTCTGACTGTACCAAGCCTTTCTTCCAGCAAGACTGATCGGTTGTGACATCACACGGAGATTCAAGGCAAGGGCCGACTTCAGATCTTTGCGCGGTGATTCAGCTTTCGTAATTTCTGCTCTGCTGTTTGCTGCATTACTTGTTGCCAGCAACGCCTGTGCGGAGGGCCAATGCCCTGCGGGCCAGTACCCATCGGCGATCAAGGGGTTGGCGGGTATGCCCCGGTTCCTGGAGCAGTGGGAACTGCCCGCGAACCCGGACCTGCTGGCCAGCGCCGAGGACGCCGCCGAAGCGCGGAAGTTTGCCCAGCAGTCGTGCGTCGACACCGGTGGATGGGCGTGTCAGGTTGCATACGAGGACTGTAACTCGCGATGGCGGCGGAAAGCTTCATGTGTTTGGGCGCAGCTCCGTTTGTTCTCTTGGCTCCAGCATCGACAGTGGGCAACGATCGTCCGCTCAGGTCGTCCCACCTCTCACAATGGGCAAAGGAATGGGTCTCCCCATGAAACGAATCCACCTCGCTTTTCTCCCGTGCCTGCTGATTGCAGGCCTGCTGCCGTTCACCGCGCTTGCCGAAGGCAACTGCCCGCAGGGCATGTATCCCATCGGTGGTCAGGGTGTACAGGGCTGTGCGCCCATTCCGGTGAGCAGCTCAGGCTCCCCGTACAACAATCGCCCCAACTGGGCGCAGACCGTGCGCGGCGTGGCAATGGATGCCCGCGGCGATACCTTCATCAGCAACTCGATGCGTTCGCGGGGCAAGGCCAAGCGTGCTTCCATGAAGGAGTGCAGGGAGTTCGGGCAGGGCGAATGCACGTTGGCGACCCTGTTCCAGGCGCAATGCGTGGCAGTCGCACACGCGGGTCTGGGCACTGAAACCACCAGCGTTGCCACCGCCATGTCCGAACAGGGGGCGGTCATTGTCGCGATGCAGCAATGCAACGCGAAGGCGGCATGGAAGCAGCTGCCGCAGGGACAATGCGGGATCGCCAGAACGGCCTGCACGGCGGATCTGTTCATCAGGTAAGGCGCCATTCACGCTAAGCCCCGTTTTCTGTGATCAATTCCGCTTTTCGATTTCCTCGTACTTCGACGCGGCAGAACGCCTCGCGGTAAGCTCCCCACGCGTCATGAAAATGACGCGCCAGTGCCGCCGAATGCAGGGGTTCTTCCGTCCAATGAGGACGCTGTCAGCCCCTGCGTCGGGTGACGCTCGCCATCATCGCGGTCTTGCCGTACGCAAGGCTATGATTCCTGTCCGCGCAGGCGCGGATAAGCCGGAACGCGTTCCGGCTGGGCAGGGAGGCGGGTATCGGCATGACCACATTGAAGGAGTGGGAGGGGATGGAAGACAGGGTTGGCGCACACATGGACGATGCCCTGGCATTTGTTCCGTCCGGTGCGAACCTGCTGGAAGCCGTAAGGGGCGAACTCAACGGCGATGGCATCGAGTATCAGCTGCTGGTCATCGACCAGCCGACGCCGGAAGGGCTGGTGCCCGGCCAGCACGGGCCAAACCGGGTGCTGCTGTTGCTGCGCGGTGATGGGCGCGGGCGCTGGCAGCTGGCCGCGCGCAACGACAAGCTGGTGCCGTGTTCCACCCGAGGTGGCCTGGCCGGCGACCCTTTTGCGTATGCAATGGTCGAGAAGGGCACCTTCAGCGTGATCACCAACGGCGGTAGCCGCGAGCGCTGGAGCAGCACCTACCGGTTCCGCTATGCGCCCGCGGACAAGGCCTGCTGGGTTGACGGGGTGAGACGCAAGGTCGTGGATATCGAGACCGAAGCGACCAATATCCGGGATTACTCGGCGGCGGAGCTGGGCAGGGTGAGGTTCGAGGACTTCGACCCATCCAGTGTTGCCGAGGTGTCGCTTCCATGAGCCAAGCTCCAACCGGCGGAAGGGAATCCGCGCTGATGAAGATTCAGGAGTTGCACTGTGTCGACCGATAGAGAGTCGCAGCTGTTGCGACAGGCGACCAAAGCCGGCATCGACTCCCCGCTTGAACTGGCCAATTTCATGGCCCAGGCAGGGCACGAGTCGCGCGGCTTGAGCCGGCTCAACGAGAGCTTCAACTTCACCCGGGGAATCTCGCAGATCCCGGTGGAGGCTGCGTGGCGCAATGGCAACGCCGCGTTGGAGAGCGCCCGCCAGGAAGCGCTGCGTGGTCGCCCGGGAAACCTGGCTGAGCTGATGTACGGCGGGCGCATGGGCAACGACGCGCCTGGTGACGCGCTGAAGTACCACGGCCGCGGCTATCTGCCATTGGTCGGCAAGGAGAATTACGAGCGTGCCGGCAAGGCGCTGGATCTGGACCTGGTGAATCAACCGGAGCTGGCAGCGCAGCCCGAGCACGCAGGCCGTATTGCCGTATGGCAGTGGCAGACACGGGTGCCGGAGGGGGCGCGCCATGATGTGCGCGAAGCAACTTATGCGCTCAACGGCGCGCTCAATGGCATCGAGGCGCGCCGGCAACGATTTGAGGTCTGGCAGCAGAAGTTGACGCCGGACGTGATGGCGCGACTGGATCGCGGCGAAGTCGGTGCGCCGGCGCAGACCGTTGCACGCGACATGTCGCATGCCGGTGAGCCCGGCAACGCATTGTTCGAGGATGCGCGCCGGCACCTGCAGCAGATGGGGCCACAAAGTGGACTGCGCAGTGCACAGGAGCTCGACAATACCGCTGGCGCATTGGCGCTGGGGGCGCAGAAGGCCGGCCTGTCGCGCATCGATCATCTGCTGGCGGGCAACGACGGCCGTACGCTGTTTGCAGTGCAGGGCGCGCTGGGTGATCCGGCCATGCTGCGTGCGTCTGTTGACCGGGAGCAGGCCTCCCAGCAGCCACTGGCGCAGAGCAGCCAGCAGTTGGCGGCCAGCGTTGCGCAGCAGGATCCGACGGCCGCGCTCGCCCGCGAGCAGGAGCAGCGTTCCCGATCCCTGTAGCACTTGATGCCGGCGGGCAGGGTGCCCGCCGTTGTTTTGCGTACGACGCGTGGCGCCCTGTGGCGCCGACATGGATACCCACCCGTAAGGACACCACATGCGAATCGTTCCCTTGAATGCCCGGCAGGCCGCGGCCCGCTGCAATGCATCCGCGCGCCGCCTGCCGCCGCTCTGGCTGCTGTCACTTGGACTTGCCGCAGCCTCGGCACAGGCTCAGGAGACAGCGCCGCCCGTCGCGGAAACGCCCGCCGCGGCACAGGCGATCGCTGATGCGCCCGCAGGAACGGCACCGCCTGCTACCGCCGAGCCAACCGTTCCGGCGGTATCACCCGCACCGCCCGCATTGGCCATCGTGCCATTGTCGCCCGAGCGGGCGACCGAGCGGGCGCTCGGTGCCCGCTGCCCGGTGGATCTGGCCGGGCGACTGGCGACCCAGGGCGACCTGCTGACCGGCGCCTGCCAGGGCACCATGCCGGCGCATCTGGCCGCTCTGCTGGTTGCGCTGCCCGAGCAGGACATCCACCTGCCGCGCAACTGGCGCGAGCGAGAGGTACAGCAGAAGGCCTGGTTCAAGGCGGTGCCTGGGTACGGCCAGCGCCCGGACTTCATCGTGCGGATGGGCGACGTCTGGGTGCGCTCGCTGGAAGGGCGCGACGCCGACAGCACGTTCTACCTGGTGTCCGCGCCGTTCACCTGCAGCGACCAGGTCGCCAACCGCGATGAGTTCAGCGCGGAGCCGGTACGTGTGCCAGCGGGTAGCTGCCGCGAGGCCTATGTGGGCCAGCGTGTGTACCAGGTGCGTGGCGATGCGCCGCCGAGGGATGTTACCGCCGAGGCGATGCCGGCCATGCCACAGGTGACCGAGGCGGATCGCGCACGCCAGCTGGCGCGTGGGGGCAGGATCACGCTGGATCACAGCAAGCTGCAGTTCGGGCCGGCCATGCGTTGGTTCGTGCAGTATCCGGAGACGGTGCCGAAGGGTGGGGCGCGTGCGTTCAGTGACTGGAACCGCGAGCATCTTGCCTTCGTGGTCTGGACCGGCGATCGCTTCGAGTTGCGCGACAAGGTCCCGCGCAGCCAGTGGCCGTGTGATCCGGTCGCGCCGGGCGATCGCGCCTGCGGCGGCTTCCCGGATTCCGGGCCGGATCTGTTCGTGACCGCCAGTGCATCTGCGCCGGTCGCGACCACCAGCCCCTGAGGCGCAGTGCTGAAGCGGGAGCCGGAATGACCGGCTCCCGCGCTGTCCATCAGGCCTGCAGGCTGCGGGTCTGATGCTGCTGCTGTTCCAGCTGTTGGTCGCGCTCCAGCGCAAGGCGCTGGCCTGCAGCCTGCTGGTCGATGCGCTGGCTGCTCTGTTCCAGTGGCGTGTTCATCGCCACTGCCGTATCCACCGACACGCGAAGGTGGGCGGGGTCACCGCCCTGGCCCTGCACGGCGAAGCTGCGCGAGGCATCGGCGTTCATCACCACTTCGTCGATGCGCTTGCCGCCTGCAGCGTGCATCTCCGCCGCCAGGCTGCCCGCCAGCTGCGTACTCATCACGTCCGGCACGCGGCCAACGCGCACGTCATGTGCGTGCACGCCGCGGATCGCGTCGTTGAACAGCGGGTTGCCCAGATGGTTGGCATCGTCCATGCGCAGCATGCTGGTGTGATGGCCGTTCTTCTCCGCTTCGCGGCGTGCCGGTTCACCGGGCTGCAGCGGGCCGCGGATGTGGTCGTACAGATCGATGGCGCCGCCCGGGATGCCGCGTGCAGCGCGGGTGACGCCGCGACGCAGTGACTCGACGTCGTCGCGATACTCCTCGATCATCTTGGCGTTGTCTTTCGCCAGCTTCTGCGTTTCCGGGTGCTTCAGCACCGAGCCTTCGTTGAGGAAGTTGCCCAGCTTGTGCGCACCGAACGAGCTGGTGGCCGCGATGATCGGGCGGTCCGGAATCAGATCACGCAGGGCGTGATTGCTGAAGCCGTTTGCCGCGAGCGTCTTGATCTCGTCGGGCTTGGCATAGATGCGTACCTGGCCGAAATGCGGTGACGCGGCGCTGACCGGATCGGAGGCCATGACGTGGTTGATCATGGTGTTGCCGCCTTCCGGAATGCGATAGCTTAGGCTGACCGCGCCGTAGGCATTGAAGGTTTCGCCCTTGACGTTGAAGTGGTGCGAGGTGATCTGGGCAAGAGCGCCGCCGAGGGAGTGACCGGTGACGGTGACCTGGGGCGCGGGCACACCGTTCAAGCGGGATTGAAGCGCGGCGCCTTCGAGCGTCCTCTGTGTCAAAGCAATCGCGTCAGGCGCCTGCACGTTGGTGCGCGCAACCACCATGCCGCCGTCGGTCAGAATCGCATCGCGAGCGATCTGCTCGGTGCCACGATGCGCAATGACGATCTCTTTGGTGTCTACGCGCTGATAGACGGTGCCCTGATAGCCGTTGAGACGATTGTTGACATGCTCAAGTATCTTGTACTCATGGCCGTTTAACGTGACTTTTTCTTCTTGGCCGGGTTCACGTCGGCCGACGGCCCGATCCTTGTAGGCGTCATTGGATAACGCGGCGTAGTCCTGAGAGGTGATGGTCACGGCGCGACCTCACTTGCGGAGAGGGTGATCGTAAACAGCTTGTCCTGCAGATCAGCGGCGTAGTTGCTGCGATCGGGCTCGCCACTGGCTGGGAAGTTGGGAACGCGATCTGCCTTCGGATAGACCAGATCCGGATAGTAGAGCGTATGGGCGCCACCTTCGGTCAGCGGCTTGGCGTCGACGAAGGTGAGGAAGCGGGTCTCTTCTTCGGCACCCGTCGCCTTCAGCATTGCCCCGGCACCGGTGAACTCCCACTTGCAGACGCCACGACCGTAGTAGTCCTCATCCAGCATGCGGTCCACATATAGCGTGCCGCGGTACTCGCCCTCAGCGACCTTGCGCAGCTCCACCGGTTCCTGGCTGGTGATACGTGCAGCTGTGCCGGTGGCCGGCTCGATGTGGCCGCACTGATCCTCGTTGGTGACGTCGTACTGCGCTACGCCCTTGACCAGTGCGAAGTCGCCGGGTGCATCCTTCAGGCGCAATACCAGTTCATAGGCCTTGCGCGGGCTGGGGTTGAGCTTGGCGAGGCCGCGCCCACCCTGGGCGACATCGGCTTCAGCAGCGGCACGTTCCTGGTTCATGGCGGTCTCCGGGTTGCAGGCGGTCAGTAGAAGCAGAGCAAGGCACGGGATCATCTTGTGGCGCAATGTCGGCCTCCTGGTGTGTAGGGGGAAATGTGGCACTGGCAGCTCACGGCGAGAGCTGCCGCACAGTGGTTGTGGTTGAGAACAGCGCGTCGCGCAGCTCTTCCTTGTACTCCGACGGACTCTCCCTGCCGCTGGCAGGGTAATTGGCAGCAAGCGCCGCGCGAGGATAGGCAACCTTCGGATAGTGGAGAGTCAACGGTGAACCTGCGTCCATGCGATCCTTTTTGAGAAACGTCAGAAAGCGGGTATTTGCGGTGTCGCCAGTCGCACGCAACATCGCACCGACACCCGTCAGCATCCAATGGCAGACGCCACGTCCGTAGTAGTCCTCGTCCTGCATGCGGTCGAGGTAGAACGTGCCGCGGTACTCGTTCTCGCCCACCTGGCGCAGCGCGATAGGTTCCTGGCTGGTGATGCGGCCCGCAGTGCCCGTTGCAGGCACGATCCGTCCACACGCTGCATAGTTGCTGGCGTCGTATTGGGCCACGCCCTCGACCATTGCGAACGGGCCCGGCGCGTCTTTCAGTGTCAGCACCAGCTCGTAGCCCTGCTGCGGTGACGGGTTGAGCTTGGCCAGGCCGCGTCCACCTGCGGCGACGTCACGCTCTGCGTCCGCGTAAGGCGAGCAGGCCGTCAGCGCCATCAAGAGGCCCATCGGTACCAGATGGCGTCCATCGCGTGTCGGCGTGGCTACATCCATGGCGGCATCCTGCATCGTGCGTCCGTGTCCATATATCCTTCCCTGGTGACAGGTTTATCGATTATGGAGTGTTCTGGAAACCTGGCGCCAGCTACGGCAAGGTGTCGGTGACGGAATTTTGACGCATTCAGCGTTCGGGAGCGTCGCCGAATCGATTGCGGCACAGGCGATTCGGGGTTGGCCAGGCGATTGCGCTTCGCGTTCGACATTTCGCCGCCAATTTGTGACAACGGTCGCCAATTCACGCGACTCTCACGCAAGCGAGCATTACGCCATGAACTACACCATCCGTGCCGAAGCCATTGATGATCACGCCACCCTCCATGCACTCACCGAGGCCGCATTCCGGAACGCTGCGCACAGCAGCCGTACCGAGCAGTTCATCGTCGACGCCCTGCGCGCGCGCGGGGAGCTGAGCGTTTCGCTGGTGGCCGAGATGGACGGGAAGGTGATCGGCCATGTGGCGGTGTCGCCGGTGACGATCAGCGATGGCAGCACGGGCTGGTTTGGCCTGGGGCCGATTTCGGTATTGCCCGCCTGGCAGGGGCAGGGCATCGGCGCGGCCCTGATGCATGCCGCACTTGAAGCACTGCGTCAGCAGGGCGCACATGGCTGTGTATTGCTGGGCGAGCCGGCCTATTACGGTCGCTTCGGCTTCTGTGCCGAGCCGGGCCTGGTGCTGCCGGGTGTGCCGCCAGAGTACTTCCAGGCACTTTGCCTGCAGCCTCCGTTGGCACAGGGCGAAGTGCAGTACTCACCGGCCTTCGAGGCGACGGCCTGATCCGGGCCTGGCACGTTTCTGCTCAGGGCGCGCGCCAGACGGTCGGTTCGGGTTGCGGCTTCGGAATGCGGTAACCGCCGATGTGTTCAAGCAGTTCATTGGTACGGCGCTGCTCGACCAGTACTTCACGCAGCAGGTTGCGCACGGCGAAGATGGCGAACGGCACCAGGATCCAGACCAGGCTGATGCCCAGCGCAAACAGGGTCAACAGGGCTTTTGCACCATCCATGCGGCATTCCTTGGTCGAAAGCAGCCACGCTAGCACGTGGCTGCTGCCGACGGATGTCAGCCGTTGTGCCGAAGGTGGATCAGCGGATAGGGACGGCCTTGCGAATCCAGCGGTGAACGTCCGGTTTCGACGAAGCCCATGCGCAGGTAGAAGCCGACCGCCTGTGCGTTCTGTTCGTTGACGTCAGTACTCAGCTGCGGATGCTGGGCCAGTGCGCGCTGCAGCAGTTGCCGGCCGATGCCGGTGCCACGTACGTCCGGATCGATGAACAGCGCTTCTATGTGCGTGCCATCGATCAGCATGAAGCCCAGCGGCCGATCCTGCGCATCGACAGCAATGGTCATCGGCGCCTGCGGCAGGAAACCGGCGACTTCGGCATCGATGGCCTGGCGGTCTTCGGCACTGAGGAAGTCGTGGGTGGCGTCGACGGCGCGGCGCCAGAGGTCGACAAGAGCGGCGCCGTCGTCGGCGCGAGAGGGGCGGAGGGTGGTCATGGGTTCGCCAAGGTGCTTGCAAAGAGTGCGTAGTATGGCGCGTCCCGATCCAGCGCGCAGATGTGGATTCATCCGGCGTTGCGATGGCGGATGAAGGGGCTGTAGGTAGTGGCCTCCGCGCGCAGCGCAATGCCGTCCTCGAAATCGCTGCTGTCGTTGAAGGGCACGGTGGGCCACTGCGGCCATTGCGCCAGGCGTTCGCGGTAGTGGTGGGTTGCTGCAGCGAGTGCCTCGTCGTGGGCCTGCACGCGCTCCGGTGCCAGCCCGGAACGCACGCCGTGCACCACGTGCGGTTCCATCACGTCGAAGCCGACGTAGCGCAGGCTGTACATCAAGGGCCACAGCAGCAACCGGGTATCTCCCTCGCGGCCGTCGACTGCGCAGGCCCGTGCCGATGAGCCGGTGGTGACGCTCAGCAACGCACGCTTGCCGCGCATCGCTCCGTGCTCGTGACGCAGGCGGCTGTTGTACATCGGCCCGTACACCAGTACGCGATCCAGCCAGCCCTTCAGGATGGCCGGCGCCGCGAACCACCACAGCGGGAACTGCAGGATCAGCAGATCTGCGGCCCGCAGCAGTTTCAGGTGACGTTGCACATCGACGGGCAGCTGGCCCTGCTCGGCGCTGTGCCGCTGTTCGCGTTGGGCGTCGAAGTGGCCGGGATGCAGGCGATGCGGATGGTGGTCAGCCGCTTCCAGCGGATCGAAGCCCTCCGCATACAGGTCGACCACGTCCACCTGCAGCGCGTCATGCCGCAGTTGCTCGGCGGCTTGAGCGGCCAGATGTGCATTGAAGGAGCGGGGCTCGGGGTGGGCAAGCAGGATCAGGGCGCGCATGGGGCGAGGTGTTCGAGGAGTGTGCGACCATCCTCGCGGTGCCGGCATGCGCCGGCAATTACGCACCTTGAGGTAACCATGGCCTTTCCCGGGGATGTCTATGCCGCCGACTGTTCGGCACGCGATGCGCTTGCGCTGATTTCAGGCAAGTGGGTGATGCTGCTGCTGCCGGCATTGGCGCAGGGCCCGCTTCGCAACGGCGCGTTGCTGCGGAAGATCGAAGGCATCTCGCAGAAGGTGCTGACCCAGACCCTGCGCCAGCTGGAGCGCAATGGGCTGGTCGAGCGGTGTGACCGGGGCAGCAAACCACTGCATGTGGAGTACCGCCTGACCGAGGTCGCGCGCGGCCTGGTCGAGACGCTGTCCGCCCTGGATCGCTGGGCCGAGCACAACTTCCCGGCGCTCGATGCGGCCCGCGAGCGCTTCGACGCGCGCTAGCGGCGCCTGCACGGCCCCGGGCGTACAATGCGCCCCCGGCGGCCATCCTGGCCCAGTTGAAAAGCGAGAACCGCCATGACCGATGTCCTGGGTGTACCGGTGCATGACGCCGATGAACACTGGATGCGCCATGCACTGGCCCTGGCCGAGCGCGCGCAGCGTGAGTTCGACGAGATTCCGGTCGGGGCGGTGCTGGTGGGCGCCGACGGCCAGCTGCTGGGCGAGGGCTGGAACCTCAACATTGCCTCGCACGACCCCAGTGCGCATGCCGAGATCGTGGCCATGCGGGCCGGTGGGAAGCTGCTCGCCAACCATCGCCTGCTTGGCAGCACGCTGTACGTGACCTTGGAGCCATGCGCGATGTGCGCGATGGCGATCGTGCATGCGCGCGTTTCGCGCCTGGTCTACGGCGCCAGCGACCCCAAGACCGGTGCGTGCGGCAGCGTGTTCGACCTGCTCGGCGATGCCCGCCACAACCACCGGGTCGAGATCCACGGGGGGGTGCTGGCCAAGGAAGCCAGTACGCGCCTGACCAATTATTTCCGCGCCAAGCGTGGCAAGCCGCCGCTGCTGCTGGAAGACCACGTCGGCGAGGGCTGAGGGGCGAACGGGTATGATGGGCGCCTCTTTCCTTCACCGGTAGGCCGCGCGCCTGCCCAGCAACGAGGCGACACAATGGCGGACACCGGCGCGGCCAACGAACGACTGATCTGGATCGACCTGGAAATGACCGGGTTGGACACCGACAACGATTCGATCATCGAGATCGCCACCGTGGTCACCGACGCCCAGCTGAACGTACTGGCCGAAGGTCCGGAATTCGCCATCCATCATCCGCTGGAAACGCTGGAGGCGATGGACGAGTGGAACCGCAACCAGCATCGTCGTTCGGGCCTGTGGCAGCGCGTGGTGGACAGCACCACCACCCTCGGCCAGGCCGAGGCGCAGACGGTGAACTTCCTGGCGCAGTGGATCCCGGCCGGCCTTTCGCCGATGTGCGGCAACTCGATCTGCCAGGATCGCCGCTTCCTGCACCGCCAGATGCCGCGCCTGGAGAAGTACTTCCATTACCGCAACCTGGACGTGTCCACGGTGAAGGAACTGGCCAAGCGCTGGGCGCCGAGCGTGGCCGCCGGCGTCGGCAAGAACAGCAACCACACCGCGCTGAGCGACGTGCACGACTCGATCGCCGAGCTGCGCCATTACCGCCAGTTCATGGGCGCGCTGTCGGGCTTGCCCACGGCCTGAACAACAACGCCGGGCAAGGCCCGGCGCGACCGGGTGACACGCGAACTGGT
This sequence comes from Stenotrophomonas sp. PE591, assembly GCF_018320795.1. Taxonomy (NCBI): domain Bacteria; kingdom Pseudomonadati; phylum Pseudomonadota; class Gammaproteobacteria; order Lysobacterales; family Lysobacteraceae; genus Stenotrophomonas; species Stenotrophomonas sp. PE591. The sequence continues at coordinate 839,693 of NZ_JAAOKO010000002.1, forward strand.
AGTGCCGGCCGCTGGCCGGCAAGGCGTCGGGGCCGAACCCCTTTCCCGCGGCAAGGGCTCTGACCCCTCTGTCGTGCCTCGCGACGAACCGTTCAACTCCCTGGCGCTAAGATCGGCGCCATGAACGAGCCCATCCTGCTCCCCCGCGATATTGCCCACGACGCCCGCGACTGGTCTGACCTGCAGCGGGCGGTGGCCCTGCTGGAAGCGCCGACCCTCACCGCGCGCATGGCCAACCTGGTCGGCACGCCGCTGGAGTTCGCGGTGAAGGCGCTGCCCAAGGCGGTCTCCGGCCGCATACACGGTGCGGTGCAGGCGGCGCTATCCAAGTCCGCGCAGGCGGCGCTGTGGAGCATGGACAACTCGCCCGGCAAGGGAGCGTCGACCCGTTGGCACAAGCTGGCGGCAGCCACCTCGGGGGCGGTCGGCGGGGCCTTTGGTTTCGCGGCCTTGTTCATCGAACTGCCGGTGTCGACCACCATCATGATGCGTGCCGTGGCCGACGTGGCCCGCAGCGAGGGCTTCGACCTGTCCGAGTTCAGCACCCGGCAGGCGTGCCTGGAGGTGTTCGCGCTCGGTGGCAACTCGCCGCGCGACGACGCCAGCGAGACCGGCTACTACCTGGCCCGTGGCTTCACCACCGACGTGATGCGGCATCTTTCGGCCGAACTGGCTGGGCGTGTGGTGACCGGCCGCGACCTGACCCTGGGCGTGGCACCGAAGGAAGCTGGAAAGCTGCTGGCGAAGATGGTGGAAAAGGTGGCGGCGCGCTTCGGCGTGGTGGTCACCGAGAAATTCGCCGCACAGGCGGTGCCGATCGTCGGTGCTGCCGCCGGTGCAACACTGAATACCATGTTCACCGACTACTACCAGGACATGGCGCGCGGCCACTTCATCGTGCGCCGGCTGGAGCGCAAGTACGGTGAGGATGTGGTGCGCGCCTGCTATGACCGCGTGGCGCATGGTGCGGTAAGGATCGAGCCAAGGCTGGAGTAGAGCCACGCCATGCGTGGATGAGCCCTCGTGGCGGGTGATCCTTGCCTCGAGGGAACAATTGTTTTGCCAGTGCATGCCTGTTGCCTGGCAGCCGGCATCCCCATCCTTTGCGGCACTCCCCCCGCAAGAGATTGCCGCCATGATGTTCACCCCCCACCGCCTGGGTGCGTTGACGCTGCCCAACCGCATCGTGATGCCGCCGATGACCCGCTCGCGCGCCGCCGATGGCAACGTCGCCACCGCGGAAATGGCCGCCTACTATGCGCAACGCGCCAGCGCCGGCCTGATCGTCAGCGAAGGTACCCAGATCAGCCAGCAGGGCCAGGGCTATGCCTGGACCCCGGGCATCCACAGCGCCGAGCAGGTGCAGGGCTGGCGGCAGGTGACCGATGCGGTGCACGCCGCCGGTGGCCGCATCTACGCCCAGCTGTGGCACGTCGGCCGTGTCTCGCATGTGGCCCTGCAGCCCGATGGCGCGGCGCCGGTGTCTTCCTCGGCATTGCTCGCCGAAGGCGTGAAAGTGTTCGTCGACCCGACAGGGGCGGGCCCCGAAGCCGGTGTGGGCGAGATGATCCAGCATTCGATGCCGCGCGCGCTGCGCGAGGACGAGATTCCGGGCATCGTCGCCGACTACGCGCAGGCTGCGCGCAATGCGCTGGCCGCAGGATTTGATGGTGTGGAACTGCACGGCGCCAACGGCTACCTGATCAACCAGTTCATCGACTCACAGGCCAACCAGCGCACCGATCGTTACGGTGGTTCGCTGCAGAACCGTCTGCGCTTCCTGCGCGAGGTCGTGCAGGCGGTGGTCGAGGTTGCCGGTGGCGAGCGTGTGGGCGTGCGCTTGGCGCCGCTGACTACGCTGCAGGGGGCGGTGGACGATACGCCGCAGGCGACCTATCTGGCTGCCGCACACCTGCTCGGTGAGATGGGGGTGGGCTACCTGCACATTGCCGAGGCCGACTGGGACGATGCACCGCCGATGCCGGTGGCGTTCAAGCAGGCGCTGCGCATGGTCTACCCGGGCACGCTGATCTACGCCGGCAAGTACACCGCCGAGCGCGCCGAGCAGGCACTGGCCGAAGGCTGGGCTGACCTGATCGGCTTCGGCCGGCCGTTCATCGCCAACCCGGATCTGCCCGAGCGCCTGCGTACGGGTGCGGCGCTGAATCCGCCGGATCGCGCCACGTTCTTTGGCGGTGGCGCGGAGGGTTTCACTGATTACCCGGCGCTGGAAGAGAGCGTCGCTGCCTGATTCTGGAGGCTGCCGGCCAGCGGCCGGCACTACCAGGGTGCGCGGGGCAGGGTAGTGCCGGCCGCTGGCCGGCATTTCAATGTCGTATCGCCGATGGGTGGGTGCCGACCGTTGGTCGGCACTACCGGCATGGATCACGGCTTGTCGCGCACCAGCGCATCGGCCTCGACCACACCGCCATCCTTTCCATGCAGGTACAGGTGCATGTCCTGCTGCGGGTACGGGATGTTGATGCCGGCCTTGTCATAGCCCAGCTTCAGCTGCTCCAGCAGCGTGACCTTGGTGCCGAACCAGTCGGCCGACTTCACGTAGCAGCGGATGCCGAGGTTGATGGCGTGTGCGCCCAGCTCGTAGACCACCACGTCCGGTGCGGGGGTCTGCAGCACGCGCGGGTCGGCCTTCATCAGCGCCAGCGCGGTGTCGCGTGCCAGCTGGATGTTGTCTTCGTAGCCGATGCCGATCACCAGTTCGACGCGGCGCGTCGGCTCGGCGGTGAGGTTGATGATCGGCGCGGCGGTGATCAGCGTGTTCGGAATGGTGGTGTGCTGGTTGTCGGCGCCGGTAAGCACGGTCTGGAAGATGCGCACTTCGCGCACCGTGCCAGTCTGGCCGGCCACGGTGACCACATCGCCCACGCGGAACGGTCGCAGCGTCACCAGCATCACGCCCGAGGCGATGTTGGACAGCGAATCCTTCAATGCCAGACCGACCGCCAGGCCAGCGGTGCCGAGCACGGCCAGCAGCGGGGTGATCTGCACGCCCAGCGTGCCGATGGCCAGCACCACCACGATCACCAGTGAGGCGGCATACACCACGTTGCGCAGGAAGCTTCCCAGCATGGGGTCCACACCCATGCGCGCAGTGGCGCGCGGCATTGCATTGGACAAGCGACGTGCCACCCACAGGCCCACCAGCAGCACCACGATCGCGGCCAGCAACGGCACGCCGTAGGTTTCCAGCAGGCGTTCCCAGTCGAGCGAGTGGAACCAGGGCGTTGCGGCGGGGGCGGCGGGTGCTGCTGCGGCGATCATGCGGAAGTCCTTTGCTGAGAAACGGTGTCTGCGTGGGGCAGGGCGTGCGTGCACGCCAGAAACACGAAGCCCCGCAGAGGCGGGGCTTGCATGCAGCAGCAGTATCGGCCGACGCCGATGAACACGACGTCAGCCCGTGGCCATCACGGCATCAGCCGTTGGCCTTCAGCTTGGCCAGGCGCAGCCAGGTATCGACCACGGTGTCCGGGTTCAGCGACACCGACTCGATGCCTTCCTGCATCAGCCATTCGGCCAGATCCGGGTGATCGGACGGGCCCTGGCCGCAGATGCCAACGTACTTGCCCTTGGCACGTGCTGCCTTGATCGCCATCGACAGCAGCTTCTTCACTGCCGGGTTCCGCTCGTCGAACAGGTGCGCAACGATCGAAGAGTCGCGGTCCAGGCCCAGGCTCAGCTGGGTCAGGTCGTTGGAGCCGATCGAGAAGCCGTCGAAGATCTCCAGGAACTCATCGGCGAGCAGTGCGTTGGACGGCACTTCGCACATCATGATGATCTTCAGGCCGTTCTCGCCCTGCTTCAGGCCGTTCTGTTCCAGCACCTCGACGACCTTGCGGCCTTCTTCCAGGGTGCGCACGAACGGAATCATGACCCACAGGTTGTCCAGGCCCATTTCGTTGCGCACGCGCAGCACGGCCTTGCACTCCAGCGCGAAGGCGGCCGAGAAGCTCGGGTCGACGTAACGGCTGGCGCCGCGGAAGCCGATCATCGGGTTCTCTTCGTGCGGCTCGTAGTTGCTGCCGCCGATCAGGTTGGCGTACTCGTTGGACTTGAAGTCCGACAGGCGCACGATCACCGGGTTCGGTGCAACCGAGGCGGTGAGGGTGGCGATGCCTTCGGCCAGGCGGTCGACGTAGAAGCTGACCGGATCACCGTAGCCGGCGATCTTCTCATCGATCTTCTTCTTGGTCGCCGCGTCCTGGCGGTCGTATTCCAGCAGTGCGTTCGGGTGGATGCCGATGTGGCTGGCGATGATCATTTCCAGGCGGGCCAGGCCGATGCCGGCGTTCGGCAGCTGGCCGAAGTCGAAGGCACGTTCCGGGTTGGCCACGTTCATCATGATCTTCAGCGGGGCCGGCGGCATGTTGCCCAGATCGGTGGTGGTGCGCTCGAAGCCGAGCTTGCCTTCGTAGATGAAGCCGGTATCGCCTTCAGCGCAGCTGACGGTGACCAGCTGGCCATCTTCAATGACCTTGGTGGCGTTGCCCGAACCGACCACGGCGGGCACGCCCAGCTCGCGCGCGATGATCGCGGCGTGGCAGGTGCGGCCACCACGGTTGGTGACGATGGCCGAAGCGCGCTTCATCACCGGCTCCCAATCGGGATCGGTCATGTCGGCGATCAGCACGTCGCCCGGCTGCACGCGGTTCATGTCGTCCAGCGTCTTCACCACGCGGGCCACACCCGAGCCGATCTTGGCGCCGACGGCACGGCCTTCGGCCAGCACGTTGCCGCCCTTTTCGGTCAGCGCGAAGCGCTCGATCTGGGTGGCGTGGCTGCGCGACTTCACCGTTTCCGGGCGCGCCTGCACGATGAACAGCTTGCCGCTGACACCGTCCTTGGCCCACTCGATGTCCATCGGGCGGCCGTAGTGCTTTTCGATGACCAGCGCCTGCTTGGACAGTTCCTGCACGTCCTCGTCGCTGATCGAGAAGGTGTTGCGCAGTTCGACCGGGGTGTCCTCGATCCTGACGCGCTCACCCGGAACATCCGAATACACCATGCGGATCGCCTTGCTGCCGAGCGAGCGGCGCAGGATCGCCGGCTTGCCGGCCTGCAGGGTGGGCTTGTAGACGTAGTACTCGTCCGGATTGACCGCACCCTGCACGACCATTTCGCCCAGGCCGAACGAAGAGGTGACGAACACCACGTCGCGGAAGCCGGACTCGGTGTCCAGGGTGAACAGCACGCCGGAGGAACCGACGCCCGAACGCACCATCAGCTGCACGCCGGCGGACAGGAACACGTCCTCATGCTTGAAGCCGTGGTGGACGCGGTAGGCGATGGCACGGTCGTTGTACAGCGAGGCGAACACTTCCTTGACCTTGTGCACGACATCGTCGGCACCGGTGACGTTGAGGAAGGTTTCCTGCTGGCCGGCGAAGGAGGCATCCGGCAGATCCTCGGCGGTGGCCGACGAACGCACGGCCACGGCCACGTCGCCGCCGCCGTTGTCGGCGCTCAGCTTGGCGTAGGCGGTGCGGATGTCCTGGTCCAGCTGCGGCTGCAGCGGCGCATCGATCACCCAGCTGCGGATTTCCTTGCCGGCGGCGGTCAGCGCGTTGACGTCCTCGACGTCCAGCGTGGCCAGCTTGTCGAAGATGCGCTTGGACAGGTCGTTGTGCGCGATGAAGTCCTTGAAGGCTTCAGCGGTGGTGGCATAACCGCCCGGCACCGAAACGCCCAGACCGGCCAGGTTGCCGATCATCTCGCCCAGGGACGAATTCTTGCCGCCTACGCGGGCCAGATCGGCCAGACGCAGTTCGTGCAACCACAGGATGTTCTCGTTCAAGCGCGATGCTCCGTTTGGCCATCGCCCGAGGCGGGCTGAGTGGCCGCGTCCGTAGGAAGAAGCCGATATGATGCCGGGCAGACCACTGTCGGCACAAGCTTGTGCTGGCGGCCTTTTTAAGCTTCGTAGGGGGTAAAAGCGCGCATGTCGACCATCCGCCCGGTGTTCTACGTTTCCGATGGAACCGGTATCACCGCTGAAACCATTGGACATAGCCTGCTCACCCAGTTCTCCGGGTTCAGCTTCATTACCGACCGCATGTCGTTTGTCGACGACCCCGAAAAAGCGCGTGAAGCCTGTGCCCGGATCCAGGCGGCGGGGGAGCGGTACCAGGTCCGGCCGATCGTGGTGAACTCCTGCGTGGACCAGAGCCTGAGCCTGATCCTGGCCGACAGCGGGGCGCTGATGCTGGACGTGTTCGCACCGTTCATCGAGCCGCTGGAGCGTGAACTGGCCAGCCCGCGCCTTGCCCGGGTTGGCCAGGCCCACGGCATGGTGGACTTCGACACCTACCACCGCCGCATCAATGCGATGAACTTCGCCCTGACCCATGACGACGGCATCGCGGTGAACTACGACGATGCCGACGTGATCCTGGTGGCGGTTTCGCGCGCCGGCAAAACGCCGACCTGCATCTACCTGGCCCTGCATTACGGGGTGCGCGCGGCCAACTACCCGCTGACCGACGAGGATCTGGAAAGCGACCGCCTGCCGCCGCGCCTGCGTGCCTACCGGCGCAAGCTGTTCGGCCTGACCATCGACCCGGACCGCCTGCAGCAGATCCGCCAGGAGCGCCGCCCGAACTCGCGCTACGCCAACCTGGACACCTGCAAGCGTGAGGTGGCCGCGGCCGAGGTGATGTTCCAGATGGAGCGGATTCCGACCCTGAGCACCACCCACACCTCGATCGAGGAGATTTCCAGCAAGGTGCTGGCCACGTTGGGGCTGCAGCGCGAGCTGTATTGATCCGTGCGCCACGACCAACGGTCGTGGCCTACCTCCGGGGCGATGACCCTCCTGCGCGGGGGCATCGACCCTCCTGCACGGTGGGTATCGACCGTTGGTCGATACCGAGCCCCTTTGGTCGGGGTGATCCCGCCCCCACGTTGAAGCACCAACGTGTAGGATCGACCCATGGCCCGAGCCTTGCCCCGCACCGAACGCATTCCCCGCCTGAGCCGGTTGAGCTGGCTCATGGGCCTGTACGCGGAAAACTACCGTCACCTGGTGCGCCTGTTCGAACCGGCCGGACTGGTGGCGGGCAGCTACATCTCCTCGATCGGCGACGGCCTGGATGTTCGCCTGGACGTGATCGAGTGCCACCGCTACACGGTGGAACTGCGCCTGACCTACGATCTGGCCGACCCGGTCACCGGCGAGCCGGATCCGTCAGCCTATGTGCGCCTGTACCGTGACGCGCGCCAGGCCGAGACCACCCACTGCTACGTGGGCCGTCGCTGGCAGGACACCATGGGCCTGTACCCGCCGCCGGCGGAACTGATCAGCCACCGCATGCGGATGAACACCTTCCTCGGCAAGTGGCTGGAATACCTCGCCGAGCGCGGCCACGGCGTGGCCACCCTGCGCCGCGATCCTGATGGCGCCACTGCGGCTGCCGAACGCCGCCTGTCGCTGGTGCGCTGATCGGCCATAATCCACGGCTGACCTGCCGCTGGATGCTGCCCATGCCGTACACCCCGATCGTCGCCACCCTGGGCTACGTGCTATCGCCCGATCGTCGCCAGGTGCTGATGATCCACCGCAACACCCGGCCCGGTGACCACCACCTGGGCAAGTACAACGGGCTGGGCGGCAAGATCGAACCGACCGAAGACGTTGCGGCAGGCATGCGCCGCGAAATCGCCGAGGAAGCCGGCATCGACTGCACTGGCATGCGGCTGCGCGGCACCATCAGCTGGCCGGGATTCGGCAAGCATGGCGAGGACTGGCTGGGCTTCGTGTTCGTCATCGACAGTTTCGAAGGCACCCCGCACGGCGGCAACCATGAAGGCACGCTGGAGTGGGTGGACCTGGACAAACTGGATACGCTGCCGATGTGGGAGGGCGACCGCAACTTCCTGCCACTGGTGTTCGACGCCGACCCGCGCCCGTTCCACGGCGTGATGCCGTACAAGGACGGCCGCATGGTCAGCTGGTCCTACAGCCGGCTGTAACCCGGCGAATCGGGAGGGGGGGGCGATCTTTCGAGTGGGGATCAACCTTCCAGGTGGGTGCCAACCTTGGTTGGCACGCTCTTCCGGCTGATTAATACCCGGGCAATATTGACGAACACAAATTACCCGGGCAATATTAGCGCATCACCTCCGATGCCATTGCCATGCCTGCGTCCCGACTCCCTCCCTTCAGTTGCTTCGACGGCCACCGCCTGGTCGCTTCCGGTACACCGGAAGTGGCTGCGCTTGCGCTGAAACAGCTGCGCGCCGGCAACGCTGCCGGTCCGCTGCTTGTGTTCGACAACGCTACCGGCCGCACCCTTGATTTCGATACGCGCGGCAGTGACGCAGAACTGCTGGCGCGGGTCGTCGAAGCCTTTCCCGCCGCCGTCGAGGCGGATGCCGACGTTACTGCCGAAGAGGCGCCGGCAACTCCGCGTGGCCGCGGCCGCCCCAAGCTGGGCGTGGTCGCACGCGAAGTGACCCTGCTGCCGCGCCACTGGGCGTGGCTGGCCGAGCAGCCCGGCGGGGCCTCGATAGTGCTGCGCAAGCTGGTGGAGGCGGCCAGCCGTGCTGGTGCCGACAAGGACCGGCAGCGCCGCCACAGTGAGCGTGCCTATCACTTCCTGCAGACCATCGCCGGAGACCTGCCGGGTTTCGAGGAGGCCATCCGTGTCCTGTTCGCGCACGACCGGGCGGGCCTGGAAATGGCGTTGCGCAGCTGGCCGGAGGATGTGCGCAATCACGCCCTGCGCCTGGCCTTCGATGATTCTTCGGACCACGCAGACGGCTGAGCCACTGCGCCGTTGCTGAGCGGCGGCGCCACCTGATCGCGGGCCACGGCCGCCCGCTCCCCTTTGCTTGCTTTGCTGGCGGAAACGCCGGGCAGGGCAGCGCCTTGCCCAGAGAACCCCATGGACACCCCCGCACATCCCATCCCCCCGGTCGCGCCGCCCCTCTGGCGCACCTATCTGACCCTGCTGCTGCCGATGCTGCTGACCAACGCATTGCAGCTGGCTGCAGGCACGCTGGACAACATCTACCTCGGCCATCTGCTGGGTACGCAGGCGGTAGCCGCCGCCGCAGCGTTCTTCCCTGTCTTCTTCCTGCTGCTGGCCCTGGTAATGGGTCTGGCGACCGGTGCGATGGTGCTGATCGGCCAAGCCTGGGGCGCGGGCCGGCCGCAACAGGCTCGCGCGGTGGCCGGCAGTGCGGTGGCACTGATTCTGCTGTTGTCAGTGCTGGTGATGGCGGTCGGCGGCGGTTTCGCGCCACAGTTGCTGGCGGCACTGGGCACGCCAGCGCCGATCCTCGGCGAATCCATCGTCTATGCCCGTGTTCTGCTGCTGGCGGCACCGGCGTTCTTCCTGCTGTGGCTGGCCACTGCGGTGAGCCGTGCGGTGGGCGATGCCAAAACGCCGCTGCATGCGCTGCTGCTGGCCACGGTGGTCAGCCTGCTGTGCACGCCGCTGCTGATCCTGGGCTGGGCCGGCCTGCCGCGGATGGGCTCGGCCAGTGCGGCCGTATCGGCGGCGTTCGCCTCGCTGTTGGCCCTGGGTTGGTTGCTGTGGCGCTGGCATCGGGTAGGTCATCCCCTGGCACCGGGGCGCGAGCTGCTGCATGCCATTCGGTTCGACGGCGCGCTCATCCGCGCGATGCTGCGCATCGGCGTACCGTCTTCGCTGCAGATGCTCAGCCTGGCCATCGCCGAAATCGTATTGCTGGGCTGGATCAACCGCTATGGCTACACGGCCACGGCCGCCTACGGTGCGGTCAACCAGTTGATGAGCTGGGTGCAGCTGCCGGCGATGTCGCTGGGCATCACTGCCACCATCCTCGCGGCGCATGCGATGGGCGCGGGGCGTACGGCACGGCTGCCCGCCATCGCCCGCACCGGGGTGATGCTGGGTCTTGCGATGCTGACAGTCGTGGTGCTGCTGGTGATGGCGCTGGCGCCGTGGCTGACTGGTTTGATCCTGGCGGCCGCAGAGCCGCGCGAACTGGCCACGCAGCAGTTGCGCACGGTGGTGTGGGGCGTGCTGGCGATGGGAGGCAGTGCGGTGCTGGTCGGAGTGATGCGCGGCAGCGGCACGGTGCTGTTGCCGGCATTGCTGGGCATGGCTGCCGTGTTGCTGCTGGAGCTGCCGTTGGCGATGTGGCTGCAGTCCCGGCACGGTCTGGCCGGGCTGTGGTGGGCATGGCCGCTGGGGTTGCTGGCCATGCTGGTGATGCAGGTGTTCTGTTTCGCGCATTGGCGGCGCCGCGTGCAGGCCGGGTAGTGCCGGCCGCTGGCCGGCAATCCGCAACGGCCGGAGCAGCCGGCCAGCGGCCGGCGCTACCACTCGGTCGGATCGCATCCGGCGCAGATGCAGATGTTCTGCTTTGTTCGCTGGCGGCCGGGTGCAGGTTGGGTAGTGCCGGCCGCTGGCCGGCAATCCGCAATGGACGGAGCAGCCGGCCAGCGGCCGGCTCTACCACTCGGACGGATCGCATCCGGCGCGGATGCAGGTGTTCTGTTTCGCGCGTTGGCGGCCGGCTCTACCACTCGGACGGATCGCATCCGCCGCGGATGCAGGTGTTCTGTTTTGCTCGCTGGCGGCAGGTGCAGGTTGGGTAGTGCCGGCCGCTGGCCGGCAATCCGCAATGGACGGAGCAGCCGGCCAGCGGCCGGCTCTACCACTCGGACGGATCGCATCCGCCGCGGATGCAGGTGTTCTGTTTTGTTCGCTGGCGGCGGGTGCAGGTTGGGTAGTGCCGGCCGCTGGCCGGCAATCCGCAATGGCCGGGGCAGCCGGCCAGCGGCCGGCTCTACCACTTCAGTGCCGCTGTGCCAGCAGCAGGTGGAAGTGCCTTTCTCGGGTCTGGCCATCATTGCCGGTCGCGGATTCGCGGTGGCTGCGCCAGGCCGAGACGCGGAAGCCCGATACCCGCAGGGCCAGCTCCACCGCGTCCAGCTCATGCAGCTGGAAGTCGGCGGCGAATGGCAGGCTGCGCATGAAGCTGGCATCGCCGAAGGCCAGGCACAGGCGGCCGCCCCGGCGTAGCACCCGCGCCAGTTCGTCCAGCACCGGGGCCAGGTTCGGCCAGAAGTACAGGGTGTTGACCGCCAGCGCGGCATCCATCGCGGCATCGGCGACCGGCAGTGCATGGGCGTCGCCGTGTCGCATCGCCGCACGTTCGGCCACCCCGGCGTCGGCCAGCCGCTGGTTGCCGGCCTCGACCATGGCCGTGGACAGCTCGATGCCCAGATAGTGGCTGTCGGTGGCCTGCAGCATCAGTGGCGCGAAGGCGGCATTGCCCGGGCCGACCTCCAGGACCCGTTCGCCGGCACCGACGGCCAGCAGCCCGATTGCGGCCAGGTTGAGTGCGCCGTTGCTGCGGTTCATCGAGTCGGCCACCGCCAGCGCGGCCTCGCCGTGGGGCTGCCGCAGCTGCGCGGCCAGGGTGGGAGCATCCAGCATCATCATCGTCCGTTGCAGAGTTTCGGACGTGGCGGCGGCGGGTCCGCCGGTGACCATAGCGCCGACCTTGTGGCTTGGGAAGTAGGGAAACCCCGCTTCCGGGTGATGAGGAAATGTCCAGCGTCGCAGTCGGTGAGATCTGGTTGTCCACAGGGGGTGTGGATTACGCGTGGGCAACTTTGTGGATAAGCCGCGACAGGCGCCACCCCCCTAGGCTGTCAAGATGGGTGGCGAAAAATTCACCGCCGGTGAGGGCGGGTGAGGGAGCGGTGAAGGCGGGTCCTGCCAATGCTGTCGCCAGCGGCGGCGCTCGCGGTAACCTGTGGGCCTTGATGCTCCGTGAGACCCCATGAAACGTCACTTCTCGATGCTGCGCGAATTCCAGCTGGCCGACTGGTTCACCCTGGCCAATGCTTTCTGCGGCACCGGTGCGGTCTTTGCCGCGATGCGCTTCCTGCAGGACGGCGAGCGTGGCTACCTGCTGTTCGGCATGGCGCTGATCCCGCTGGCCTTCATCTTCGACGCGCTCGACGGGCGCATCGCGCGCTGGCGCAAGTCCAGTTCCACCCTGGGCCGCGAGCTGGACTCGCTGTCCGACGTGATCTCCTTCGGCGTGGCGCCGGCGGCGCTGGCCTATGCCTGCGGCATGCAGGGCGGCTGGGACTGGCTGGTGCTGAGCTACTTCGTCTGTTGCGGTGTCAGCCGCCTGGCACGCTACAACGTCACCGCCGAGGCGCTGGCCGGCGACGAGGGCAAGGTCACGTATTTCGAGGGCACCCCGATCCCGACCAGCCTGGTGCTGGTGATCGTACTGGCGATTGCCGCCGGTACCGATGCCATCGGCCAGGACCTCTGGTTCGGCCAGTGGCAGATCGGCCCGTGGCAGCTGCACCCGATGGTGCTGTTGTTCGCCTTGTCCGGGTCGCTGATGATCAGCAAGACCCTGCGTATCCCCAAGCCATGAGCCAGCCCTGCGGAGGCCTGCGATGACCAGCTCGGCCCACGACGCCGGCAGCAGCGATTTCGAAACGCTGGCGCGGCAGTACTTCGGTGCCTGGGGCGATGCGCTGCGCCACGCGAGCACGCCCGGTGCACCGGCCGGCGGCGACCCCGGCAGCTGGCAACGGCTGTTCGACTGGTGGAGCCAGCTGTTGCCCGAACAGGGGCAGGGCGCGCCGGAAGATGCCGTGCGCCGTTTCCGCGAACAGGCCCGCAGCTGGTACGGCACCATGCAGGAAGTGGCCGCGCGCTTCGCCGGCCGCGATGCCAGCAGCGCCGAGGTGGCCCAGGCCTGGCGCGAGGCGGTGCAGGGGCAGGGCGATGGCATGCTGCAGTGGATGCTGCAGGGCGCCCGTGGCAGCACCCACGCCGGCGCCACCGTGCCCGACTTCGCCGCATGGCTGCAGCAGTTCCAGCTGCAGGCGGGCCCGTGGCTGCAGAGCCCGGCGTTCGGCCCCGGCCGCGAGCACCAGGCGCGCTGGCAGGCGCTGCTGCGGGCGCAGGAGGAGTACCAGCAGCATTCGCGCGCCTACGTTGATCAGATCAGGCAGGCGTTGGACGAGGCCTTCGCGTTGTTCGAGCAGCGTCTGGCCGAGCACGAACAGCCCGGCAGCCAGTTGACCAGCGCCCGCGCGATGTTCGACCTGTGGATCGAAGTGGCCGAGGAGGCCTACGCCAAGGTCGCCATGTCCGAACCGTTCCAGCAGGTGTACGCCTCGCTGGGCAACGCGCAGATGCGCCTGCGCGCCGGCCTGCAGCGCGAGGTGGAACAGATGAGTGAGCGTATCGGCCTGCCGACCCGCAGCGAGATGGACGCCGCGCATCGCCGTATTGCCGAACTGGAGCGCAGCCTTCGCCGCCTGCAGGCACAGGTGGCGGTGCTGGCGGGGACTGCCGCGGTCGATCCGGTGTCGCAGCCGGCACCGGCGAAGGTGAAGCCGGCCGCGCGCAAAGCCGCGAAGAAGGCGGCGCCGGCGAAGAAGGCGCCTGCAAAGAAGGTGTCTGCGAAGAAGGCTGCGTCTCGCGCTTCCACTCGGGCGCGTGACCGATGAAAGGACCGCTGGGCTTCAACGCCGATGACCTGATGCAGGAAACCCTGGCCATGCAGCGCAAGCTGATGGAAGGGCTGAAGCTGCTGCCGCAGGTGGAAGACGTGGACTATGGCGTGACCGCGCGCGAGGAAGTCTGGCGTGACGGCAAGGTAGTGCTGTACCGCTTCGTCGGCGAACAGGCACCGACCCGGCGCACGCCGCTGCTGATCGTCTATGCGCTGGTGAACCGGCCGTACATGGTCGACCTGCAGGCCGACCGTTCGCTGGTGCAGAAGCTGCTGGCGCTGGGCCAGGACGTGTACGTGCTGGACTGGGGCTACCCGGACCGGTCCGAACGCTTCCAGACCTTGGAGGACTACCTGCTGCGCTACATCGACGGCGCGGTCGATGCGCTGCGTGCGCGCAGTGGTGGCCCGGTGGACCTGCTGGGTATCTGCCAGGGCGGCGTGTTCGCACTCTGCTACGCCGCGCTGCGCCGGCAGAAGCTGGGCAAGCTGATCACCATGGTCACCCCGGTCGACTTCCAGACGGCTGACAACATGCTCTCGCATTGGGCGCGGCAGGTGGACGTGGACCTGCTGGTCGACACGCTGGGCAACATCCCGGCCGACCTGATGAATGCCAGTTACCTGATGCTCAAGCCATTCCGCCTGAACGTGCAGAAGTACGTCGGCCTGCTCGACATCCTCGATGACAAGGCCGCGCTGGAGGATTTCCTGCGCATGGAGAAGTGGATCTTCGATTCACCGGACCTGGCGGGCGAGGCGTTTCGCGATTTCATCAAGCAGTTCTACCAGGGCAATGGGCTGGTGAACGGCACGGTGCGGATCGGCGAGGAAGCGGTGGATCTGTCGCAGGTGACGCTGCCGGTGCTGAACATCTATGCCGAGCAGGACCATCTGGTGCCACCGGATGCCTCGCGCGCGATGCGCGGGCGGCTGGGTACGGACGACTACACCGAGTCCAGTTTCCGTGGTGGGCATATTGGTATCTACGTTTCCGGCCGCGCGCAGCGCGAAGTACCGGCCACGATCGATGGCTGGTTGAAGGCGCGCGATCTGTAGAGTCGAGCCATGCTCGACTGACTTGGGGGTGATGATGTACCGGATTTTGTTGATTCTTGCGGCACTGCTGACAGCACCACTTGCCCACGCCGCACCCAGTACGGATGCACGCCGGGAGATCGCCCAGCTGATCGCCAGCCTGGACGGCTCCCAGTGCCGTTTCCAGCGCAATGGCAGCTGGTACGACGGCAGCGACGCGCGCGCGCACCTGCAGCGCAAGTACGATTACCTGCTGAAAAAGGGCATGGTGGACAGCGCCGAGCAGTTCATCGAGCGCGCTGCCAGCCAGAGCAGCATGAGTGGCAAACCCTACCGCATCCAGTGTCCGGGGCAGCCTGAACAGACCGCAGCCGCCTGGTTCGGCGCACGCCTGCAGGCCCTGCGCCACCGCACGCCGTAGACATGGGGGCGGTGTAGAGTCGAGCCATGTTCGACTGCCTTGTCCGTTTCCCGGAGCTGCCGCCATGAACACCACGCCCAAAACGCTGTCGCGTTCATTGAACGACCGCATGATTGCCGGCGTGATGGGCGGCATTGCCCATCGCTTCGGCTGGAATGCGACCCTGCTGCGGGTGATCTACGTGCTGGTTTCGCTGGCCTCCGCCGCCTTCCCTGGCATCCTGGTCTACCTGATCCTGTGGCTCCTGATCCCCAACGAGGCCGATTGAAGACTGGAGCAACGCCCTGGCCGATCTGGCTGCGCGCGCTGCAGGTGCTGGGCGCGGTGTGGACGTCACCCAATTCCCTGCTCGGCGTGATCGGCGGCCTGGCCGGCATGCTCGGCGGCGCGACATTGCGCTGGAGCGGCCGTGACTGCGCGCTGGTGTTCGACCACTGGCCGTGGGGGCCAGGCGGGGCGATCACCCTGGGGAACGTGATCCTGCACACCGGCCATGACCTGGGCATTTCCTGCCGCACCTATGCGCATCAGGCAGGGTGGGGCGTGGAGCCGCTGATCCGGCTGGATGATCACGAACGGGCGCACGTGTACCAGTACATGGTGCTGGGCCCGCTGTACCTGCCGGTGTACCTGCTGTGCGGCGGGGTGAGTGCGCGCAATCCGTTCGAACGGGCGGCCGATCATTTCGCCCGGTTCGGGCGTGGCTGGTGGCCGTAGTTTCCAGCCAACGGCGCAGCCCCTCGTGGGTGGTCGCGGAATGCGTTTCATGCGATTGGGCCGGGCGGGGTGGGTTCGCGGGACACGCCGTAAACCCGTCCCTGGGGGCTCGATGGCGCCATCCATGGCGCCAACGGTCCCGCGCACCCACCCCGCCCGGCCCCTGACAGTTTCCGTGCGCGTCCAGCCACGGAGAAGAAATAGAACAGCAGAAGCGGGTCGCGCGCTGCGCTTGCTCGCGAGCGGGGCATGGCTTGGCTTGGCTCTACAGGAAGCAACAAATCAGCCGGCCAAGCTGTTTTTGCTTTTGATCTTCTTTTTTCTTTTCCGTGGGTGAACGTGCCCGAAAAACTGTCAGGGGCCGGGCGGGGTGGGTGCGCGGGACCGTTGGCGCCATGGATGGCGCCATCGAGCCCCCAGGGACGGGTCCACGGCGTGTCCCGCGCACCCACCCCGCCCGGCCCAATCGCATGAAACGCGTTACACGACCACCCACGAGGGGCTGCGCCGTTGGCGGGAATCCGCCACGGATTCGTTAGCCGGAAGTTAAAGATCCGTAAGCATTCTGCTGCGATCCCGCAGTCATCTGCATGCAACCGATCGTCATTAGCCTTCGTGACGTTCCAGTCAGGTTCGACGCGGTAAGCTCTTCCTTGATGAGCTCGCAGCATCGCTCATCGAGTGCAGTACGCAGTAGCAATTTGGAGGAATACATCACATGGCAATCGTTCTTTATGTCGGTGGTAGCAAGGATGGCGAGAAGGGCGTGGTGCCCTACGGCTTCAGCAAATCCCGCGCCGACACCGCGCTGGGGCCGGAGTTCTACACGGAGCGGTTCATGGAGCTGCAGGGTGTCGGCAAGGTCCGCCTGATGGCCCTGGAAGGCATGCGTGACGAGATCGTCATGCAGCGCGCCGCCCGCCACTACCGCTGACCTTCGCAACACGCGGCAGGGCGCGCCCACCATCGCGCGCCCGCGCCGGCATCCCAGCCCAGGGCCAGTCCGAGCCCTCTCTCCGCCAGGATGCCGGCGTCCACTCCGGCCCCGCCGCTGAACCTCGCCCCCTGTCAATGCCTTGTCCGGCTCCGTCGTGGATTGCCAGAATGGGATCTTCCCCGTACCGCGGCACAGACCTGAAGCAATGCACGACGCCAAGAACGCCCAGAGCGCGCTCGCCCAGCAGATCGCCCAGACCATCGCCGACGAGATCGGTGCCCAGTCCGCCCAGGTGCGCGCCGCCGTCGGCCTGCTCGACGAGGGCGCCAGCGTTCCGTTCATCGCGCGCTACCGCAAGGAAGTGACCGGGGGCCTGGACGACACCCAGCTGCGCAACCTGGAAACCCGGCTGACCTACCTGCGCGAGCTGGAGGAGCGCCGTGCGGCGGTGCTGGCCAGCATCGGCGAGCAGGGCAAGCTCAGCGACGAGCTGCGCAACGATATCCTGGCCGCCGACACCAAGAGCCGGCTGGAAGACCTGTACCTGCCGTACAAGCCCAAGCGCCGTACCCGCGCCCAGATCGCCCGCGAGGCCGGTCTGGAGCCGCTGGCCGATGGCCTGCTGGCCGACCCCACGCAGGACCCGCTGGCCTTCGCGGCCGCCTTCGTCAATACCGACAAGGGCGTGGCCGACACCAAGGCCGCGCTGGAAGGTGCGCGCGCGATCCTGATGGAGCGCTGGGGCGAGGACGCTGCGCTGGTCGGCGAGCTGCGCACCTGGCTGGGAGAGAACGGCGTGATCCGTGCCCGCGTGGCCGAGGGCAAGGAAACCGAAGGCGCCAAGTACCGCGACTATTTCGAACATGCCGAATCTCTGGCGAAGATTCCCTCGCACCGGTTGCTGGCGCTGTTCCGCGCGCGCCGCGAAGAGATCCTGTTCCTGGAACTGGACCCGGGCAGCGATGCCGAGGCCGGCCACCAGTACGCCGAAGGCCGCGTGGCGCGCAGGGCCGGCATCGCCGACCGGGGCCGCGCCGCCGATCGCTGGCTGCTGGACGCCTGCCGCCTGACCTGGCGCGCCAAGCTGCACACCCATCTGCTGCTGGACCTGTTCAACCAGGCCCGCGAGAAGGCCGAGGCTGAGGCCATCGCGGTGTTCGGCGACAACCTGAAGGATCTGCTGCTGGCCGCACCGGCGGGCCCGAAGACCGTGCTTGGGCTGGACCCGGGCATCCGCACCGGCTGCAAGATCGCCGTGGTCGATGCCACAGGCAAGCTGGTGGCCACCGACACCATCTACCCGCATGAGCCACGTCGCCAGTGGGACCAGTCGGTGCAGACGATCAAGCAACTGTGCGCCAAGCACAACGTTGAACTGATCGCGATCGGCAACGGCACCGCCAGCCGCGAAACCGACAAGCTGGCCGGCGAAGCGATCAAGGCTGCCGCCAACCCGAAGCTGCAGAAGGTCGTGGTCAGCGAGGCGGGCGCCTCGGTGTACTCGGCCTCCGAGTTCGCGGCCAAGGAGTTCCCGGGGCTGGACGTGTCGCTGCGTGGCGCGGTGTCGATCGCGCGTCGCCTGCAGGACCCGCTGGCCGAACTGGTCAAGATCGAACCCAAGGCGATCGGTGTCGGCCAGTACCAGCACGATGTGGACCAGTACCGGCTGGCACGGGCGCTGGATGCGCGCGTGGAGGACTGCGTGAACGCTGTGGGCGTGTATGTGAACACCGCATCGGCCGCGCTGCTGTCGCGGGTGTCCGGCCTGTCGGCCACGGTGGCCGAGAACATCGTGCGCCATCGTGACGAGAACGGCCCGTTCAAGCGCCGCAAGGATCTGCTGAAGGTCGCGCGCCTGGGCGAGAAGACCTTCGAACAGTGCGCCGGCTTCCTGCGCATCGCCGACGGCGACCAGCCGCTGGATGCGTCGGCGGTGCACCCCGAAGCCTATCCGGTGGTCGAGCGCATCGTGGCCAGCACCGCACGCCCGATCAAGGCGCTGATCGGTGATGGCAGCTTCCTGCGTGGCCTGAAGGCCGAGCAGTTCACCGATGACACCTTCGGCTTGCCGACCGTGCGCGACATCCTGAGGGAACTGGAGAAGCCGGGCCGCGACCCGCGTCCGGAGTTCAAGGCTGCGCGCTTCGCCGAAGGCGTGGAGGACATCAAGGACCTGCGCGAGGGCATGGTGCTGGAAGGCGTGGTGAGCAACGTGGCGGCCTTCGGTGCCT
Organism: Stenotrophomonas sp. PE591; assembly: GCF_018320795.1. Taxonomy (NCBI): domain Bacteria; kingdom Pseudomonadati; phylum Pseudomonadota; class Gammaproteobacteria; order Lysobacterales; family Lysobacteraceae; genus Stenotrophomonas; species Stenotrophomonas sp. PE591. Next base: position 858,540 of record NZ_JAAOKO010000002.1, read on the forward strand.
TCGTCGATATCGGCGTGCACCAGGACGGCCTGATCCACATTTCGGCGCTGTCCGACACCTTCGTGAAGGACCCGCGTGACGTGGTCAAGGCTGGCGATATCGTCAAGGTGAAGGTGCTGGAGGTGGACGTGGCGCGCAAGCGCATTGCCCTGACCCGGCGCCTGGACGATACCCCCGGGCAGGCCACCAGCCGCCCGGGCCAGCGTGATGAGCGCGGCCATGGGCAGGGTCCGCGCCGGGATGCAGGCGGCCAGAACCGCGGGCCGAACCGGGGCCAGGGCAATGGTGGCCGTCCCGCCGCGTCCGCGCCCCCGGCCAACAACGCCCTGGCCGAGGCCTTCGCCCGCGCCAAGCGTAGTTGAGGACCGTGTTCCCCGTCACGCTTGATTCGTGGCGGGGGACTTGTCGATTTTCCCCGTGATTGCGCACACTTGCGCTTGAGGGGAGGCGTCCGGCCACCCCGCTGTCGCTGGGGAGGGCCATGACGCCAGCAGGACCCGTCGTCTTCGTTGAGGTCTGCAGCGTCGCGCTGCGGCCGCTGCCTGCCTGCGCGGGCCGGGGGCAGCGGTGATGGCGGGCCAGGGCACCAACGGCAACGGGTTGCTGGAGCGCCGCCTGCAGGCGCTGGCCGAAGAGCGCCGGCGGCTGGCGATGATCATCGATGGCACCGCCGCGGGCACCTGGGAATGGAACGTGCAGAACGGCGAGATGCGGGTCAACGCGCGCTGGGCCGAGATTGTCGGTTACCGCCTGGAAGAGCTGGAGCCGGTCTGCCAGAAGACCTTCCTGAAGCTGGTCCATCCCGATGACATAGCGCTGTCGGACGCGGCACTGGACGAGCATTTCGAGGGGCGCACCGACAACTATGCGTGCCTGCTGCGGATGCGCCACAAGAATGGCCAGTGGATATGGATCCAGGACCGTGGCCGCGTCTTCGAATGGGACGCGCAGGGCAAACCATTGTGGATGGCCGGCGCGCATGCCGACGTGACCGAGCTGCAGCAGGCCCGACAGGATGCGGCCGAAACACGGCAACGCCTGCAGGCCGTGGTCGATGCCTCCGACGAGGTGGCGGTGATCGCCACCGATATCGATGGCTCCATCACCCTGTTCAACACGGGCGCGCAACGCCTGCTGGGCTACAGCGCGGCGGATGTGGTCGGCCAGCGCCGGCTGGATGCCTTCCACGATCCGCAGGAACTGAATGCCTGGCTGCGACCGCTGGCCGATGCCGATGGCCAACTGCCAGATGTGTTCGAGGCACTCAGTGCGCGTGCCGATGGCCAGACCTATTCGCGGCAATGGACGCTGCTGCGCAAGGACGGCCAGCCACGCCAGGTACGCCTCTCGATCAGCCGCATGGACGGTGCCGACGGTGTACGCATCGGCTATGTCGGGATGGCCATCGACATCACCGAGATCCTGCAGGCGAGGGCCGAAGCGCGCTTGTCCGCGGAGAAGTTCGCCGGTGCGTTCACCTCGGCTGCGCTGGGCATGGCGCTGGTGTCACTGGAAGGGCGATGGCTGGACGTCAACGATGCGCTGTGCCGGATCCTCGGCTATCCGCGGGAAGAGCTGCTGCAGGTGGATTTCCAGCGTCTCACCCATCCTGATGACCTGCAGACCGACCTGGCCCTGGTGCAGGACCTGCTGGCCGGGCGTCGCAGCCACTACCACCTGGAAAAGCGCTATCTCGATCGCGATGGCAAGGTCATCTGGGCCCGATTGTCGGTCTCGCTGGTGCGCAACGAGCATGGCGAGCCGTTGCATTTCGTGTCGCAGATCCAGGACATCACCGCCCAGCGCAGCAGCGAGCAGCGGCTGTTCGAGAGCGAACAGCGCAGCCGCATCACCCTGGATGCCGTGGCCGACCTGGTGCTGAGCGTCAGCCTCGATGGCCGTATCGATTACGCCAATGCCGCTGCAGTACGCATGTTGGCCGGCGATGGCGCGTTGTCGCTGGCCGGACACAAGGTGCAGGATGTGCTGGCGCTGACCACCGAATACGCGCCGGGTTCGGTGCTGGACGTGTCGGTACTGCTGGATCCGGACAGCAATGCGGTCGACCTGCATGCCGACCTGCTGCTGCGCCTGGGTGCCGCCACGGTGCCGGTGGATCTGACCCGCGCCTGGTTGCGCGATGACGAGGGCCACGTGCGAGGCGCGGTCTGGGTGCTGCGCGACGATACCCAGCAGCGTGCCCGCCAGCGCGAGGCGCGTCATCTGGCCGAGATCGATCCGCTGACCGAACTGAGCAACCGCCGTGGCTTCGAGGTGCATCTGCAGCAGGCGATCACCCGTGTTGAACGTACCGGCCAGGCCGCGTCACTGATGTACATCGATCTGGATCGGTTCAAGCCGATCAACGATACCTGGGGCCATCTGGCTGGCGATGCGGTGCTCTGGGCGGTGGCCAGCGTTCTGCGTCACGGGGTGCGCGATTCGGATGTGGTGGCGCGGCTGGGCGGCGATGAGTTCGCGGTGATCCTGTCCGGTTGCACGCCGCGTCGTGCAGCGCGCATTGGCGGCGAGCTGCTGCATACCCTGGCGTCGCTGTCGATTCCGTGGGACCAGGACCGGTTGCGGGTAGGGGCCAGCATCGGCATCGCGCCGCTGGCTGGGGGGATGAGCGTGGACCAGGCGGTGGCCGCGGCCGATGCCCAGTGTTACCGGGCCAAGGCGATGGGTCGCAACAACGTGCAGGTGCAGGGCGAGGCCAGTGAGCTGCCGGGCGATGATTCCGAGGTCGTCGAGGGCTGATCTCAGCCTGTGAGAGGGCGGGCGCAAATACTCCGCGCACCTCCTCTCTTACAGGTGATCCCATGAATGTCTGCAACCCGATGGCGGTGCGTGCCTACGCCCCGGCCCTGGTCGGTTGGTGCCTGGCCCTGGCGGCCGGGCTCCGGCTGGAGGAGGTGCGTGAGGACCGTCTCGCCCAGGCAATGTTGCCGGTGCTGCAGGCGAGCGTGGTGGCGCTGCTGGCCCTCACCCTGGCGTGCACGGTGGCGGCCAGCCTGGTGCTGTGGCGGCACAGGCGCCGGGATCACCGTCGCGTTGATGCCGGCACTACAGAGGCGCAGCATCCATCAGCAGGAACCGGCATGGCGCGCGCTGGAAGGCATTGATCTGCGGCACCAGCCGCTGGAAATGTTCGCTGGCGCAGTGGATGTCCAGGGCGGCGCGGTCCGGCCATTGCTCGATGAAGACGAAGTGCCCGGGATCCTTCTGGTCCACGAACAGTTCATAGCCGAGGCAGAGCGGCTCGCGCTGCGTGCACGCGACCAGTTCCCGGTACAGCGGAAGCACGGTGTCCACGGCATCGGGATGGATGAAGTCTTCGGCGATGACCTTGAGCATGCATGCACCTCTGGATGGGGCCCTGCAGGATAGTGCCGGCGGGTGGCCGGCACCCATCCCGTCAACGCAATACTGCGTCCGCACTGACCAGCTGCACATCGTGCATCTGGTTGAGGTACGCCTCGTAGTAGCCCTTGTGCGAGGCACCGACGATGGTCAGCATGCGGGTGCCCGGGTGCTGGCCGAGCACGTCGCGCATGTTGGCGACCATGCGCAGGTTGCGGGTTTCCCAGTAGGCCACGTAGTTGCGGCCGAAGCCTTCCGGCGAGGGTTCGACGAGCGTGGCGCCGAAATCGCTGTTGAAGGCCAGCATCGCGGCCTCGGGTGCGTTGTAGGCGCGATACATCGCGAGCAACCCATCCGGTTGAGCAAGATTGGCTTCCAGTCGTTCATCGGCCGCCCTGCGCGCTTTGACGAAGGAATTGTCCCAGGCACCGCGTATGGCGGCAGCGTAGGCCTTCTGCTGCGATTCCGGTGTAGGCGAATCCGCAGTGTGGTCGTCGACCGCCCACAGCCGCTCCAGCCCCAGGCGCGCGGCGAGGACGCCGGCCACCAGGCCGGCCTCGTTGCGGCGTGCCATGCGCGTGTCGAGGAACTGCACCAGCTCCGGTGTCAGGCTGTCCGAGGCACGTCGCTCTTCCCTGGGCAGCCGCAGCCATTGGACGACTGCCGAGCTGCTCTCGCCCGCAGCCAGGAACACTGCGGCCAATCGGCGTCGCTGGGCGGCGGTTGGCGCCTTCGGCCAATCCGCAAGCAGGCGTTCCATCTCCACGTTGGCGCTGGGCACGTCCAGGCCGGTGGCGGCCTGCGCCGGTGCCGGATCGACGCAGTAGTCCGCTACGCTGTCCGCGTATCGGGCCGGATTGCGGCGCATGAAGTCACACTGCAGGCCGGACAGGTTCTCCACTGCGATCGCGGTGGGCCGCCAGGCTTCCAGACGCTGCAGCAGAGGTTCCAGCATCGCCGGCGTGAAGGTCTCCGGCAGGCTGGACAGGTGCGGGCTGCCCAGCACCAGCACTTCGTTCGGGCGCCCTGCGGGCGGTCCCTTCAGCTGGTCCGGGTGGAAGGCCGGTCGGTAGGCGGTGTCGTTGGCCAGCGCGCTGCTGCTGCACACGGCCAGGAAGAGAAGGCTGGCAAAGCGAGGGAACATGCGATCTCCATGTCGATGAGCATCCTGCGGGACCTTCATGCTGGTCATATTCTCCTGCCGCGGAATCCCGCATTGGTCATGTAAACCTTTTTGCCTTGAGCTGCATCCTTCTGCTGAGCGATGCTGTACCCAGCGCTCAGGCAATGCAGAACATGACGTCCGACGACTGGACCATCGACAGTCCGCGGCTGCACCTCCGGCCATTCACGCCCCGGTGTATTCCTTGGCCTGGCAGGCCTGCATCGAGCCCGTGACGCAGAACCCGAACTGGGCATCTGGATCGCAGAAATGATGCATGGGCACGGCTATGGTCGCGAAGCCGTGGCGGCGGTGTGGTCGGCCGCCTCAGGGCGCCTGCGCTGTGCTGCATTCCGCTATCCGGTGGCCGAGCAGAACCGGTCCAGCCGTTCCCTCGCTGAGTCCCTCGGCGGACTGCCTGTAGCACGTGAGCAGGGCGTGAAGTACACGGCAATCGTCTACCGCATTCCGGCTGCAATGCACGGAGTTGCGACGGACGTCGCGGAATCCCGCTAAAGCGGCCGACGGCATCGCCGATACTCCCTCTGGATCCCGCTCCAGTCACCCGCCGCAGGACCCCAGGCTGCCCCCGATGGGCGGTCCGCGCAGTGTGCCGCCGCTCCCAGATGCCGATCGCACCCGCAGCAGACGTTCTTGGCAGTCGCTCGAGAGGTGCCGTTGGCACCTGTAGTCCCTGGCAACTGATGTTGCCGCCGGGCATCCCGCCCGTCGGGTCACAACCGCTTACCGGACACCGAGGATCAGACAATGCTCATTCCAGGCTTCACGGCAGGCGCGCAGGCGCCGGCCGAGCTGCACACCCGTTGGTCGCCGTGGCGTGCGCTGCTTGGCGTACTGGCGCCGCAGCAACGCACCGGCACAGAGAAGGCGATGACCGACCGCACCGAGCTGGAAGCGCAGGTGGCCGCGCTGCATCGCGTGCAGGCCGTCATCGAGTTCGCGCTCGACGGCACCATCCTGCAGGCCAATGACAATTTCCTGCAGGCGATGGGCTACCGGCTGGAGGAGATCCAGGGCAAGCATCATTCCCTGTTCGTCGACCCCGAGCTGGCGCGTAGCGCCGAATACCGCGACTTCTGGGCGCGCTTGGGGCGCGGCGAATACGACGCCGGACAGTACCGCCGCTTCGGCAAGGGCCAGCGCGAGATCTGGATCCAGGCCTCGTACAACCCGGTACTGGACCGCCAGGGGCGGCCGTACAAGGTGGTCAAGTTCGCGACCGACATCACCGCGCAGAAGCTGCAGGCGGCCGACTCGGCGGGGCAACTGGCCGCGATCACCAAGTCGCAGGCGGTGATCGAGTTCAGCATGGATGGCCGCATCCTGTCGGCCAATGACAATTTCCTGACCGCCACCGGCTACAGCCTGGACGAAGTGCGCGGGCAGCACCATTCGTTGTTTGTCGAGCCCGAGCATCGCAGCAGCATCGAATATCGCCAGTTCTGGGAGAAACTGGGGCGCGGCGAATATGACGCCGGCCAGTATCGGCGTCTTGGCAAAGGCGGGCGTGAGGTCTGGATCCAGGCGTCCTACAACCCGATCCTGGACCTCAATGGCAAGCCGTTCAAGGTCGTCAAGTACGCCACCGACATCACCGCGCAGGTGCATGAAAACCAGGCCATGCAGCGCGCGGTGGCGCAGACCCGCGAGGTGGTGGCCGCGGCCAAGCAGGGCGATCTGACCCAGCGCGTGGCCACCGCCGACAAGAATGGCTCGATCGCCGAACTGTGCGAAGGCGTAAATTCGCTGGTGGAGGCGATGGCCGCGATCATCGGCCAGATCAAGTTCGCCGCGGACACCATCGCAGTCGGCGCGACTGAAATCGCACAGGGCAACAGCGACCTCTCGCAGCGCACCGAGCAGCAGGCGGCTTCGCTCGAGGAAACCGCGGTGTCGATGAAGGGCTTGGCCGAGACCGTGCAGCGCACCGCCACCAACGCGCGCCAGGCGAGCCAGCTGGCCGGTGGAGCCGCCGATGTCGCTGCGCGCGGCGGCAGTGTGGTGCATGAGGTGGTCGAAACGATGGCGGTGATCAATGCCTCGTCGCGGCGCATCGTCGACATCATCGGGGTGATCGACGGCATCGCCTTCCAGACCAACATTCTCGCGCTGAACGCAGCGGTGGAGGCGGCGCGTGCCGGTGAACACGGCCGTGGATTTGCCGTGGTTGCCACCGAGATCCGCGAGCTGTCGCAGCGTTCGGCCAGCGCAGCGAAGGAGATCAAGCACCTGATCGATGAGTCGGTTGCCAATGTGGGTGCCGGTACGGCGCAGGTTGAGAGCGCGGGTCGCACCATGGACGAGATCGTGACCAACGTGCGCCGGGTGAGCGACCTGATGACCGAAATCAGCACTGCCTCGCAGCAGCAGAGCGACGACATCCAGCAGATGAACCATGCCGTCGATCTGATCGACCAGGGCACCCAGCAGAACGCGGCCCTGGTCGAGGAGGCGTCGGCGGCGGCACGCAGCATGGAAGAGCAGTCGGCGCAGCTGCTGCAGACGGTGGCCAGCTTCCGCTTGCAGGGCGGCGCCGGGCACCGGCACGGAGCGGCGGCGCTGCATGCGGTCTAGGCGCGGCGACCGGACTGTTCTTCCTTGGTTTCGGTGTCGCCGCGTACGCAGTTGCGACCGGCATGCTTGGCGCGATACAGGGCCTGGTCGGCGCGTTCGACCAGGCCGCGCGGATCGCCGTCTTCGCCGGGTGCCTGCCAGGCCACGCCGATGCTGATGGTGACGGTGGCCACGGGGGCGGGCAGGGCTGCGGCTTCGACCGAAGCGCGCAGCCGTTCGCCCAGGCCCAGGGCGTGGGTGGCATCGGGCGAGGGCAGGGCGGCGATGAACTCTTCGCCGCCATAGCGGGCCAGCAGATCGTCGCCCCGTTGCAGGCAGCCATCGAGGATGCCGGCGACGGCACGCAGGCGCCGATCACCTTCCGGGTGGCCGTAGGTGTCGTTCAGCCGTTTGAAGTGGTCGATGTCGATCATCAGTACCGCCAGGCCCTGGCCCTGGCGGCGCGCGCGGCGGTGGGCCCGATCCAGCGACTCATCGAAGCTGCGCCGGTTGCCCAGTCCGGTCAGCGGATCGCGCCGCGCCAGCGTTTCCAGTTCATCGCGCTGGCGCTGGATCTCGACCTGGCTCAGCACGCTGCGCAGCGCATAGCCGAGCAGGGAGCCGATGAAGCCGACCGTGGCCAGGGTCGGCTGCAGGCGCGCGACCAGAAGCGCCACCAGCATCAGCAGCAAGGGCAGCATCAGTGGTACGCCGGCATCGACGATGCGCCGCAGGCTGCGGGATACCTCCACTGCCGGGCAGCGACGATGGCTGCCCGCCAGGATGGCCAGCAGCACGAACAGTCCACTGATCAGCAGGTCGCCCCAGTTGCCGTCGGGCACCTGCGGCTGATAGGTATTGATGTAGAAGGCCAGTAGGAGGTAGCCCAGCGCGTAGATCGTCAGCGTCCGGAAAAAATCGCGGCGGTCCGGATCGTCCTCGGCCAGGAAACGGACCAGTGCGAAGCAGAACACCAGGCTGTTCTGCACGCCGCTCATGGTGTTCAGGCACTGCGTCCACAAGGCGGTGTTCAGCGGCGCCATCGCCCGCGCATGCAGGTAGTACAGCAGCCAAAGCAGGGCAATGATCCCGAGGTCCACCGCACGGATGTAGCGGTTCCCGCCGCCCGGGCTTGCAGCGACGTAGGTCAGGGGGATCCGGTAGAACACGTACAGGATCAGTGTTGAGGCGGTCATCTGCGCAGGGGCGAGGCCGGCCACATTGCGGTACAGCAGGGCCAGCAGCGCGAGAGAGAACAGGCCGACGGCCGCGCCGAGCAGTCGCCACTGGCAGGCCGCCTGGCTGACACGTGCACGCCGTACGCAGGCCAGTGCAGCCAGCAGCGGGGCGGTGATCAGCATCAGGTAGGAGCCGACCGGGTCCTGCGGGCCGACAAAGGCAATGACGAGCGCGTGCGTGACGAGAAAAAACAGTGCAGCACGCAACGTCATGCAGTCCCCCACCCCCGGATCCGGCGGGATCACGATAGGCAGATGTACGTGAGGCTGGCAAGGAAAGTGTGCACTACGTCTAGCGACAACCCTGTCAGCGGTCGCAGTTTTGCGTCAGCACAGTGACACCGGAGCGGCTATATGGGCCTGCATCGCCTGAAAAGCAAAAGGCCAGGTCATGGACCTGGCCTTTGATGCTGTGGTGCCGGTGAAAGGACTCGAACCTTCATGGGGTCACCCCCGGCTGATTTTGAGTCAGCTGCGTATACCATTCCGCCACACCGGCAGGCAGCGTGTGAGTGTAACCGAGGAGGGCAGGGCTTTCATAGGGGCAAGGCAGATCGAGGCGTTTCCTGTCGGCATCGGCTCTGCGATGGCTATACTGCGGCGGCTTGAATGCCTCCAGGAGCCATAGCCGATGACAGTGTTGCAGGACCTGAGGGTGCTGGTGGTCGAGAACGACGAGATGAGCGCGGCCTTGCTGCAGATGCAGCTGGTGCATGCCGGCGCGACCGTGGTCGGGTTGGCGGCGAGCGTGGCTGAAGCATTGCGCGTGCTGGAAGACTCGGTCCCCGATGTGGCCCTGCTGGACTATCGCCTGGCCCGCAACGAGACCAGCGAGCCGGTGGCGGCAGCATTGTCGGCGCGAGGCGTACCGTTCGTGCTTGCCACCGGAATGCTGGCTGAGCAGCTGCCCGAGTCTATGCTGTCCGGAGTACTGCTGGTCAAGCCGTATCTGTCGGCGGACCTGACCCGGGCGCTGAGCCGTGCGGTGGGCCGTTCCAGCGCAACGGCGTGAGAACAGCGCTTCAGCCGGCCTCCTCGTACAGGTAACGGATGTCCTCGCGGTCGTCGAGGATGCTGTATTGCCCGGCCAGGTTGTCCGGATCGGGGTTGAGCCACGCATCGAGATGCTCCCTGCGGATCGGTATCACGCCGCGATCGTGACCTGCCGCGGCGACATCGCGTGGCGGGGTGTCGGTGATCGTGGCGAATGAGAGCAGGCGTCCTTCCGGTCCCTCCCATTCCGCCCAAAGGCAGGCCAGAAGCAGGTCGCGGGGCGGGTCGGGGCGAAACTCCAGCACCACATCCTGTTCCTTTTCACTGGCGCCAAGCGCGCGCCCTGTGATCGCGTGGCGTGGTACGTGCTCATAGAACGCCTGCACCACGACAACGCCGTGGCGAAGGCCGAACGCGCCGCGCCAATAGCCTTCCAGGCTGTCGCGTCGTGCGTTGTAGGTGCCGGGGTAGAGCACGTCGTTGCGTGCCGGCTTGTCCGGCAGCCGGCATTGGTAGCGCATCGGCTTGATCACCCGTCGGCCGCTCTCGCTGACCATCACCGGCGCGTAGGTGCCGGGAAAAATGCGGTTGTCGCGCGGCAGTAGTTGTACCCGGTGCAGGTCCTCAAGCCGGGCCTGGGCGCGCTCGATGCGGTTGCCGGCCACGCGCAGGTCGTTGCGTGCCTTCTGGGTAGGGCGGGTGGCGAGCGTCGCGTGGGCGATATCGCGGCGCTCGCGTTGGCGGGCCAGCTCCGCCTCCAGAGCCTGGTGTTCCTGCGCATGCCACTGCTGGATCTTCGCGACGATGTCGCGACCCTGTTCGGTGCGCGCGCCGGCAAAGCCGTCGTCCATGGCCTTGGGGGTTTTCGGCCGCTTCTTGCCGGGATCGTGCGCGTACAGTTCGGCGAACTCCTCCAGCGACAGGATGGCACCGAACTCGCGGACCAGCTTGGCGTAGTCAGCGCGGATCAGGGCGGAATAGCACATGGGAACTCTGCAGGCCTGGGTCGCAGTCGTTGCGACGTGGATGCGGCAGGATAGCCCGACCTACAGGGAGACACCGCATGAATGATTCCGTCAGCTGCCAGTTCCGCGAGGCTGTCCCCACGGTCGAAGACTATTGCCAGCTGCGTGTGCTGGCGGGCCTCAGTGCCAAGAGCCAGGAGGCGGCGGCACGCGCGCTGCCCAATACCCTGTATGGCGTGTGCGCCTACCAGGGCAATGAGCTGGTAGCGATGGGCCGCATCGTCGGCGATGGTGGGTGCCACCTGCAGGTCTGTGATATCGCCGTGCTGCCGCGCCTGCAGGGGCAGGGCCTGGGCAAGGAAGTGATGCGTCGCCTGGATGGCTGGATGCAGGCGAACCTGCCGCCGTCTGCATACGTCAGCCTTCTGGCCGATGGTGAAGCGCACCGGTTGTACGCGCAGTTTGGTTTCGCACCCACCGCACCTGCATCGATCGGGATGTATCGCCGGTTCTGAGGTGTGTTCAGGCTGAGGCCATCCATGCGTGGCATGGATCTACTGGGCCAACCGGCCGCCGGATCCATCCCGGCCTGCAGTAGATCCGCGCCATGCGTGGACAGGGCTTTCCCGGGAATCTCAGGCAAAGAAAAACCCCGGCCGAAGCCAGGGTTTTCAAGAATTGGCGTCCCCACGGGGATTCGAACCCCGGTCGCCACCGTGAAAGGGTGATGTCCTAGGCCTCTAGACGATGGGGACGCACGAAAACTTCAAGTTGTAGATCCTTCGACGGCCTAATGTCGAAGTGGTGGAGCCAAGCGGGATCGAACCGCTGACCTCCTGCATGCCATGCAGGCGCTCTCCCAGCTGAGCTATGGCCCCATGAAACTCCGGATGATCTGCCGGGAGCAGAGTCCGTTTTGAAACTGGCGTCCCCACGGGGATTCGAACCCCGGTCGCCACCGTGAAAGGGTGATGTCCTAGGCCTCTAGACGATGGGGACGCACGAAAAACTTCAAGTTGTAGAACCTTCGACGGCCTAATGTCGAAAGTGGTGGAGCCAAGCGGGATCGAACCGCTGACCTCCTGCATGCCATGCAGGCGCTCTCCCAGCTGAGCTATGGCCCCGTGTTACCGAGCCGCCTATCATACCTGCGTGTTCACGTTTGTGGAAGTCTTTTTTGAACTTTTTTCGTTACGGTTCAACCGCAGCCACGAGGCAGGGGAACTGCAACGCCACACCCTGAATGCCGGTAGGCGGTGAACAAAAAAGACCCGGTTATCGGCCGGGTCCTCGTTGTTCGTGATGAGTGGCGTCCCCACGGGGATTCGAACCCCGGTCGCCACCGTGAAAGGGTGATGTCCTAGGCCTCTAGACGATGGGGACGCAATTCTCATCAATGTTCTTTAGCGACCTTTCGACGGCCTAATGCCGAAAGATTGGTGGAGCCAAGCGGGATCGAACCGCTGACCTCCTGCATGCCATGCAGGCGCTCTCCCAGCTGAGCTATGGCCCCACGTCGCTGAGGAGCGAAATAATAGCCTTGCCCCAGGGGGTTGGCAAGCATTTGTTGCACTTTTCTTCACGCGTGTTGCGATGCCGATGTCAGTCGCCTGCTGCCGTGGCGTCGTCGGTCAGAGCGGCCAGGATCGGGCACTGGTCCAGCGCGCCATGGCCGGGGCAGGCGTCGACCAGCTGCGACAGCGCGATGTGCATGCGCTGCAGTTCGGCCATCCGTTGTGCGATGTCCTGCAGGCGGGCCTGCGCGGTGTCACGCACGCTGCCCATGTCCTGCTGGTGGTGATCACTGAGCGCGAGCAGTTCTCCGATTTCCTCCAGGCTGAAGCCCAGTGCCTTGGCGCGGCGGATGAAGCGCAGCCGGCGCAGATCCGGCTCGCCGAAGATGCGGTAACCCCCGGCCGAGCGCGCCGCCGTCGGCAGCAGCTGCTGCCGTTCGTAATAGCGGACCGTATCGATCGGCACGCCCGCCTGACGGGCCAGTTGTCCAATGTTCATGGCAGCGTTCCTGCGGATCCTGCCGGCCATTGTGAAGCCTGGAGTCTGGTCGAGAGTCAAGGCTTCAGCTCGGTGCGCGCATTCAGCCCACTTTGCAACTTTCTTCATAGCCCCGCAGATGGGCCTGTTCCTACCCTTCGCCTGAACCGGCCGTTCGATGGCCTGCAACGAACCGAGGAGGTGGTCTGTGGAGGGAGTCAGGAACGAAGCATTCGTAGAGGTTGCGGTGGTCGAATATCCGGGGGGGGACCCCTCCGCCGCCTCTGTGCTGGCCGAAATGGCCCACGTCGCCAACCGCCTGGCCCAACAGCAGCGCCGACCCTTCAAGCGTGTGCTTGTCACCCGCTGGATCGTTCCCGCCAGCCAGACCGGTGTACACCGCATCGCGGGTGCTGAAATGCTCGACGCCGCCATTCCCGCGGTGATCGCGGTTCCCGGCCAGATCAGCCCCGGAGCCTGTCTGCGCGCCGAAGAGGTCCTGCTGGACTGGTTGCGGGCCCATTATGACGGGGGCAGCCTGCTGGCTGCTGCCAGCGACGGGGTCGGTGTACTGGCCCGTGCGGGACTGCTGGCCGGAAGAACGGTCAGCGGCCCCGATCTGGGGCGACATCCAGGGTTGCAGGCGCAGGCGGTGAGCTGGGTGCCCAGTGAGCGGACGCTGGTCGACGATGGTGATCTGCTGACGGTTGGCGGATCGCAGGCCTGGCGTTTCCTCGGGCTGCGTTTGCTGTACCGGCTGCACGGGCAGGGCGTGGCGAGCGCGGTCGCGCAACAGCTCGGGATCGTCGTGCCCGCAGGAATCCAGCAGGATCTTGAGCGTTTCAGTGCCAACTTCGCCCACGGTGACCGCGATGTACTGAAGGCCCAGCGCTGGCTGCATACCACTGCGGCACGAGGAGCCACTCTGGCCGCAATCTGCGAGGTTTCCGGATTGGAACCGCGCACCCTGCAGCGGCGCTTCCTCCGGGCGACCGGTCTGCGGCCGATCGAATACTGCCAACGGCTGCGCATTGCCAAGGCGCAGACCCTGCTGCAGCAGGGTGCAGGCATCGAGGAGGTGGCCTGGGGGGTGGGCTACGCTGATCAGAGCGCGTTCCGGCGACTGTTCCTCCGCATCGTGGGCATGACACCGGCCAACTATCGCCGCCACGTCAACTGCAAGCGGCGGGAGCGACCGTTGATGCCGTCGGTGGCCGGAAGTCTGCGCGGCCTGCAGGCGTCCCCCGGAATGCAGTTGGGGCGGAGTGCGGCCTGACCATGGGTGGCGGGCGAGCGCTTGCAACCTGGGCGTGACGCTTTGACCATGCAGGCAGTGGAATTTGAACAGGTGGGCTGATGTCGAGTGTTGGACCGGTACCGATGCCGGTGGTGTTGATCCTGATGTGCACGTTGCTGGCCATGATCGTTGCCCGTCTTTGGCCGCGCAGGGCAGTGGGAATGCCGCTGCCGTCGGCAGCAGGCATGGTGCTGGACATGCTGCTGATCGGCTTGCTGTGTGGTCGTTTCAGTTTTGTTGTGCTGAATTTCGCGCTCTATCGTTCGGAGCCCTGGAGCATTCTGCAGGTCACCGATGGTGGCTATCACCTGATGGTGGTGCTGGTGGCCGGGCTGTCGTGGGGATTATGGCGTCTGCGGCCGTGGCGTCAGTTGCGTGCACCGGTGCTGACGAGCGCACTGGTAGGCGTGTTGTTCTGGGTCGCCGGTGGCCAGTTGCTGTCGGCATGGCAGGAGCGGCAGATGCCGTTGCCGGCGCTGCAGGTGGCGGACCTTCAAGGCGATCGTATCGATCTGCAGCAGTTCCGCGGCAAGCCGCTGGTGCTGAATCTGTGGGCCACATGGTGCGGGCCCTGCCGCCGTGAGATGCCGGTGCTGGCGACGGCACAACTGGCACATGATGACGTGCAGTTCGTATTCCTCAACCAGGGCGAAACCCTGGATGAGGTCCAGGGTTTCCTGGCCGGCGAACGACTGATGCTGGGCAACGTGCTGCTGGATGATGACGCTGCTGCTTCCACCGTGCTCGGCGTTCAGGCATATCCTTCCACGCTCTTTTTCGACGCCGATGGGCGCCTGCGTGAACTGCACCTGGGCGAACTGACTGCGGCCGGCCTTGAACACAAACTGCGCCGGCTGCGGTAGCCTGCGCGGGCATCTCACTACGGAGTTCCCATGTTGTCGATTTCCCTGCGCACCGCCCCGGCGGTGCTCCTGCTGCCGGTCATGCTGGCATTGGCCGCCTGCAGCCAGGCACAGACGCCGCCGGGCAAGGCCGCCACGGCATCGGCGACGACTGCTCCGGCATCTGCCGCCAAGGGCGACCGTCCAGCCGTGCTGAAGGGCATCGAGAAGCACGGCTTCGAGGTCGTTGCCGAGTTCGATGCGCCGGACGGCCTGCGCGGTTTTGCTGGCGTGGTGGGAGGGCAGCAGCCTGCAGCGGCCTATGTCACGGCCGATGGCAAGCACGTACTGGTGGGCAGCCTGTTCGATGCCGAAGGTAATGATGTGGCTGCCGAAGCGGTCGAGAAGCTGGTTGCCGCACCGATGTCGGCCAAAATGTGGACTAAGCTTGAAGCCAGCGCCTGGGTACGTGATGGCAAGGCCGACGCGCCCCGCGTGGTCTATACCTTCAGCGATGCCAACTGCCCGTATTGCCACAAGTTCTGGGAGGCGGCCCGTCCGTGGGTCGACGCCGGCAAGGTACAGCTGCGCCACATCATGGTGGGTGTGATCCGCGAGGACAGTCCGGCCAAGGCCGCAGCCATCCTGTCCGCACGTGATCCGAGCGCGGCGCTGCTGGAGAACGAACACCAGTTCGACCGTGGCGGCATCAAAGCGCTGCCGAACATCAGCCGCGAGATCGCCGGCAAGCTCGACGCCAACCAGGTGTTGATGCTGGAAATGGGGTTCCAGGGCACCCCGGGCATCCTGTTCCAGGATGCACAGGGCCAGGTGCAGCGCCGGGCCGGATTGCCGCAGGGCGACGACCTGCAGACGGTGCTTGGTCCGCGCTGATCCACGCCTGCATGATGATGTAGACCACAGGCCCGCATGGTGACATGCGGGCCTGTTGCGTTCCTGCCCCAGGCGAACACAACCGCTTGCGCATTGTCTGTTCGTCGTCACGTCTGAATCGTGACTGAGATCAAGCATCGTGCCTTGATTCCAATCAAGGCCAAAAGCGACAAACGGACTAGCCTTTGACGCATGGAATACAGCGTCAATGCGCGATGGATGCCGCGCTCGCCACGCCCTGATCAGGGTCGGCCGGCACAGCCATTCACGACACTCTCACTCTGTGCTTGTTACCCAGACCGCTGCGGTCGCCACCTCTCTGGCAGCGCGGCCTTGATGGAGTCGACATGGGTGCAGGCGGGGCAGTGTCATCGTCCTGTTGCCTGCCGTGCGCAGGCTGGCCGATGTCGTCGACGCAGTACCCGCATTTCCAGCAACGGCAACGCGAAGCCAGGGCGGCGCATGCATGCGCTCCGGAACCGTGATGCGAGTGTTCGTCAGGGGAGGATGCAATGCGTTTGGCCGTACTGAGTCTGGCATGCCTGGGGGCACTGGCGATCACGCCGGCGTACGCTCAACAGGGTGATGCAGAGGATGCGCAGGCATTGCGGCGCGAGATGGCCGCCATGCGCCAGGCGCTGGAAGGCATGCAGCAACGGCTGGACCGGCTTGAGCAGCGCGATGCTGCGCCTGCGCAGGCAACAGCCGCGCCTGCAATGGCGCCGATGGCCTCTGCCGCCCCTTCCGACGTGATCCATCGCACCCAGGTGCCGGGTGTGGCGCAGCCGGTACTGCCGCAGCGCGATTCGGTCGCTGATCCGTCCACTGCGGCATCGCGACCGGACAGTGCGGCGGGCCCGACCGACCCGGATCTGAAGGGGTTCTTTGCCATACCCGGCACTGATACGGTGATCCGCATCGGCGGTTACGCCAAGCTGGATGCCATCGCCGATTCGCGCGCGGCCGGCGACGAGGATCAGTTCATTCCCTCGTCGATGCCGGTGGGCGGCAGCCACCGCGATGTCTCCAACTTCAACATCCACGCCAAGCAGACCCGCTTCAGCTTCGAGGCGCGGCGTCCAACCACGCACGGCAACCTGCGCTTCTATCTGGAGAACGACTTCTTCGGCAGCAGCGATGGCTACGAGTTCCGCCTGCGGCATGCTTATGGACAGCTCGGCAATACCTATGCCGGCTATGGCTACTCCAGCTTCATGGACCCGGACAGCCTGCCCGACACGCTGGACTTCGCCGGGCCGGGCGGCGCCGGCTATCTGCTGGTGGCCGGCATCCACCACAGCTTCACGATGGGCAAGGGCAACACGCTGACCGTGGCGGCCGAAGACCCGAAGACTGAACTTGCCGGTGCCAGTGATGAGCGGGCTGCGGTGAACCGTCTGCCGGACGTAACCGTGACCGCGCGCATGGAGCGCGACTGGGGCCACCTGCAGGTGGCCGCGGTGGCGCGCAGCCTGGCCTATGACGGCGATGGCGAGCGCGACCGGCGAATGGCCGGCGGCCTGCAGCTGAGTGGCTCGGCCTCGGTGGGCGAGCGCGACCTGCTGCTGTTCGGTGCGCTGGGAGGACGCGGCCTCAGCCGCTATACCGCCGACCTGACCGGCTCCGGGCTGGACGCGGTGGTCGGTGCCGATGGCCGCCTCGACGCGTTGGACCTGCACGGCGGCTTCGTCGGCTATACCCACTACTGGTCCGAGTTGTGGCGATCGAACCTGATCTTCGGCCAGCTGACCCTGGAGCGGAACGCCGCACTGGCGGCCGATGCCTTCCGGCAGAGCCGGTACGGCGTATTCAACCTGATCTGGAGCCCCGCGCCGTCCTGGACGATGGGCATGGAGCTGTTGTACGGCCGCCTGGAACAGCAGGGCGGCGCACGCGGCGACACGGTCCGGGTGCAGGGCAGCCTGCAATACAACTTCATCAAATAGGCGCCAGCGGTCGTACGCCAGCGCAACCGTCCCCACGCCCGGTGCTGCCGGGCTCATGCCAGTACCGGAGATCGTCATGGCAGAAGCAAAGAAAATCGGGGTGGTCGGAGCCACCTTCCTCGTCGCCGGCAACATGATGGGCTCAGGCGTGTTCCTGCTGCCATCGAGCCTGGCCAAGATTGGTACCGCCTCGATCTGGGGCTGGTTGATCACCACCGCCGGTGCGCTGTTGCTGGCCTTCGTGTTCGCCAAGCTGGGCAAGCTGGCACCCAAGGCGGGCGGCCCGTACGCCTATGCGCGCGACTGGTTCGGGCCCTACATGGGCTTCCAGACCAACACCATCTACTGGTTCGCCAACTGGATCGGCAACGTCGCCATTCCGATCGCGGCAGTGGGCTATTTCAGCTACTTCTTCCCGATCCTGTCCGAGCCGCTGGTGCGCTGCATCGCGGTGCTGATCCTGGTGTGGGCGCTGAGTTTCGCCAACGTGATCGGTCCGGCGTTCGTCAGCCGGGTGCAGACCGTCACCACCAGTTTTGCGCTGGTGCCGATCCTGGGCATCGCCATCTTCGGCTGGTTCTTCTTCGATGCCGACATTTTCAAGGGCGCCTACAACGTGTCCGGCGAATCGAACTTCGGCGCGATCTCCAGCGCCGCGGCGCTGACGCTGTGGGCCTTCATTGGCGTCGAGTCGGCCTCGGTCACCGCTGGTGTGGTCGAGAACCCGGAAAAGAACGTGGCCCGTGCCACCCTGGCCGGCGTGTTCCTGGCTGCCATCGCCTATATCGCCAGCTCCTCGGTGATCATGGGCATGGTGCCCAATGGCGAACTGCAGACTTCCGATGCGCCGTTCGCACTGGCTGCGGCCAAGGCCGTCGGTGGCTGGGGTGGTGCGCTGGTCAGCCTGTGTGCCTTCATCGGTGCCGCCGGTTCGCTGGGCGGCTGGATCCTGCTGACCGCGCAGAGCGCCAAGGCGGCCTCCGATGACGGCCTGTTCCCGAGCATCTTCAGCAAGACCAACAAGGACGACGTGCCGGTCAAGGGTGTGCTGATCGTGGCCGTGCTGATGACCCTGGCGGTGCTGGTCACTTCCACCTCGGAAACCGCGTCGGCACAGTTCGACGTGATCACATCGGCGGCGGTGGTGCTGACCCTGCTGCCCTACATCTACTCGTGCGTGGCCTGCTACTTCGTGGTCGAGCGCTCGCACACCCTGGTCCACACCGGTGCGTTCTGGACCCTGACCAGCCTGACCGTCGTTTACTGCCTGTGGGCGATCTACGGCTCGTCGGGAACCATCGTGCAGTACGCGTTCCTGTTCGTGCTGTTCATCACCGTGTTCTATCCCTTCTTCAGCGAGGAGCGCCGCCAGCAGCGGCAGCGCGCCCGCGAGGCCTCGGCGATCAGCGCCGGCGCCCAGCGTTCCTGAGTTAGACAAGGAGAATCAACGTGTACTTCAAGTCCCTGGACTACCCGGTCATTGTCATCGACAACGACTACGAGTCGCCGCGCATCGGCGGCATCCTGATCCGCGCCCTGGTGGAAGAGCTGCGCAGCAACGACCAGCGCGTGCTGTGCGGCCTGAACCTGGATGATGCCCGTGCCGGTGCCCGCACCTACGTGGCAGCGTCGGCGGTGCTGATCTCGATCGATGGCAGCGAAGAGGTGGATGGCGAGTTCCAGCGCCTGACCGCCTTCCTGCGCGAGCAGAGCGCGCGCCGCGCCAACCTGCCGGTGTTCCTGTACGGCGAGCGCCGCACCATCGAGAAGGTGCCGAGCAAGCTGCTCAAGTACATTCACGGCTTCATCTTCCTGTTCGAAGACACCAAGAGCTTCATCTCGCGACAGGTGATGCGCGCGGCCGAAGACTACATGAAGAACCTGCTGCCGCCGTTCTTCAAGGCGCTGATCCATCACGCGGCCGAGTCGAACTATTCCTGGCATACGCCTGGCCATGCGGGCGGCGTGGCGTTCACCAAATCGCCGGTCGGCCGCGCGTTCCATCAGTTCTATGGCGAGAACACGCTGCGCAGCGATCTGTCGATCTCGGTGCCGGAGCTGGGTTCGCTGCTTGACCACACCGGGCCGATCAAGGACGCCGAGAACGAGGCGGCACGCAACTTCGGTGCCGACCATACCTTCTTCGTCACCAACGGCACCTCCACCGCCAACAAGATCGTCTGGCACGGCACAGTGGCCCGCGGCGACGTGGTATTCGTCGACCGCAACTGCCACAAGTCGCTGCTGCACGCGCTGATCATGACCGGCGCGGTGCCGGTGTACTTCACCCCCAGCCGCAACGCGCATGGCATCATCGGCCCGATCAGCCTGGACCAGTTCACGCCCGAGTCGCTGCAGCAGCGTATCGCCGCCAACCCGCTGGCCAGCAAGGCCTACAAGACCGGCTCCAAGCCGCGCATCGCAGTGGTGACCAATTCCACCTACGATGGCCTGTGCTACAACGCCGAGAAGATCGCCGACGAGATCGGCAGCGCGGTGGACTTCCTGCATTTCGACGAAGCCTGGTATGCCTACGCTGCGTTCCATCCGTTCTACGAGAACCACTACGGCATGGCCAAGGGCAAGCCGCGCGAGCAGGATGCGATCATCTTCACCACGCATTCCACGCACAAGCTGCTGGCCGCGTTCTCGCAGGCCTCGATGATCCACGTGCGCAACTCGGCGCAGCGCAACCTGGATGCCGAGCGCTTCAACGAGTCGTTCATGATGCACACCTCGACCAGCCCGCATTACGGGGTGATCGCGGCCTGTGATGTGGCCTCGAAGATGATGGAAGGCGATGCCGGCCGTTCGCTGGTACAGGAAATGCACGACGAGGCGATCGCCTTCCGCCGCGCGATGCTGCACGTCCGCGATGATCTCGGCCGCGACGACTGGTGGTTCAGCGTGTGGCAGCCGACCCAGGTCGAGCGCAGTCTGGACAAGGGCGATACGCCGGCACCGATGGTGGCCAAGCGCGAGGAGTGGTACCTGCAGCCGGATGCGCACTGGCACGGCTTCGAGAACCTGGTGGATGACTATGTTCTGATCGACCCGATCAAGGTGACCCTGCTGACCCCGGGCCTGGCGATGGACGGCAGCATGGGCAAGCTGGGCATTCCGGCGGCGGTGCTGAGCAAGTTCCTGTGGGGCCGCGGCATCACCGTGGAGAAGACCAACCTGTACTCGGTGCTGTTCCTGTTCTCGATGGGCATCACCAAGGGCAAGTGGAGCACCCTGGTCACTGAACTGATGGCGTTCAAGGAACTGTACGACCGCAACGCGCCGCTCAGCCAGGCACTGCCGACGCTGGCCGCCGACTATCCGAATGCCTACGCCGGTTGGGGCCTGCGTGACCTGTGCGACGCGCTGCATGCGTTCAACCAGGAGTTCGCGGTGGCCAAGGTGATGCGCGAGATGTACGTGGATCTGCCAACCCCGGTGATGACCCCGGCCGATGCCTACAACCACCTGGTGAAGGGCGAGATCGAGCGGGTCGACATCGAGCAGGTCAGTGGTCGCATCGCCGCGACCATGCTGGTGCCGTACCCGCCGGGCATTCCGACCATCATGCCGGGCGAGCGCTTTGGCGACAGCGATGAGCCGATCATCCAGTCGCTGCGCATCGCCCGTGAGCAGAATGCCCGCTTCCCGGGCTTCGAGTCGGACGTGCACGGGCTCATCATCGAGAACGACGGCGATGTGACCTCGTACAAGGTGGAGGTACTGAAGGCCTGACCGGCGACGGTCGGCCCTTCGGCGAACGATGGATACCGCGCGCGAGCAACGCATCCTGAAGTTCTCGATCGGGGTCACCATCGCGGTCAGCGTGGTCGGCTTCAGCGGTGGCCTGCTGGTGGGATCGCAGGCCATCCTGTTCGACGGTGTGTACAGCCTGGTCGACGTTGCCCTGACCCTGGTGTCGTTGTCGGTGCTGCGGCTGGTGGCGCGGGAACAGAGCCCGCGCTTCCAGTACGGCTACTGGCACCTGGAGCCGATGGTCGAGGCGCTGGGCGGTGTGATCCTGTCGCTGGCCTGCGTGTATGCGCTGGCCAACGCGGTGATTGGTTTGACCACGGGCGGACACGAGGTGAGATTCGGGCCCGCGCTGTGGTGGGCGGCGCTGCTGAGTGCCAGCAACCTGGCGATGGCGGCGTTCGTCGCCCAGCGGGCGCGGCGCCTGCGCTCGGCGCTGTTGTGGCTGGATGTACGGGGCTGGCTGCTGGGTGGCTTGATGAGCCTGGCGGTAGTGCTGGCCTTCGTACTGGCCCTGGTCGTGCATGGCGGTGAGTGGCACCACTGGGTGCCGTACCTGGATTCGATCGTGCTGGCATTGATCAGCCTGGCGGTACTGCCGGTACCGGCGCGCAGTGCGTGGAAGGCCATGCGCGAAGTACTGCAGGTGGCGCCGGATGATCTGGACCGGCGCGTGCAGCGGGTCATGCAGGCATTCGTGGCCGAGCGTGGCTATGCCGGTTTCACCAGCCACGTGGCGAAGATGGGGCGGATGCGCTTCATCGAGATCCATGTGCTGGCTGATCCGGCTACGCCCTTGGGCTCGGTGGGCGAGGTCGATGCGATGCGTGACGAGATCGCGGTCAGGCTGGATGCTCGGGGCAGCACGTTCTGGCTGACCATCGATTTCACCGCAGACCCGGCGTGGACGTGACCACGCTTCTGTAGAGTCGAGATTGCCCGACTGCTTTTCGTCAGCGGAAGTCGAGCAGGCCCGATTCCACGGGATCGCGTGATCGTTGCGCGTGGCAGACCGGTCTGTTGCACCGGATCCGTTTGACCTCAACCGGGGTTGAGGTCACAGACTGCCGGCAACCCCCACGAAGCGCGCGGCATGAACCTGCTGACCACACCGGACTTCAGCCATGGCCTGCTGGAGCTGTTCAATCCACCGGGCCTTTACGATCCTTTGGCCAACGGCTACTCACACGTGGCGGTGGTGCGCCTGCCGGCACGGGTGATCCACGTGGCCGGGCAGGGCGGTGAAGATGCGCAGGGCCGTCTCTCGCCCAGCTTCGAAGACCAGGTCGGGCAGGCGCTGGACAACCTGCAGACCGCGCTGCGCTCGGCGCAGGCAAGCCTGGTTGATGTGGCGCGGTTGCGCATCCTGGTGGTCGGCCACGATGAGGATCGGCTGGGCATCATTGCCCACCAGGTACGGCGGCGCTGGCCGAACCGTGCGGCGCCCACCTGCATGCTGATCCCGGTGCCGCGACTGGCGCTGGACGGCATGCTGTTCGAGATCGAGGCGGAGGCCTACGCCGCCTAGCGCAGGTAGTACTCCACCGGCACCACCAGTTCCTGTGGTGCCTTCAGTTCATCGGGAATGGGCGGTAGCGGCTGCGCGCGACGGAAGGTCTGCAGCGCAGCGTCATCGAGCATCGGCTGACCACTGGACTGTTCCAGCCGCAGAGCCAGCAGGCGGCCTTCGCGGTCGATGCTGGCCCTGACCCAAGCAGTGCCCTGCTGCCGGCGCGAGCGTGCGGCGGCTGGGTAATAGCGGTAACGCTCCAGCCGCGCCATCAGGTGGGCTTCCCACTGGTCGCTGGCGGCGCCGGCCTGGAAGTCCGCCGGTGGCGCGTCTGGAGCGGGCGGAGCGGCCGTGATCGATGCCGGTGCGGGACTGGCATCGGTCGCGGCCGCCGGCGGGGCGACCGGCAGCGGCGTTCGACCCGTCCCGCCCGTTTCGCTGGCGGCCAACTCGCCCTCGCGCGCGGCGGTGGGTTTCGGTGGCGGCGGCGACTTTGCCGGTTGCGATGCGCGCGCCTGCTGCGCCTGGCTGGGGGTGTCGGCCTGGCGCTCCTCTACGGGCTGTGGCGGCGTGGCCGGCGCCAGCAGGCGCAGGCTGATGCGCACGTCCCGCTCCGGCGGCGGCAGCATCGGCGGCGCTGCCACCCAGTGCACCAACAGCAGCAGGGGCAGCAGGTGCAGGACGGCGGTGATCGCGATCGCCTGCCAGTGTTGGCCGCGCTCACGCATCGTCCAGCACCCACAGCAGATCGGCATCCGCCGCATCCACGGTTTCACCCGGCGAAGCCAATGCGATCACCAGCGCAGGCGTAGCCGGTGACAGGTAGCCCGGTACCCCGGTACCGCGCAGTACATGCCAGCGCCCCGCTACCAGCAGCGCCGGCGCGGGCGCATCGAGCAGCACCTGTGCCATGCGTGTGTCGCGGGCCTGTTGCACGGCCAGCATCCCTTCCAGCATCGGTGCTGCGTCTGCGTGCTGGGCCAGCACCACCGCCGACAGGCGCTGGCGGGCAGCGGCCACCGGGAACCGCACGCCCTCGGTGGACGCGAGCAGCGCGTTGACCTCGGCGCGCGACAGGTTGCCGCCGAACAGCGGCGTGCCTGCATCGGCAGCATCCTGTACCAGCCCGCCATACGCGGCCCACGGCCAACGCGTATCCCAGTCCAGCAGTTCCTGCAGGCGTGCACCTTCGGCCTGGTTGCCCTTGGCCAGCCAGCGCTGCACCCGCTGCAGGCGTGGCTGGCGCTCGCTGGCGATCATTTCCAGCACCAGCGAACCCTGCGGGCGCCGCCGCTGCAGCGCCTGCAGCAGCCAGCGCTGGGCGGCGTGGTCTCCGGCGAGGTCATGGCGCTCACCCAGCAGCAGCCTCCGGGCGTCCGCCGCACGCGCCACGAACGCGGCTTCGTCCAGGTGCTGGCCGTTGGCCAGGTCGATCACTGAGCCAGGCATCGACTGCGCGCTGGCCACGGTCGCCAGCGCGAGCAGGCATACGGGCAGCCAGCGACGGCTAGAACGCCACATTGACGCCCATCGAGACGGTACGGCCACGGCCGTTGCCGCGGTCCAGGATCGGGCTGAAGATGCTGTCGATCGAGGCATTGTTGTCATAGGCCTTGTTCTGCAGGTTTTCGATGTTCAGCCACAGCGTCGTGTTGGCCTGGGGCTTGAAGCTGGCGTAGAAGTCGAGCAGCACGCCGGTGCCGCCGGTCTTGCGGGTCTGGAAGAAGTCGTAGCCTTCCTCGGTCGGCCCGGAGTACTCGGCGCGCAGGCCGGCCTGCACGCGCTGCTGCCACCAGCGGCCGCCCACGTCCAGCGTCCAGTAGCGGTCGGGCAGGGCGGTGATGTCTTCCAGGTTGACGAACTCGATGGCCGGCGCACTGGTGTGTGAGCGGGTCCAGCTCAGCGTGGCGTGGTAGTGCTCGCTGGCGTAATGCGCTTCCAGT
Organism: Stenotrophomonas sp. PE591; assembly: GCF_018320795.1. Lineage (NCBI taxonomy): Bacteria > Pseudomonadati > Pseudomonadota > Gammaproteobacteria > Lysobacterales > Lysobacteraceae > Stenotrophomonas > Stenotrophomonas sp. PE591. Next base: position 883,015 of record NZ_JAAOKO010000002.1, read on the forward strand.
TCGATACCGCGCATGCGCACCACGCCGGGGTGGTTCATCCAGCGCGTGGTGGTGCTGAAGGCGTCCACGTCCAGCGCATCGGTCCAGGCATTGAGCTGCGGATCGCTGTCGATCGGCACCACGAACGGTTCCACTTCCGGCGGATGCACGATCAGCAGGTACTGCGGCTTGATGTAGTCGCGGATGCGGTTGTCGAAGCGGGTGATCCGCAGCTGTGCCAGGTCACCGTCGACCAGCAGCGAGTCGGTGCTGAGGTTGGCACCGAACTGCAGGTTGCGCGAGCGCTCGCGGCGCAGGAACGGGTTGGCGCCCACGCCATCGGCATCGCTCATGCCTTCCAGCGGGATCTTCTCGAAGAACATCTCCTGCACCCGCGGCGGGCGGGAAGTACGCGAGGCTTCTGCGAACAGTTGCAGCCAGTCGGTGGCCTGCCACGATACCGCCAGGCTGGGGCTGAGGGCGCGCTGGGTACGGCGCACGTCGATGCCGCCGCCATTGATCTCCGCGCACTGGCCGGGCACATCCGAGCACACCGGGATGTGGCCACGGATGCCGAAGCGGTCCTGGCGCAGGCCGGCGGTCAGCGCGTAGATGTCGTACTGCAGCTCCAGCGTGCTGAACACGCTGTCCAGCTGGCTGCGACCTTGCGGGTTGGCACCGCGCAGGACGGGGGTGTCGGCCACATAGATGTCCGACTGGTGCTTGATGCCGGTGTTCCAGCGCGCCTGCAGTGCCCCGATGTCGAAGCGGCTGGTGTTGTCCACGGTCCAGCTGCTCAGGCTGCTGTGGGTGCGGCGACCGATGTAGCTGGAATCCTCCACTGGCGGATAGAACAGCCGGGTCTTGTTGCCGGCGAAGGTTGCACGCAGGTCGATCCACGGCGAATAGGGCGTGTAGTGGTAGCTGGCGCGCTGGTTGCGCGCGGAAATCTGCCACGGATAGTTGTGGTAGAAGTCGTTTTCGTAACGCATGTGGCTCAGGTCCAGCCGGTGCTGGTCGCTGGGCTGCAGGCGTGCTTTCAACAGCCAGCTGCTGGGCTGCTGGCTGCCTGGGTCGGCGTTGTTCTTCTGCCCACGCGCGGTCGCGTATTCGCTGCTGCGGCTGCTGCTGGCAGCGGCCAGCAGGCCGAACTGGCGGTCGCCACCCTCTTCACTGTGGCGCCAGGCACCGGCGAAGGTACGGCCGCTGCCGTAGCCGTTGTTGCCGTGGCGATAGCCTGCACGCAGGCCCCAGTCACGGCCCTCACCGAGCAGATCGTCGATATCCAGCGTGCGGAAGTTGGCACTGCCGGCCAGCGTACCCGCACCATCACCACCGGCGACCGCACCGCGTTGCACGTCCACGCCGGCCAGCAGGAAAGGATCGACATAGGCGAACGGACCACCCGAGCCATGCCCGGCATTGTTGCGGAAGGTCTGGGTGACACCGTCGATCATGGTATTGACCCGGCCAGCACCGGTCATGCCGCGGATGTTGACCTGCAGGCCCGGCTGGCTGCGCGAATGGAAGCTGTGGGTGCCAGGCATCGAGCGCAGCAGGCTGTTGCCTTCCTGGCGTTCGGCCATCGCCACGCGCTCGCTGCCGACCGAAGGCGCAAAGCCATCGCGGGTGGCTGGTACATACTGGCTGGCACCTGCACCGGGGGAATGGCCGTGCGCGGTATTGCCCTGCACCCGCAAGGGCCCGGTGCGGCGGCTGCCATCGCCGCGCTCGGCCGGCGCCGGCTCCAGAGTGGCGCGGCGCGCATCGATGAAGCGCGGGCGCAGGCCGCTGCCCGCCAGCAGGCGCGTCAGGGCCTGCGCATCGTCGAAGTCACCGCGAAGGGCGGGCGCGGCATGGCCAGCGGGAAGCGCCGCGCCGATCACCAGATCGACACCGGTCAGCCGGCTGTAGGCGTCCAGCGCGGCCGCCAGTGGCTGGGCGCGCAGATCGTAGCTTCGAGTGGCGGCCTGCGCGTGGGCGCTGTCTGGCAGCAGTGGAACGGTGCTGGCGCAGGCCAGCGACAGGGCGAGGACAAGGGGGCGGGGGCACAGCATCGGGAGCTCCAGGGGCTGACGCAGAGCGTCGTCATCCTGGGTAGACGCGGTGATGGGCCCAATGTCAGGGTGCATCGCGCTGCTCCTCGCGCGGCGGCAACCACACCTGCATGCCCGCGCCGATACGCAGTACACGCACATGCAGCTGCGCGGCGAGCTGGTCGCGGTTGCTGGCGGCACCATCTGCATTGCCCAGTAGGGTGACCGGCCGTTGGCGAAGCCGTGCACCGACGATCCAGGTATGTCCGCCATGCCAACGGTCCAGCCCCTGGGTGACGTCGGCAAGCGGCGCCGAAACCCAATGCAGGCGCCGTTCGCGCCAGGCCAGGGTGCTGTCGTCTGCCGGATGTGCTGCAGCAGTCGCTTGTCCGTTGAAGCGTATCTGCTGCCCCTCACTGGCCTGCACGCTGGCGGTACCGCTTTCTACACGGACGCTGTGCTCGGTGACCGTGACCACGCTGTTGTCGCCCTGCACGGCCAGATCAAACGCGGTTCCCAGCGCAGTGACCGTGCCCTGTGGAGTGTGTACCTGGAATGGCCGGTCGGCATCGGCGGCGACCTTGAACCAGGCTTGCCCCTGCTGCAGCTGCAACTGGCGGCGCTGTGCATCGACGCGCACATGCACTTCGCTGCCCGGTGACAGCAGGACGTGCGAACCGTCTGGCAGGGCTTCATCACGGATCTCGCCTGCAGCAGTGCGCAGTACCTGCGCAGCGGGTGGCGAGGCGGTGCGGCTGTACAGGCCGAGCGCGCACAGCAGCAGTACCGCAATGCCGGCTTCGCGCAGGCGACGGCGTTGCCTGCGCTGCTGTTGCCGCTGCAGGCTGGGCAGCGTCGCGCCTGCCTGCCACAGGTGCTGCAGATACTGGTACTGCGCGGCATGTCGGGGGTCGGCCTGGTACCATTGGTCGAACGCGTTCTCGTCGCGGTCACCGTCGTGCCCGTCCAGCCACCAGCGTGCGGCTTCGCGCGCGATCGCGTCCTGGCTCATGCGCCGGGCACCTGCTGCAGGGCGACGAGGGCGCGCAGCAGATGGCCGTGCGCGGTCTGCCGGCTGATGCCGAGCTGGCGCCCGATCTCAGCCAGCGCCAATTGTTCAACCCGCGCCAGCAGGAACACCTGGCGCGAGCGCGGTGGCAGCGCGGCGATGATCGCGTCGAGGTGGCGCAGCTGTTCGGCGTCGAGCAGTCGCTGCTCGGGCAGTGGTGCAGGATCGGCGATGGCCTGCAGCTGCGTGTCATCCAGTACCTCTTCGCGACGGCGCTGGCGCTGCCGGTAGAGATCCGCGATCAGGTTGTGGGCGACGCGGTACAGATAGGCGCGGCCGTTGCTCAGCAGGCCGCTGGCGGCGACTTTGACGACACGCAGCCAGGTTTCCTGGACGACGTCATCGGCGTCGCTGCGTTGCGGGAGTTTGCGGCGGACATGGGCGTGCAGCGGCCGGTAATGGGCCGCGCACAGCTGCGCGACATCCGTCGGTTCGACAGGCGTGGACACGGGGCGGGCGACAACTGGGAAAGGGAACAGCCCGCGGCGGCAAGGGCAGCGGCTGCACCTTACAGCAAAAGAGAATCATTTGCATCAATGGCGCGAGGCACGGCACGCATGGGCCACCGCGGCGTCAGCGCGGACGATAGTCGCAGTGGATCTGCAGGGCTTCGGTGGCGTTGTGATGCAGCTCGAAGCCGCACTGCTGCAGGCTGCGCTTCACCTGCGCGACGGCTTCGGAATGACGGGCAACGCGACGATCCTGCCAGCGCAGTGGGGTGAACACGCCCAGAGGCAGCAGCCGCAGCCGCTTGCCGTGCAGTACCAGTGAGACATCGACATGACGGCCATCGATGTCGTGGCCGTTGGCACCGAAGATGGCATCGATCTCATCGCGGCGTTGCGGGTAGCAGGTGCGGAATGCTGCGATACCGAGCCGTCGTACCGCGCGGCGGAAGCCACCGAGACGGCTGTGGCCGGGTTCGAAGCCACGGGTGAGCAGCAGGCGCAACCCGGCAGGCAGCATCGCCTGCGCGTCGAGCAGACGTTGCAGTACCTCTTCTTCCAGTTGGATGCGGGTGGAGGGCCAGCGCGGGGCGATGAGCAGTCCGTGGTGGTTGCCGCGATGCAGGGTCAACATGCGTGAAGCTTCGCACGCGGGCGAACAGCCGCGGTAGTGCCGGCCGCTGGCCGGCAGATCCGGATGCCGGCCAGCAGCCGGCACTACCATCGGATCAGATGTCGCGGTACTGGATCTGCGAAGCCAGTACCCGCAGGCCATCGGCATTGCTGGACAGGATGCGCTCTTCGCCGACACCTTTCTGCCGTTTCAGCTGGAAGCCCTGATCGGCAGGCAGCTGTGCGGCAATGGCGTCCATGCGTTGCAGGGCATCGGGGCCGCTGCAATCGAAGTGGCCCCAGTGGGCGCCATCGCGGTGGATCTGCAATCGGTAGTTCATTGCGGTGTCTCCGGCAGGTCCTGCAGCCAATGGTCGAACATCGCGGTGGCGGCCGCTGCCAGCGGTGCGCCATAGCGACGCGCCTGTGCGCGCAGGTCGTTGGGATCGATGCCTGCCTGGGCCAGCTCCAGCGTGTGGCCGATCAGCCAGCGCTCGAACTGGCGGGCGTCCAGTTCCGGATGGCATTGCAGGGCCAGTGCGTGGCTGCCGATGGCGAAGGCCTGATGACGGCAGGCCGGCGTACTGGCCAGGCGGCGTGCACCGGCCGGAAGTTCGAACGCCTCACCATGCCAATGCAGTACCGGAATGCCCTGCAGGGACTGCAGCGGAGAACGCTGGCCTTCATCGGTCAGCAGCAGTGGCGCAAAGCCGATTTCCTTGCCACCACTGGGAGCGACACTGGCACCGAGTGCGCGCGCCATCAGCTGTGCACCCAGGCAGATGCCCAGGGTCGGCCGCTGCCGCTGCAGCCGGCGCTGCAGCAGGGCAATGCTGTCGTTGACGAAGGGGTAGGTCCCTGTGTCATTGGCACTGATGGGACCGCCCAGCACGACCAGCAGGTCGGCGGTTTCGGCGTCATCGAGCGCATCGACCCCGGCCTGCAGCAGCTGCAGCTGCCAGCCTTGCGCCAACAGCAGTGGCTGCAGGGTGCCGAGGTCTTCAAAGCCAACGTGCTGCAGGACAACCGCGTGCTTCATGCCGGGGCTCCGCTGTTCGGCCAGTAGAAGCTGTCCGGGGTGGCGCGGGCGCCGAAAATGGCCTGGCCGACGCGGACCACGGTGGCACCTTCCTCGATGGCCACTTCGAAATCACCGGACATGCCCATCGACAGCTGCGACAGGTCCAGGCCGGGCGGGGCGGTGCGTTGCAGCTGGTCGCGCAGTTCGCGCAGGCGCACGAAGCAGGCGCGCACGCGCTCGACGTCGGGGGTGAAGATGGCCAGGGTCATCAGGCCGCGCACGCGCAGGCGATCGAAGGCTGGCAGCTGTTGCACGAAGGCCTCGACCGCGTCGGGTTCCAGTCCGTACTTGCTGGGTTCGGCCGAGGTGTTGACCTGCACGAACACATCCAGGGTGCGCTCTTCCAGTTGCAGGCGCTGCTGCAGGGCCTCGGCTACGCGCAGGCTGTCCAGCGCCTGGAACTCGCTGGCAAAGCGCGCCACGTAGCGCGCCTTGTTGGTCTGCAGATGGCCGATCACCGACCAGTGCACGCCCAGGTCGGCCATCGCTTCGGCCTTGCGTTGTGCCTCCTGCACCTTGTTCTCGCCAAGTTCGTGGCAGCCTGCGGCCACCGCCATGCGGATGCGGGCTTCATCGACGGTCTTGCTGACCGGCAGCAGGCGCACGCTGGCCGGGTCGCGGCCGACGCGGGCGCAGGCACCGGCGATGCGTTGGCGCACCGTGACCAGGTTGGCGGCGATCTGTTCAACGGACTGGGCGACGGGCCAGTCGGCGGCGGCAAGGGGCATGCGGGCACCTCCAATGCAGGGCGGCCAGGGTGGGATACACTGGCACAGGACAAGAGATATTTTGGCATAGGACAAAATGAAAATCACCGGGCACAGTGCCGAGTCGATCTTCGACAGCATCCGTGAGGGCATCGGCGAGGGCCGCTTGCCGGCCGGCAGCGTGCTGCCGCCGGTGCGTGAACTGGCCGAGCAGCTGGGCGTGAACCGCAACACCGTGGCCGCTGCCTACAAGCGCCTGGATGCGGCGGGCCTGGCCAGCACGGCGGGCCGCCGCGGCACGGTGGTGCGTGGCCTGCCGCCGCCGCTGGCGCGCGAGGGCAGTACGCCCGGGCTGGCCCTGCAGGACCTGGCCGGTGGCAATCCGGATCCGCGCCTGCTGCCGAACCTGCGCCTGGCCCCGGCCGCACCGCGGTTGTATGGCGTGGGCACGGTCGACCCGAGGTTGCAGGCGCTGGCGCGCGCCTCGCTGGATGCGGACTGCCCGGCGGGTTATGCGCTGGAGCTGACCCATGGCGCGGTCGATGGCATTGAACGCCTGCTGGCGGCCTGGCTGCTGCCGGGGGATCGCATCGCGGTGGAGGATCCGTGCTTCCTCGGCAGCCTCAATGTGCTCAATGCCGTGGGCCACGCGCCGTTGCCGGTGGCGGTGGACGCGCATGGCATGCAGGTCGAATCACTTCGGCAGGCGCTGGAGGCCGGTGCACGCGCGGTGCTGCTGACCCCGCGTGCGCACAACCCGACCGGGGCCAGCCTGGATGCGAAGCGGGCACGGGCGTTGCGCCAGCTGCTGGCGGCCTACCCGCAGGTGGCGGTGCTGGTCGACGATCATTACGCGCTGCTTTCGCAGCAGGCCTACCACTCGGTACTGCCGCTGGATGGCCGGCGCTGGGCGCTGTTGCGTTCGTTGTCCAAACCGCTCGGCCCCGACCTGCGCCTGGCCTGGTTGGCCTGCGATGAAGAAACCGCGCTGCGGTTGCGGCTGCGATTGGCGTCCGGCACCGGCTGGGTCAGTCATCTGCTGCAGGATGCGGCGACGTCGGTGCTGGCGTCGGCAACGCAGCGGGCGAAGATCGCCTCGGCAGGTGAGCGTTACCAGCAGCGCCTGCAGTCGCTGCAGGAGTTGCTGCGCGCGCGTGGCATGCCGACGCCGCTGCCAATGGAGGGATTGAACCTGTGGCTGCCGTTGTCGGCTGACAGCCATCCTCAGGTGCTGGCACTGGCTTCGCGCGGATGGCATGTGCGGGCGGGCGAAGTGTTCGCGGTGGCGGCGCCGGGACATGGCCTGCGCATCACCTGTGCGGCGCTGGGGACGACGCAGCTGCGGCAGCTGGCCGATGACCTGGCGGCCGTGTGCGGGGTGTAGCGTCGAGCATGGCTCGACGCTACAGAAGCCGATCAGGGCGCGGCGTTGGCGCCAGGGCGCACGTAGTAGGACTGGCCGCTGTCATCGACGAACATCAGCTCCGGCTTGCCCTGCCAGGAGGTGAGCATGGCGCCGGTGTTGTTCTGGTGCTTGACCATCAGGCTGGCGCCGCGATCCGGGTTGGCGACGACCTTGAATACTTCGGTAGTGCCGGTGGCATCGTCGAGGGTGAGCAGGGCTTCGCCGCCGCGGTCGCTGGTGCCATAACCACCACGCTCGGAACCGTCGGGGCCAAGCAGGATCAGGCCAGACAGGGCGGTGGCGCGCGGCCCCTGGGTGCGGCCCTGGCTGAGCGGGTCGGGGACCGGTGCGCCGAGGATCACCCGCGGCTGGCCGCTTGCATCGTGGATGACCAGGCCGCGTGCTTCGATGATGCGCTGTGGCGATTGGCTGCGATGCAGGTTCCAGGCGGTCCAGCCGGAAACAAGCAGGGCGAGGGTGGAGACCACCAGTGTGGTCAGCAGCAGCGCGCGGGGCATCGGGTGGTCCTTCCTTGGATGTGCCGACGATAGCGGATGCAAAAGGGGATGGGTAGAGTCGACTGTCAGTCGACTGCTGTTCGATCAGATCACGGAGATTCCCGCGCTGGCGCGCGCAAGTCGACTGACAGTCGACTCTACCTCTACCTGCTCGACATCACCCAGTGGCCGTTACGCGGTGATTCCCGGCGTCAGTGGAAATCGCGGCTGTGGCTGCGCAGTCCCTGCAGCAGTTCATCCAGGCAATGCATGCGTTGCACGATGACGTGCTGGACGCCATCGACGCGTTCCAGGCGACCATCGATCTGCATCAGCTGGGTATCGACCAGCACCCGGTGCTGGCGATCGGCCAGGTGCCGCCAGACCACGGCGTTGACCATGCCGGTCTCATCCTCGAGCGTGAGGAAGGTGACACCGCTGGCGGTCTGTGGGCGCTGGCGCATGCGTACCAGGCCGGCGATGCGCACGCGACGGCCATGGCCATGGCCCGCCAGTTGCGCGGCATCCAGGCAGCCACGGCTGCGCAGCTGCGCACGCAGGAATGAGATCGGATGGCGGCCGAGGGTGGTGCCGGTGCTGCGGTAATCGGCCTGCATGTCCTCCCAGGCGCTGGGCAGGGGCAACGGCACGCGGGCTTCGGCGGTGGCGCGGGCCTGGTCGAACAGCGGCAGCCGGTTTTCCACGCCGGAGATATCCCAGCGTGCACGATGGCGATGGCCACTGAGCCCACGCAACGCACCGGCATCGGCCAACAGGCCCTGCTGGCGGCGGTCCAGGGCGGTGCGCTGGCACAGGTCGCCGACATCGTCGAACGGGCGCCGCGCACGTTCGCGCATGATGGCCTGCACGGCGGGCTCGTTGCAGCCATCGACCAGGCGCAGGCCGAGCCGGATCGCCGCCGGCCCCTTGCTGAAATCCAGGGTGCAGTCCCAGTCGCTGTGGCGCACGTCCACCGGCAGCACGCGGATGCCGTGCCGGCGCGCGTCCTGCAGCAGCTGGTCGGGGCTGTAGAAGCCCAGCGGCTGGCTGTTGATCAGGCTGGCGGTGAACGCGGCGGGGTGATGGCATTTCAGCCAGCAGCTGTTATAGGTCAGCAGGGCGAAGCTGGCGGCGTGGCTTTCCGGGAAACCGTAATCACCGAAGCCCTTGATCTGCTCGAACAGATGCTCGCCGTACTCGCGGCTGAAGCCGTTCTTGAGCATGCCGGCCAGCAGCTTCTCGCGATGCGGTTCCAGGCCGCCACGGCGCTTCCATGCCGCCATCGAGCGGCGCAGGGCATCGGCCTGGCCCGGCGTGTAGCCGGCCGCTTCCACCGCCAGCTGCATCACCTGTTCCTGGAACAGCGGCACGCCCAGCGTGCGTGCGAATACGCGTTCCAGCTGCGGTGGGTAGAGCGGGTTGTCCGGGTCGTTCAACGCGTCCGGTCCCTGTTCGCGCAGGATCCGGCGCCGCTCCAGATAGGGGTGCACCATGTCGCCCTGGATCGGGCCAGGGCGCACGATCGCCACCTCGATCACCAGGTCATAGAACGTGCGTGGCTGCATGCGCGGCAGCATCGCCATCTGTGCGCGCGATTCGATCTGGAACACGCCGATGGTATCGGCGGCGCAGATCATGTCGAAGGTCTTTGCATCCTTGGGCGGGATCGCATCCATGCGTCCTTCATGCAGGCCGTGCTGCTTCAACATCGCCAGGCATTTGCGGATGGCGGTGAGCATGCCCAGCGCCAGGCAGTCGACCTTCATCAGGCCGGTGGCATCCAGATCGTCCTTGTCCCACTGGATGACGGTGCGGTCGGCCATCGCCGCGTTTTCTACCGGCACCAGGGTCGACAGCGGATGCTCGGAGATGACGAAACCGCCCGGATGCTGAGACAGGTGGCGTGGGAAGTCGATCAGCTCGGCGGTCAATGCCAGCAGCCGCCGCATCAAGGGTGTGTCCGGATCGAAACCGCGCTCGCGGAGGGTTTCCGGCAGTGGGATGTTGCCGCCCCAATGATCCATTGCCGCGCCCAGTTCGTTGACCTGGTCCATCGGCAGGCCGAGCGCACGGGCGACGTCGCGGATCGCGCTGCGGCCACGGTAGCTGATTGCTACTGCGGTCAGTGCGGCGCGCTCGCGGCCATAGCGCTTGAACACGTACTGCAGCACTTCCTCGCGGCGCTCGTGCTCGAAGTCGATGTCGATGTCCGGCGGCTCATTGCGCTCGGCGGAGATGAAGCGTTCAAACAACAGATTGCTGCGCGCAGGATCGATCTCGGTCACGCCCAGCACAAAGCACACCGTCGAATTGGCCGCCGAGCCACGCCCTTGGCAGAGGATGTCCTGGCTGCGGGCGAAGCGCACGATGTCATGCACGGTAAGGAAGTAGGAGGCGTAGTTTTTCTCCCGGATCAACGCCAGCTCATGTTCGATCTGCTTGCGCTGTGCGTCCTTGATGCCTTCTGGCCAACGCCAGGGAATCTTTTCTTCGACCAGCTCGCGCAGCCAGCTGTCCGGGTCATGCCCCTCCGGCACCAGCTCGCGTGGATAGGTGTACTGCAGCTGTTCCAGGGTGAAGTGGCAGCGTTCGGCGATGCGCAGGGTCTCGGCCAGCAGTTCGGCGGGATACAGCTGGGCCAGCGCGGTGCGCGGGCGCAGGTGGCGCTCGCCGTTGGGAAACAGGCGCCAGCCGGCTTCGGCCACGCTGCAACGATGGCGGATCGCGGTCAGCGTGTCCTGCAGGGCGCGGCGGCGTCGCACGTGCATGTGCACATCGCCACTGGCGACCAGCGTCAGGCGGTGGCGTTCGCCGAAGGCCTGCAGCTGCTGCAGGCGGCGTGCGTCGTCGTGCTCGTGGTGCAGTTCCACCGCCAGCCACAGCCGATCATTGAAGCCGGCGCGCAGCAGTTCCAGGTCGGTGGCGGCCGGTTGCCGGTCCAGCCACAGGCACAGCAGGCCGTCGGGCAGGCCGAGCAGGTCCTCGCGCAGGCAACGGTACTCGCCTTTGGCCGCGCGCCGCCGACAGGTAGTGATCAACTGGCAGAGCCCGGCATAGGCGGCCTGGTCGGTGCACAGCAGGGCCAGCTTGGGTCCGTCCTCGACCTGGAATTCGGCGCCGACGATCAGCGCCACGCCATGCGCCTTGGCCGCCTGCCAGGCACGCACGATGCCGGCCAGCGAGCATTCGTCGGTGATCGCCAACGCGCGGTAGCCCTGGCCGGCGGCGCGCGCGAACAGCTCTTCGGCGATCGAAGCACCACGCTGGAAACTGAAGGCCGACAGGCAGTGCAGTTCGGCGTAGCCGGGCAGTTCGCTGTGCATGGCGGCTCAGCCGAACCAGCCGTGCAGCATCCACGGCGCATGCGGATCGTTGCGCTCACGGAAAGCCCAGCCGCGCTGGCCGTGTGCGGTTTCCACCACGTAGTAGTCGCGGCGTGCGTCGGCCTGGTCCCACCAGCCCGATTCGATCCGCTCCGGCCCGGTGACGATGCGCAGCCGCGGATCACGCAGCGGTTGCGGGGTGTCCAGCAACCAGCCAGGGCGCAGCGGCCAGTACGACGGAGGCTTGGCCGCGGGCTGGCTGCCACTGGCGCGTTCGGGGCGATGGTCGGCCTGCACCGCCAGCGGCTGCACGGCGTCATCGCCCAGCCGCGCGCGCAGGCGCTCGCGCAGCTGGTTCCAGGGCATCGCCTGTGCCGGCCGGGTATCGAACAGGTCGCGCGCGGCGGGCACGAACGGTGGCAGCTGTTCGGCCTGCAGGCGCAGTGCGCGGCTGCCGGCCGGCAGGGCGAACGCTTCCATGCGGTTGCGCGCGATCTCGAACAGCAACGCGGGATCGCGTTCCGGTGCCAGCAGGCCGATGGTCAGCACGCTGGCCGGCAGCAGGTCGTGCTCGAAATGCAGGTCGAAGCGCTGCACGCCGCCATCGCGCGAACACAGGAACGCGGCCAGGTCCAGCAGCAGGCGACGCAGCGGAAACAACAGGGCCTGGCTGGATTCGATCTCGTACTCGAATTCGATGCGTGCATCGAAACGGTCCGGTGGCTGGTAGTAGCGCAGTGGCGCGGTGGGTAGCCCACGCAGCGCATCCAGCTGCTGCAGGACCTCGGGGGCAAAGCGCCGGGCCAGGCTGTCGCGCGGCAGCTCGAGCACTGCGCCCAGCGTGCGCAGGCCGGAGCGGCCGAGCACCGTCACCGCCTCGTTGGGCAGGCCGCAGCGCGGCAGGGGCAACTGCGCCAGCGCCGCCGGCAGTTGCTGTGCATCGATGCCGAGGCCGTCGTGGACGTTGGCCAGCACGCGCGCGGCATGTGGGGTAGGTGCGGCCACCAGACGGTGACGGAAGCCGAGTTCGTGCAGTTCGTTGCGCAGCCGCTGCTGGATCGTCAGCCAGTCACCGAACAGGGCGCGGCTGGCGCCGATCTCCAGCACCAGTGCATGCGGGAAATCGAGGCTGACCTGCGAGCTGTAGGCGTAGGCCCAGCTGGCCAGCAGCTGCCGGGTGTGCTGTTCGGCGTTGGGATCGTAATCGTGCAGGTGCATGTCCTGCACCAGCACCTGCGCAGCCGACAGCAGCATGCCCGGGCGCAGCCCGGCTGCGCGTGCCGACGGGCTGACCGCACGCAGTACGCGACGCTGTGCCGGCCCCTGCAGCAGCACCAGTGGGCGCTGCGGATCCGGCTGCAGGCGCAGCACGCTGTCCAGCGCCAGCTGCGGCAACAACAGGCAGGCCCAGTGCATGGCGCGGCCTCAGTGGGCGATGGCCAGCGGCAACGGCTGCGCCGGCGGCAGGCCGCCTCGGCACTTCAGCACCCGCACCTGGCCGTGGTCGAGCTGCAGGCGCAGGCTGGCCGGAGAGGGATTGCGCGCCGCCTGCGCCTCGCGGAACACGAAGCCCAGGCACTGGCCGCTGTCGGCGGCGACCTGCAGCCGGCGCAGGGCGCGATCGTCGGCCTGGTGTGGCCAGCACAGCACCGCCGCGCAGGCGGCAGAGCGCAGGCACTGCTCGGTGGCCCAGAGCGCCTGTTTCGGCGCTGCGTGGATGATCTGCAGCTGGGCCAGGTCCAGCCCGGCTGCCGCCCAGGCCGGGGCATGCGGGCGATAGGGCGGGGCGACCAGCACGATCGGGCGGTCACGCAGGCTCAGCTTGGCCAGCGCCGGCCAGACCAGCGCCAGCTCACCCACCCCAGGCGCCGCCTGCAGTACCTCGCACAGCCCGCTGGTGGGCCAGCCACCGCCGGGCAGGCGTGCGTCCAGTGCCGGGTGGCCGCTGGCCAGGTGGTCGCTGGCCGGCCCCTGGCGGGCCGGGCCGCGCCACAGCTGGCGCCCGTCCAGCAGCCGGTCGAGGGCGACGACGGCACCCATCAGCCGGCCCTCCAGGGGAGGCGCCGGGCGGGCTGGAAACGGCAGGAACGGGCGGAAACAGCGGGCATGGCGCGAGTATCGACGGGCCGGTATCAGGGGCTGAGACCAGACATGCTACTCGTCTTGTGAGTAGAATTACTAATGAAATCGGAGGGTCCGGTTTCAGGTTGCTGAAGGGGGTAAAGGAGTGCCGACCAAGGTCGGCACCCACAGGCCCTGGTTACGGGCGCACCGGCAGCGCCACCGGGCGCAGCGGCGCGGCATCGCCGCCGCGGATCTTCAGCGGGCCGCCGATGAAGGCGAACTCGTAGACCTTGTCGCGGGCCAGTTCGTCCAGCGCCACCAGCTCGATGATCGGCGCGCCCTGCTGGGCCAGCAGGTAGGTGTGCAGCGGCACGTAGTCGTCGGACACCTCCGAGGGGAAGGTCTCGAAGCTGAGGTTGTCGGCACCGACGATCATCGCGCCGCTGTCCTCGACCAGGAAGCGTGCCGCGTCCAGACCCATGCCCGGCGGGTTGGCCATGTAGGCCCTGGGCTGCTCGAACAGGCGCATGCGGCCGGTGCGGATCAGCACCACGTCGCCCTGCTGCAGTTTCACCTTCTGGCGTGCCAGCGCATCCTTCAGGTCCTGGCGGGTGACGCGGTAGCTGTCAGGCAGCATGTCCACGCCCTTGGCGGCGGCCACGTCGATCAGCACGCCACGCGCGATCAGCGGCGGGAACTTCTCGATGCCGGTGACATTCCAGCCACGATCGCCGAGGTGCTTGTCGGCCTCGAAGCCGTTCCAGATCTTCCCGTGGATGCCGAAGTGGTTCAGCGCATCGATGTGGGTGCCGGTGTGGCTGTACATCGAGAACGCGGTGCCGGTGTAGCTGCGGGTGAGGTTCATGGTTTCGCCCACGCCCATCGGGTCGTCCATCACCGTGCCGCGCGGGGTGTGGGTCATCCAGAACTGGTAGTGCGGGTCGCCGGCATCCTGCCAGCTGGGCATGCCGACGTAGTATTCGGTGGCCAGGTCATAGGCCTTGCCGCCGCTGACCCGTGACAGGATCGCCGCACGCGAGGCCTCGGTGATCAGGTTGAGGCGGCCGATCTCGTCCTTCGGCCCCCAGGGGCTGGTGCCGACCTGCTGGCCGGAGGGAACGCGTTCGTGCGCGGACACGGTGGTGGAAGCGGCGGTGCCGGCCAGCAGCAGGGCCAGCGCGGTGCCCAGGGTACGTGGGGTCATGGGAAATCTCCTTGCAGGGTGGGGGGCGGTGCGGCTCAGGCCGCGACCAGGTGCGCCAGGGCCTGGCGCAGTTGCGGCAGCGGCAGGGTCTGCAGGCGCAGGCCGTTGCCGCCGATCACGGTGGGTATGGAACGGATGCCGAGGGCAGCGGCTTCGGCACGATCGGCCTGCACGCGCTGGCGTACTGCGTCGCTGCGCATGTGGTCAACGAAGGCGCCACGTGGATGACCCAGCGATTCGGCGATATCCAGCAGGACTTCGGCATCGCCGATGTTGCGGTGCTGGTGCAGGTGCGCCCACTGCACGGCATCGAACATCGCGCCATGGGCGTCGTTGCCACCGAGCATGCCGGCGGCCTGGCAGGCCAGTGCGCCGAGCCAGCCGGACGGATACTCGAAGTCCTGTGCGCGCATGCCTTCGATATCGATGCGCGCGGTGTCTTCATGCGCGGCGCAGTCGGTCCAGTGGCGCAGGATGATCGCCTTGGCGCGCTCCATCGAGCCGAACACCTCGACCATCTGCGCGCGCGAGTCCTGCAGCACGAAGCTGCGGTGGCGCACCTGGATGCCGAGTTCGGCCGAGACCTGCTGCAGGCGCGGGGCCAGCACGAAGCACCAGCCGCAGACCACGTCGTGGAAGAAATCGACCACCGGCGCGGCGGTGGCGGGGGAAGGAACGGAAGACATCTGCCTGCCATCGGTGAGAGGGGAGGCGGCAGAGTAGGCAGCGCGGCGTGGCCGAAACAGCACGCTGCGGGCAGCTCAGTTTTCGCTGGCGGTTACGAATCCAGGCCGGCGCAGCCGGGCAGCTCGGCGTGCAGGAAATCGATGAACGCACGCACCTTGGGCTGCAGGTGGCGCGACGTGGGGTAGACCGCATGCACGAAGCGTGGCGGATAGCGGTGGTCGGGCAGCACCTGCTGCAGTTCGCCACGGGCCAGTGCCGGTGCCGCCAGGAACGAGGGCAGGGCGCCGATGCCCATGCCGGCCACCAGCAGGTCGCGCAGCAGCAGGCTGTTGTTGACGGTGACGCGCGCCGGCAGGGTGATCGTCACCTGGCCATCGGGGCCGAGCAGCGGCCAGCTGCCGGGCGAGTCGGACAGGCTGTAGGCCAGCACGCTGTGCGCCTGCAGATCGTCCACCGCCTGCGGTGCCGGATGCTGCCGCAGGTAGGACGGGGCCGCGCACAGCACCTGCTGCAGCGACGCCAGCCGGCGCGCCACCAGGCGTGAATCATCCAGCTCGGCACGCAGCCGCAGCGATACATCGAAACCCTCACCGACTGCATCGAGCAGGCGATCTTCCATCACCAGATCCAACGACAGCTGCGGATGCTGCTGCAGGAAGCGTGGCAGCAGCGGCGACAGCGTGCTCAGTGCGAACGACTGCGGCGCATTGACGCGTAGGCGCCCGGCCACGTCGCCGCGCTGTTCGGCGATGCCACGTTCCAATGCGTCCAGCTCGTCGAGCAGGCGGCAGCATTCACGGTAATAGGCGTGGCCGGTCTCGGTCAGGCTCATGCGCCGCGTGGTCCGCTGCAGCAGTACCACGCCCAGATGCGCTTCCAGCGTGCGCAACTGCTTGCTCAGCCCGGCCGGCGACATGCCCAGGTCTTCGGCAGCGCGGGCCAGCCCGCCGCGTTCGACGATGCGGCGGAAGGCACGCATCAGGTTGAAGGAATCCATGCCGGCCCCGGGCGCGATGAGGGCGCCATTGTAGAGCCGCGCCATGCGTGGATGTGGGAAACGCGGCGCCGACCAAGGTCGGCGTCTACCCGGTGCGCGCGGGTTGCGTCGTTTGTTCAAGCCAGCACCCCATACGCGGCGCCAGCATGCAGGCCCCTCACTTTCCGGGTTGCCCATGAAGCACTGGATGCTCCGCCTGTATGCCCCGCTGTTCCTGCTGGGCTTCGTTGCCACTGCCGTCGTCTGGGTCGGCCATTGCCACGGTGATCCGTTGTGGCTGCTGACCTTGCTGGCGGCCGCCATCGCGGTCTCGTTCGCCGCCGAGCGTGCCTGGCCGTACGACCCCGCGTTCAACCACGACCACGGCGACAGCCTGCGTGACACCCTGCATGCACTGGTCAACGAAAGCCTGAACCTGCTGTCGATCGCGGCGGTGCCGCTGCTGGCGGCAATCATTCCGTGGCAGTTGTGGCCGGTGCAGTGGCCATTCGCGCTGCAGGTGCTGCTGGCCATCGTCTGCGCTGATCTCGGCATCACCCTGGTGCACTACGCCAGCCATCGCATCGGCTGGTTGTGGCGGCTGCATGCGGTGCACCACAGCGTCACCCGCATGTACGGCTTCAACGGGCTGATGAAACACCCGCTGCATCAGGCGGCCGAAGCGGTGGGCGGCGTGCTGCCGCTGCTGCTGTTGGGCCTGCCGATGCCGGTGGCTGCGGTGCTGGCTTTCGCCATTGCCATCCAGCTGCTGCTGCAGCACTCCAACGTTGACATACGTCCCGGCGTGCTCGGCCGGGTGATGGCCTGGGCGCCGCTGCACCGCTTCCACCACATGCGTTACGGCACCGCGGGCGACGTCAACTTCGGCCTGTTCCTGACCGCTTGGGACCATCTGCTGGGGACCGCCTTCGATGCGCCGGGTTATCGGCTGCAGCAACGCGACCTTGGCATCGGCAGCCAGCCGGACTATCCGCGCGATTATCCGGGGCAGCTGCTGGCGCCGTTCCGCGAACTGCCGCATGGCGAGGTGCCGGAGTTGCCGGAAGGCCTGCGCAGGCGCGAATGATTGAACATGTCAGGCCGCGTGCAGCTGCAGGCCCTGCAGCTGCGCGGCACCGATGCCGAACATGCGGCGCAGGCTGCGCGAGAGATGGGCCAGATCGGCGAATCCAGCGGCATGCGCACTGTCGGTCAGGTTGTGACCGCTCAGATGATGCATCAGCGCGCGGCGCAACCGTTGCCACAGCACCCAGCCGCGCAGGGTCACCGCCAGCTCGGACTGGAAACGCCGGTGCAGCTGGCTGGTCGACAGGTGCGCGGCTTCGGCAATGTCGGCAGCCGGCACCGGGCCAGGCAGGTGCTGGGCGATCCTGGCCAATGCCGCCTGCACGCGGCGGTCCAGCGGCTGTGGCCGGCTCAACCGTGGCAGCCAGTCGTGCAGTTCCATCGCAGTGCCGGGCAGCGAGTGCAGGTGCTGCTGGATCTGTTTGGGATCGGCATGTGCGGGTTCGAGGAACACCGTGCAGCCCGCTTCCGGCGCCGACAGGATCGCGTGTGTCTGGAAGGAGGGCAGCCACAGCCGCTGGCCCTGCTGCCGTACGCCATCGACCTCGACCTGCCAGGGCGCGCCGTCGCTCAGCAACAGTTGATGGGCGTAGTGCGCGTGGGAGGCGCTGCCACCGGCATGGCCCTGCAGCACGGCCACGTGAGCATCCAGCAGCAACGTGCCATTCCAAGGCAGGGCGGGGGAGGACATGGAGGGATTGTAGATCCACGCCATGCGTGGATGAATCTCCATCGAAATCAAATATTTCGACAATGAAACGAAGAGCATCCACGCATGGCGTGGATCTACTGCAGGTTGCGAGAAATTGTCGAAGGCGGGGTGGGTCCGTTGGCGGGGGCGTGAGCGCCATGGGCCCGAGGCATGCGTCGGGCGGGTTGGGCAGGATGCCCAACCCCGGTCTTGCCGTGTGCGCAGGACAGCGCGCACGAGCAAGCGGCGACCGAGCTTACATGGACGTACTTGCAGCGCCCCCCGCAGCCGGACCCACCCCGCCATCCCACAGGAAGCCCGCTTTTGCTTCGGCTGTTGCTTCTGAGGTTGCCGGCCAGCGGCCGGCACTACCGCGGGTGCCGGGCGCAGCCCGGCCGTCCCCTCACCGGCCGTGCGGATCCGGCCGGTGATGCACGTACTCGACCACCGTGCCATCGGGATGCACCGCGTTGAACGCCGCCCCGGTGGGTACCACCTGCAGCGGGAAGATGATCTCGGCGCCGGCGGCGACCAGTTTGTCGTGATAGGGCCGAACATCATCGACCAGCAGCGTTCCCGTGGTCGAAGTGAACGGCGCCAGCGCCGTCTCGCTGCCCTCGATCAACAGGAACGCACCGACCATCGCCAGACGCAGCCCGGCCTCCGGAAACGGGAACCCCGCATCGGCCACCACACCCTGCAGCTGCTCGTAGAACGCCACGCTGCGCTCCAACTCCCCCGGGGCCACGAACACCCGGATCAACACGCGCGGCGCGCGCTGGCTGGAGGTGTCACAGCGGTCGCGCCAGAGATGGTCGAAGTCGCGATGGACGGTCATGGGCTCGGTTCGTGGCCAGGGACCCTCATTATCGGCAGCCTCGCGCGGCGCGCTGATGACCGCCGGTGATGGCCTGATAACCGCTGGCCGGGTTGCCCCTGTGACTTAGGTCCTGTTGACAGGTGTGAACGCCCTCGCACAATCTTCACAGGATTGGGTCGCCCTGCGCGGTCCGGGCAGGCAGGTTGTCACGCCGGGAGGAGGGTCCCGCGCGCAGACCGGCCCGTCCATCGGCCTGCGGGAAGTTGCCTGGCAACCCCTGCGCGGCATGAACGCTGCACCCTTCGGCGGCACTTTCCCTGGACCGATTGCCTTGGCAACGGAATTACGCCTGCCGATGAAAACGTTTACAAAGCCGCTTGCACTGTCCCTGGCCCTGTCTGCCGCACTGGCCGCCCCGGCCTGGGCCGACCCCGCCGCGTTCACTGTGCTGACCCTGGAACAGGCCCCGACCGCCGAGGCGATGCCGGCCCTGGCCGCCCAGCTGAAGACCCTGCAGGTGGACGCGGTGAGCGTGCGCCAGGTGCAGCGCGGCATCGGCCAGGTCGATCCGCTGCAGGTGCTGGCCGATGGCCTGGGCTACGAGTACCGCTTCATTGCTGCCGGCAAGGACGATGGCCAGACCCAGCGCGGCCAGGCCGTGCTGACCCGGTTGCCGATCGCCGCTGAATCCGGCCCCGACCAGCCGAGCCTGAACTACCTGCGCCTGGACGACGGCCGCCACACCGTGGCGGTCTATACCGATGCCGGTGCAGGTGCGGCGCAGCTGCCGGCGCTGGTCACCCGTTCGCGGCTGGGTGCACCGGCGGTGCTGCTCGGCGCGGTGGCCGGTGAATCGGCCAAGGCCGCAGGCTTCGATCCGGCGCGTGTCGCGCTGGAAGCCGATGCCAGCTATTTCAGCGATGGCTTCCAGGCCGCCAGCAGTGCGCCGTTCAAGGTGGAAGGCAGTACCCTGCGCGCCACCCTGCTGACCCTGGCCTACGCCGCCGACACGCATGGCGACAGGCCGTGGATGGACACCACCCTCAACGCCGACGCGCGCGCTGCGCTGCTGCTGAAGGCGATGACCGAGGATGAGAAGTTCCAGATGCTGCACAGCTACTTCGGGCTGGGCAAGGACGGTGGCCCGCTGCCGGAAGGCGCAGTCGGTTCGGCCGGTTTCGTGCCGGGCGTGGCGCGGCTGGGCATTCCGTCGCAGCAATCGGCCGATGCCGGCGTCGGCGTGACCAATCCGGGTGGCATCCGCCCGGGCGATTTCGCCACGGCGATGCCGTCGGGCCCGTCCACCGCATCGAGCTGGAACCGTGAAGTCGCCTTCGCCGGTGGCGCCACGATGGGCCGCGAGGCATGGCAGCAGCGCTTCAACATCCTGCTGTCGGGCAGCGTCAACCTGCAGCGCGACCCGCGCAACGGCCGCAACTTCGAATATGCCGGTGAAGATCCGCTGCTGGCCGGCTCGATGGTTGGCGCGCTGATCCAGGGCGTGCAGAGCCAGCACGTGATCTCCTCGATGAAGCACTTCGCGCTGAACGACATGGAGACCCGCCGCAACTTCCACGACGTGCGCATCGGCGAACAGGCCATGCACGAGTCGGACCTGCTGGCCTTCGAGATCGCGCTGGAAGCCGGTCGCCCGGGCGTGGCGATGTGCTCGTACAACAAGATCAACGGCACCTACGGCTGCGAGAACGGCTACCTGATGAACCAGGTGCTGAAGCAGGAATGGAAGTTCCCCGGTTTCGTGATGTCCGACTGGGGCGGCGTGCACAGTGGTTCGAAGGCGGCGCTGGCTGGCCTCGATCAGCAGTCGGCCGGTGAAGTGTTCGACGCGGCAGTGTTCTTCGACGAACCGCTGCGCCTGGCCCTGCACGGCGGCGTAGTGCCGCAGGCGCGCCTGAACGACATGGTGGCGCGCATCCTGCGCACGATGTTCCTGCATGGCAACTTCGACAACCCGCCGCAGCACCAGAAGGTCGATGCCGAGGCCGGTTTCGCCGTCGCCCAGCGCACGGTGGAAGAAGGCAGCGTGCTGCTGCGCAATGAGGGCAACCTGCTGCCGCTGGCCGACAGCGTGAAGCGCATCGTCATCATCGGCGGCCATGCCGACAAGGGCGTGATCGGCGGCGGTGGTTCGTCGATGGTGGGCGTCACCGCCAAGGGCACCAATGCGGTGCCGGGCGTGATGCCGACCACCTGGCCGGGCCCGGTGATCTTCCATCCGTCCTCGCCGCTGGAATCGCTGCGTGCGGCGCGCCCGGACGCGACCATCGAGTATGTGGACGGGACCAATGCCGCCGCTGCGGCCAAGGCCGCCGCGCAGGCTGACGTGGCCATCGTGTTCGCCACCCAGTGGGCCGCCGAATCGGTGGACCTGCCGGACATGCAGCTGCCGGACAACCAGGATGCCCTGATCTCGGCAGTGGCCAAGGCCAACCCGAAGACCGTGCTGGTGCTGGAAACCAATGGCCCGGTGCGCACGCCGTGGCTGGCGCAGGTGCCGGCGGTGCTGCAGGCCTGGTACCCGGGCATCCGCGGTGGCGAAGGCATCGCCGCGCTGCTGACCGGCCAGGTCAATCCGTCGGGCCGCCTGCCGGTGACCTGGGTGACGGACGAATCGCAGCTGCCACGCCCGCACATCGACGGCCTCGGCTTCAAGCCGGCCAAGCCGTTTGGTGATGTGTTCGATTTCGATATCGAAGGCGCCAACGTCGGCTACAAGTGGATGGCGGCCAAGGGTCTGACCCCGACCTTCGCCTTTGGCCATGGCCTGTCCTACACCTCATTCGCCTATGAGAACCTGAAGGTGAGCGTGGAGGGCTCGCGCCTGGTCGCCAGCGTCGACATCCGCAACACCGGCAAGCGTGCCGGTGCCGACGTGGCGCAGCTGTACCTGAAGTTGCCGGCCGGCAACACCACGCCGATCCGCCTGATCGGCTATGACAAGGTGAACCTGCAGCCGGGCGAACAGCGCCGCATCCGCATCGAAGCCGAGCCGAAGACCCTGGCCCACTACGATGCACAGGCGCGCCAGTGGAAGATCGACGGCGGCACCTACCAGGTGCAGCTGTCGCGCAATGCGGCCGAACCGCTGCAGAGCGTGGACGTGCAGCTGGTGGAGCAGGTGCTGCGCTGATGCCTGAAGACACGGCCCGCACAGGGCCGTGTCTGAAAAAGGGGAAGGAGGGGATTAAGTCGTTTATGCACAAACGACTTAATCCCCTCCGTCCCCATTTTTCATTTGCCAAACCACCCGCGCAGGAAATCGATCAGCTGCCGTACCTTCGGTGAGGGCTGCGTGCTGTGCGGGTAGACCGCGTACACGCTCTGCTGCGGGAAGCGGTGCTGGCACAGCACCGGGCGCAGCCGGTCCTGGGCCAGGTCGTCCTCGATCAGCCAGCGTGGCAGCACGGTGACCCCGGCGCCGGCCACGGCGAAGGCACGCAGGCTGCTGGCACCATCTACGCGCACCACCGCATTGCCCGGGTTGGTGGCAAACAAGGCGTCGCTGCCGTCGGGCGCGACCACGGGCACGTCGGCCAGGCGCGGGTAGCCGAGGCGGGGCAGGGTGCCCAGCTGCACGGGGTCGTCGGCAGCATCGGCAGAGGGCAGGCGTGCCAGTAGGGACGGAGCCGCCACCGCGCACAGCGGATGCCGTTCCAGTTCGCTGGCATGCAGCCCTGAATCTGGCAGGCGGCCGAGGCGGATCGCCAGATCGAAGCGTTCGGGAATCAGGTCGGCCGGTGCCGGTGAGGTCGACAGGTGCAGCTGCAGCGCCGGATGCCGCGCACGGAAGGCTTCCAGTGCTGGAATCAAGCGTAGCTGGGCGTACTCCGGCGTGGTGGTCAGGCGCAGTACGCCCTGCAGCTGATGCTGGTCGCGACGCGCTGCATCGATCGCCGCCTGTGCGGCATCGAGTGCCTGCACGCAGTGCTGCAGGAACTGTTCACCGGCCTCGGTCAGCGCCAGGTGGCGGGTACTGCGCAGCAGCAGGGTCACGCCCAGCTCCTGTTCCAGCCGCTTCAGGTTGAAGCTGACCACCGCGCGGCTCAGGCCGAGCCGATCAGCTGCTGCGGTCAGGCTGCCGGCCTCGACCACGGCGCGGAAGATATCGAAGCGATCGAGGCTGACCATGGCAATTCATTGTCAAAGTGGATTTGACAGTGTTGCAGCTGCTGGCGTGTTTTTCCAACAAGGCCCGCACGGCATGCTGGCCGCTTCCCTGCTGGAGCGCCGCCGATGCCGTCCCCCCGCCTGCGCCATGAGGCGATCTTCCTGCTGGTGTTCGCCCTGGATCTGGTCAACATGTTCATCGCCACGGTGGCCTATCCGGCACTGGCAGCGGAACTGCACGCTGATGTCGGTACCCTGGCCTGGGTGGGCACCGCCTACATGCTGGGCCTGAGCGTGGTGATTCCGCTGGCGCCTTGGTTGGCCGCGCGCTGTGGTGAGCGTCGCCTGCTGCTGGTGGCGTTGCTGTTGTTCGCGGTTGCCGCTGTGCTGGCCGGCGCCGCACCGGGTATCGGCTGGCTGCTGGGCTGGCGCCTGCTGCAGGGGCTGGCCGGTGGCCTGCTGATTCCGGTGGCACAGGCGGCAGCGTACCGACAATGCACGTCCGACCAGCGTGGCGCGCTGACCCGCCGCATCCTGCTGGTGGCGCTGCTGGTGCCGGCACTGGCGCCCGCGCTCGGTGGGCTGCTGGTGCAGTGGTTGTCCTGGCGCGGCGTGCTCTGGGCCAGCCTGCCGTTGGCGGTGGTGGCGATCAGCCTGGTGTTGGCCTGGATGCCGGCCGATGGCGCGCGCAGTGCGCCGCGCCTGCAGGCCTATGCGCTGTCCACCGCGATGCTGGCGCTGGGCGCGCTGCTGCTGGCGTTGACCTGGCTGGGTGAACCCGGCTATCGGGCCGCCGGGGCCGTACTGCTGTTGATCGCAATGCTGTTGGCGGCGGCCCACCTGCGGCATGCACGGCAGCAGACGCAGCCCCTGCTGCGCTGGTCGCTGCTGTCCCATCGGGGCCTGCGCCTGGCGATGCTGGTCTATCTGGCAGTGCCCGGTGTGTTCATCGGCAGCCAGCTGGTCAGTACCCTGCAGCTGCACCAGGCCGGTTACAGCGCGGCACGCATCGGCGCGTTGATGCTGCCCTGGGCGCTGGCCTCGGCCATTGCGATCACGGCCAGCAAGCGCCTGCTGGCGCGCTTCGGCCCGGCCACGGTACTGCGTGCCGGCATGCTGCTGCAGGCCAGCGGCCTGCTGTTGATGGCGCTGTTGCCGCAGCCGGCCTTCGCCTTGGCCGCGCTGTTGTTCGCGCTGATGGGCGCCGGTGGCAGCCTGTGCAGCAGTACCGCGCAGACGCTGGCTTTCCACGGCGTGGAGGGTGAAGCGCTGGGCGATGCCAGTGCCCTTTGGAACCTCAACCGTCAGCTCAGTTTCTGCCTTGGTACTGCCGCCATTGCGCTGTTGCTGGCGCTGGCCATGCAGTGGCTGCCAGCACGCGCCACCAGCGTGGCTCTGGGTCTGGCCGCCGCAATGACGCTGTTGCCGATGGCGCTGTTGCGCCACTCGCACTCTGTTTCCCTTTCGCAACCCGAGAATGCCTGATGGATATCACCGCAGAACATGAAGTCCACCACCTGCACGACAAGCTGCAGGCCTGGTTCCGTGCCGATGTCGGCGCCGATGCGCTGGACGATCTGATGGCGCATTTCTGCGCGGACTTCAGCATGGTCGGCATCGCGGGTCGCAGACTGGACCGGAATGCCGTGCAGGCGCTGTTCGAGGGAGGCCATGGCGCGCGCCCCGGGCTGCGGATTTCCATCGACGCCGTGCACGGGGTGGAAGCGCCTTCACCGCTGGCGGTGCTGCGCTATCGCGAAGGGCATTCGCTCGATGGCGGCCAGCCCACATGGCGAGAGTCGCTGGCGGTGCTGCGCCAGGAGCAGGGGCGTTGGTGTTGGCTTGCGTTGCACGAAGTGCCGATGGCCTGACCGGTTGCCGGCCGCTGGCCGGCAACCGCGTAACGCACCCCGGGATCATGAAGTTGCCGGCCAGCGGCCGGCACTACCGGTCGTTGGCGAGCGCGGCGGCACTGCGGGCACATGTGCCATCAGTCCTGCCTGCATCCGCCGCAGAATGCAAAGCCCGCCCACACCTCACGGCTCAAGGCAGGAGTAGGCTTGAGGCTTTCCTGCCGGGAGGGGTTGTCCATGCGTGTGCGTGCCGTCGCTGTAGCCATTGCCCTTTGCCTGTCCAGCACCGTGCTGGCCGCCGATACCCCGCCGATGACCCCGGACATCAGCGGCAAGCCCTTCGTTGCCCCCGATGTCGGTCGTGACTACGACAAGCGCGTGGTGATGGTGCCGATGCGTGATGGCACCAAGCTGTATACGGTGATCGTGGTGCCCAAGGGCGCCCGCAATGCCCCGATCCTGCTGACCCGCACCCCCTACGATGCCGCTGGCCGCGCCAGCCGCAGTGATTCGCCGCGCATGCGCGACCTGCTGCCGCAGGGCGACGAGGTGTTCGTCGACGGCGGTTACATCCGCGTGTTCCAGGACATCCGTGGCAAGTACGGCTCCGAAGGCGATTACGTGATGACCCGGCCGTTGCGCGGGCCGTTGAACAACACCAAAGTCGACCACTCCACCGACGCCTGGGACACCATCGACTGGCTGGTGAAGAACGTGCCGGAGAGCAATGGCAAGGTCGGCATGCTCGGCTCGTCGTACGAGGGCTTCACCGTGGTGATGGCGCTGACCGACCCGCATCCGGCGCTGAAGGTGGCCGCACCGCAGAGCCCGATGGTCGATGGCTGGATGGGCGACGACTGGCTCAACTACGGTGCGTTCCGCCAGGTCAACTTCAACTATTTCGCGATGCAGACCGAGAAGCGCGGCAAGGGTACGCCGCTGCCCAGCCTCGGCTATGACGACTACAGCACTTTCCTGCGGATCGGTTCGGCTGGCGACTACGCGCGCTTCACCGGCGTGGACCAGCTGACCTGGTGGAAGAAGCTGGTCGAGCACCCGGCCTATGACGGCTTCTGGCAGGGCCAGGCACTGGATGCGGTGATGGCGAAGACACCGCTGAAGGTGCCGACCATGTGGCTGCAGGGCCTGTGGGACCAGGAGGACATGTGGGGCGCCAACCACGCCTACCAGGCAATGGAAGGGCGCGACAGCGGCAACAACCGCAATTACCTGGTGATGGGGCCGTGGCGGCACAGCCAGGTGAACTACAGCGGCAGTGAGCTGGGCGCGCTGAAGTTCGACGGCGATACCGCGCTGCAGTTCCGCCGTGATGTACTCAAGCCGTTCTTCGACCAGTACCTGGTGGACGGTGCGCCGAAGGCGGACACGCCGCCGGTGCTGATCTACAACACCGGCGAAAACCACTGGGATCGCCTGAAGGGTTGGCCGCGCAGCTGCGACAAGGGCTGTGCAGCCAGCAGCAAGCCGTTGTACCTGCGGGCCGGCGGCAAGCTGGCATTCCAGGCGCCGGCGGCGGGCGAGGGCGACTTCGAGGAGTACGTGTCCGACCCGGCCAAGCCGGTGCCGTTCGTGCCGCGCCCGGTCCGCTTCGGTGACCGCGACATGTGGACCACCTGGCTGGTCAAGGACCAGCGCTTTGTCGATGGCCGCCCGGACGTGCTGACCTTCATCACTGAACCGCTGACCGCGCCGTTGCGCATCGGCGGCGCGCCGGTGGTGCACCTGCAGGCCTCGACCAGTGGCACCGACAGCGACTGGGTGGTGAAGCTGATCGACGTGTATCCGGACCAGGAAGCGTCGACGCCGGAGATGGGGGGCTACGAGTTGCCGGTGTCGCTGGCGATCTTCCGCGGCCGCTACCGCGAGAGCTTCAGCGACCCGAAGCCGCTGGCGGCGAACCAGGTGCTGCCGTACCGTTTCGACCTGCCCAACGCCAACCACACGTTCCAGAAGGGCCACCGGGTGATGGTGCAGGTGCAGTCCAGCCTGTTCCCGCTGTACGACCGCAACCCGCAGACCTACGTGCCGAACATCTACCTGGCCAAGCCAGGCGATTACCAGAAGGCCACGCAGCGGGTCTGGCACAGCGCCGCGCAGGCGAGCTACATCGATCTGCCGGTGTATTGAGGCGGAGAGGATGACGCCGGGCATGGCCCGGCAGCACGTGGTAGTGCCGGCCGCTGGCCGGCATCCGCGATGGCGCAGGAGCGTGTCGACCAAGGTCGACACCTACCAAGGCTGGGCCATGGCAGGTCGATTCAGGCGGGTGTGGTAGTGCCGGCCGCTGGCCGGCATTTCTAAGCTCAAGGATAAATGTTGTCGCTCGTCAGCAGCCCGCTGTCGAACTTCCGAAAGAGTTCGGCGATAGATTCGGCGATGGGCTTTCCCCGGCTGATGTCGAGATCGCCCAGATCGAATGAGACGATCTGTCCGCGACTGAGCGGGCAGAGAACCAGCGCGATGAGCGTCGATCCACCGTCCGTTCCAATGCCCATCAGGGAGTCGCCAAGATAACGCCGGATCTGGTAGCTGCGGTTGAGCTGAATGATGCTGGCGACGGACCATAGGTCGACATAAGCATGAGGGAACACGCAGCGCCCACCGTTTGACCAACGCAGGAGCTGTATGAAATCCTCTGAAATTGCTGCCTCGCTCCAATGTGCCTGTAAGCTGCGTAGATCGTCCGCATGCGCGCCTGTCTCGGGTAGCCATGGACTTTGGATGCATCGGATGAAGTAAGGCGTGCTTGGTTGATCTCGGTTGTCCACGAGAAGTCCCTGTAGTCAGCCCTACTACGATGCCGCGGCCCATCTTTCGCGGCAATGGGCATATGCGACATGCGCAAAGATGTGCCGGGAATATGATCGCTTCCAGCGCGTGTCGACCAAGGTCGACACCTACCAGTGCTTGGCCATGGCATGTCGATTGCGGCGGCGGTAGTGCCGGCCGCTGGCCGGCATCCGCGATGGTGCGGGAGCGTGTCGACCAAGGTCGACACCTACCGGAGCGGGGATCCTCACCCCACCTTCGAAGGGCCCGTGCGCCAGCGGCTGGGGACCAGGCCGAAACGCTTGCGGAATGCCGCGGCGAAGTTGCTGGGGTGGCGGTAGCCGCTGGCGGCGGCGGCCTGCTCGACCGTCCAGCCGTCCTCGCGCAGGCCCTGTTCGGCGTGGCGCATGCGCTGCTCGTGCAGGTAGTCGAACACCGAGCAGCCGTACTGCTGGGCGAAATGACGGCGCAGCGAGCTGGGGCTCATGCAGGCCAGCTGGGCCAGCTCGACCAGGCTGTGGGCGTGACTGGGGTCGTCATGCAGGTAGGCACGCACGCGCTCCAGGCGCTCGCGCTGGCCGGCCCGCAGCGTTCGTACAGGGTCGGTCTGCAGATCCTCGGCCTTCAGGCCAACGGCCAGCAGCTGCAGAGCAACGCCCTCGCGCCACAAGGCGTCGATGCCATCTTCCCATGGGCTGTCGAACAACTGGCCGAGTACCGGCAGCAGGGTATGCGGAATGGCCCAGTGGCGGCATTCCAGGTGGCTGTTGAGCGCGGTCTCCAGCTGCGGCAGATGGAACAGATCCGGATCGATCTGGCCGGGCACCATGACGCTGACGCCGCGCATGCGCGTTTCGCCGGGATGCGCACCGGTCATCTCGACCTGCTCGCGGTGGTGCGCGGTCATCGCCGTGCCGGCGCGCAGGGTGAAACCACCGCGTCGCGGAATGCGCACATCGACCTGGCCCTGCAGCATCACGCGGATGGCCAGGCCGGGACTCTGCTGGGCGGTCGCTACATAAGGAAAGCGATTATGGACGTCGGAGGCGATCAGGCTCATGCCGCCGCGCAGGAACTGCTCGTTGACCTCGCCATGGCCGGCCCACTGGTCGTCGCGCAGGTGTTCGGGGTCAGCGCGGTAATCGAAGCCATGACGGTGGCCGAAGCGGCGGTAATCGGCAAAAGTGAAGTATCGGGACATCGCTCGGCACGTACTTTGGAGGTGGACGCTGGCATTACCTCGCCCACGCGCTCTGCAACGCAGATGCAGATCCGGTCGTTACCCGCGCAGGCATGCTGGGAAGCAGTGGCGTGGGCACTCTGGATGGCTGGGAAAACGCCAGGTTGAATGGAGTGTGTCGAAGAAACTGGAAACGTTTCCCATTGTCGCCTTGATTCGCGCGCTTTTGATTCCAATAGGGTCAAAACGATTGACGATTACGGCCAAAGTGAAAATGCCGCCGAGCATACGCCGGCGTTTTGCATGCATATCCGTACGCAATTCCATACATCAACTTGAGTTGAGGTTTCATGGCTGGAACGATCGCCCGTAGACGCGGTGTCAGCCAGGCCATCACAGGCACGCGCGTAGGGTGGGCCAGTTGGCTGCTGCAGGCCACTTCGATACCCCCACTGATGGAGAACGCAGATGATTGACTACCAACTCACCGGCAAGACCGCGATCGTGACCGGCGGCGTGTCCGGCATTGGTCTGGCCGTGGCGCAGACCCTGGCGGCGTCCGGCGCGCGGATCTCGGTCTGGGACCTGAAGCAGGATGCGGTGGATGCCACCGTGGCGCAGTTGCGCAGCACCGGCGCACAGGCCATCGGCATCGCGCTGGACGTCACCGACGATGCAGCGGTGGAGGCGGCGGTGCAGCGCACGATCAAGGAACTCGACGGTCTGCATGTGGCGGTCAACAACGCCGGTATCGGCGGGCCGGCCGCCAGCAGCGGTGACTATCCGATCGATGGCTGGCAGCGGGTCATCGACGTCAACCTCACCAGCGTGTTCCTGTGCCAGCGTGCGCAGATCCGGGCAATGCGAGCCGCTGGAACCGGCGGCAGCATCATCAACATGGCCTCGATCCTGGGCCAGGTGGGGTATGCCGGTTCCACCGCTTATGCGGCGGCCAAGCACGGCGTGGTCGGGCTGACCCAGACAGCCGCGTGGGAACATGCCGCCGACGGCATTCGTGTCAACGCGGTCGGCCCGGGCTTCATCAGCACACCGCTGCTGGAGAAGATGGACCCGAAGGTGCGCGCCACGCTGGAAGGCCGTCACGCCTTGAAGCGGCTGGGTACGGCCGAGGAGGTGGCGGCGCTGGTGGCCTGGCTGGCCAGCGACGATGCCTCGTTCGCGACCGGCGCGTACTACGCCATCGACGGTGGCTACCTGGCGCAGTGAGCGAATGCGGTCAGTAGATCCACGCCATGCGTGGATGAAAGCGTGCGGTGAAGAAGGCGTGCCATCGCCTTCACCGCCGTCCCACGACCGCCGAGCAACGCTCCGGGAAAAACCCCCGGAGCCTTTGCCATGGAACTCACCCAGGATGTCTCGATCCTGCTGCGCGTTGCCGCAGCGATGCTGTTCGGCGGCGTGCTCGGCGTCGAGCGCGAGATGGGCAAGCACGCCGCTGGCCTGCGTACGCACATGCTGATCGCAGGGGCCGCCGCGTTGATCGTCGGCCTTGGCGACTCGGTGGCCGAGCATTTCCAGCAGGAGCGCTACCGCGACCTGCTGCAGGTTGATCCGGTACGCCTGATCGAAGCGGTGGTGGCCTGTGTCGGCTTCGTTGCCGCTGGCACCATCCTGCGTGGGTCACGCGAGGACCAGGTCAGCGGCCTGACCACGGCCAGCTCGTTGATCATGGCGGCGGCCATCGGGATTGCGGTGGGGATCAGCAAGTACGTGATTGCAATCGGCGTGAGCGTGCTGTGCGTGCTGGTGCTGGCGGTGATGCGGCGGTTGGAGAAACGGATCTCGTAGGGAATCTCGAATTGCCGGCCAGCGGCCGGCACTACCATGCGGACTAAATGGTCGGACCAATATGGCATCTAGCCCTATGGTCTAATAGGTTCCTCGCCGGAGTGGCGGTTAAATCCGCTGCAAGTGGTCTGATCGAAACCATTATTGGTACGACCAATAATCGACAGCCACGGCGACCCACCGCCTGCGGTGGGGCACCTTCCGCATCCAGTCGAGAGTCTTCATGCAGCCCTGGCAACACCTGTACGACCCCGCCGGCAACCTGTGGTTGTCGAGCCTGATCGCGCTGCTGCCGATCGCGTTCTTCTTCGTTGCCCTGGCCGTGCTGCGCATGAAGGGCTGGCTGGCCGGCACGATCACCGTGGCCATCGCACTTGGCGTGGCGCTGCTGTTCTACCGCATGCCGTTGAGCCAGGCGCTGGGTGCGGCCGGCTTCGGCTTCGTCTACGGCCTGTGGCCTATTGCCTGGATCATCATCGGCGCGGTGTTCCTCTACAAGGTCTCGGTCAAGACCGGTCAGTTCGACATCATCCGCGCTTCGATCCTGTCGGTGACCGAAGACCAGCGCCTGCAGATGCTGATGGTCGGCTTCGCCTTCGGTGCCTTCCTGGAAGGCGCGGCCGGTTTCGGTGCGCCAGTGGCGATCACCGCGGCACTACTGGTCGGGCTGGGCTTCAAGCCGCTGTACGCCGCCGGCCTGTGCCTGATCGTCAACACCGCGCCGGTGGCGTTCGGTGCAATGGGCATTCCGATCATCGTGGCCGGGCAGGTCACCGGCCTGGATGCCTTCGAGATCGGCCAGATGGCCGGCCGCCAGCTGCCGTTCCTGACCGTCATCGTGCTGTTCTGGATCATGGCGATCATGGATGGCTGGCGTGGCATCAAGGAAACCTGGCCGGCGGTGCTGGTGGCCGGCGGCTCGTTCGCCATTGCGCAGTACCTGACCTCGAACTTCATCGGCCCGGAGCTGCCGGATATCACCGCCTCACTGGCGTCGCTGGTCTGCCTGACCCTGTTCCTGCGCCGCTGGAAGCCGGTACGGATCTTCCGCTTCGATACCGAAACCAGCGCCGAGGCGGCCGCACAGGCACTGGAGGCGCCGCGCTACAGCGTCGGCCAGATCGCCAAGGCGTGGTCGCCGTTCCTGATCCTCACCGCGATGGTCACGCTGTGGAGCATCAAGCCGTTCAAGTCGCTGTTCGCGGCAGGCGGCCCGCTGGAAGGCTGGGTGCTGAAGCTCCCGGTGCCGGGCCTCGACCAGAGGGTGCAGAAGATGCCACCGATCGTGGACGCGCCGCTCAGCTATGAGGCGGTCTACAAGTTCGACTGGTTCTCGGCCACCGGCACCTCGATCATCCTCGCGGCGGTGATCGCGATCATCGCGCTGCGCATGCCGGCCCGGTCGGCGCTGCAGACCTTCGGCGAAACCGTGCGTGAGCTGCGCATGCCGATCTACTCGATCGGCATGGTGCTGGCCTTCGCCTTCATCGCCAACTATTCGGGCCTGTCGGCAACGCTGGCGCTGGCATTGGCGCACACCGGAGACGCGTTCCCGTTCTTCTCGCCGTTCCTGGGCTGGCTGGGCGTGTTCCTGACCGGCTCGGACACCTCGTCCAATGCGCTGTTCTCGGCGCTGCAGGCGACCACCGCACAGCAGATCGGCGTGTCCGACGTGCTGCTGGTGGCGGCCAACACCACCGGCGGCGTCACCGGCAAGATGATCTCGCCGCAGTCGATCGCCATTGCCTGCGCGGCGGTTGGCCTGGCCGGCAAGGAATCGGACCTGTTCCGTTTCACGGTCAAGCACAGCCTGGTCTTCACCACCATGGTCGGCCTGATCACCCTCGCCCAGGCCTACTGGCTGACCTGGATGATCCCCTGAGCCATGCACGGCCGGCCGACCACGCGCTGGGTGCTTCGGGCCACAATGGCGCCATGAGCACGCAACGTATCTCGGACAAGGTGGCCGCGCAGCTGCGCGGCCTGGTGCAGGAACAACAGCTGCGGCCGGGCGACCGGCTGCCGGCCGAGCGCACCCTGGCGGTGCAGCTGGGGGTCTCGCGCACCGCGCTGCGCGAGGCCATCGCGCAGCTTGCCAGCCAGGGTCTGTTGACCGCACGGGTCGGTGGCGGCACCTACGTGGCCGAGCCTGCGGCACGCGCGCGGCAGGCGCTGGATGAACCGCTGGCGCCGTACCTGCCGCTGTTCCAGGGCGACCCGGAATACCGCTTCGACGTACTGGAGATCCGCCATGCGCTGGAAGGCGCCACCGCCTGGCATGCGGCGCTGCGTGCCACCGACGAGGACCGCACGCGCATCGCGCAGGCCTTCCAGACCATGATGGACGCGCACGGCAAGGACGACCCCACCGGTGAAGCGGAGGCTGACGCGGCCTTCCACCTGTCCATTGCCGAGGCCTCGCACAACCTGGTGCTGCTGCAGGTGATGCGCGGCCTGTTCGAACTGCTGCAGACCAACATCTCGCAGAGCCGCGAAAAGCTCTACACCTCGGCGAGGACCTTCTCGCCGCTGTCCGACCAGCACCGCGAGATGATGGACGCGGTGCTGGCCGGCGACCCCGAACGCGCGCGCGCCGCCGCGCATGCCCACCTCGAGTTCGTGCACACCACGCTGCGCACCCTCGATGACAACGAAGCCCGGCGTGCGCGGGCCTCGCGTCTACCTTCCCCACACGGTTGACCCCATGATCATCTCCGCCTCCACCGATTACCGTGCTGCTGCCGAACGGCGGCTGCCGCCGTTCCTGTTCCACTACATCGATGGCGGCGCGTATGCCGAGCACACGCTGAAGCGCAACGTTTCCGACCTGTCCGACATCGCGCTGCGCCAGCGCATCCTGCGCAACATGTCCGACCTGAGCCTGGAAACCGAGCTGTTCGGCGAAACGCTGGCGATGCCGGTGGCGCTGGCGCCGGTCGGCCTGACCGGCATGTATGCCCGGCGCGGTGAAGTGCAGGCGGCGCGCGCGGCCGACAGCCGCGGCATCCCGTTCACGCTGTCGACCGTATCGGTGTGCCCGATCGAGGAAGTGGCACCGGCCATCCAGCGGCCGATGTGGTTCCAGCTGTACGTGCTGCGCGATCGTGGCTTCATGCGCAACGCACTGGAGCGGGCGCAGGCCGCTGGCGTGACCACGCTGGTGTTCACCGTTGACATGCCGGTGCCGGGCGCGCGCTACCGCGATGCACACTCCGGCATGAGCGGCCCGAATGCCTCGCTGCGCCGTATCGGCCAGGCCATCACCCATCCGCACTGGGCGTGGGACGTGGGACTGTTCGGCCGTCCGCATGATCTGGGCAACATCTCCACCTACCGTGGCAACCCGACCGGGCTGGAGGATTACATCGGCTGGCTGGGCAGCAACTTCGATCCCTCCATTTCCTGGAAGGACCTGGAGTGGATCCGCGAATTCTGGAAGGGCCCGATGGTGATCAAGGGCATCCTTGACCCGGATGACGCGCGTGATGCGGTCAGGTTCGGTGCCGATGGCATCGTGGTCTCCAACCACGGTGGCCGCCAGCTGGACGGCGTGCTGTCCACCGCGCGCGCACTGCCGGCGATTGCCGACGCGGTACAGGGCGATCTGAAGATTCTCGCCGATTCGGGCATCCGTACCGGCCTGGACGTGGTGCGCATGCTGGCGCTCGGTGCCGATACCGTGCTGCTGGGGCGTGCCTTCGTTTATGCGCTGGCCGCGCAGGGCGAGGCCGGCGTGGCCAACCTGCTGGACCTTATCGCCAAGGAGATGCGCGTGGCGATGACACTGACCGGTGCGCGCCGCATCGCTGACATCGGCCGCGATTCGCTGGTCAGCCTGCCATGAGTGGCCACGATGCCGTGCTGGCACAGTTGCGCGACGCGGTCGGCAGCCGCCATGTACTGACCGGCGACAAGGCCACGCGCCGCTTCCGTCGCGGCTACCGCTTCGGTGATGGCCCGGTACTGGCGGTGGTGCGCCCGGGTACCTTGCTGGAACTGTGGCGCGTGCTGCAGGCAGCGGTGCAGGGTGGGGCGGCGATCATCCTGCAGGCGGCCAATACCGGGCTGACCGGTGGCTCGACCCCGGACGGCGATGACTACGGCCGGCCGATCGTGCTGGTCAGCACGCTGCGCCTGACCGGCATCCAGCTGTTGAACGAAGGCCGCCAAGTGCTGTGCCTGCCCGGTGCCACGCTCGACCGCCTGGAGCAGACGCTGGCACCGCTGGGCCGTGAACCCCATTCGGTGATCGGCTCGTCCTGCATCGGCGCCTCGGTGCTGGGCGGCATCTGCAACAACTCCGGCGGCGCGCTGGTGCGCCGTGGCCCGGCCTACACCGAGCTGGCGCTGTACGCGCGGGTCGATGCGCAGGGCCAACTACAGCTGGTCAACCATCTCGGCATCGCGCTGGGCGATACGCCCGAGCAGATCCTGCAGCGCCTGCAGGCCGGCGACTACAGTGCGTCGGATGTGGGGGACGGCGACGGCCGCGCAGCCTCCGATCCGCGCTACGCCGACGAAGTGCGCAAGGTCGACGCCGATACCCCGGCGCGCTTCAATGCTGATCCCAGCCGCCACTACGAGGCTGCCGGTTCGGCCGGCAAGCTGGCGGTGTTCGCGGTGCGCCTGGATACCTTCGAAAAGGAGGCCGCCGAAGTCTTCTACATCGGCAGCAACCGCACCGGCAGCCTCACGGCGATCCGTCGCCAGCTGCTGACCGGCTTCGAGCGCGTGCCGATTGCCGGTGAGTACATCCACCGCGATGCCTATGACATCGGCGAGCGCTACGGCAAGGACAGCTTCCTGCTGATCGATCGCCTCGGCACCGCACGTGTACCTGCCGCGTTCGCATTGAAGAGCCGCGTCGACGGCTGGTTCGAACGGCTGGGCCTGCGTGGGGTGACTGACCGGGTGATGCAGGTTCTGACCGGCCTGCTGCCCTCGCACCTGCCCAAGCGCATGGGCGAGTTCCGCCAGCGCTACGAGCATCACCTGTTGCTGAAGGTCTCTGCCCAGGACGCTGCGGAAACCGAGGCCTGGTTGCGCGGCTTCTTCGCCGGGCACGAAGGCGGCTTTTTCCACTGCACGGCCGAGGAGGGGCGCAAGGCGTTCCTGCATCGCTTCGCCGTGGCCGGTGCCGCGGTGCGCTACCGCGAAGTGCATCGCGGGCAGGTGCAGGACATCGTGGCGCTGGACATTGCCCTGCGCCGAGATGATGCCGACTGGTTCGAGCAGTTGCCGGCCGATATCGACGGCCGTCTGCTGCACAAGCTGTATTACGGGCACTTCCTGTGCCACGTGTTCCACCAGGACTACATCGCCCGCAAGGGTGAAGACCCGATGGCGATCGAGCACGCGATGTGGGCATTGCTGGACCAGCGTGGTGCCGAGTACCCGGCCGAGCACAATGTCGGTCACCTGTACCCGGCCAAGCCGGCGCTGGCCGGGTTCTACAGGCAGCTGGACCCGAGCAATACGTTCAATCCGGGCATTGGCCAGACGTCGAAAGCCAAGGGCTGGGGTGGCTGCGATTGCGGATGATGTAGAGCCGACCCTATGCTCGGCTGCTCCTGCCGACAGACAGCAGACGAGCATGGCTCGACGCCGCCCGGGCAACGGTTACCATCGGAAGCCCATCCGCAGGAGCCATCCATGCCCACCGCCGCCGTCCGCGCCACCCTGTGCACTGCATTGCTGGCGACCCCGCTGCTGGCGCTGGCCCAGAGCACGATCCTGCCGCAGCAGCGCGATGCCGCCGGCAACGTGATGGAGCCGCTGGGACAGGTACTGATCGCGAGTGAGACTGGACCGTCGGGGCTTTATGACTGCACGCGGGACGGCAACTGGTGCGTACGCGTGCAGCCGGTCGCCGAGGAGGGTGACCGGCCGACCGTGCTGGAAGTGCTTGAGAACGCACCGGGCCAGGGCAAGCCGCACACCTACCACGTCAGCATCGACGTGCCACAGGAAAGCGAGCTGTCGCTGTGGCCATGGATCGTGCGCCTGGCGCCGGGCGTGGGCAGCGATGAACCAGTGACCGACCCGCAGCAGCGCGCCCGCCAGAATGTGCTGGTGGGCGGCATCGTCAAGTTCAGCGCCATGTACTCCGGTGGAGGTGCCGACGCGTCCACGCTGCAGCTGGCACGCGTACGTCACCTGCAGGACGACATCCAGGTGGACGACGACGTGCTGACCGTGCCATGGCTGGGTAATGCGATGATCCGTGCCTGTTTCAGCGAGCAGGACATCAAGCAGCGCGCAGGTGCCTGCCACGACGAATACGGGTTCTCGGCGAAGCTGGCGCTGGATACGGCTGCCGCGGGCATGCCGGTGCTGCGCTACCAGACCGTGGCGACCCGGTTCCCGGCCGGCGTTTCACGCTTCGAGGATTCGCTGGCCAGGGGGCCGCTGAAGAAGCAGGATCTGCGCATCGAACAGGACCCGGCGTGTACCTACACGCGGCTGTTCCGCTTCGGGGCGGGGATGTTCCACCCGGACCAGGCACTGCCGGACTGTGCCGGCTATACCGAACCCTGAAATGTAGCGTCGAGCGATGCTCGACGGGTCTTCGGATGGGCGGCGCGAAAAGCCAGTCGAGCATGGCTCGACCCTACAAAAGCGGTGGCGGCGCTTATTCGCAGCGCGTGGACGTGATGATGTTGTCCTTGTCCACGAACACGCGCAGGCGGTCCTGGCGGATGTCCTTGGTGGTGATGGTGCTGGGGCCGATCGGGTTGACCAGGCCGGCACCACTCTCGCGGGACAGGCGGCGGATGTTGGGCTCGTTGGCCGGCTGGCCGATCGCCCAGCCCAGCTGGCTGGCGTCGCAGCGGCCGCTGCCTTTGACCTCCGGGCCAGGGGTGCTGACGCAGGCCGACAGCAGCAGGGCAGAGGCCGGCAGCAACAGGGACAGACGGAATGCAGACATGCGAGCGCTCCTGCGCAGGGGAAGATGGCGGGAACGATAGCACCGAGCGTGCGAAAGGCGTCAGCACCCCGGTCATTGCCGGCACAGCGTGGTCATTGCATAGTGGGAGCAATGGCTGGCAATACGCCAGCGGGCAGGCCGGGCCTTTCCGGCGCAGGTGTTGGATACGGTATGACGGCAGGCAGTTTCCGCAGCAAGGACAAGACGATGACGGCGCTGGTGTTGTCGTTGCTGGGCATGGCGTTTGCCGCCTCCGCTGCCGATCCGGAACCCGCGCCGGTCGAAACCCCGGTATTCGGTGCCTGGCGCAACCTGCAGACCGAATCCGGCTACGCGCCGGCCCAGCGTAACCTGGCTTTCGCCATGCTGCCGCAGGCGGCCACCCGCGGTGACCGTTTCGCCATTCTTGACCGTGAGGGCAAGCGCACGGTGTGCTGCCTGCAGGTGGCCAGCCCCTCGCTGGGCGTGGCCGCGCTGCGCGAGCAGTACCACCTGCCGCAGGCCTGGGTGACCGACCTGAGCAATGGCCGCAGCTCCGCACGTCCCTATGTGCCGCACGTCTATG
Organism: Stenotrophomonas sp. PE591; assembly: GCF_018320795.1. NCBI lineage: Bacteria > Pseudomonadati > Pseudomonadota > Gammaproteobacteria > Lysobacterales > Lysobacteraceae > Stenotrophomonas > Stenotrophomonas sp. PE591. The sequence continues at coordinate 920,951 of NZ_JAAOKO010000002.1, forward strand.
CGATGCAGCGGGTGGACGAGCTGGCCGACTACAGCTTCGCCGATGTGCCTGGCGCCTACAGTGACCTGGGCGGGCTGCTGATTCCGGAAGGTGCCGCGCTGGAGGCTGACGGCAGCGCCGTGCGCCTGGGGGACACCCGCTACCCGCTGCATTTCCAGCGCCAGCCGCACGCCGATGATGATGGGGCGCTGGACCGCTACAGCCTGCAGGCCGGCGAGGGTGCCGCCCCGATCGTGGTTGAAGTGCCGTTCGGCACCTACTGATTGCAGCTTCGCACTGGCTAGAATGCAGCGCGGCGCTGTCTGCCGTGCCTGCTCCGTGAGTCGTTGCCGTGTCCCTGCGCCCCTTCCTGCTGTCGTCCCTGCTGCTGTTGTCCGCCTGTGCCAGTGCGCCGCCGCCGCCGGCCCATTCCGACGCATTGTGGCGATTGATCGAACGTGACTGCCGGGGCGCCGAAGGTCCACGCGGCGACTGCCTGCACGTGGAGACAGCCGCAGACCGCCGAGATGTGCTGGTCAAGGATGCGCACGGCGACTACCAGTTCCTGCTGATGCCGCTGGACAAGGTCAGCGGTATCGAGAGCCGCAGCCTGTACCAGCGTGGCGCACCGAACTACTTCGCTGCCGCCTGGCAGGCGCGCAGCCACACCGAACAGGCCTTGCGGCAACCGCTGCCGCGCAACGTCGCCAGCCTGGCGTTGAACTCGCCGCACGGCCGCTCGCAGCACCAGCTGCATATCCACGTGGATTGCCTGCGTGCCGACGTGCTGCAGGCGCTGGACACGCATGCTGCCGCCCTCGGCAGCCGCTGGGCACCGCTGCCGGTGCTGCTGCGCGGCCATCAATACCAGGCACGCCTGCTGGCGGGCGCGGAACTGACCGCCAATCCGCTCAATCTGCTGGCTTACGATCTCGCAGGCGTGGACGACGTTGGTCAGTGGAGCCTGGTCGTGGCCGGCCGGGACGCCGTGCAGGGCGGCCCGGGCTTCATCCTGCTGGCGACCCGGGTGGACGCCGGCACCGGCAACGAGGCCAGCGCCGAAGAACTGCAGGACCACGCCTGCTCGGTGCTGACCGGCGCAGGCGACGCGTTGGAGCGGGTCCGCTAACCCGGTGGCTGCTGGCGGCTGCGCCAGACCGGTGCAGTCAGCGCCAGCAGCTGGCGGTCCTGCCAGCCATCCAGATCCAGATGATGGTCGCGCAACAGGCCTTCGTGCTCGAAGCCGAAGGCGTGCAGCGCAGTGGCGAACGGGTCACTGCAGTCCGGTGGCAGCATCACGAACAGGCGGTGCACGCCCACATCCTCGAACAGGAACGGGCACAGCGCGCGCAGCGCTGCATCCACGTGCGGGTGCCAATGCTGCAGCGACAGCAGCTCGGCGCAGCGCGCATGCAGGGACTGCAGGCGGACATGCAGCTGGTCCAGGACAGTGCCGTGCTCGTCATCGAACACACCCAGCAGCAGCTGGTCGTTGTCCTGCTCCAGCCGCGAGCGATGCATGTGGGCAAGGAAGCGGGCTTCTTCGTCGATACCGGCCGGATGGCGGCGGCCGCGTCGGCGGCGGTCATCGAACAGGCGCCAGCGCGGCAGGTCGGTACGCTGGAACGGGCGCAGGGTGACCGGTGCGGCCTGCAGCTGCAGCAGGTGACGGCGCAACACCGGGCGCAGCGGGGGGAGGGGGGATGTGGGGTACGGGGTCATCATCCCCGGAACGATGGCAATGCCCGGTTCGCCAGACCATTCAAAAGATTGCAAAAACGCGACGATCACCGGGCGGAGCCTGATTCGGTTCAGGCATAAGTCCATCAGGGCTGGTCATTTCCGTTGAAACCATCCATTCAGGACACTTTCGTTACGGGATCGTTATGCGCCGCGCAGGCCTCCGGTCCCATACCACCCGTCCAACTCCCCCAGGAAGCCCATGTCTGCCTCCCACAAGGCGCTGCGCCCGCGTCCGCTGGTGCTCGCGCTGTCGTCCCTGATGCTGGTCTCGTCGCCGGCCTTCGCGCAGGAAAGCGCACCCACCTCATTGCAGGAAGTGAAGGTCACCGGCTCGCGCATTCCCCGCGCCAGTGTCGAAGGGCCGTCGCCAGTGACCGTGATCAGCCGCGAGCAGATCGACGCGCAGGGCTACCGCAACGCGTTCGACGCGCTGAGCGCCCTGACTGAAAACACCGGCAACGTGCAGGGTGAGGACTTCGGCAACACCTTCACCCCGGCCGCCAACACCATCAACCTGCGCGGGCTGGGCCCGAACCGCACGCTGGTGCTGGTCAACGGCCGCCGCCAGGCCGACTACCCGCTGGCCTACGAGGGCTCGGTGAACGTGGTCAACCTGGCCAACATTCCCAGCGCGCTGATCGAGCGCATCGAGGTGCTGGCTGCGGGTGCGTCGGCGGTGTACGGCTCCGATGCCATCGCCGGTGTGGTCAACATCATCCTCAAGGACCGCTTTGAGGGTGTGGACGTGAACGTGCGGGCCGGCGGCACCCAGCAGGGCGGTGGCGACAACCAGCGCGTGCAGGTGGTTGGTGGCAGTTCCGGCGAGCGCTGGGATGCGCTGTTCGGCTTCGAGTTCGATGTGCGCAAGGCGATCCATGCGCGCCAGCGCGATTTCATGGACTCGCTCGATGATGACCCGGCCGGCAAGGCGCCGCAGGCGACCGCGATCGCGTATCGCCGCAACGCCGCGACCGGTCGCAACATCGATCCGGGCGCCAATGGCTGCGACGCGGCGTCGGACATCTATGGCGGCAGCGTGTTCCGTGCCTTCAACCCGCGCCAGGGCTGGTATTGCGGCAGCAACGAGGCCGCCGCCAGCTACTGGACGGTGCAGACCGAGAAGCGCAACCTCAACGGCTACGGCCTGCTGACCTTCCACGTCAACGAGACCACCGACCTGTTCGCCGATCTGGCCGTGGGCAGCGCACGCATCACCAACAACACCCGTGCGCCCACCTGGACCTCGGCCCGCAACTACTTCTACAACCAGACCACCGGCAACCTGGAAAGCTGGTACCGCCGCTTTGCGCCCGAGGAGATCGGTGGCCTGCCGCGCAATGCCAATCGTTTCCTGGAAAATTCGTGGTCATTCAACGTCGGCGCGCGCGGCCAGATCGGCGACAGTGGCTGGGACTATGAGGCGGTCTACAGCCGTTCGCGCTACGAGAACCGCACCCGCCGCCCGGTGCTGCTGGCCGGTATCAACGAATACCTGCTTGGCCCGAAGCTGGGCGTGCGCAATGGCGTAGAGGTCTATGCGCCGGATCCGGCGCGCCTGTTCCAGCCGCTGAACCCGAACGAGTACCAGAGCCTGTCCGGCTACCAGGAGAGCCGCAACGCGGCGTGGCTGCAGACCTTCAGCGCCAGCGTCAACGGCCGGCTGTTCGCACTGCCCGGTGGCGACGCTGCGCTGGCCGCGGTGGTCGAGGCTGGCAGCCAGGGCTATCGCAATCGACCGGACCCGCGACTGGGCACCGGTGAATTCTGGAACACCAGCGCCGGTATTGGTGCCGGTGGCGAGCGCGACCGCTATGCTGCCGGCGTGGAGCTGCAGCTGCCGTTGCTGCAGTCGCTGACCACCACCCTGGCTGGGCGCTATGACCAGTACCGAGCCGGTGGTGAGCACATCGGCAAGGCGACCTGGAGCTTCGGCGTCGAGTTCCGCCCGATCGAGAGCCTGCTGATCCGTGGTACCGCTGCCACCAGCTTCCGGGCGCCGGACATGAACTACGTGTTCGCAACCGAGACGCGTGGTTACAACCCGGGCATGACCGACTACTGGCGCTGCCGCACCGCAGGCCAGTCATATGACAACTGCGACTACAACGGCCTGTCGATCGATTACAGCAACCGTGCCAACCCGCAGCTGCAGCCGGAGTCGGCCAAGTCGTATGGCTTCGGCGTGGTCTGGTCGCCGCTGGCTGGCCTGGATTTCAGTGCCGATTACTACGACATCCGCATCGACAACGAGGTGACCAGCCTCGATACCAGCCGCATCCTGCGCGACGAGGCCGATTGCCGGTTGGGCAAGACGCTGGGCGGCGAGGCGCGTGACATCGGCTCACCGCTGTGCCAGGACGCGCTGTCGCGTGTGATCCGCAACCCGTCCAATGCAACCGTGCAGCCGGACCAGGTGACCCGTGTGCTGATCAATCCGATCAACGCCGCCTCTGAATCGGTTCGCGGCCTGGACCTGAAGGGCAACTGGCGTTTCGATGCCGGTCGCTATGGCCGCTTCACCACGCGCCTGGCCTACACCGTGGTGCTGGAGCACAAATACCGGCAGTTCTCCGATGATCCGGAGCGTGACATCCGCAATTCGCTGGATGACTACCAGTGGCGCAGCAAGGCCAACGGCAGCATCACCTGGAACCAGGGTGACTGGACCACCACGCTGTACGGCAACCGCTTCGGCTCGCTGCCGAAGACCGATGGCAGTGGCCGCATCGCGCCGTACATGACCTACAACGCCAGCGTGTTCCGCCAGTTCGGCGAGAACCTGTCGGTGGGCGTGATCGTCAACAACCTGCGTGACAGCCGCCCGCCGGCGGACAAGAACGGTGGCGGCTGGCCGTTCTACCCGGTCGGCAACTACGACCCGTATGGCCGTCAGTACTGGGTGCAGCTGGACTACCGGTTCCGCTGATCCCGGGGGCGAACGAAAGGCCCGGCATTGCCGGGCTTTTCTTTGCGCAGTGCATCCGTGCTGCCGTCGCGCACATGGCATGCTGTGGCGATACACGGAGGAGGATGCGCATGGATGTCAGGGGGTGGAGCGTGATTGCCGTGCTGGCCATTGCAGGTTGCAGTGGCAGGCAGGCGGCCAGCGTGGAGGATGCCGCGGAGGTGGCCAATGCCGCGCCTGCGCCGTCCCTTTCCAACCCCGCGACCGATGCTGTATCAGCGCGCGTGCCAACGGCATCGAGTACCACGACGGCTGCCCCTGGGCTCGCGCAACCGGAGGGTCACTTCCTCGAGGGCGAGCGCATGCTGCTGAACGAGGGGGCGGTGTCCGCACAGAAGAGCGAGGCGGTGCTGGGTTCCGACAAGGCCTTCGCGCAGGCGATCAGCCAGTTCGAGCGCGATGCGGCCGGCCACCCGGAAGTGCAGGACCTGACCCGGCTCTACAGGACGGCCGCGACCCGGCTCATCGGCAACGACGGCACGCTGGTGCCTTTTGCCTGCGGCTACAGCCTGTGCGTTGGCGAGATCCGCAGCCGCACCGATGAGGATTTCAGTGCCTGGTCCGAGGCGATCGGCATGGACAAGGCGACCCCGGTCTACAGCCTGGCCACGGCGCCGATGACATGGGGCAGGGACCAGCATGGTGGGCGCTTCGTGTTCTCGGTGGATCCGGCCGCCAACGGCATCACGGGCCCGTAGCGCCGGCGGATGACCGGCGCCACGGCGCGTTATGGAAGCGCCTGTTGCAGGTACGACTCGATGACGTAGCTGAAAGGCTGCTGCTGGCGGTCGCGCAGCAGGGCACGCACCTCCAGGATCACGCCGCGGTCGCCTTCGCCCCGCGGCGGCCAGAACGTCTGGTCAGCCAAGGTCTGGCGCTGGAAACCGAGCGGGCCGACCACGCGACCGAAGGGTTCGTCGGTGCTGTCCAGCACCTGGTTCATGGCCGGGCTGAGGTGGCCGGGCAGGTACCAGTTGTCGGCCTCGGACAGCACGCGGCTGCCGCAGACCAGCTGCACGCGGCGATAGCGCAGCTCGGCGCCGGGTGCTGCACCCAGTGCCTGCAGTACGTCGGCCGGGGCCGGCTTGTCGTGACCGTGTATGCGCACCGCGCGGACCCGCGCCTGTTCGGCCAGGCCATGTTCGGCACACCAGTGTTCCAGCGTGGCGGTGGCGCTCTGCCCGGACAGCACGCGCTGGTGCAGGCGCTCGACCAGCGCTGCCGGGGCGATGCGCTGCTGGCCCGGCGGTGACTGCAGCGGCGCGGCAGCCGCTGCATCGGTGGCGGACAGGCTGGCGATCGGGGCGGCGGCAAGCAGGGACGCGGCCTGCCAGCGGCGGAGACGATCGTGGCGGTCGGACGGGCCCATGCGGCATCACAGCGGAAACAGGCGCCCATGTTACCCGTTCAGGGGTGTGCACGGCGTGGCTGCGACCGGCTGTCGCAGGGCAGTCATCGTTCTGATGAATGCGTGCCATCCAGATATTTCGTTGGCCGATGGCTGCGGCGAGGCGCACGATGGCGCCATTCTTGGCATTCCGGGAGTTCCCGATGACCCTCCAGTTCGTCCATGGCGGTGTCGACCGCGACGGTGCGCCACTGCATTTCCATATCCGTGATGGCCGCATCAGCGGGCTCAATGGCGAGGCCACGCCGGTCGAAGGGGCGGAATGCGTCGACCTGCAGGGCTTCGCGGTGCTGCCCGGGCTGGTCGACGGCCACATTCACCTCGACAAGAGCTTCGTCGGCGACCGTTGGCACCCGCACCAGCCGGTGAACAGCCTGCGTGAGCGGCTGGCCGTGGAGAAGGCGGCTGTGGCGGGTGCGGCACCGATGGTGGACCGTGCCGAGGCGCTGATCCGCCAATGCAGTGCTTTCGGTACGGTGGCGATGCGCTGCCATGTCGATATCGACGGCAGCACCGGTCTCGGCCATCTCGAAGCGGTGCGCGAGGCGGCGCTGCGCTGCGCCGACATCATGCGGATCCAGCTGGTGGCGTTTCCGCAGGCCGGGGTGATTTCCTGTCCCGGCACCGCCGCCGTACTGGAGCAGGCGCTTGCCGCGGGCGTGGAGGTGCTCGGCGGCATCGACCCGACCACGCTCGATGGTGATGCCGAAGGCCAGCTGGCGCTGCTGTTCGGCCTGGCCGAGCGTTACGGCGTGCAGCTGGACATCCATCTGCACGAGCCCGGCGAAACCGGCCTGGCCCAGCTGCTGCGCATCGCGGCGCGGACGCGGGCCGCCGGCCTGCAGGGGCGTGTTGCGGTCAGCCATGCCTATGCGCTGGGCGACGTGCCGCTGGCGCGCGCGCTGCAGGTGGGCGAAGCACTGGCCACGGCGGGTGTGGCGATCATGAGCAACGCGCCGGGCGATCATCCGTTCCCGCCGCTGCGCGCGCTGCATGATGCCGGTGTGCGCGTGTTCGCAGGCAATGACAACATCCGCGACTGCTGGTGGCCGTATGGCAATGGCGACCTGCTGCAGCGCGCGATGTTGCTGGGCTACCGTTCCGGGTTCTACACCGACGCCGACCTGATGCTGGCGCTGGACATGGTCACCACCCACGCCGCGCAGGTGATCGGCCTGCCGCAGCATGGCATTGCCGAAGGCCGGCCGGCGACGTTCGTGGCCGTGCGTGCCGACCACGGCCCGGCCGCCGTGGCCGGAGTGCCGGTGGAGCGCCGCGTGGTGGTCGACGGCCGCTGGCTGTAGATCCACGTCATGGCGTGGATGCGCCATCGCGTGGTCTCATTCATCCACGCATGGCGTGGATCTACTAATCAGGCGTAATCGTCGGCGCGGGTGGCGACGAATTCCTCAAGCCACGCCAGCAGATGGGCGATGTCGATGACTTCGCCCTGTTCGACGCGCTTGAGCAGCAGCGTGCTGGCGCCGATCTGCAGGCTGCTGTCGGCATAGCGCAGCACCGCATCGATGCCCCAGGCATCGGTGACCTGCATCCAGGCCAGGCCCGGCACGCGCTGGGCCAGGGTATCTCCGAACGCCACGCCCAGCGCTTCCCAGCCATCGCAATCGTCACGATCGATCAGCTCGGCATCGACCACGCGCTGCAGTGTGGTGGCCGCCAGCGGCCACTGCACCGGCAACGTCGGGAAGCCCGCAGCCACGCGCGCGGCGATCAGCGAGCGCTGGTGCTGCAGATGCGTCTGCAGGGCCGCGGGTAGGGGATCGAAGCGGGTAGGGATTTCGTCGGACATGGCAGGCGCCGCGGAGCACGGAAACAACAGGCACTCTACGAGGCGATTGTTGCCCGCTATACGGCCGGAGTGACCATGTTTCGATGCGTGATGCGCGAAAGGCATCCACGCATGGCGTGGATCTACCGTGGTCAGTCCGGTTCGCGCTGCACCTGCCGCCACAGCTCGCTGGCCAGTGCGCGCACGGCATCATCGGCGTCCGCGCGATGCAGCAGGCCGATCTCGTAGTTGTCGATCACCGGCAGCTCGCGCTCGCCATCGATGATGCGGTGCTCGCGGCTGACCGCGCGGCGTGGCAGCAGGCTGATGCCGATGCCATCGGCCACCGCGCCCTGGATGCCGCTCAGCGACGAACTGGTGAAGGCGATGCGCCAGCGCAGGCCCAGCGCTTCCACGGCATGGATCATCTCGTCGCGGTACAGCCCGCGCGGCGGGAAGGTGACCAGCGGCAGCGGGTCCTGCTGCAGGCAGCTGCTGCGCAGGCTGTCGATCCAGTGCATCGGCTCGCGCCGGCAATGCACCGCCTGGCGGCTGTTGCGGCGTTGCTTGACCAGCACCAGGTCCAGCTCGCCGTGGTCGAAGCCCTGCGCCAGGTCGCGGCTGAGGCCGCTGCTGATCTCCAGCTTCACCTGCGGGTGGCGACGGCTGAAGGCGGCCAGCATGCGCGTGGTCTGCGCGTTGACGAAATCCTCGGGCACGCCGATGCGGACTGCGGTCTCCACCATCGCACCGGCCAGCGCCTGCGCCATTTCCTCGTTCAGGTCGAGCATGCGCCGCGCGTAGCCGAGCAGGGTGTGGCCGGCGTCGGTGGGGTGCACGTCGCGATGGCCGCGTTCGAGCAGGCGATGCCCGGCCAGTTCCTCCAGTCGGCGCACCTTCTGGCTGACCGTGGACTGGGTCGAATGCAGGCGCGTGGCCGCCGTGGTGAAGCTGCCGCAGTCGGCCACCATCACCAGCGCCCGCAGCAGGTCCAGTTCGAACAGGGTTCTATTCGATTTGGCACTGTCTTGCATTTGAACATTTCACTTCTGGATACCCAGGCCGACTTCTACCATGCAGGGCAGGGGCCGGCAACGCCCGGCTGTTGCTACCGTCGCACGGCGTTCCGTGGCGACGGACATGAGGAGACACTGTCATGCGCGTCCATCATTCCGCTGGCTGGCCTGCGCCCTTCGCGCGCGTGCTGCTGTTGTGCCTGCTGGCCATGGTTACCCCGGCCTGCACTGCCACGTCCAGGGCCGACGCAGACGCGCGCCTGCGGGATGCCGCCAGTCGCGGCGACGCCGATGCGGTGCGACAGGCGATCGAGGATGGCGCCACGCTGGAGGCGCGCGATGGCCAGGGCCGCACCGCGCTGCTGCTGGCCACGCACGGCAACAACGTGGATGCCGCGCGTGAGCTGATCGAGGCCGGGGCAGACGTCAATGCCAAGGACGCGTTGCAGGACAGCGCCTACCTGTACGCCGGTGCGCGCGGCCTGGACGAGATCCTGGCGATGACCTTGGCGCACGGCGCCGATCTGCGCAGCACCAACCGCTATGGCGGCACCGCGCTGATTCCGGCCGCCGAGCGCGGTCACGTCGCCACCGTGCGCACGCTGCTGCGGGCCGGTGTGGCGGTGGACCATGTCAACCGGCTGCACTGGACCGCGCTGCTGGAAGCGATCCTGCTCGGCGATGGTGGTGCGCGCCACGTGCAGATCGTGCAGCTGCTGCTGGAGGCCGGTGCCGACCCGGAGCTTGCCGACGGCGACGGCGTGACGCCGCTGGCGCACGCGCGCCAGCGCGGCTATACCGGAATTGAGACCCTGCTGCGCCAGCACGGCGCGGTGCGCTGAATGCAAACCCCTTCCACCCGCACGCTGGGCGTGCCCATCAGGATGCTGTCCATGTTCCGTTCCCGTCCGTTGTCCCTTGCCATCCTCCTTGCGGTAGCACCGCTGTCGGCGTCTGCCGCCGAGCGCGCCGACCTCCTGATCCGCAATGCCACCGTGGTCGATGTCGAGCACGCCAGCACCCTGGCCGGGCAGAGCGTGGTGATCCGTGGCGAGGACATCGTCGCCGTCGGCCCGGACGCGCAGCTGCGCAGCCAATGGAGTGCGGCCCGCCAGATCGATGCCAAGGGCAAGTACCTGATTCCGGGCCTGTGGGACATGCATGTGCACTTCGGTGGTGGTCCGGCGCTGATCGAAGAGAACAAGGCGCTGCTGCCGCTGTACATCGCGCATGGCATCACCACGGTGCGTGACTGCTCCGGCGATCTGCCCGAGCAGGTGCTGCAGTGGCGCGGCGAGATCGCCAAGGGCACCTTGTTCTGCCCGCGCCTGCTCAGTTCCGGCGCGAAGATCGAAGGCATCAAGCCGGTCTGGAAGGGCACGATCGAAGTGGGCAGCGAGGCCGACGCCGACAAGGCGATCGCCCGCCTGCAGCATGACAAGGTCGATTTCGTGAAGATCACCGACAGCACGCTGAAGCCGGAACTGTTCCTGTACTCGGCCAGCGCTGCGCGAAAGGCCGGCTTCAAGGCCTCGGGGCATATTCCGATGGCACTGACCGTGGAGCAGGCGGTCGATGCCGGCCTGGCTTCGATCGAGCATCTGGACTACGCATTCAAGGCCGGCAGCAAGGATGAAGCGCAGATCGCCGCCGACTTCAGCGCAGGCCGCATCGACCGCGCCGAAGCCAACCGGCGCCTCGACGCCAGCTTCGACCGTGACACTGCGATGCATGCCTACCGTGATTTCGCCAAGCGCGGCGTATTCGTGACCCCGACCCTCAACGGTGGCCGCATCCTCGACTTCCTTGACCAGGATGACCACGCCAACGACCCGTACCTGGCCTACATCGGCCCCGGCCTGCGTGCGACCTACCAGTGGCGTGTGGACCGCGCGGCGAAGGCCACGCCGGCGCAGATCGAAGCGCGCCACGCGCAGTACCACCAGGTCGCTGCAGTGCTGCCGATGCTGCAGGAGGCCGGCGTGACGATCATCGCCGGTACCGATGCGGGCTTCCTCAACTCGTTCAACTTCCCGGGCATCGCCCTGCACCAGGAGCTGCAGTTGTTCGTGAAGGAGGGCCTGAGCGCGCCGCAGGCGCTGTCGGCCGCAACCCGTTCCGGCCCGGCCTGGTTCGGCCAGATGGACCGCTACGGTGGCGTTGCACAGGGCAAGGCGGCCGATCTGGTGCTGCTGACCGCCAATCCGCTGCAGGACATCGCCGCCACCGAGAAGATCGACAGCGTGATCCTGCGTGGCAGCGTGTATGACCGCGCTGCGCTGGACAAGATGTTGGCTGATACCAAGGCCAAGGTGGCGGCGTGGAATGCCGAGGCGGCGAAGAGGCAGTGATCGACAGGGTCAGCGCCCTTCCCGGCGGGAAGGGATCCGACCCTATGGGGTTGGACGGCATCCACGCCATGCGTGGATGACGCGGCCGTTGGCCTAACGCGGTGCCGGCCGCATGCCATGCAGCTGCGGCAGTGCGGCCTTCATCGCATCGATGAAGGCGCGCAGCCGCGGCGGCTGCTGGCGCGCAGCAGGAAACACGACATGCACCGGCAGTGCCGGCGCCTGCCAGTCCGGCAGCAGCTGCACCAGACGTCCTTGTGCGAGGTCGTCGGCCACCAGCCAGGCCGAGACCACCGCTGCGCCCAGCCCGGCGCGTGCAGCCTGCTGCACCACGAACAGGTTGTCGCTGAGCAGGCGCGGGCTGATCGACAGCGTATGCGCGCGACCCTGTGCGTCATGCAGCAACAGGCGTTCGCGGTAGTAGGTGACCAGTGAGATCCATGGCAGTGCCTGCGCCTGTTCTGGTGTGCTGATCGCGGTGGACTGCACCAGCGACGGCGCTGCCACGACGATGCGCGGCACTTCGGCCAGCGGCAGTGCGACCATGCGCGGTTCGTCGACCGGTCCCACCCGCACCGCGCAGTCGATGCCTTCTGCGATGAAGTCCGGGCGCCTATCTTCCAGGATCCACTCCAGGCTCAGCTGCGGGTGCTGGGCGAGGAACGCGAGCATGGTCGGCAGCAGCTGTGCCTGGCCGAACGCGTGCGGCACCATCACCCGCAGGCGTCCGCGCAGCGTTTCCGGTTCGCCGTGCAGTTCGGCCTGCAGCGACTCCCATTCGTCGACCACGCGTTGCGCATGACGCTGGCAACGCAGGCCATCTTCGGTCAGCTGCAGGCCGTGGGTGGAGCGCTGCAGCAGGCGCAGGCCGAGCTGTCGCTCCAGGGCCTGCAGGCGTCGGCTGACTGTCGGCTGGGTGGTGCCCAGCAGCACGGCCGCGGCAGACAAGCTGCCGGCATCGACGATGCGCAGGAAGGTGCGCAGCAGATCCAGGCGATCCGCACCGGTTGCGAGGTCATTCATGCGTATGGCGTATGAAGAATATGTAATGAAGCCTACTACAGACGTTTGGCGAATACCGGCAGGATACGTCCACTTCCTCCACCGGGCTCCCCCATGTCTACCCCTTCGCTATCCGTCGCCTCCGCGCCCGCGACCGCACCCTCCACCCCGCTGGTGCTGGCAATGGCGGCCGGCGCCGGCTTCTCGGTCGCCTCCCTCTACTACAGCCAGCCGATGCTGGGCCTGATCGCCCAGGACCTCGGCGCAGGCGAGCGCGCCGCCGGCCTGGTACCGACCCTGACCCAGCTCGGCTATGCGCTGGGCATCCTTCTGCTGGCACCGCTGGGCGACCGCTTCGACCGCCGCACCCTGATCCTGTTGAAGTCCGCATTGCTGGCGCTGGCACTGGGTGCCGCAGCGATGGTCGGGCACCTGCCGGGGCTGCTGATGGCCAGCCTGCTGGTCGGGCTGATGGCCACGCTGGCGCAGGACATCGTGCCCGCCGCTGCGGCGCTGGCGCCGGATGCACAACGCGGCCAGATCGTCGGCCGGGTGATGACCGGCCTGCTGCTCGGCATCCTGCTGTCGCGCGTGGTCAGTGGCGTGGTGGCTGAAGCATGGGGTTGGCGCACGCAGTTCGTACTGGCTGCGGTATCGGTGGCGGCGATGGGCGCGGTGATGGCGCGCGCGCTGCCGCGTTTCGCACCGACCAGCACGCTGCGCTATCCGGCGTTGCTGGGTTCGTTGCTGGCGTTGTGGCGCGAGCAGCCGCAGCTGCGCCGTGCGGTGGCCAGCCAGTCATTGCTGGCAGTGGGCTTCAGCGCGTTCTGGTCGACGCTGGCGCTGATGCTGCATGCCCGCCTGGGCCTGGGCAGTGCGGCGGCGGGTGCGTTCGGTATCGCCGGTGCGGCCGGCGCATTGGCTGCGCCGTTTGCAGGACGTTTCGCCGATCGCCTGGGTTGCCATGCGGTGGCGCGGCTGGCGATCGCAGTGGCGCTGGTGGGCTTCGGCCTGCTGCTGGCCGAAGCCTGGTTGCCGGCCGTTGCGCTGCTGCCGCTGCTGGTGGTGAGTGCGCTGCTGTTCGACTTCGGTTTCCAGTCGGCGCTGGTAGCGCACCAGACGCTGGTCTATGGCCTGGTGCCGCCGGCCCGCAGCCGCCTCAATGCGCTGCTGTTCACGGGCATGTTCATCGGCATGGCCGCCGGCGGTGCGCTGGGCAGCCTGGCGCTGGCACAGTGGGGGTGGCACGGCGTGGCCTGGCTGGCGGTGGTGTGTGCGGGCGGCAGCCTGCTGCTGCGCTTGAAGTAAGGGGGGCGTTCCGCAGGGCTTGCAGCCCTGCACCTGCGGTAGTGCCGGCCGCTGGCCGGCAACAGCACAAACAGCGGGTTTCCTGTAGGCAGGCGGGGTGGGTCCGATTGCGGGGGACGCCGTGAACCCCGCTCCGCGGTCCGGCCCAGTCGCTGGCGGCTGTGCGTTCGGGCGCTTGCGAAGCAATGCTTCGCAAGCAAAGCGCCCTCACCCATGGAGGCTCGGTCGCGCCTTGCTCGTGTGCGCTGTCCTGCGCACACGGCAAGACCGGGGTTGGGCGTCCTGCCCAACCCGCCTGAGGCATGCCTCGGGCCCATGGCGCTCACGCCCCCGCAACCGGACCCACTCCGCCTTCGACAGGTTCCTGCGGTCTGTTGGAACGGCTCTTGGGGTGAGATCCGTTTTCCGAAGGAAAACGGATCTGACACCTGATTGATTTCGATATCTGACAGAAGTGTCGACCAAGGTCGACACCTACCAACCGCCATCGGAATCTGTCAGAGGTGGGGCGGTGTCGGAGTGCGGGGTGTCAGCCGCATGGATGCGGCTGCCAAGCTTACAGGGACGTACTTGCAGCGTCCCCGCACTCCGACACCGCCCCGCCATCCCACGGAATCCACGCTGTTGCTGTTGCCGTTGCCGTCGCCGTTGCTGTTGCTGTTGAGGTTGCCGGCCAGCGGCCGGCACTACCGCGGGTGCAGGGCTGCAAGCCCTGCCGAACAACCCCCTAATCGTGACCGCTGTCGTCCAGGCTGATGATGCCGCGCCGCAGCGCCTGGGTCACCGCGTGCGTGCGATCGCCCACGCCCAGCTTGTCCATCAGGCTCTTCATGTGCGCCTTCACCGTCTGCTCGGAAATCTGCATGCGCTCGCCGATGCGCTTGTTCGACAGGCCACCGGCCACGTGCCGCAGTACTTCGGTCTCGCGCGGCGACAACCGGTCTTCCACCACATGCGCGGCGATGCTCGCCGCCACCGCTGGTGGAATCGGCGCGCGCCGGCCGCCCGCAACCATGCGGATCGTGTCGACCAGCTCGTGGCGCAGCATGTCCTTCAGCAGGTAGGCGCTGGCGCCGGCCTGCAACGCCCGCACCGCACGTACGTCACCGCGGTAGGTGGTCAGCACGATGATGCGCGCGCGCGAGTCCATCGCGCGGATCCGCACGATGGCTTCCACACCATCCAGGCGGGGCATCTGCAGGTCCATCAGCACCACGTCCGGCTGCAGCTGCTGGTAGCGTGCGATGGCTTCCTCGCCGTCGGCGGCTTCACCGAGCAGGCGCAGATCGGGTTGTGCGCCCAGCAGGGCGGCCAGGCCGTCACGCAGCAGCGGGTGGTCGTCGACCACCAGTACGCCGATCGGGGCAGGGGTTTCAGTCATGGCTCGTTCTACTCCAGGGCCAGCGCCAACGTGATGGGCGGCGGTGATACAGGCGCCGGGCGGGAACTGCCAGCGCCACTTCGGTCCCCAGCCCGGGGCGGGTCCACAGCTGCAGTTCCGCGCCAAGGCGCTGCGCGCGCTCGCGCATGCCCTGCAGGCCCCAATGGCCATGGCCGGCATTTTCGTCGGCGATGCCCGCGCCATCATCGCGCACGTGTAGAAGGAAGCACCGCGTGCCGTAGGACAGCTCCACTTCGATGGCGCTGGCATTGGCATGGCGCAGCGCATTGCGGATCGCCTCGCGTCCGATCAGGAACACTTCCTCGGCGGCATCGGCCTGCAGCGGTGGAGGGGTGCCTTCCACGGTCAGGCGCAGCGGATTGGTGCCGTGCCCGGCATACTCGGCGTGCACATCGGCCAGTGCCGAAGCGAGGTCGCGACCCGCGAACGGCCCCTCGCGCAGCGCATTGACCCGCTCGCGGCCCTCGGCCAGGTTGCGCTCGGCCAGCTGCATCGCCGACTCCAGCTGGCTGCGCACCGGCTCGGGGGTCTGGGGTGACTGGCTGATCGCATGCAGGCGCAGGATCAGGCCTTGGCTGCCCTGCAGCAGGGTGTCGTGCAGGTCGCGCGCGATGCGCTCGCGTTCGCCATTGCGTTCCTGCAGGCGCGCACGGAACAGCGCGGCCAGCTGCCCGCTGCGGATGCGTACCGCCAGCACCAGTAGTGCGAGCACGGCGGCGGTGCACAGCAGTTTGAACCACGCGGTCTGGATGAAGGTAGGCGCGATGCGGAAGCTGCGGCTGGCCGGTGCGGTGCTCCAGATGCCGTCCTCGTTGGCCGCTTCCACCTCGAACCGGTAGTTGCCTGGCGCGAGGTTGGTGTAATACGCGCGGGTGCTGCTGCCCGCGTCCTGCCAGCCATCGTCAACGCCGGACAGGCGATAGCGATAGCGGTTGCGTTCCGGGCGTGCCAGCGACAGCGCCACGTAGTCGATCTGCAGCTGGCTGGTGCCGGCCGGCAGGCGCAGGCCGTCCCGCAGTGGTTGCTGTTCGCTGCCATGCAGCACGTCGCCGATGCGCACGCTGGGAGCCATCGCATTGACGTGCGACCGGGTGGTGTCCAGCCAGGCCAGGCCCTGGTTGGTGGCCAGCCATAGCAGGCCGTCGTCGGCCAGCACGGCGGTGGGGATCGGTCCGCTCTGCAGGGCGATGCCCGGCATGCCATCCACCGCATCGAACAGGCGTGGCGTCACCGGCTGCCCGGTACGCAGCGCCCGCCGCAACTGATCGCTCCCCAACCGGACCAGGCCACGACTGCCATTGAGCCACAGGTGACCGTGCGCATCGGCAACCATGCCGGTGATGCCCTCCAGCACGCCGGCCATGTCGGTGTTGACCGGCACGAAGCGGCCATTGCCGAGGCGGGCGGCCAGCCCGGCCTCACCGGCCACCAGCAACAGGTCCTGGTGGTGCAGCAGCGCGGTGACCGGGCCGACCAACAGCCCGTGGTTGGCATCGAAGGTTTCGATGCGGGTCGCGCCCATGCTGCGCAGCCGGCCGTCGGCATAGCCGAGCAGCAGCTGACCATTGGCATCCAGCGCCAGTGATGAGCAGGCCTGTTCGGGCAGGCGCGTTTCGCGCTGCCACTGGCCGTGCAGATAGTGCAGCACGCCACGTTCACCGGTGCAGACCCAGGCCTGGTCGTCATCGGCGAACAGCAGGGCATGCAGCGGTTGCCCGGTGAAGGGCTCGGGCAGCGGAATCAGCGTGGTGTGGCCGGCCACCGTGCGTGCCAGGTTGACCCAGTCGAACTGCCAGATCGGCGTGGGCGCCCGGCGCGCGGCCGCCTGCAGTTGTGCGGCGCTGCCTTCCAGCAGTGGCCGGCGCAGGTCGTACGGCTTGAGGTCCTCGCCGTAGCCGTACACACGCCCATCGCTGGCCCGCACCAGCGAGCGATAGGGATCACTGGGGCCGACCGCCAGCGTGTGCACGCTGCGCACGCGGAAGCGGTTGAGGCCCAGATTGGTGCCGACCCAGAGATTGCCTTCGCGGTCGGCGATGATCGGCACGGCCGAGGTGGCGGTCAGCCCGTGCGGCGAATCGAAGCGCTCCATGCGCACGGCGCGGCTGCCGTCGAACGTGACCCGGGCTACACCGCCATGCGGGCTCATCGTGGCCCATAACGCGCCGTCGGCAGTGAACTGCAGGCGTGCGGCGACCAGGTCCGGCAGGCGTCGCGCTTCGCGTTCGCTGTCTGGCAGCAGGCCCTGCGCATTGGCCAGCGGCGAGGTGCCGCGCACACGGTCGGCCAGCCAGACTTCGCCCTGCGGGCTCTCGGTCAGCGTCGCCATCTGGGATACAGCAATGCCGGTGTCCTCGAAACGCGGTTGGCCTGCAGGACGCATCCAGATCCTGAGGTTGGCCAGTACCCAGAAGGTGCCACGGCTGTCGTGCAGCACCCATTGCACGCGGTGTTCCGGAACGCCCGTGTCTGCGGGCAGCGGCTGCCAGCGCTGGCCATCGAACTCGCGCAGCCCTCCATTGATGGCTGCCCACATCCGGCCGTCGCGGTCCTGGCTGAAGTGCGGTACCACGCCAACCGGCACGCCCTGGCCGCGGCCGTAGTTGTACAGCTGGCCGCGCGCGAACCGGCTGATGCCTGCCTGGAAGTAGCCGATCCACAGTGCGCCATCGGCGCTGTGTTCCAACGTGACCATGTTGGTGGACGGGTAGCGGGTGCCAGCCGGTGGCGCCTGCCGTTCGAAGCGACGTCCGTCGAATCGGTACAGGCCCGAACCGGTAGCCAACCACAACAGGCCGTCACGGTCCTGGCTGATGTCCCAGATGTCACCGGGTGCACCCTGGCCGACCCGCCAGGCGGTGTGCTCGTAGCCGGGCAACCCGCTGCTCACGGCCGGCCGCTGCACGGCGAGGGCGGGCAGGGCGGTCCACAGCAGCAGGCACGCCAGCAGCGCCGGCAGGCGACGCAGGAACGGGAAGGGGCGGCGGTGCATGGCGCGCATTCTGGCAGGTGCGGGGCAGCCGCGGGTGACCCGAACGGGGTAGGCGCCTGGTGCCGTGGTCGGCTATCACGCCGGCATGTCCTGTGGAGTCCGGCCATGCAGCGCCTGTTCGTGATGTTCCCCGACCGCGGGCCGGGCATCGGCCTGCTGTGGCTGCGGCTGTGCGTGGCCGCTGCATTGTGCACGCCGGGCACGCACGCGGGCTGGCTGTCGGCGCTATGCCTGCTGGCGGTGGCGATGCTTGCACTGGGCGTATTGACGCCGCTGGCGGTAGTGCCGGCAACACTGGGCCTGTATGCACAGGCACTGCCGTGGCCACTGGTGGTGTTGCCGCTGGCCTTGCTGGCGCTGGGCCCTGGCGCTTATTCACTGGATGCGCGGTTGTTCGGGCGCCGCCTGCTCGGCCGTCGGCCTCCCCCATTCGGGTAGGTGCTGGCCTCGACCGACGGGGGTAGGGCATTACGCAGGGGTCACGCACCATGGGGCATCCCTTCGCGGCGTCCCGCATGGCCACCATCTTTCCGCCTGATCCGCCCGCCGCTTCACTGGCGCCGCAGCAGGTCGCCGCATTGCAGCGTGCATTGCGCTATGTCGATGAACACCTGTCACAGCCGCTGCGGGTCACCGAGCTGGCGGCCGTCGCCTGCGTCAGTCGCTTCCATCTGGTGCGCCTGTTCCGCAGCGGTACCGGCGCCAGCCCGCTGCGCTATGTACGCCGTCGCCGTATCGAACGTGCGCGCCAGCTGTTGTCGGCCCAGCACCTGCCGATGTCCTGCCTGGCGCAGCAGCTCGGCTTCTTCGACCAGAGCCATTTCGTCCGCAGCTTCCGCGCCGAGACCGGCTGCAGCCCCGGCCAGTACCTGGCCGGCGATGCAGCCCTGTTGCTTCCCCCTGATCGTGTTTCCAACGGAGTCCACCCATGAGCCTTGCCACCGCCACGCCCGCCCCGGCCCTGTTGTCGCCCACCGACCATGCCCTGGTGCTGATCGACTTCCAGTCACAGATGGCATTCGCTACCCATACCATCGACATCTCCGCGCTGCGCAACAACGTGTCGTTGATCAGCAAGGGGGCCAAGGGCTTCAATGTGCCGGTGGTGCTGACCACGGTTGCAGAAGCGTCGTTCTCCGGCCCGATGTTCCCGGAACTGCCGCAGATCTTCCCTGGCCAGCCGGTGTTCGACCGCACCTCGATGAATACCTGGGAAGACCAGCCGGTGATCGATGAGATCAACCGCATCGGCAAGCGCCGCCTGGTGCTTGCCGGCCTCTGGACCAGCGTCTGCATCGTCGGGCCGGCGCTGTCGGCGCTGGCGCAGGGTTTCGAGGTCTACGTGATCACCGATGCCTGCGGCGATGTCAGCGAAGAAGCGCACGAGCGTGCGATCACCCGCATGGTGCAGGCCGGCGCGGTGCCGATGACCAGCGTGCAGTACCTGCTCGAACTGCAGCGCGACTGGGCACGCGGTGAAACCTACGACCTGACCACCGGCATTGCCCGCGACCATGCCGGCGGCTACGGCATCGGCATCCAGTACGCCAAGCGCATGTTCGGCGCGCAGGAAGGCGGGCACTGAGCATGCTGGCTGGCCATGGCCTCGACCTGGCCCTGCTGATGCTGCGCGTGGCGGCAGGAGGCTTCCTGCTGCCGCACGCACTGGGCAAGCTGTTCGGCTGGTTCGGTGGACCGGGGCTGTCCGGCTTCGCTACCGAGCTGCGCGGCTTCGGGCTGCCAGCGGTGGCACCGTTGCCGCTGTTGCTGGCCCTGCTGCAGGTGCTGTCCGGGCTGGCCGTGCTGCTGGGATGGCAGACCCGCATCGCCGCGCTTGCGGCGGCTGCTTTCATCGGCTTCACCGTCCTGTTGGCCCTGCCCAGGGGCTGGTTCTGGATGCGCGGTGGCAGTGAGTACCCGTTGATGTGGACCACGGTACTGCTGGCCATCGCGTTGGCCGGGCCCGGCACCTGGGCACTGGACGTCCATCGCCTTCCGGGAGACCTAGCATGAGTCACGATCCCCTCGATCACGGCCGTCGCAACGTGCTGCTGGCCAGCGGCGCCGCTGTTGCGCTCGGTCTGGCCGGCCGTGCCGGTGCCGAACTCGATTCCACTTCCAAGGAGCGTCGCATGAGCACGCTGGTCATCCGCAATGCCCGCATCACCACCCTCGACCCGCAGCAGCCGCATGCGCAGGCGCTGGCCGTGCAGGAAGGACGCATTGTTGCCGTCGGCAGCGACGAGGAGATCATGCGCGGCTGGGGCAATGAAGCGACCTTGATCGACGCCCAGGGCCGGCGCCTGCTGCCCGGCCTCAACGACAGCCACACCCACCTGATCCGCGGTGGCCTGAACTACAACCTGGAGCTGCGCTGGGACGGCCTGCGTTCGCTTGGCGACGCCCTGGACATGCTGAAGGCCCAGGTCGACCGCACGCCCGCACCGCAGTGGGTACGCGTGGTTGGTGGCTTCACGGCCGCGCAGTTCAACGAGAAGCGCCTGCCGACCCTGCAGGAGCTCAACGACATCGCGCCGGATACACCGGTGTTCCTGCTGCACCTGTATGACCGCGCACTCCTCAACCGTGCCGCGCTGCGCGCCTGCGGCTACACCAAGGACACGCCGGATCCGCCGGGCGGGCAGATCGTGCGTGACTCGCTGGGCAACCCGACCGGGCTGCTGCTGGCCAAGCCGAATGCGTTGATCCTGTACGCGACGCTGGCCAAGGGACCGCGCCTGCCGATCGAGTACCAGGCGAACTCGACGCGCCACTTCATGCGCGAACTGAACCGGCTTGGCATCACCTCGGTGATCGACGCCGGCGGTGGCTTCCAGAACTATCCCGAGGATTACCAGGTCATCGAGCAGCTGCACCGCGATGACCAGCTGACGGTGCGCATTGCCTACAACCTGTTCACCCAGAACAAGGGCAAGGAAGTGGATGACTTCCGTGGCTGGAGCGAGATCCTGCAGCCGCGCCAGGGCGACGACCTGCTGCGCCACAACGGTGCCGGGGAAATGCTGGTGTTCTCCGCCGCCGACTTCGAGCTGTTCAACGAGCCCCGCCCGGAACTGCCGCCGGAGCTTGAGCCGGAACTGCACGACGTGGTGAAGCTGCTGGTCGAGAAGCGCTGGCCGTTCCGCATCCACGCCACCTACGACGAGAGCATCACGCGCATCCTGGATGTGTACGAACAGGTCAACCGCGAGGTGCCGTTCGATGGCCTGCACTGGTTCATCGACCACGCCGAGACGATCACCCCGCGCAACATCGAACGCATCCGTGCGCTGGGTGGCGGCATTGCCGTGCAGCACCGCATGGCCTACCAGGGCGAAGCCTTCGTCGAGCGCTATGGCGTGCAGGCCGCGCGGCATACACCGCCGGTCAAGCGCATGCTGGCCGAAGGCGTACCGGTCGGTGCCGGTACCGACGCCACCCGCGTGGCCAGCTACAACCCGTGGGTGGCGTTGTCCTGGCTGGTGACCGGGCGCACCGTGGGCGGTCTGGCCCTGTATGGCGATGAGAACCTGCTCGAACGCGAGCAGGCGCTGCGCCTGTGGACCCAGGGCAGCGCCTGGTTCTCCGGCGACGAAGCGGTGAAGGGCACGCTGAAAGCCGGTCAGCTGGCTGATTTCATCCTGCTCTCGGCCGACTTCTTCCGCGTGGATGACGCGCAGATCGCCGACATCACCAGCGTGCTGACCGTGGTCGGCGGACGCATCGTGCATGCAGATGCCGACTATGCAGGGCTGGCGCCGCAGCTGCCGCCGGCGATGCCGGACTGGTCGCCGGTCAACCGGTTCGGTGGCTACCACGTCGGCGGTGCCGCCACCGGGTTGGCCACCGCCCATCGCCACCATCACGGCGTGGCCTGCAGTACGCATGGCGCTCACGGTCACGCCGCGCAGCATGCGGCGCCCACCGATGACCTGACCGCGTTCTGGGGCGCGATGGGATGCTCGTGCTTCGCGTTCTGAGCCTGGCGCTGCTGACCGTGCCATCGCTGGCGCTGGCGCTGGCGTGCGGGGGTGGCCGCTGCACTGACGCCGGTGACGGCCAATTGCAGTGGGATGCGTCACTGCGCCTGCGTGGCCTGTACTACGATCCGACCCGGTTCGGTATCGGTGGCAGCGAAGATGGCCATGGCCTGCTGCGTGCGCTGGCCTCGGCCACCTATGTGGAGGACCGCTGGCAGGCAAAGCTGCAGCTGGGCGTGCATGCCGAGAATGGCAAGGCCGGCGGCCCGGGACGGACCGACCGCAGCGCGTTGGACGTGCAGCAGGCGTACTGGCGCTGGCAGCGCAGCGGCTTCCACCTGCAGCTCGGTCGGCAGGAAGCCGGCTACGGAAGCTCACGGCTGTTGTCGGTGCGCGACGGGCCGAACATCCGCCTGGCCTTCGATGGTGCGCGCCTGGGCTGGAAGAGCCGCCTCGGCACGCTTGATCTGATGGCACTGCGACCGGTGCAGAACCGGCCGGGCGCCTTTGATGATCGAGGGGAACACGGTGCCCACCTGTGGGGCGCCTACGCCACCACGGCACGCGGGCAGGGCGCGGGACAGTGGGACCTGTATCTGCTCGACTATCGCCGCGAGGGTGCGCGCTTCGCGGCGGGCTCCGGCATCGAACGTCGGCACACCGTGGGTACACGCTGGTTCGGCCAGGCCGGTGCACTGGACTGGAACAGCGAGCTGGTGGCGCAGGGCGGTGAACTGCGAACGGCCGTCGGCACGCTCGATATCCGCGCCTGGACGCTGGCCACCGATACAGGGTGGCGCTGGACGGAGCTGCCGCTGCAGCCGCGTCTGGGGCTGAAGGCCGACATCGCCAGTGGCGATGGCAATCCGCGAGACGGGAGCCTGGGGACCTTCAATGCACTGTTCCCGAAATCGGCCTACTTCAGCGAGGCCAGCCTGCTGGCCCCGGCCAACCTGATGGACGTGCAGCCGACCCTGAGCCTGCGCCTGCACGACACGGTGACGACGGAGCTGGGCGTACAGATGGCCTGGAAGCATCGTCGCGCCGATGCGGTCTACACCACGCCGGCGCCGTTGGTGGCGTTGCCCGGCAGTGCCGGTGCTGCGCGCCGCATCGGTAATCAATACAAATCCGAAACCCGCTGGCAGGCCAGCGAACACTGGCAATGGCAGCTGCAGCTGGCCTGGGTCGATGCCGGTCCTGCGCTGAAGCAGGCCGGTGGCCAGGACACGCTGTTCGCCTCGATCGTTGGAGCATGGCAATGGTGAACGCAAGCGCGTCGCAACCCCCCGTACAGCCCGCAGGTGCCTGGTCCCCGCTGAAGATCCAGATGTTCCGTTCGATCTGGCTGGCGATCCTGGCCAGCAACATCGGCACCTGGGTCAATGACGTGGCGGCCGCCTGGGTCATGGCCGAACGTACCGGTTCGCCGTTGATGGTGGCGCTGGTGCAGTCGGCCACCACGGTGCCGATCGTGCTGCTGGCACTCGCCGCCGGAACGCTGGCCGACATCGTCGATCGCCGCAGGTACCTGTTGGCGACCCAGGGCTGGATGCTGCTGGTCGCGGCCGTGATGGCGGCGCTGACTGCGATGGACATGCTGACTCCGCAGCTGCTGGTACTGCTGACCTTCTGCATGGGTTGCGGTGCAGCGATGGCAATGCCGGCGCAGGCCGCGATCGTGTCCGAGCTGGTGCCGCAGCCGATGCTGGCCTCGGCGGTGGCGCTGAACTCGATCGGCATCAACATCGCCCGCTCGATCGGCCCGGCCATTGGTGGCGTGATCGTGGCGCAGCTGGGTGCGGTGTGGGCGTTCGGCTTCAATGCCATCACCTTTGCCGCGATGCTGTTCGTGGTGTGGGGCTGGAAGCGTGATCCCAAGCAATCCAGCCTGCCACCGGAAGGTTTCGGTGCCGGCTTGAAGGCGGGCCTGCGCTATGCCAGCCGCGCTGGACGCCTGCAGGCCGTGCTGATCAAGTCGGTGGGCTTCTTCTTCTTTGCTGCGGCGATGAATGCACTGCTGCCGGTGGTGGTACGCGGCCAGATGCAGGGTGGGGCGGGGCAGTACGGCATGCTGCTGGGCTGCATCGGTATCGGTGCCGTAGGTGGTGCCTTGCTGCTGCCGAAGCTGCGCGCGCAGTTGGATCGCGACCTGCTGGTGCTGCTGGCCACGCTGTCGCTGGCGCTCAGCCTGGTCGGGCTGGCGCTGACCCGCAGCTGGTACGTGCTTCCGGCTGTGATGCTGGTCAATGGCTTCGCCTGGATCACCGTACTGTCGTCGCTGCAGATCGCCGCGCAGACGGCGGTGCCGGCATGGGTACGTGCGCGTGCGCTGGCGCTGTACATCATGGTGTTCTCGGCCGGCATGGCGGCCGGTGGCCTGAGCTGGGGCGCGCTGGCACAGCGCACCTCGCCGGAGCTGGCGTTGCTGGTGGCTGCCGCAGGTGCGGTGATCGGCGGACTGCTGGTGTGGCGCGTGCGGATTGCTGGCACCGAGGATCTGAACCTGCGTCCGGCCGGGCACTGGCCCGCACCCGAGCTGTCGGTGCCGGTGTCGAACGATCGCGGCCCGGTGCTGGTCACCATCGAGTACCGCATCGACGGTGCTGATCGTGCCGCGTTCCAGTCGCAGATGCGCGCGCTGGGCACGATCCGCCGCCGCGATGGCGCGGTGGTCTGGGGCGTGGTCGAGGACGTGGCCAGTCCAGGCATCCACCTGGAGTATTTCGTGACCCCGTCGTGGCTGGAGCACCTGCGCCAGCACGAACGCATCACCGCTGATGACAAGGCCATCCAGGAAGTGTTGCGGGAGCTGCATCGCGGTGAGCGTGCCCCCGTGGTGCGTCACTTCGTGGGTGGGCATGACCCGCTGCCTGCCGCCGTGCCGCATCACCACACCGACATCTGACCCGCCGGTGGTAGAGCCGGCCGCTGGCCGGCTGTGCGTGATCACGATGGTGATCGGGTTGCCGGCCAGCGGCCGGCACTACCGAAGCAGAGGCGGTTGACCCGCCGGTGGTAGAGCCGGCCGCTGGCCGGCTGTGCGTGATCACGATGGGTGATCGGGGTTGCCGGCCAGCGGCCGGCACTACCGAAGCAGAGGCGGTTGACCCGCCGGTGGTAGAGCCAGCCGCTGGCCGGCTGCGCGTGATCACGATGGTGATGGGGTTGCCGGCCAGCGGCCGGCACTACCGAAGCACAGGCGGTTGACCCGCCGGTGGTAGAGCCGGCCGCTGGCCGGCTGCGCGTGATCACGATGGTGATGGGGTTGCCGGCCAGCGGCCGGCACTACCGAAGCAGAGGCCGCTGGCCGGCTGTGCGTGATCACGATGGGTGATCGGGGTTGCCGGCCAGCGG